>NZ_AUML01000043.1 GCF_000430665.1 Aquimarina muelleri DSM 19832 | reverse complement strand
AGTTTTGAGGCGATATCCTCGGGCATCCAAATACTACCAGAACCAGAAGTAGATTTTCCTGAAGCACATCCGCAAATAGCAACGGTAGTATCTAACCAAGACCCAAAACAAAAAGGACGAGTACAAGTACAGTTTCAATGGCAAATCGCAGAAATGAAAACTTCGTGGATACGGGTAATGACCCCCGATGCGGGTAGCAGTAGTACTCATGCACAAAACAGAGGACATGTATTTATCCCAGAGGTAGGCGATCAGGTAATGGTAGGATTTCGATATAACGATCCTAACCGCCCCTTTGTAATGGGTAGCCTTTTTAACGGATCTACTGGTGCAGGAGGAAGAGACCAAAACAACTATAAAAGTATCATTACTCGTAGTGGACACACTATAGCCTTTAATGATACGGATCGTAGCGAGAGTATAACCATTACAGATAAAAAAGGGAACCACCTTATTATAGATACCGCAGGCGAAACTATTACGATTAATGCCTTAAAAGATATTAATATTAATGCAGGAGAGAACCTTAATATAACTGCAGGAAAAAATATTAGAGTAAATGCAGGAGAGAATATTGATGAAAGTGCAGGACGCGATATTACCTCTAATGCAGGAAATGATATTTTACAAACAGCATCTAAGGATATTAAAGAAAAGGCAGATAATATTAAACAAATTGCAGATAATGTATTTGATATACAATCAAAAGAATCAACAGAATATGCAGATAAAATAAATATACAAAGCTTAAAAGAAGAAATAAATATGTTGAGTGCAAAAAAAGTGCATATCAATGCAAAAGAAAAATCTAATCTGTTTTAGTATGGCTATTATAAAAAGGGCACTAAATATAAAAAAAATAGCGTATCAAAAATATGTTATAAAAGCTTCAGAATTAAATAAAATTTCAGAAAAAGCAACTGTAGAATCTGCTAAAGAAAATATGACACTTGCAGGAGCAACCAAAGTAAATATTAAAGCGGATAATTAATACTACTGTAATATAAAAAAAATGGACGAAAATGTTTTAATCATAAGTACTATCCTATTACTAGGATGTATAGTGTATACTTTTATTTTTAGGGCTTCATTAAAATTAAAAATGAATACTAATGTTTACTTATTATCGGTAACATATTTTATAGCACCAATGTCATTACTACTTACGCTACTAGTTTTAACTTTTACACTCTATCAAACACATACTGTAAAAACCAAGTTGAATACATTTATTTTTTGGTGGATTTTAATCAATACGGTATTTACTATTGTGCCTTATGCAGTAGACAACCTATCTAATGATTTACGAAATTTTAGTACTGATCCTGCAGGGAGTGTAATGGCTTCAGGATTGGATTTTATAATACAAGTAGTTTTTCAATCCATAACATTAGTAACAACCATTATTATTTTTTTCGTACACAAAAATTATGTTCAAAAAAGAAAAGCAGGTATACATGAAAATTAAATACGGTATAGTAGTGGTGCTTTGCGCGCTAACTTTAATAAACTGCAAAAGCAACAAAATGAATAAAAAATATAAATGGTCTGTATCTGTAAATGCACCCAAAAATTTTCCTGCAACCTTACATTATGGATCTTTAGGAGATACAGGTATTAGAGGCAAAGGCACATTAAATAGCGGTTGGGGGCTAACAGGTACTTTTACAGGCTCTCAAGAAAAAAGACCTTTGCCCAAAAAACTCGATTTGGTATGGATTTCTTATTTAGAAAATCAATTTTATGAGGGGCATTTTGAGTTAGATCATAAAAAAATAGCGCAAATATTCGAAAAAGGGTTTAAAATTAGAAGAAAAGGAGAAATTTTAATGTCTCATGATTTGTTTTTCGTTATTAATGTAGCTCCTGGCGGTACTGTAGCTGTTTGGTTAACAGGTATTGATGGGTTTCAGCGCGAAGTAGGTTTTTACCAAGCCAAAAAAACCGAAGTGGACTGGAAAGAATACAATCCCCATGGCGAACAGGATAGAGAAAAATCAGTTAAACTATATGTAGACCGTATCCCTGCCGAAATAGTAGCGCAATATAAGGCGGGTACGCTTTCTTTAAAAAAATGGAAAACCTATAGACAACCTTTTACTTGGGATATACATATAAAAGGGGATCCACATATGGTGTTTTTAAATGCGTATGCATTTAATGGGGAAGAGTATAGAATAGAGGATAAATTTTTAAATATTAAAGAAGATACTATATATAGTGCTTTGCCAAAAGAATTCAGAATGCAATGGGAAGAGCCAGACCAAGTAAAAGAGGCTTTTACAGCAACTTGTGTTTTTAAGGATAGTGATTATCAAGCCATGGCAACTGCTTTTAAAGAAAATAACAATACTGGTAGTTTTGAGATAGAAACGTATGTAGAAAACAACATAAAAAAACTAAAACTCTACCTGATAACAGGAGCCAATAAACAAGAAATACACTTAGAAGAAAATACAGTAAAACGATTTTTATATAAATCATAGTATGAGCAGAATTATTTTTGGAGAATACGAGCAAACCAGAACAACTATAGAGCGAGGCAATAGCATCGTAATAGGAGTGTTTTTTGATGGTACAGGCAATAACCGTAAAAATGTACGTGCTTATAAAGCGTATAAAGGCGAAGCCATAGAAATGGATGAAGGCGAAGATATCGAAACTTATAAAAAGGCGTACAAAAAACATGAAGATGACAATCATGGCGATAATAGTTATAACTCAGACGAGTCTAATGTATCCCGTCTAGAACCTCATTATTTAGCAGATGATCCCAAAGTATTTAAACTTTATATAGAGGGTATCGGCACCGAAAATTTTAAAGGAGATGCAGGTGCGGGTTCTGCTTTTGGTCAAGGGAGTACAGGGGTTCCAGCAAGGGTAGAAGAAGCCTGTAAGCGAATTGTAAGTGAAATTTTACCAAAAGTTAAATCTGATCCTAAAGATGAAAATGGTTTTAAGCTTATAGATCAGGTATATTTTGATGTATATGGTTTTAGTCGTGGCGCTGTAGCGGCGCGGCATTTTGTATCGCAAGTAAAAAAAAGTGCTTCGCATTATGAGTATTATAGCCGAGAAGAAGCAGAACTACAGGTGATCGATATTCCTGCCTATGGATATTTAGGAAAAGCCCTAGAAGAAGCAGAAACAGCAATAAACACCATAAAAATAGGATTTGCAGGCTTATACGACTCAGTATCCGCTTATGGGATGAATCATTCTAAAGACCATACAGATTTGCAATTAAACCAAATGTACCATGCTAATAAGACCGTACATTTAATAGCGCAAGACGAGATTAGATACAACTTTGATTTAACAGGTATAGAAAGCGCAGGGGCAAAAGGAATAACTATTAGTTTGCCTGGGGTACACTCTGATATTGGTGGCGGATATCTAGAAAATATTTCTCAAGAAGATACATTATTGTGGGATTTAAGCAATAAAGAAGAAAAAGCAGAAAGTGTAAGGAGCAGTTTTATTGCAGAAGGCTGGTATAAAGGGCATGAAATAAATATAGAAGATGGTTGGGTACGAGATGAAGTATGGGGTAGAAGAAAAAACCTAACCAATCAATATAGTGTAATCGCACTACAATTAATGGCTAAATTATCGACAAAGCATCTTGCTAAGATTAATACCGCAACATTAAACGATAAGTTTAAAGTAAAAGGCGATTTACTAACAGAGGTACAAAAACGTTTACAAACAGAGTTTAAGGCAAAAAATACGAAAGGCACTCTAGCTATAGATTTATTGAAATTTAGTAGCAAGCAAAATGAAAAAGAACTGTTAGAACAAAAAAATGAAAAAATAGCTAAGTTTATAAAAGAATACAAAACAAAGGAGGCAAAAAAAACAAAAGAGCGTGTGCAAAACAACTCTTTGATCATAGATTCTAAAATGCTAGAACATCCAAAAGATAACACAAATGTTGTGTCACCAGTGCGCAAAGAATATCAATTAAAAAAACTCGTAGAAAAGGTAGATTATAAAACACTAAGCGATACGCAATTAGTAAGAGCATTACGAAACCAATACCTGCACATATCGTTTTCATACAAAAATATTGAACCATCTAGTTGGTGGCATTACACCCCTGTTATACATGAAATACTAAGGCTTCAAGAGCCTATGCAACCTAGAAAAGATGGAAAACGAGAAATATACGACGACACAAAATAATTTCGAAAAATAAACAATGCCAAAAAAGCCCTTTTCAATATTGATAGATGATGGTAATCATTCAGAAATTCCAGTTTCTTCTCCCCAAAGAGACAAAAGACCGCATTTTTCGCTATCTACAGAAAAAATTGAAAAACCATCTGAAAAAATTCCCTTTTCAAGGAAACTACAGTATTGGCTAATAGAAAATAAAACTAGGTTTTTGCATCGCACATATGGTATATACATTAATTATAATGACCAAAAAACAATACAATATCTATTTGAAGTAAAATGTACAGGTTATAAAAAAGGACTACGGTATTATACCTTATCCCGAAAACGTTTTTTTAAAGACGGTAAACAATTAGAAGGTTTTATGGAACAACTGGCAGAGCAGAGTGCTAATTGTTTATATCCTTTGCAAGTAAGTGTCAATAAGCATGGGCAAATAATAAGTGTAGATAACCAAGAGGCGATAAAAGAACGATGGGAAACCAAGCAAAAAGAACTTGCTAAACGATACATAGGAGTACCGTTTATAAATCATTGCAAAAATATAACCAATGCTATACATAGTCCCAAAAATTTATTAAAAAGCCTTCATAACGATGTCGTTTATGATATACTGTTTTCAAAATTATATATAAACTATACCAACAAGTTTACACAGCCCTTAGAAAAGCAATTTAAGTGGTTTTCGGGGATTCATAAACTACATTTTTATGGCAATCAAACGGTGAGTCCTATTATTAAGGAGAACAACCGTATAGTGATCCATTATCAAGGAGGTATGCAGTCTGCAAGTGGTTTAGATCAGGGAGAAACGGCAATAGGATATGAGTTAGATGCAAAAGACCATACCCTACTAAGAGTAGATGGTACTGTTAAGTATACACAACATAATACCGATAAGACCATACAATTCAAAGCCATTTGGCAAAAAGACATGGATCAAACAGAGCAACGTAAAATAGAAGATGAAAAGAAAAATGGTATTTACATAGATCCTAATGTCGAAAAAAAATGGTATGAATTCTGGAAATAATTTTTTTAATTAAAAACTATGGGAAAAGCAATAGTATGTCAAGAAGCAGAGTGCGAGTGCCAAAATGGTACTATGCCCGATAAAATAGTATCAATAAGCCAGCATAAGCAGTATGTAAACGATGCAGAAGGCGAAAAAAAGATGATCGTTTCTACAATGGATATCGGACAACCTTTTCAAAAAAAGACCTTTGGGCAATGTAAACTACAACCCACACCCAGTGGGTATAAACCCTGCCAACCCATGATTACAGAATGGCAAGACTTTTATGAAAAAGTAACCTTAGATAATGGTGGCAATCCAATACTCGAGAACAGTAAAGCTACTTGCCCCATAGCAGGAGCACCTTGTATACGTATTACGTTTCATGGGCAAACCGCAGAAGCTACCCAGCAGCATCAAGAAGAAGCCGACGAAGATGTGATGGCTCAGGTAAACCCGTTGGCATGTGAGGATACAACGGTATTAGAAGAAGTTAAACACGATATAAACTCGGTAGAATGAAAACAGGGCTATCAAACTTAGAAGAAAATAAAGTAAAAAAAGAAAAAAATTATGCTGATAAGGAAATCACAACCGATGATAGCGCTGCCAGACGAGAAGTTTATCAAGGCTATTATGTGTATTTGATCCCTAAAAACAAAGCAGTTAATTTTAAAATATTAGCCTTAAAAGCCATTAATACCCAAGCCACACAAAAAAACGTGTATTGGATAGCGCAACCTTATAATAAATTTAAAACAAACAAATGGCTAAATTTTAAAGTAAATAAAGAAACAGTAATACAACCAGAAACGTTAGCCAAACACTTAACTGCTTTAAACAAATATTCTAAAAAATATAAAGATGTTGTATACTCAGAAAAAGACACCAGATATGTGGGTAAACAGTACACCATGGCTACCTATAAAAAAGTGATGGGCAAAGATACCTTTGGTAGTATCGATTATAAATCCAATAAACTGGGTGCAGGGATATGGCTAGAGGGGATTAATTATCGCCCAGGATGGATGTCTCAAGGGGCTTTTATAATAGCTGTACAAGAACCACAAATCCTATCTTTTTATGCAAAAAAGCGAGAAACAACTCAAGAAAAAGATATAAAATTTATAAGCAAAGATATTCAAGCATTAGAAACAGAGCTAGAATATAGCAATATAGTAGATGTACATATGGCATTGCACAATGTACCCTATTATGATATAGAACTACTCATTACTGTAGATGGCAAAGAGTTAGAAAAAGAATGTATTTCTTTAGATCGAAATATAGACAACCCTGTTTTGGACTATAATGTAGAGCAACGTTATGAGCTATACATAAAACCAGAATGGATAGAAACCTTGGATCACGAAGAAGGGAAAGACAATCAGGATTCTATAAAAGAAGGTAAACTAAGTATAACCCTAGTACCTAACCGTGCTATACTACATGCCCCTTATACCGAAGAGCAAGTAAAAAATCTGAAAAAAGAAATTACCTTTACCATAAACTATAGGGATGAATGGGCTGTAGATGAAGATGAACAAGAATGGATACCGCAAATAGCAGAAATACAAGAAGCTACACTAGTTACCCAAAGTTATGAAGAATGTGGGTTCACTGCTATCAAGATAACCGACGATTACGGCAATTTTCATATTTTAAAACAAGCAGAAGATGGTAGTTTAGAAATAAACAACACCACTCCCATACTCGAGTATGTTGCAGGTGGTAACAAAACCCCACAAACCATCACCATAGATCTAGAAGAGGTACAAACTGCCGAGTGCCTGCAAGCAGGTTTTGATAATACACAGGATAGTAGCAATACCCACACCAATAATACTTTTGATACCACACACTTACCTACAGAGACTGTAAATAGTGAGTTGTTTGGTAGTATAACCCCTGTAAAAATCGTAAGTAAAACAGAAAACAAATTACAGATTAAGCTAGCCTACCCATACAAAGCAGATACCTATTTAGAAGTATTTGCAAAGTATATGTTTGGCGCAAAACATATACCCTATCCAGTACTTATAAAAAGTTGCAGATACATACGTACCCCTATTTTTAATATCTACCCAGATTTGCAATGGGCGGTACATATAAACTATGCCGTAAAAAAGGTATTATTTTATAAAGCAGAAGAGGTAAAATTGATAGAGTTTAACCAAAACTTGTATGATTATCTTAAACCAGTAGTAGAGTTTTTGTACACAAAGGTCATGAAACCTATAGAAGAGCTTTTGGCAGCGCATAAGTATTTGGCAAGCAGCGACGAAGACGAATTTAAATTTTTAAGCGATGACCTAGAAGGTTTGGTAGAAAAATTTATAGAAAGCGAAAACGAAACCATACAACTAGGGTATCACCATAAAATGAATGGGGAGCTTATTAATTATGCAGAAAAACAACCGAATAATTATTTTTTATACTACTACGCCTTTCAGTTATCTTTGATGACCTTGGCATTAGACTTGGTGATCCTTTATTTTGTAACGGGCAGAATGAAGCTTAAATCACTTAAAAAAGCAAAAAATATAAAACAAGCCATAAGTAAAATTAGTAATAAAAAGATAAGCTTTACCTACCCTAAGGTAAGTTGCAATTTTGGATATGAGTATGAGCAAATGGCAGATGGCAAGATAGCGCTGATCATACGGTTTACACTACAAGCAAAACCTTTTTTGGGCGTAAGTATTAATGAAGAACTTACCCCAGAAGGCAAGCTAAAAGACAAATTAAAAGCCAGTTTTAAGTTAGGTGTAGAGGCTAGTGCCGATATTAACGTAAAATACAATTGTTTAACCAACACATGGAGTCTTAACGAAAACGCAAGCGACCAGACTAAAGCGCTACATGTGGTAAAACAAAACAAAAACCTAAAGGTAAAAGGAGGATTAGGTTTTGCACCACCGCCACCCGAGGTTAAAAATGGCGAAGCGTTTATTGAGGGCGATGTGATTCGTACAGATTTAAAAGTGAAAGGAGAGGCTATACTTGAAGGAGAATTGAATAAAAAATATTATTTAGTAGATTTTGATGCTTCGTTAAATTTGAAAGGAAAAGCTATATCATTTATAGGGATGGAACGTATTATTGGTTTTGATAGTCAAAAAGGCCCTTTTACACAAGAACGAATCTATTTTTCGGGCTTACAATACGAGTTAAAAGCTGAATATAAGGTAGGGGCTTTTGGCTATTATCCAGAATTTTTAAATGACGAATACGAGAGTAAAGGTAATTTTATAGAACCCTTCGATTATAATACCAAACGCATGCATATTATGCAATTTTTTAATAAATAATCATGAAAAAAGTAAAGATAAAAACACTACTTTTTATAGTATTAGTTAGTACAATAAGTTGTGGGCAAAATAAAAAAGAAAATAATATGGGAAATATAGATTTTAAAGAAAAATTGTATGAAATAGTTGAGAATTCAACGAAATATAAGAAAGCTTCCCTTTTCCTATTCGATTATAGTCATTCTCAAGTTAATATAGAAGTATTGGTAAATGATAAACTTCTTAGTAAATCTTCTATACATAATAAGCAAGAACAAGGCTACAAGTTTATGAATCATTTATTGTCAAAAAAAAATAAAAAGCAGTTGGTTAAATTGAGAATAACTTCTTTAGATAAATTATCTAATTTTGATAAACATAACAGTTATTTTAGCTTTAATTTGAGTGAGATGAATAGACTAGAATGGAGTAATGATAATTTCGAAAATCAAAATTATTTTATAAAGTATAGTAATTATGGTTTCAAAAAAGATTCTAAAGGAGAACTTATTAGAGACCTTAATGGAGATGTGATTAGAAAAGATAACTTAGATAACTTAAATTTTTTTGAAAAAGAATTTGAATTTGAGGCAGAAATGCCATTTGAAAATGAAGCTTTACAAAACAGTAAAGATTTACGAGAAGTAGATAGTACTGCATTAGAGCAAAAAGTACTTGGGCAATACCATGCTTTTATTAATAGTGTAAAAAACAAAGATGAGGATAGGTATTGGAAGCTATATTATAACAAAGTAGCTTATTGGGCAAAAGCTAATTTCTTTACAAAAAAAGATATAGACGACCTTATAAAAGAGGGCGAGATGTATTATAATATGATGTCTTATCAGCCTATAGAAAACTATGAGATGGTCTTTTATGATGAAGGGCGATTGGTATGTTTTGAGAGTAAGAGTAACGATTTAGAGTTTAAAGGGAAATCACCACTTATAGCTACAGCGGTTAACCCTAACGACCCAAAAGATGTGTTTAGAAATCCTATTCAGTTTTACTTCTATATGCCAAAGGATAGTAACGAGTTAAAAATAATGTATTAAAAATAACAAGAATGTTATATTTAAAATATTTGTGGTTTGTTTTTATCTGTATGGTCTGTATGTCCTGCAATTCTCAAGAGAAAACAATAACCCAAAAGGAATTAGATGTTGAAAGAGCGAAACTCACAGATGTAGAGAGTAAAATACTAAACAATACTTTTGAATATGTTAGTGATATGTCTTTAAAAGAGCTTAAAATAGAACTTCATAATAACCTACAAAAATGGTCTAAGGTAGAGTTCAAAGAAAAGTTATTTCTTAAGACAAATATACTTATAGAAGATGAAGAGTATAGTCATCCATTTCAATTATATTTAGAAGGAATAAAGAAGCAAATTAAAGTCCTTAAAGAAACAACTACTTTTGAACAGAACTTTAAAAATGACACTGCATTTATTAGCTTTGATGCAGAGAATAAATACAAAACAGGAAAATATTTTAAAGATACGTACAAAGCTCAACAAATATATTATCGCTCTAAAGATAACCATCCTAAATTTAAAGAGGGGTTAGATTTTTCTCTGGATTACTCTGAGATTGCTTATGGAAAGGCAAAATACATAGATAGTGTAGTTATAAAAGCAAGATTCGATTATGTCACTAAATACGATACAATTGTTTTTTGCAAAGATGAAATGCTTCAAAAACAAAATTTTAAGATCAATGATATTAAAGGAAACTATGTTTATTTTGAAGTCGATAATAATGAACGTTTTATGCAATTTGAAGCGTATAATGAAGAAGGAAAAAAACTATCTTATAAAGACAGTTTTAATTATCATCCTGGTACATACGAAAAAATTAAAGAAGAAGAACTGATATTAATAGAAGAAAAGGTGCAAAGTATTCAAATAACAAACTCACTATCAGAAGCAATGAGGATTTTAGAAAAGTTATGGATTGATTTAATTATAAAAGGGAGAGAAAAAAATGCTTATCAATATAGTTTTAGAGGGAATGTAGATAAAGTGAAATTTTATATAGAAAAAGAGCGTAAAGATGATGAGTTTATTTTTACAGCAAAGGATATGTTTCCTTCATCATTCTATTTAAATGAAAAAAATAATGAGACGTGGGTGATGAGCAGTAAATCAAATAAATTGCTTTTTAAACTACCAGAAACAAATCTAGATTTTTTAAAATACGATAATTTTAATCAAATAAATAGTTTTTATCTAGCTAAAGATAATAACGATGGATCTGAGCAATATTATTATTTAAATGTAGAAAAACAAATCTTTACAAAAACAGATAAAGGTAAAGCGATTACAGAAAATTTAGTTTTAATATATGGTGAAGGCGATTTAGATGCTATTTATGATAACGATAATAATAATGTTTCTGGATTTAAGTATCTAGAGGTAGAAACATATAGGCACAATAATAAATGTTATATTATAGGAAAGCAAAAAGATAGAACTTATGTTTTAATTAATTCAAATGGAAAAGAAATAGGATCTATCAGCAAGGAAAAGGTATTAAGTTTTTCTGACTAAATGTATTCGCTAGAGATTGAACAGGCACTATAGAAAATTATGAAATGATATTCTATGATGAAGGACGTTTGGTATGCTTTGAGAGTACAGTAGATGATTTAAAATTAAAAGGAAAATCACCTCTAATAGCAACTGCAACAAATCCTAATGACCCAAAAGATATTTATAAAAAACCCATTCAATTTTACTTCTATATGCCAAAGGGTAGTAACGAGCTATAAATCATGTATTAAAAATAACAAGAATGTTATATTTAAAATATTTGTGGTTTGTTTTTATCTGTATGTCCTGCAACTCACAAATCCATAAAGCCGATATGTATAAATATAAACAAACCAATACCTTTTTATGAAAAAAACACTTTTTGGAGTTATACTCTTTTGTAATACTCTTTTTTTACAAGCACAATTTCTTAGACAAGAACAATTTAGAAGTGACATTTTGAAGATTCAAGAAACAGAAATTAGCTATTATGAAGAACAAAATGTCACAATTGGTGATTTCAGTAAAGAAGATAATATAAAGGCTAAGGTAAAGAAAGAGTTTTCTAAAAGTTTTTATAAGTTTAAGAATAAAAAACTTATATCTGAGATTAACAAGTATAATGATAGTGTTGTATATGTTTATGAAAATGATAAACTAATTAGCTTTCAGATTTATGGATATGAAAATAAAGTTGATTCGTATAAATTAGTATATAATAATGATAGAGTCATGATTTATTCTGACAACAATTTAGTTGCAGAGAAAATATATGACAACAATAAGAATATTATAGAAGTTACATTGCACGAGTCAAAACACAATACTTCTACAGCTAACTATTATTATAACAAAAAAGAGCAATTAATAAGTATCGAATATGCAAGCCATGTTATAAATGTAGAAAAACCCGTTCATCAAGTCCAAAATATTATAAGATTAGAATACGATGACAAAGGTATTCTTGTTAAAGAAATTGATCATTATGGAGAAAAGTTATATATATCTGATGAATTAGGTAATTGGATAGAAAAGATAGAAACCAAGAATTCTGAATACTCTAATACTATAAGAATAGTAACAACGCGAAAAATTAAATATATAAATTAAAAGCCAGTTTTTCATTAAATCTAACAGTTAGTGCAGATATTAATGTAAAATACAATTGCCTAACCAACACATGGAGCCTTAACGAAAATGCGGGTGACCAAACCAAAGCGTTGTATGTGGTAAAACAAAACAAAAACCTAAAGGTAAAAGGTGGGTTAGGTTTTGCCCCACCACCACCCGAGATTAAAAACGGAGAAGCGTTTATTGAGGGAGATGTGATTCGTACGGATTTGAAAATGAAAGGAGAGGCTATACTTGAAGGAGAAGTAGCGTATAAATATTACTTAATAGATTTTGAGGCTAAAGCTGCTATAGATGGTCAAATTTCTTCATTTATAGGTTTAGAACGCATAATTGGTTTTGATAATCAAAAAGGCCCTTTTACACAAGAACGGTTATATTTCTCTGGTTTACAATATGAAGTAACAGGAAAAGTGAAATTAAAATGGTTTGGAATGGGTTTAGATGAAGATTTTGACGACAAAGGTAACCTATTAGAGCCTTTTGATTATAAAACTAACCGTATGTATATCATGCAAAATTTTAAATAATTCATGAAGACAGCAATATTAACAATCTTATTATTTGTCTTATTTACAATAGGATGCAAACCACAAAATAAAGAAAGTATGAATACTATAATCTATAAGGAAAAATTTATAAACTTATACGAAGAGGTCAAAACAAAGCCAGAACCCCCTTTATATATATATGAATTTAACTATAGTGATGTAAATATTGAGATTTACATTAATAATAAGTTATTTTTTAAATCATATGCTTATAGTGACGAAACACAAAATTATCAATTAATCAATCACTATTTAAACAATGAGTTAACACAAAAATTAAAAATTGTAGTTAAGCCTCTTGATGGTGAATTGTTTAGTGAACAATCCTATTTTACATTTAGGCTATCTTCATTTGAAAAAAAATCCTATTATGATGATGATATATGGGATAATGAACAAAAAATAATAAATTATTCGACAGATGAATTTGGTAGAGATTCTAATGGAGATTTTGCTGTAGATAAAGATGGGAATACTATAGGGTATATAAAAGAAAAAAGATTAGAAGGCAAACCTTATTTTGAAAAAGAATTTGAATTTGAGGCTAGTATTCCTTTTAAACTACCCAATGTATTAGAAACGAGCAAAGATTTACGAAAATTGGATACGGTAGTATTAAAAAAACAAGTAGTTACATATTTTAATAGATTTATAAAAAGTGTTAATAATTCAGATGATGACGCATTTTTCTGGGAAACGATGTATAGAAAAGCCTATTTAGAATGTATGGCAAACTATAGAAGCGAAGAAGAAATAAATGAGTTATATGAAAATGCTGAATTTGTGTTTTCAGACAAAAGAGTAACGTTTTTGCCATTAGAAGATTATGAAATGGTGTTTTATAATGAGGGTCGTTTAGTTACTTTAGAGAGTACGTCTTCAGATCTTAAGAAAAAAGGAAAATCGGTACTTAATTTAGAGTTAAGACAGGAAGGTAAAGAGGTGAAAAAATCTAATAAAATGCAATTTTACTTTCATATCCCCAAAGATAGTAAAGAACTAGAAGTTATTTTTTGAAAAAAAGATAAGCGATAGTAATTTAAGTTTTACCTACCTCAACGTAAGTTGCAATTTTGGATATGAGTATGAGCAAATGGCAGATGGCAAGACAGCGTTGGTCGGTATGTCCTGCAATTCTCAAAACAATACAAAAATGGCCGATGATTATAAAAATAACTATAGTCAGTATCTAGCTCTAAACAATATTTCAATTAGAACTTAACCATCAAATTTTATACTTGAAAAACGGTATATAGGAGGACTAAAAATCATCAACGATACATTAATAGGTTATTAGGCCTATAATAAGCCAATTTTAATTAAACGTAAATATTTTAAAATTAAAACACTGAAAATCAATATTTTATGAGATTTTTTTTAAAAAAAAACGCAAAACGAATTTATTATTCTAATCAAATGTTGTACCTTTAAAAAAGTTTTTTAAAAGATACTTTAGAGTATGTGAGTTTTAAAAAATTACTTACCCCTTCCCTTATTTTAGTTAAAGAAGAGAATTGATTCATAGAAATCTACTAATAAAAATAGATTGTGAGTCATATGGCGAAGCCTTTCTAATAATTGAACAAAATGATATACTAATCAAGTATAGATTTTGAAGTTATAGCACCTTTCTTAAAAATTATTTTTATATAAATCTATGAAAAAGAAATGAAGTATTTCTACGCATTCAGGTAGCAAAAAAAATAAAAGTAAACCAAGAATTTCTTATTCTATTATAGCCTATAAATCATGGCTTTATCTAACTAAAAAATTAAGAAAACTAAAAATAGTAAACACACTTATACAATACTATAATATTCCTTCGAATAGAGTCTATACAGTATAAAGATACAGAGGTGGCTTTTTCCAGAATTTATTAAAATTAAAAAAAGAAGAATGTTTTTTTAAAACATTCTTCTCTTGTGTATGGAGTATAATAATATTCCGATCTATCACGATAGATAATAACTACTTGTAAATATAACAGTATCTATAAAGATCACTTCTGGTCTTTATAGATTTTTTGGCTTTAAACAACTAAAAAGACCTAATCACAATGTTACAAACAAACCTATCCTCTTCAAAAGAGATATTTGAAGAAGAAACATTAGTAAAAGTATTAACACATCATGTGATACATACTCCAGATAAAACCCTTTACAGATTTCTTGAAAACGGAGAAGAGCAAACAGATTCTCGTACTTATTTAGAACTATATGACAGAGCAACAACCGTTGCATCTCATATTTTAGAATATGTAAACCCTGGGGATCGAGTTCTGCTATTGTACCCTTCAGGATTGGATTTTATGGACGCGTTTTTTGGATGTCTATTGGCTGGGGTTATTGCTGTTCCAGCATTTCCACCACAAGGAAAAAGACGAATAGGTAGGCTTGAAAAAATAGTAGAAGACTGTAATGCAATGTTAGTTTTGACTCAAGAAGCCATTCATGCAAAAAGTAAGAAATGGTTTAGTGATGAGGTTTTTTCTGAAATAGAATGGTTAGAAACAGATAAGTTGGATCAGAAAATCTCAAAAGATTTTCCGAATATAGTTCCAGAAACAGTTGCTTTTTTGCAATACACTTCGGGATCTACAGGAAATCCTAAAGGAGTTATTGTAGACCACTCGAATGTGATTGATAATAGTAAATTGTTTAAAAAATGTTTTCAGAATACACCTGATTCTGTAGGTATATCGTGGTTG
Source organism: Aquimarina muelleri DSM 19832 (assembly GCF_000430665.1). Classification (GTDB taxonomy): domain Bacteria; phylum Bacteroidota; class Bacteroidia; order Flavobacteriales; family Flavobacteriaceae; genus Aquimarina; species Aquimarina muelleri. The sequence goes on along the minus strand of NZ_AUML01000043.1, from coordinate 26,089 downwards.
CCTATATACCATGATATGGGATTGATAGGTAATATCATACAAGCATTTTATGTCGGTTTTGAGCTTGTTATGATGCCTCCAACGGCATTTGTACAAAAACCAATTAGATGGTTACAAGCATTTTCTAATTATAAAGGGACAATTAGTTGTGGTCCTAACTTTGCGTATGATTTATGTGTAAATCAAATTCGGAAAGAGGATCTAGAAGGAATAGATTTAAGTAGTTGGAGAGTTGCAATTAATGGTTCAGAACCAATTCGACCTGAAACATTTGAGAACTTTATTGCACGTTATAGTGCTTATGGACTTAAAAAAGAAGCGTTGTTTCCAGGGTATGGTTTGGCTGAAGCAACTTTAACTGTGAGTGGTTGTTCATTTAATTCAGCTCCTATAATTCTGGGATTAGATAAAAAGGCATTTAATGATAAAGAGGTAAAAATTGTAGAGAAACCTATTGAAAATAACGAAGTACATCGCATAATGGGTAATGGCCCTGTAATAGAAGGGTTAATAGTAAAAATTGTAGACCCTCATACCAAAAAACTTTGTGATAAAAATAAAATAGGAGAAGTTTGGGTTAGTGGAGCCAGTGTTGCAAAAGGATATTGGAAAAAGGAAGCTATTTCTAAAGAGATATTTCAGGCATATATTGAGATAGATACAAAAGAAGGAAAAGATGTAGAAGGACCATATTTGAGAACTGGTGATATGGGATTTATACATAATGATGATTTATATATCTCGGGAAGATTAAAAGAAATGATGGTCATTAATGGAGTAAATCATTTTCCACAGGATATAGAGAGAAGTGTGCAATACTCGAGTTCGGATTTGCAAAATAATGCAGGGGTAGCCTTGAGTATATTACACAAAGGAAGTCAGCAACTGGTAATCGTACAAGAAATTAAACGAACCAGTATTAAAAAGTATGATTTCCCGAGTATAGTAAAAAATATTTGTGATGCCGTTTATGAAACGCATAATCTCCCTGTTTATGGGATTGTGCTAGTTAGCCCTGGGCGTATTCCAAAAACATCAAGTGGTAAAATTCAGCGTGTTGCTACGGCATCATTTTATAAAGAAAACATAGTAGATGGAGTATTAGAACGATGGGATTCGAATGAAGTAAATAGTGTTCAGAAAAGCAATAAAGCTACAGAAGAAAAAGTTGTTTCATTAGCGGACACTCCTATTGAAAAATGGTTTAGAAAAGCAATAGCCAAACAATTAGAACTTTCCTTAAATCAGGTATCATTAGATAAATCATTTGCCGAACTAGGGATTAATTCTTTACTTGGAGTTAGGTTATCTGGGATGCTATCAGAATATTTAAACCGTTCTTTTTCACCTACTCTTATTTTTGAGTTTCCTACATTAAGAGCTTGTGCCTCTTCAGTAGAGAAAAAACTGGAACTACAAGAAGAGGATAAAGTCGAAAAGTTATCATTATCCCATATAAAAAGGGAAGATTATCAGAATAAGATTCCTGCTTCATTTCAACAAGAAAGTTTATGGTTTCTAGACCAACTAGGAGGTAGTAAAGAATATCATGTTTACAAAACAATTAAGATTTCGGGAGTATTAGATCTGAAGATTTTGGAAAAGGCAACGATTGAATTGGTGTCAAGACATGAAGTGTTTAGAACAGTACTTTTTGCTGATGAAAATGGAAGTTTATTTCAGAAATTACTAGATAAAAGACTATTTAAAATAAGGTGTTTTAATCAAAATGATCCTATTGATATTGATCAAACAATACAAGAAGTTATTTTTAACCCTTTTAATCTTTCAGAAGATTTTAGTTTTAGATGTTCTGTTATTGAGATCAACAAAGAAGAGAGTATACTCATTTTTGTAATTCATCATATTGCCGCAGATGGATTTTCAGAAGCGATCTTATTAAACGAGTTTAGTACCCTTTATGAAGTCTATTCAAAAGGAAAACAACCAGAACTTCTACCATTACCGATTCAGTATTCGGAATATGCTATTTGGCAAAGAAATTATTTGAAAGGAAAATTTTTGTCCACTGCATTAGATTATTGGGAAGAAAAATTAACAGGAGTTTTGCCTTTGAATTTGCCATACGATTTTTCAAGTCCTTATCCTGTTGAAAAAAAGGGGAAAACCTTAATTTTTACCTTGGATGCAACTTTGAAAACATCGTTAAAGGAACTAGCAAAAGAAGAAGGAGTTACTCTTTTTATGACATTACTATCTGTATTTAAAATATTATTATTTAGGTACTGTGGTCAATCAGATATCTGTGTAGGTACTCCAATAGCTAATAGACATCAACATGAATTAGAAAGGCTGATAGGGTATTTTGTAAATACACTTGCAATGAGAGACGAATTGGATGGCAAGGCAACTTTTAAGGAAATACTACATCAAGTTAAACAAACCAGCTTAGATGCTTATAAAAATCAGTCTGCTCCTTTTGAAGAAGTTGTAAAACGAGTAACTACTAGAAGAGAGATAGGGGTTTCTCCTATCTACCAGGTAATATTTGCATTACAGCAGTCTTTTGATTTAGAAGAATTGAATTTAGGAGGACTCTATTGTGCTCCTTATGAGGTAGAAAATACAACCTGTAAATATGATATCACTTGTATTATAGATGAAAAATCTGAAAATTTATCGATGATATTAGAGTATGATACGCATCGATTTAGTGAAGAAACCATGCATCGAATGGCTCTACACTATCAAAATTTACTGCATAGTATAGTTGAAAACAGAAACCATTCGATTACTGCATTATCGATGTTGTCAGGAACAGAAACCCAACAAATATTGAAAGGATTTAATGATACAGTTGTATCATATCCAAAAGAAAAGACAGTCATAAGCTTGTTTCTAGAGCAGGTTATGATTACTCCTGATACAATAGCTGTTATTGGAGATGAGTATAGTTTAACTTATAAGAAGTTAGATGAAGAATCAAATCAACTGGCTAATTATCTATCAAATAGTTGCGATGTAGTTTATGAGGATCTTATAGGGATTAGCCTTGAGCGAACAGAATGGTTAATTATTTCTATGTTGGCAATCTTAAAAACAGGAGCAGTGTATGTTCCTATAGATCCAAATTATCCAGCAGCAAGAAAGGACTATATCGAGAAAGATTCTAATTGCGCACTGACCATTAACACAGATGTTATAGAAAATTTTAAGAGAATAAAAGAAACGTATAGTGTTGTTTTTTCGGCCCCGATATATTCTTCAGAAAGTTTAGCATATGTATTGTATACTTCAGGATCGACAGGAAATCCAAAAGGGGTAATGATAGCCCATAAAAGTATTGTAAGATTATCAAAATCTTGTGATTATGTAGATTTAAATACAGCTACAGTTTGGTTATCTACGGGTTCTATATCTTTTGATGCGACGACAATAGAGTTTTGGGGAACTTTACTAAACGGAGGGAAACTGATCATAACGGATACCTATAAACTACTGAATACAGCACACCTAAAAACAACGATAGAAAAAAATAGCGTAAATACATTATGGATGACGGCTTCTTGGTTTCATCAAGTAGCAGAGGAAGATAGTACTGTTTTTGAAAACATTAGTAATCTTTTGGTAGGAGGAGACAAAGTACTTTTTAAGTATACAGATAAAATATCTCGTGCATATCCAAATATTTTAATTATCAATGGATATGGTCCTACAGAAAACACTACGTTTTCTACAACGTATACAATTACAGATATAAAAGAAAAAGATATCCCTATTGGTAAACCTATTAATAACAGTCAAGCGTATGTATTTGATGAGACTTTAACTTCTTTACAACCTATTGGAGTTATAGGTGAATTATGTGTAGGGGGAGATGGTTTGGCAAAAGGATATTTGAATAAAGAAGAATTAACAAGAGAAAAATTCATACCTAATCCTTTTGTGAAAGGTGCCCGAATGTATAGAACAGGAGATCTTGTTCGTTGGTTACCAGACGGAAATTTAGAATTTGTTGGTAGAAAAGATGATCAGGTAAAGATAAGAGGGTATAGAGTAGAATTGGGAGAAATAGAAAATGTTCTTTCTTCGGTTCCAGGAATTACAAACTGTTGTGTTCTTGCAAAACAAGACATAACCACAAATAAACGCTTAGTTGGGTATATCGTTAAGGAAGATGTTTTTTTAGAGAAAGAGGATATAGAACGACAATTAGCATTAGAATTAGCAGACTATATGATCCCAAAGTTGTGGGTTGTATTAGATGATATGCCTTTGACAAAAAATGGGAAAACAGATAGAAATGCTCTTCCAGACCCAGACATGTCTCAATTATCTGTAAAGGCCTATGTAGCCCCAAAAAACGAAACACAGAAACAGTTAGTCAGAATTTGGAAAGAATTATTGTCTGTAGTACAAATTGGTATTCAGGATAATTTCTTTGAACTAGGAGGAGACTCTATCATCACGATTCAGGTAGTTAGTAGAATGAAGCGCTTAGGGTACCAGCTACAACCAAGAGATGTATTTGAATACCAAACCATACAAGAGTTATCAGAAAAGATAACTCTTGAAAATGATAAAATATTAGGAGAACAAGGAGTATTAGAAGGCGTATGTGATTTATTGCCAATTCAGAAATGGTATTTTGAAGATATTTATGTGGCTAAGGAACACTTTAACCAATCATTACTTTTAACTATTGAGAAGTCAGTTAAGGAATCTCACCTATTAACAGCTGTGCAAGCATTGATTCAGCGTCATGATGCACTTCGGTTTCAGTATAAAAAAGAAAATAATAACTGGAGACAACAGTATCGAGAATTACAAGAGAAAATAGCAGTTGTGGATTTTCAATTTGCAGTTTCAGAAGAGGAGTTGTCTGAATTGATAAAGGATTGTTATGATATATACCAAAAGAAATTATCTGATATTGAAGAAGGTGTTTTTAAAGTAGTTTTAATTAAAACACCAACGGATGAAGAAAAAAATAGAATACTATTTATTGCGCATCACTTAGTTGTAGATGGAGTTTCATGGCGAATTTTGATGGAAGATTTGGACGTGCTATTAAACGCCTTGTATCAAGAAGAAAACATAGATTTGGGAGTAAAAGGAAGCTCATATCGCCAGTGGGTAGCAGTAATGAAGCAGTATGCTAATAGTGATTTACTTTTAGCACAATTACCGTATTGGCAAAAAGTGATTTCTAATTTTATACCCCTTAACGCCAATAGTACTTCAACAATATCTCAACAAAAGAATGTTACTACATATCATAGTACTTTAAGTGTTAAGCATACAACATCTCTATTAAAAGAGGTGCATAATTGTTATGGTACAGAAGTAGAGGATATATTGTTGAGTTGTTTAGGGTTAACGATTAGCAAATGGGCAAAAAGAGATAATGTAGTAATAGGATTAGAAGGACATGGAAGAGAAGATATTTCCAGAACAATTGATACTACCAATACAGTAGGTTGGTTTACTAGTTTATATCCAGTTTCTTTATCGGTATCTCCAGAAATTTCTTTAGGAAATTTGATAAAATCTGTAAAAGAGCAATTACGTAATATTCCAGATAAAGGATTAGGGTACGGTGCATTACGATATTTAAATGACTCAAAATCAGTAAGAAATAACCTTGCAGGAAAGCATTGGGATATTGTGTTTAATTATTTAGGACAATTAGATAACATTTTTAAAACAAATAAAAGGTTCGGTCAAGCAGGAGATACGATTGGAGAGGCAGAAGTTGGTAGAAATACCCCATTTCACAATAGTTTAGTTATTAATAGTTCTGTAACAGCAGGAAACTTAGTTATTTCTTGGGATTATTCAACCTTAGAATTTGATCAAAAAAATATTGAAGAATTAGCAACAGTATATCAACAAACTTTAGAGCTAGTAATAGAACATTGTTGCAAGCATAAAGACAAGGAAATGACTCCTTCAGATTTTGGACTGCAAAAGGAATTGACTTATACCGAGTTTGATGCTTTTGCTAAAACCATAAAGGATAAGAAAATAGTACCAGAATCCATATATAAATTAAGCCCACTTCAAGAAGGGATGTTGTTTCATGGGCTATATGATACTGATGCAGGTTCATACATTGTACAATTGGGATTGTATTTTAAAGAAAAGGTACAAGTAGATATATTACAATCCTCTTGGAACTATTTAGCGAAAAATCACAGTATTCTTAGAACTGGTTTCTTTCATAAAGAACTAAGCACCCCTGTACAATTAGTAAAAGATGAAGTTCAAATACCTATTACAGAATTAGATGTTAGTTCTTATACTGATGAAGAGCAGGAAATAATGATAGCTTCTTTCTTAAAGAAAGATCGAGAATTAGGTTTTGAGTTTGATACTTTTCCTCTGGTACGGATTACTCTAATAAAAACTGCTTCGGTTTCTCAAAGAATGATTTTTACAAATCATCATATCTTGCTTGATGGGTGGTCTATGTCAGTTTTAATACAAGAATTTATAGAAACGTATGCTACTTTGTTAAAAGGAGACATACTACCAGATATAAAAGAAGATTTATACGAGGACTATATTCAATATATAACAAAAAAGAATACTAATATAGAAGAGACTTTTTGGAAGGAGTATATTAAAAAACTTACTGCTCCTACTATATTACCATTTTATAAGGGGGGTGTATCTGGAAATAAAGCAAACGGAAGTTTTGAAGAATCAATATTACCTATAGATACAGTACTGACTAAAAAAATTCTTAGATATGCAAAATCAAACCATGTAACGGCAAATACAATTTTTCAAGGAGTATGGGCAATGTTGTTGTCTAGATATACTTCTGAAAAAGAAGTTGCATATGGAGTTACAGTGTCAGGAAGACCAACAGATTTAGAGGCTTCTGAAAAACGAGTAGGTTTATATATTAATACAATTCCTTTATGTACGTCTTTAAACGCAGATGATAAGATTTTAGAATGGCTTATAGCTCTACAACTTAATCATACTTCTTGTAGAGAATATCAGTATACTAGTTTAGCAAAAATCCAGAGTTTAAGTGAAATAAAAGGAGATTTGTTTGATACGGTTTTTGTTTTTGAAAATTATCCGATATCAGAGGCGTTAACAAAAGCAGAACATTTATTAGAAATAGATGCAATACAAGTAAAAGAACAGACCAATTATCCTTTGGCTATTGCAGTGACTTTACAGAAAGAGGAGTTTACTCTAAAATTTATCCATAATACTTCTATACTAGAAGAATCCATAGTTAAACAAATTCAAGGGCATTTTATTGAAGCACTTACGCAGTTCGTAGAATTACCTGTATCTAGTACTTTTCAGCAAATTTCGATAGTTACTTCAAAAGAAAAAAAATTGTTATTAGAGGTTTATAATGATACTTTTTTAGAAGAGAATGAGAAAGAAAATATAGTCAGTTTATTTAAAAAACAAGTAGAAGAAAAACCAGATGCTATAGCGGTTGTAAATGAAGGAAGAGTTTTGACATATAAGGAATTGGACGAACAATCCAATCAATTAGCAAACTATCTTATTACTGAATGTGGAGTTGAAGAGGAAAGTTTTGTAGGGGTTAAAATAGAGCGTTCAGAATGGTTGATTATTTCACTTTTAGCAATACTTAAGAGTGGAGGAACCTATATTCCTATTGATCCAAATTATCCAGAAGACCGAATCCAATACGTTGAAAATGATAGTCAATGCAAAATTATAATAGAAGACACCTTACTTTTTGATTTTATAAATAAAAAAGAAAAATACTCCAAAACATTTGAAAATATAAATATTCATCATCAAATGTTGGCATATATTATTTATACATCTGGATCAACAGGACAACCTAAAGGAGTAATGATATCCCATAGTGGGATTGTAAACACAATTATGTCTCAAGTACGTAAGTTAACGGAAGATACCAAAAGACATTGTTTACAGTTTGCAAATCAATCCTTTGATGCTTCTATATGGGAAATACTTATAGCACTTTTTAGTGGTTCCAGCCTTTATATTATAGGAGAACTCGTGAAGAAAGATACTCGGTTGTTTATTGAATTTATACAAGAAAATGCTATTACATGGGCGACTTTGCCTCCTGCATATCTTAAATTATTAAACATAGAGGAACTAGAAAGTATTGATACTTTAATTACTGCGGGAGAAGAAGCTCCAATATTAAAGGCGAAGGAATTTGCAAAAATAGGGAACTATAGTAATGCTTATGGACCAACAGAAACTAGTATATGTGCAACAGTATTTAATGGAGAGATATTCGATAATGTTCCTATAGGAAAACCTATTACGAATACAAAAGTGTATATTCTTTCAGAAGATTTACACCTACAGCCGCAGGGGGTCATAGGAGAATTATGCGTTGCAGGAGTAGGTGTTGCGAAAGGATATTTAAATAGAGAAACTTTAACAAAAGAAAAATTTATTACAGATCCTTTTTCTTCAGGATGGTCAATGTACCGTACTGGTGATTTGGCTAGGTGGTTACCTGATGGTAATATTGAATTTGTAGGACGTAAAGATGATCAGGTAAAAATCAGAGGTCACCGTATAGAGCTTGGAGAGATAGAATATGCATTAACAAAAATAAGTACAGTAAGCAGTTGTTGCGTAATAGCAAAATCAGATGAACAAGGAACGAAATATCTTGTAGGCTATTTAGTGACTGAAGATACATTCGACAAGAAAAAAATTCAGGAAAAATTAAAACATACGTTACCAGATTATATGGTGCCTCGTTTGTGGGTTACTTTAGATACCATGCCCTTAACCAGTAATGGGAAAGTTGATAAAGCAAAATTACCAGATGAGCTTGCTGTAGGAGAAAGTCTTTTGAAGTATGCACCTCCCCGAAATAAAGTAGAAGAGCAACTTGCTCAAATATGGGAGCAGTTATTGAATGTTAAAAAAATCGGGATACATGATGACTTTTTTGATTTAGGCGGACATTCATTATTAGCAACCAGATTGGTATCTATCATTAGACAAGAAATACAAGTAGAGATAACTATTCGAGATGTCTTTGCATATACTGTTCTTTCAGAATTAGCTCTTTTTATATCGACTAACTCTCTAAAAGAATTGATGCCTCCAATAATACCAATAAGATATCAGGATCATATACCCCTATCCTTTAGTCAGGAAAGATTGTGGTTCTTAGATCAGATGAAAGGTAGTGTTGCTTATCATATGCCATTGGTTTTACGATTTGAAGGAACTGTTGATAAGAAAGTGTTGGAGACCAGTTTTCGAGAAATCGTTTCCAGACATCAGATTCTTAGAACTGTTATTGAAACAGAAGAAGGAATTGGATATCAAAAAGTCATATCTGAAAAAGAATGGTCGATGGAACACCTTGCTTTGGAGGCTCATGAACTGGATAAAGAATTAGAAAACTTTATAGCTCGTCCTTTTGATTTGCAAGAAGATTATATGCTTAGAATATGCCTGTATGAAGAAGGGCAAGATTCCTGGGTCTTAGCAGGAGTATTTCATCATATAGCTAGTGATGGATGGTCTAATACAGTTTTTATTCGAGAGTTTATTACAATTTATGAAAGTTATTCAAAAGGAAAATCATTGAGTTTAGCTCCTCTGTCATTGCAATATGCTGATTATGCAGTATGGGAGCGAACCTATATTCGAGGAGAAGTATTAGAAAAACAACTTGCATATTGGGAGCAACAATTGAATTCAGTTGCACCACTATCTTTACCTTATGATTATGTAAGACCATCTGAGCAGAGTACCAAAGGTGCAAGTATGCGATTTTCTTTAGATAGTAAAATAACAAATGATCTAAAAGAGATATGTAAAGAGGAAGGAGTAACGCTATTTATGCTGTTACTTTCTGTATTTAAGATATTGTTATATCGCTATAGTCATCAAGATGATATTTGTGTTGGGACACCAATTGCGAATAGAATTCAGAAAGAATCTGAAGATCTGATAGGTTTTTTTGCTAACACGCTGGCTTTGAGAACTGATTTTAGTCAAGATTTGACTTTTAGAGAAGTTTTACAACAAGTAAAAGAAACCACACTCGCAGCATATAATCATCAACAAATTCCTTTTGAAAAGGTTGTAGAACGTGTGATAAATCATCGGGATACAAGTATGACACCTTTGTTCCAAGTCTTATTCGTATTACAGAATGTATCAGATCAAAAAGAATTAAAAACGAATGATTTTGAGATATCTTCATACGATTATGATAGTACGACTTCTAAGTTTGATATCACATTGATGGCTATGGAGGGAGATGCTGGGATTTTTCTAGGAGTAGAGTATTGTGTTGATTTATTTAAGGAAGAAACGATACAAAGAATGTTACTCCATTATAATGAGTTATTACATCGTATTGTTGATGATATTGATCAAAAAGTATCTGTTGCTTCTTTATTAACCCGATCAGAAGAATATCAGCTATTGAATGTATTTAATAATACTTCTGTTTCTTATCCTAAAGATAAAAATCTAGTGGATTTAATCTCTGATCAGGTTCTGTTAGCTCCAGATGCTATTGCGGTTACATTTGATAAAGAACACGTGTCTTATAAAGAACTGGATTATAGATCTAACCAATTAGCACATTATTTGATAAAAAAAGGAGTTAGTAATAATGATTTAGTAGGTATTTGTATAGAGCGTTCAGTGGAGATGATTATTGGGATTTTAGGAATACTAAAATCAGGAGGAGCCTATGTGCCAATAGATCCAGAATATCCAGAGGATCGCATAGCGTATATTATAGAAGATGCTAGTTTACAACGGATGGTAACTACCGTTTTTGCGAGTAGTAAAATTAAGAATAAAGTACCCGATCTGATTTTACTGGATAAAGATAAAGAGGATATAGAAAAGGAGATGCCTACATCCGTAAAAAGAAAGATAAAGATAACAGACACGGCTTATGTTATTTATACTTCGGGCTCTACAGGAAAACCTAAGGGGGTTTTGATATCACATCAAAATGTTGTTCGATTATTTAAAAACGATGCAGCCTTATTTGACTTTGATCAAAATGATGTATGGACTTTGTTTCACTCTTTCTGTTTTGACTTTTCAGTTTGGGAAATTTTTGGAGCTTTATTATTTGGAGGGCGTTTAGTAGTTGTGCCTAAAACGATAACTAAAGATACTATTGCATATAGTGAGTTATTAAAAAAAGAACAAGTTACCATATTAAACCAAACACCAAAATCATTTTATGTACTTCAGGAAGAAGTATTACAGGAGGTATCTGATGTTGTATTGCGTTATGTTATTTTTGGAGGAGAAGCTTTAAATCCACTACAGTTACAACAGTGGAAGAGAGACCTTCCGAATTGTAAGTTGGTTAATATGTATGGAATAACAGAAACTACCGTACATGTAACCTATAAAGAGATTACAGCAGCAGATGTACTTAAAACAACGAGTACTATAGGAAGCGCCATTCCTACCTTGTCTTGTTATATATTGGATGATGCTTTACAATTAGTTCCAGTAGGCGTAATAGGAGAAATTTGTGTCTCTGGAGCAGGTTTATCAAAAGGATATTTGAATAGAACGACCTTAACAAGTGAGAAGTTTGTTCTTAATCCATTTGAACCTGGAGAACGACTGTATCGCTCTGGCGACATAGGAAGATGGCTTGCTGATGGGACAATAGAATATATAGGACGTAAAGATGATCAGGTAAAAATCAGAGGGTATCGAATAGAACTGGGAGAGATAGAAAGCGTACTTTCTGAAATCGAAGCGATTAACAGTTGTTGTGTTTTAGCAAAAACAGATTCTGAAGGAACTGCTTTTTTACTTGGGTATGTAGTCGTTAATGAAAATTTTGAAAAAGAAAAAATTAAAGAAAACCTCAGAGAGAGATTACCAGAATACATGATTCCTGAATTATGGGTTTTCTTAGATGAAATGCCGTTAACTAGTAATGGTAAGATAGATAAGAAAAACTTACCCACTCCTGATAGCGCTATACGTTCTTCTAAGAAGTATGTAGCGGCTAATAATTATACTCAAAAACAACTAGTTACGATATGGGAAGAGATTTTAGCAATAGAAAAAATAGGAATATATGATAACTTTTTTGAATTAGGAGGACATTCGCTATTGGCAACACGATTGGTTTCTTTGATTCGAAAAAGGATGAAAACAGAACTAGCGATTCGAGATATTTTTTCCAAACCAACAATCCTAGAGTTAGGAGAACATTTAATCCATTCATCAACATCCATCGTACCTGTAATTAAGCCCAGAAACAATAAAGAAAGACTTCCATTATCCTTTAGTCAAGAACGGTTATGGTTTATAGATCAATTAGAAGGAAGTATAAACTATCATATGCCAGTATCCTTATATCTAGAAGGGGTATTAGATATAGTTGCTTTGGAGGCTTCTCTAAAAATAATAGTATCCAGACACGAGATTCTTCGTACTGTTATTAATGAGGAAAATGGTATTGGCTATCAAGTGGTACGCTCTCCGGAAGATTGGAGTTTGAAAAAAGTAATTGTAAAAGATTGTGAGTTATTAGAAGATCAGATTAGCGAATTTATAGCGACCCCTTTTGATCTATCTAAGGATTATATGTTTAGAATGTGCTTGTTCCAGTTGGAAGCCGAGTCTTTTGAACTGGTAGGAGTATTTCATCACATATCTAGTGATGGATGGTCTAATAGTATTTTGGTTAATGAGTTAAAAACAATATATAAGGCATTAAAGCTTAATCAAGAAATAGAATTAAAGCCATTGGCAATTCAATATGGAGATTATGCGATATGGCAACGAACATATATAGATGGAACTGTATTAGAGCAACAATTACAGTATTGGGAAAACCAATTAAGTGGCATAGCTCCTTTAATGCTACCTTTTGATTATTTACGCCCTTCAATACAAAGTAAACAAGGTGCAAATTTTTCATTTATGTTAGATGAAGAGCTATCAACTGCATTAAATGATTTCGCTAAAGAGGAAGGTGTAACTCTTTTTATGGTACTGTTAAGTGTTTTTAAAGTATTACTATATAGATATAGTGGACAAGAAGATATTTGTGTAGGAACTCCAATTGCGAATAGAACCCAAGAAGAAACAGAAAATTTAATTGGTTTTTTTGTTAATACATTGGCATTAAGAAGTGATTTAGGGAATAACCCTTCGTTTAGTATGTTGTTAGAAAAAGTAAAAGCAACAACTATCGAAGCATACGAATACCAACAGACACCTTTTGAGAAGGTAGTAGATCGGGTAATTGAATCTCGCGATATGAGTATGAGTCCTTTGTTTCAGGTATTATTCGTATTACAAAATACCCCTGAAATGGGAGAAATACAATTAGAAGGTGTTGGAGTACATATGAACGAATTAGAAATTAATTCTTCTAATTATGATTTAACACTATTAGTAGAAGAAAAAGGGTCCAGAATAGCATTAGATATTACATATTGTTCTGATTTGTTTACAGAGCAAACTATTAAAAAGATAGCAGGCCATTATAAAAAATTGGTGTCAGAATGTATTACAAAGCCAGAAGTAGGTATTGCAAATACTAGTATGTTATCTGAGTTAGAAAAAGAACACTTACTCATTACATCTAATGATACTCAAACAGTAGGAACTTCTCACGAAACATTAGTTTCATTATTTGCTAAACAGCTGGCTAAAACACCAAATGAAATAGCTGTTGTCTTTGGAGAACAAGAATGGACATATTTTGAACTTGATAGTATATCCAATAAGATTGCTAATCATTTAATAAGTGAATATGGTATAACTACAGCAGATTTTGTTGGAGTAAAATTAGAACGTAGTAATTGGTTAATAGGGGTTCTTTTAGCAATACAAAAAATAGGAGCTGTTTATATCCCAATTGATCCAGGATATCCAAAAGAACGAATTGATTATATAGAAAAAGACAGTAATTGTAGAGTTGTTATTGATCCTGAGTTTTTAAAGAAATACGATCAAATTTCTGATCATCTCGATACTAGTATTCCAAAATCCGTAGTAAAAAAAGATATGTTATCATATGTGATTTACACATCAGGATCTACAGGTAAACCAAAAGGAGTTATGATTGAGCATCAGGGAATTGTAAATACCATAGTTTCTCAGATTACAGCTTTTAATATTTTAGAAAAAGAAGCCTGTCTTCAATTTGCAAATCAATCTTTTGATGCTTCTATCTCAGAAATATTTGTATCCTTATTATCTGGTGCAAAGCTGGTTATTATAGAAGATATATATAAATCAGACAAAGATTATTTTGTTAGTTTTATAAAAAAACATGCTATTTCCTGGGCAACAATTCCTCCTGCTTTTCTAGAAATAATAGCAGTGGATGATCTAAAAAATATAAAAACTTTGGTTACTGCAGGGGAACAAGCTCCTTTAGCTCAAGTAAAAGAGTTTTCTAAATATGGAAAATATTGTAATGCTTATGGCCCTACCGAAACAAGTATATGCGCTACTATCTTTGAAGGAACAATTAATACCAATGTTCCTATTGGGAAACCAATACATAATACAAAAGTATATGTCTTATCAGATACATTAGAGTTACAACCTCAAGGAGTAATAGGAGAACTGTGTATTGCAGGAAAAGGTTTAGCAAGAGGATATTTAAACCAAGAGACGCTCACTGCAAACGTGTTTGTAGAAAACCCGTTTATAAAAGGAGAACGGATGTATCGTACAGGAGATTTAGTGAGAATGCAAGAAGATGGAAACATTGAGTTTATAGGCAGAAAAGATGATCAAGTTAAAATACGTGGATATCGAATAGAATTAGGCGAAATAGTACATGTAATAACATCAGAAACCTATATAGATAGTTGTAGTGTCGTTGTTAAAAAAGATAAGAAAGGAAATTCATATTTAGTAAGTTATGTAGTAACAAATAAAACCTTCGAAGTAGACGAAATTAAAGAGCAGTTGGCGTCAAAATTACCAGAATATATGATTCCTCAGTTTTGGGTCTTTTTAGATGAAATGCCTATAACAAGTAATGGAAAAATAGATAAGAAAGCACTTCCGGATTTTAACCATGACAGACATATCACTAGTTCATATACCGCAGCAAGAAATGAAACAGAAGAGCAATTAGTTGCGATTTGGCAAGAACTACTTGAAAGAGAAAAAATAGGAGTTACGGATGACTTTTTTGAATTGGGAGGACATTCTTTGTTAGCTACTCGGATGGTTTCTGCGATTCGTAAAGAGATGGCCAAAGAAGTAGCGATTCGTGATGTTTTCATATATCCTACAATAGCTAGGTTGAGTTTTTATATCAGTACGCAAACACAGCAAGAGCAGTTACCACGCATAATACCACAACAACGAGAAGGACAATTACCATTATCTTTTAGTCAGGAACGTTTATGGTTTATCGATCAGTTAGAAGGAACGTTAGATTATAATATGCCAGTAGTTCTAAAATTAACAGGCGTATTGGATGTTCAAGTTCTAGAAGCCGCATTAAAAGAAATTGTACGGCGACATGAAGTACTGCGTACTGTAATCAAAACAGAAGATGGAAAAGGATATCAGGAAGTTAAGGCATTTGAAACATGGAGACTAGATACTATCGAAACACTTGTGTTAGAAAATCAGGAACAGCTTATTCATGAATTTGTTGCTAAACCTTTTGATTTATCTCAGGATTTTATGCTTCGAATGCGTTTATATGAAGTCCATGAAAATGAACATATTTTGGCAGGAGTGTTTCATCATATAGCAACAGATGGATGGTCCAATAGTATTCTTATTAAAGAATTAATCACATTATATGATAGCTATAAAAATGGAAAAATAAACCCTCTTACCCCTTTATCAATACAATATGCAGATTATGCTATATGGCAACGAAATTATATCGAAGGCACGGTATTAGAAAAACAATTGTCGTATTGGAACCAAAAACTAAGAGGTGTATCTTCTTTGATATTACCATTAGATTTTCCTCGCCCGACGATTCAAAGCACAAAGGGAAAAAGTTTTACTTTCTCACTAGACAAGGAATTAAGCAACTCCTTAGATATAATATGTAAAGAGGAAGAAGTAACATTGTTTATGTTATTGCTATCAGCATTTAAAATCTTGTTATATAAATATAGTGGACAAAAGGATATTTGTGTTGGTAGTCCAATCGCTAATAGAACCAGAGAAGAATCCGAAGCATTGATAGGATTTTTTGTTAATACCCTAGCATTAAGAAGTGATCTATCGGGTAATCCAAGTTTCAAAGATATTCTTCAACAGGTTAAGGAAAATACATTAGAAGCATATGAGCATCAGCAGGCCCCTTTCGAAAAAGTGGTAGATAGTGTAGTAGAGGTAAGGGATCGAAGTATAAGTCCTTTATTTCAAGTAATGTTTGTTTTACAAAACACCCCTCAGCAAGAAATTGATTTAGATGGACTTACGATAACAAATATACCATATGAAGTAGATAATTCTAAATACGATATTACACTCGCAGCTATAGAAGATGAATCTGGTATTCTGTTAAACATGACCTATTGCACGGACCTTTTTAGAGAGGATACAATCCGACAAATGGCAGAACATTATAAAATGTTGTTATGTAATTTGGTAGAAGACACAAAGAAGCGCATAGGAAGTATTACCATGATAACAGCTTCAGAAAAACATCAGTTACTTACTCTGTTTAATGATACAAAACTGGACTATCCAGATCAAACAACTGTTCTTGATTTGTTTTATCAACAAGTTGAAAATACCCCAGATAAAATAGCGGTGGTTTTTGAAAATACAAATCTTACTTATCAAGAGCTAGATACTAAGACCAATCAATTGGCCAGACATTTACAAAAACAAGGAGTTAAAGAAAATAGCTTAGTAGGTATTTGTATCGGACGATCTTTAGAAATGATTGTTGGAATCTTAGGTATTCTAAAAGCTAAAGGAACTTATGTTCCTATAGATCCGGATTATCCAGAAGATAGAATCACGTATATTCTACAAGATGCCAAAATATATTTTGTTGTGTCTAGTTCGATTCATATAGAATTATGGAAGGATAAAGAAAACATTGGGCTTACCTTGTTGGATACGGACTGGAATGAAATTGCAGAAGAATCTTCAGATAGGATTTCCCAACTCTTATTACCAGAATGTTTAGCCTATATCATCTATACCTCTGGATCCACAGGAAATCCAAAAGGAGTAATGGTTACGCATGCTAATTTGACTGGCTTAGTCTTTTCAAAGATTGCTTATTATGGCACTGTAGAGGGAATGATTTTACTTCCTTCATTTGTTTTTGACCCATCGGTATCCGTTATTTTTGGAACCTTGTTAACAGGAGGACGTCTTATAATACCTTCAAAAGAAGCAATTCATGATGCTTCACAAATGAAAATATTACTACAACAAAATGTTGATTTACTGTTATGTGTTTCTTCTTATTATAATTTCTTATTAAGTGAAGGGTTATTAAATAACACTCAACTTAGAGGAGTAATTGTAGGAGGAGAACAACTCAATAAAAAAGTTGTAGAAAGGCATTATGAGTCGTATCGTTCTATTACTATGTATAACGAGTATGGCCCTACAGAATGTACTGTCTGGGCATCTGTATCAGAGGTACAGGAAAATGAAGTTATAGATATTGGACGTCCTGTATCAAATACACAAATTTATATACTCGATCAGGAACAACAACTTGTTCCTAGAGGAGTAGTAGGGGAATTATGTATTTCTGGAGTTGGTTTATCAAATGGATACCTGAATAGAGAAGAACTAACTAAAGAAAAATTTGTTCCAAACCCATTTGTGACCGGAAAACAAATGTATCGAACAGGAGATTTGGCTAGGTGGCTACCAGATGGTAAGATAGCATTTATAGGAAGAACAGATGACCAAGTAAAAATAAGAGGATATCGTATTGAATTAGGAGAGATTGAAACAGCATTATTAAAAGTTGTTGATATAGAAAATTGTTGTGTTGTTGTAAAAGAAGATGACCAAGGAGCAAAACAATTGGTTGCCTATATAGTTGTTGAAGAGGAGTTTGATATAAAAGCGGTTAAACAGGAATTAAAGTTGAGCCTACCAGAATATATGATTCCAGTTTTATGGATACCATTAGAAACAATGCCATTAACCTCTAATGGAAAAATCGATAAAAAAGCACTTCCTGATTTGGACATGTCTTTGTCTCTTAAAGAATCTTATGTAGCCCCCAGAAATGAATTAGAAAAACAAACATCCATTGTTTGGCAAGAGTTATTAGGAGTAGAGGAAATAGGAATTCATGATAACTTTTTTGAATTAGGAGGGGATTCCATTATTACTATTCAAGTAGTAAGTAGAATGAATCGTTTAGGATATACAATGCAACCAAGAGATCTTTTTGAATATCAGACAATCTCTGGATTAGCGAACTATATCGCTTTAGGAACTGGAGAAATAATTGGAGAACAAGGGTTTCTGAAAGGGGAAAGCGATCTGCTACCCATACAGCAATGGTATTTTGACGAAATATATTCAGAAGGGGTACATTTTAATCAAGCTGTTTTGTTATCCATATCCAAAGATATTAATGAGATATCGCTAAGAAAAACGGTAGAGGTATTAACAACTCATCACGATGCTTTGCGTTTTGTTTACCAACAGAAAGATCAACAATGGACTCAAACCTATGGTAATGAAGTATGTGTAGTAGAGGTTGTAGATTGGAGTACAGTGGCAGTAGTCGAAGAAGAGTTTTGTGAAACATCAATTACTGTTATATGTGATAATTATCAAAAGCGGTTATCATCTCATAAAGGACAAATGTTTACAGTAGTTCTTATTAAAACGCCTAGTAATATCCATGATGATAGATTGTTTCTTTTGGCAAATCATTTAGTCATCGATGGTGTTTCATGGCGAATCTTATTAGATGATTTTGGACGTGTTTTAAAAGAAATCGAAACAACTCAAGAGATAGACGTTGATTTAGGAAAAAAAGGAAGTTCTTATAGAGAATGGGTACAGGTGCTTAAGGAGTATGCAAATAAAAACTCAGTGTTAGCACAGCAATCTTATTGGTCATCTATGAGTATGGATTATACCCCGATTCCAACAGATATAAGAGGAGAAGCTTCTAATCGAAATGAAGTATCTAACTATAAAACCACATTAGATGTAGCAAATACAACAGCTTTATTAAAAGAAATTCATCAAAGTTATGGAACAGAAATAGAAGATATTCTGATCAGTTGCTTAGTAATGACAGTACATGATTGGTCAGGAAAAAGTAAAGTTATTATTGGTTTAGAAGGGCATGGTAGAGAAGATATTTCTGATGAGGTAGATATTAGTAATACAATTGGTTGGTTTACCAATGTTTATCCAGTAGCTCTTATTGATGAATCAAAAGGTATTTTAGGAAATCTAATAAAATCGATTAAAGAACAATTACGTAAAATACCAGATAAAGGATTGGGCTATGGTGCATTGTTAAACTTACACCCTTCAAAAGAAGTTCGCAAACGGATTTCAAGAATACAATGGGATATATTGTTCAATTATCTCGGACAATTGGATAACCTAACAACAAATGAAAGTTGGTTCGATATTGCTCCAGAATCTTGTGGAACACCAATAGGAGATAGCATTCCTTTTACTAATAAGCTAGAGATTAACAGTTCGGTTACAGGAGGACAATTACAATTAGAATGGAGTTATTCAGAGAAAGAATATAAACCAGAAACAATTAAAAAATTAGCAAATCAGTATCTGTCTAATATTAAGACAATCATAGAACATTGTAAAAATCAAGAAAACAGAGATTTCACTCCTTCTGATTATGGATTGGAAAAAGAAATAGAAATAACAGAATTAGATGCATTTTTTGATGAAGAAACGGCCTCAGATTCAGAAGAAGTTTTTAAAATATAATAGCACATTCACATGGAAAGTTTTATAAAAAAGTTAAAAGGCTTGCATTTCTTTTTGATTGAAAAAGAAGGAGAACTCATATTAAAAAAGAGTAAAAATAACTCAAAAAGTGATCCTTATGACTTTAAAAAAGATAAAGAGGATATAAAAGGTTTTTTAAGAAAACATAAAGAAGAGTTAATTGATTTTTTACAAAATAAAAAGAAGGCTAAAAAGGCATCTAATGTATTGTATAAATTAAGCCCGCTTCAAGAAGGAATGCTGTTTCAGGGACTTTATGATAAAGAATCTAATGCGTATACAGTACAATTAGCAATCGATTTTATAAGCGGAGTTGATGCTCAGGTCATGAAGTCCTCTTGGGAGTATGTATTTAAAAACCATAGTATATTAAGAACTGCATTTTTTCATAAAGAATTTAGTATTCCAGTACAGCGTGTTTATGAAGATGTTGTTTTGCCTTTTAGAGAGTTAGATTACAGTACATATTCTCCATCAGAACAGGCTATAAAATTGAATACTTTTTTAATTTCTGATAGAGCGGCTGGTTTTACGTTTGATGAAGTTCCTCTGTTACGAATTACACTTATAAAAACAGGAGAAAAATCCTATAAGATGGTTTTTACAAATCATCATATTTTAATGGATGGATGGTCACTATCGATTGTTTTAGGAGAGTTTTTACAAGCGTATGAAGCATTTTATAAAGGAGAAATCCCTCCACAGAAAATAACCGATACGTATGAGGATTATGTAAAGTATATAGCAAGTAAGAATGTTGAAAAAGAAGAGGATTTTTGGAAAACATATATGGAAGGGCTATCAGCTCCTTCTTTAGTGCCTTTTTCAAAAACAATGAGTTCAGGATTGGGGATAACAGAAAACTATAAGGATGAATTATTGTCTTTTGATTCAGATTTTACTTCTCAATTGGTCGCCTATGCAAGGCGAAACCATATTACTGTAAATACAGTTGTTCAAGGTGCTTGGGCATTATTGCTAGCTAACTATACTGGTAATAAAAATGTAGTATATGGAGTTACAGTTTCAGGACGTCCTAAAACATTAGAAAGAGCTGAAGAGAGAGTAGGGTTATACATCAATACCTTGCCATTACATGCTACTATAGAAGAGGGAAAATTATTATCTGAATGGCTATCTGAGTTGCAATTAGGACATACCGAAGCCAGAGAGCATCAGTATACTAATCTTGCTAAAATTCAACATTTAAGTGGGATAAAAGGAACGTTGTTTGACAGTCTTGTGGTATTCGAAAACTATCCAGTAACAGAAGCACTCAAAAAAGAGCAAAGATTATTAAAATACAAGAATGTCGAAGCGAATGAGCAAACAAGCTATCTTTTAACCTTAACTATTGGGTTAGGAACGGTGTTGGATATAAAATTCACACATAATGAAAATGTATTAGCTTCTTCTGATGTTTTGTTGATTCAAGGACACTTTAGAAAAGTACTGG
This sequence comes from Aquimarina muelleri DSM 19832, assembly GCF_000430665.1. Lineage (GTDB taxonomy): Bacteria > Bacteroidota > Bacteroidia > Flavobacteriales > Flavobacteriaceae > Aquimarina > Aquimarina muelleri. The sequence goes on along the minus strand of NZ_AUML01000043.1, from coordinate 4,731 downwards.
AACAATTCATAGAATTGTCTGAAAATAGTAAAATAACAGATGTAGATATTGTTTCTAAAAAAGAAAAGGAGAGGTTACTAGAATTTAATACAACATCAGTTTCTTATCCAAAAGATAAAACCTTATTAGACTTAATTCAAAATCAGGTATTACAAACCCCATATGCAGATGCGGTAATTTTTGAAGAAAACAGACTAACTTATAAAGAGTTAGATGAACGCTCTAATCAATTAGCACATTATTTGATAGAACAAGGAGTAGTGACAGAGTCCTTAGTAGGGATTTGTTTGGATCGTTCATTGTCTATGATGATTGGAATATTAGGAATTTTAAAATCTGGAGCCGCATATGTACCTATAGATCCTGATTATCCAGAAGAACGTATTCATTATATCCTACAAGATACTGCTTCTAAAATAGTGTTGTGTGATCATAGATCTGAAGAAATATTACAGTCAATAAAAGAAGAGATTAACTGTCTTAATATATCAGATTCTTTGCTTATTAAAGAATATCCAACACATCCAACTTATGTGAAACTGTGTCCTGATAATCTAGCATATGTAATTTATACATCAGGAAGTACAGGCAAACCAAAGGGAGTGATGAATGAACATAGAGGAATTGTAAACCGTCTTTTATGGACTCAGGAACATTATCAATTAGAAGCAGAAAAAGATATTGTATTACAAAAAACAACTTTTTGTTTTGATGTTTCTGTGTGGGAATTGTTTTGGCCTTTGATAGCAGGAGTACCTATGGTTTTTTTACGTCCCGAAGGTCATAAAGATATCAAATGTTTAAAAGAGGCGATTGATAGTTATAAAGTAACGACACTTCATTTTGTTCCTTCTATGCTTTGGATCTTTTTATTAGAGATAAGCCGCGGAGATTGCCAATCTTTAAAAAGAGTCCTATGTAGTGGAGAGGCACTTCGTTTAGATCAAGTAAATTTATTTAGAGAAAAATTTCCTGATGTTCGTTTAGATAATTTATACGGTCCCACAGAAGCTGCAATAGATGTTACTTCATGGCAGATGCCAAAAAACAAACAGTTATTTAAAATTCCTATTGGTAAACCAGTAGCCAATACAACTCTGTATATATTGGATAAGAAACACCGTATTGTACCTATAGGAGTTCCTGGGGATCTTTATATTGGAGGAGTACAAGTAGCCAGAGGGTATCTCAATAAAGAACTTTTGACAAAAGAACGATTCATCGAAAATCCATTTATTGAAGGTGAACGAATGTATGATACAGGAGATGTTGCTCGTTGGTTAGTTGATGGAAATATAGAATATATAGGAAGGTCGGATCAACAAGTGAAGATTAGAGGTTATCGAATCGAGTTAGGTGAGATAGAAACAATATTGTCTGAGCAACCAAAAATACTTGGAAGCTGTGTTTTGGCAAAAAAAGATGCAGGAGGAAGTCAGCAATTAATAGGATATGTAGTGACCCAAGGAGAACTTGATAAACAAGAGTTACAAAAAGCACTAAAAAAGAAACTACCAGAATATATGGTTCCTCAATTGTGGGTAACTCTTACTGAAATTCCTTTGACAAGTAATGGTAAGATAGATAGAAAATCATTACCAGATCCCGAATTATCAGATCTTTCTAGAGGAGTTTATGTAGCAGCACGAGATGAAATGGAAGAAGAATTAGTTGGTATTTGGCAAGGGATACTTAATATCGATAAAATAGGAGTACAAGATGATTTTTTTGATCTAGGAGGACATTCTTTATTAGCTACTCGCTTAGTATCAGCGATACGTAAAAAAATGGAAATTGCTTTAGAAATAAAAGATATTTTTATCTATCCGACTATCGAGAGTTTAAAAATACACATGTTTAATCAAGGCAAGGGAACGATCCTACCAGCACTAGTTCCTCAACAAATAACAACACATATACCATTATCTTTTAGTCAAGAACGGTTATGGTTTATTGATCAATTAGAAGGAAGTATCCCATATCATATTCCCATGATATTACGTCTTACAGGGGATTTAGATGTACATAAATTAATACAGTCATTATATCAGATAGTATCCAGGCATCAGGCATTACGAACAGTAATTAAATCTGAAGAAGGGGTGGGGTATCAAAAGATCATTTCTGCTGAAAATTGGAGTATGGAACATGAAGTTTTAGATGTTTCTAAGGATGATATTTCAAATAAACTTAAAAAATTTATATCTAAACCGTTTGATTTATCTTCTGATTATTTGTTTCGAGTATGTTTATACGAGTTAGGAGATAATAATTATATACTAATAGGAGTATTTCACCATATTGCCAGTGATGGATGGTCTAATGGAATTTTAATTAAAGAATTTTTAGAGTTATATACGTCTTTAAAAGAAAATAGAACAACTACGTTACTTCCTTTACCAATTCAATATAAAGATTATTCAATATGGCAAAGAACACATATCGAAGGGGACGTACTAGATAAAGAACTTTCTTATTGGGAGAGTAAGTTAAAAAAAGTGTCTCCACTAGTTTTACCAACAGATTATACACGTCCTTCAATTCAGAATACAAATGGAGCTGATATAGCTATTTCTTTGGATGTTAAAACCAGAGAGAGTTTAAAAAATATTTGTAAGGAAGAAGGAGTAACTATGTTTATGGGATTGTTATCGATATTCAAAGTATTGTTATATCGATATAGTGGACAACACGATATTTGTGTAGGAACCCCGATAGCCAATAGGACACAATCAGCATCAGAAGGAGTAATAGGTTTTTTTGCTAATACCTTAGCTTTGAGAAGTGATATAAATCATGAAATGTCATTTAGAGAAGTGTTGGAGCAAGTAAAAAGAACAACTTTAGAAGCGTATGACCATCAGCAAGCTCCTTTTGAAAAAGTAGTAGATCGTATTATAATGACTAGGGATATGAGTATGACACCTTTGTTTCAGGTCATGTTCACTTTACAAAACGACACTGATAATGAGGTAATAACATTACCAGGGTTAGACGTGAGTCCATACCCTTATGAAACAAGTACCTCTTCGTTTGATCTAACATTAACAGTCACAGAAACTATTGCTGGTCTTGGACTAAACTTTACCTATGCAACAGCATTGTTTAGCAAAGAAACAATACAACAGCTAGCACAGCATTATAAGACATTAGTAATTGAGTTTATTGGAAATCGTAATCATTCAGTAGATACCGTACCGATGTTAGAGGTATCTGAAATAGAGCGATTATTAAAAGAGTTTAATACCACAAAAAAAGATTATCCTTTAGATAAAACGGTTGCTGAACTTTTTGAAGAACAAGTGCAAAAAACTCCAGATGAGGTTGCTATAGTTTTTGATCAAGATACTATTACATATAGCGAATTAGATAAGCGAGCCAATAAATTAGCTAATTATCTTAACAAAAAAGAGATAAAGAAAGAAGAGTTAGTAGGGATTTGCATGAATAGATCATTAGAAATGGTCATTGGGATTTTAGGAGTTTTAAAATCAGGAAAGGCTTATGTGCCGATTGCTCCTGATTATCCAGAAGATAGGATTTTTTATATTCTGGAAGATGCTAGTATTTCTTTAGTATTGAGTAAAGAAAACGAAGCAATAAGTTTTTCGAAAAAACAAAATGTTCGTGTTATTCTGATGGATAAGGATTGGAACGCTATTGCAAAAGAAACAATAGAAAAACCATCTGTCCAAATAACAGCCAATCATTTGGCTTATGTTATTTATACATCAGGTTCTACTGGAAGACCAAAAGGTGTTATGATTGAGCATAAAAGTGTAGTTAATTTTTTATGTGCAATGATTGAAAAACTTCATTTGGGAAGATTAAAATCACTATTATCAGTAACCACTTATACGTTTGATATTTTCTATTTAGAATTATTTGCACCAATTATTCAGGGAGCAAAAACAATTTTATTAAATGAAGAATCAACATTGGATGCATATAAGTTGAAAGAAGCAATTGCAAAATATAGTCCTGAGTTTATGCAAGCGACTCCTTCTACTTGGCAGATGCTGATAAGTAGTGAGTGGAATAATGATGAAAATGTTACTGTTTTATGTGGAGGAGAAGCGATAAAAGAAGATTTAAAAAATAAGCTTACGGCTGTTAGTGATACAGTTTGGAATTTATATGGACCAACAGAAGCAACAATATGGGTTACAGCACAACAATTAAATGCTTCTGAGAAAATAAGTATAGGAAAACCTATTGATAATGTGAGAGCTTCTATTTTAGACAGAAATGATGCCTTGGTTCCTATAGGTGTTGTTGGGGAATTATGTTTTTCTGGAGTGGCGATTGCACGAGGATATGTAAACAAACCGGGATTAACTTCGGAGAGATTTATATTAGATCCATTTATTTCAGGAGGGAGGATGTATCGTACAGGGGATTTGGCACGATGGTTACCAGATGGTAGTTTAGAGTTTTTAGGACGTAAGGATGATCAGGTAAAAATACGAGGATACCGTATAGAATTGGGAGAGATAGAGAATGTTTTATCAGAATTAGAAGGGTTAGATAGTTGTTGTGTTTTGTCTAGAGAGGATGGCTCAGGAGTAAATCGTTTGATTGGTTATGTAGTAAGTAGTACTGATTTTGATAAGCAAGAAGCTCAGGCATTTTTAAAACATCGTTTACCGGAGTATATGATCCCTCAGTTATGGGTTGTTTTAGAAGCAATGCCATTGACAAGTAATGGTAAGATATCAAAAAAGGATTTAC
>NZ_AUML01000042.1 GCF_000430665.1 Aquimarina muelleri DSM 19832 | reverse complement strand
AATATTTTTTAGAGATATAAAGCAACAACTACATATTAAATCTTTTATCGGAACTACCCAAAATGCCGTGATGATACAAATTTGGACTGCTCTGATCACAATTCTTATCTTAAAAGCGTTAAAAACACAAGCAAAACATCCTTGGTACTTGTCTAATTTAGTAGCCTTCATAAGACTTAACCTTTTTGTAAAGGTTAACCTCCATAAATGGCTCGACAATCCGTTTCAGAAAAAGCAACCTCCGCCAAATCAATATATACAAGGGGTTCTTTTTTGAATATTTACTTAAATATAGCGATAGGTATGTAAAATGGCTAAAATTTTTATGATACAAATTTATTTAGGACAGGATTGAAAAAGAATATAAACTAAAAACCCTGCGAATCTGGATTCGCAGGGTTTTTTACACATCTTTATAAAAATTACCTCTCTTTTAAAAGGGCATATTGTTTTTATTTATTACTTGCAATCCAGGTATTAATTTTATTTTCTAATAATGCCAAAGGCACACAGCCTGTTTCTAAAACTTGATTATGAAACTGACGAATATCGAATGTGTCTCCTAATTCTTTTTCTGCTTTGGTTCTTAATTCTCTTATTTTTAACTGTCCGATTTTATACGATAATGCTTGTCCAGGATTTGCCATATATCTTTCGATCTCAGAAATTATTCCTGCTTCTGATTCTGCTTCATTATCCAAGGAGTATTGTATTGCTTGCTCTCTGGTCCATCCTTTAGAGTGTAACCCTGTATCTACAACAAGGCGAATTGCGCGATGCATCTCTGCTCCTAAAGTGCCAAAATACTGGTAAGGATCGGTATACAATCCTAGCTCTTTACCTAATGATTCGCTATACAGTGCCCAACCTTCTCCGTAACCACTATACCAAAGTGTTTTTCTAAATTTAGGTAGCTCTGTACTTTCTTGGGTTAAGGATATTTGATAATGGTGTCCTGGTATGGCTTCGTGCAAAAATAAGGACTCGTCACTATATACGTTATATTTTTTTACGTCTGGTATTGGAGTGTAGAAAATCCCTGGTCGTGTACCATCTAGAGATCCTGGGTTATATTCTGCACTGGCAGAGTTTTCTCGAAATGCTTCTGTACGACGAACCTCAAATAATGTCTTCGGTTTTTTATCAAACAGTTTATCTATTTGTGGTTTCATACGATCATGTATGGTATTAAAATTATCGATTACTTGCTGTGGATCTGTAAAAGGCATTAATTCTTTTTTATTACGTACATGATCAAAAAATGATGTTAAGTCTCCGGTATATCCTACTTGCTCTTTTACTTTTTCCATTTCGGCAGAGATTCTGGCAACCTCAGAGAGTCCTAGTTCATGTATTTGCTCTGCTGTCATATCTGTTGTAGTATACAGCTTTATTTGATATTGATAGAATTCTTTTCCGTTAGGAATACCTTCGATTCCTGAAGTTTCTCTACCAGCATCCATATACTCTGTACTCATAAATTGGTGCAGGCCTTTGTATGCAGGAACAATCTTTTCTGTCATCATTTTGCTATACGCTTCGGTTATCTGTTTTTTATCTTCTTCAGAAAAATCTTCAGGAAAGTTGTTTACTGGGGTATAAAAGAGGTGTGTATCTAGATCGTCTACCGTTAATGCTTCTAGTTGTGGAAGTACTTTGACTATCAATGATTTTGGCAAGACATATCCTGCTACCATACCTTCTTTCATTTTTGCTTTGGCAGAGGTCATCCAATCTACATAACCATCCAATCGTTTTAACCAATTGTTATAATCTTGTACTGTTTTAAAAGGTTGCGCACTGGATCCACTTGCTAATTGTCCTACTTCTAAATTAATTGACCACATTTGATCAATAGGAAAGTACTCTTTTTTAAATTGAAATTTTTCCAGATTTCTATCACATTCCCAATTAAGGATAGCTTTGCTCATTTTTTCACTATCCGATAGTGTAGAGTCTTCAAACTGTGCTACCTGCTCTTTATACTTTTTATAATATGCTTTATACTTATTTACTGTTTCTTCGGCTAAAGGGTTAGAGAATTGATCATTAAATCTACTATCTCCTGTAAAAGTGGCTTGCACAGGATTAAGCTGTAAGCCTTCTTCATAATAGTTGTCCAACATTTGATTAAATCGATCGCTAACAGCAATCTGATCTACAGGTTTTTCTGTTGTCTTTTTCTCGTTTTTACAGGCTGTAAAAAGAATAGCTAGACACATTATAGCCAGTGTTTTTTTGATCATAACTAAGAGTTGTTTTTTGATTTAGGAAGGAAAGGTAACAAAATTAGCATTAAAAAAATGTGTTCTTAATATTCTGAAAATAAAAGGTTTATTTCATAAAAAAAACCTCACAGATCTTTCTATATCTGTGAGGTTTGAAATATAATATTATAGTTTAATTATAGCATTATATACTAAACTTATCTAAAGTGATTTTTATTTTTGCTGTTTTTTTAAAACAACCCTCTCCTTAAACTCTTTACAAAAAAAACAAAACGTTCAAATACTAAAGAGTACAATAACACGCTAAGAGTCAAGCCTCCTGCAATACCGTATATATTTCTTACAACTCCAGAATACCCAATAATATCTGTTGGAAACTTAAACAAAGAATGTAACTTCATTAAAAACTCTGTGGTTGGAGTAAAAACAAGAGTCCCTTTATCATTTGCATATCCAATCAAGCTGCATATTACAGCTAGAATAAACAGTAAAATAAATGTAGTAAAATAGGTAGACATGTTAATCTTTTTCATCTTTATATACTATTAAAAGTGATTATAATAAGTGTTTCTTAATACTGCGCAAGATATTATGGTTTGCAGGTTTATAAATCACAGTTAACAATGAAAACCTATATACTGAAAACAGGGGTATGAAGATTGTTTACCAAAGAGAAGATAATACCATTTATCATTTGAGTTTACTGGAATAAAATGTTTTTTTTATACTTTAATTTCAGAATAAATATAAACCGTATCCCAGCTATGCTTGATACCAGATCAAGTCTAATACGATTTACGAATAAAAATCTCGCATATAATCGTGTTCTTTTTCTACTATATTTTCTTCATAAAATGAAACAATGGCTATTCTTTAATTTGATTCATCAATCTAGCGAAAAACCTTTGCAATTATTTATACGCAATTCTCATCCGTAAATCGTATAACACAAGCTTTTCTTCTTCATTGAAAACAAAAAAATCTTTATTTTCTCTTCTAGTAAACTCAAACAATAACTGGTATAACTTTGTAATAATTCAGGTTTAACTTCTGTTCGATATAAGAAATTAATCAATAACCTCGGAGCAAGCTTACGAGGTATGCTTCTGAAAATATATTTTGTTTTTGAGGTTAGCCTGAAAAAATCAAACCTGACCATGTGGATTAAATAAGTATTTACTTACCTCTATAGATAAAAAATTAAGTCAGGTTCATAAATTCAAAAAAAATACTAATAATCAAACTTATAAGTAACACCTCCTAAGACTTGTATGCCTTGAACTGGAAAGTTAGCCCAACGTTCATAATTTTTGCCTAATAAGTTATTTCCTTTAACAAAAAAAGAGAGTTGATCATTTAAACGATATCCAAAATTTATATTGGCATCTAAATAAGAATCTAAAGTAAGTGTAGATCCAGAAACTGTTGGTAGTAAAGCAAATTGATTATTTATATCTTTTCGTTCTCCTACATAAAACAATTGTGCTCCAGCAAACCATTGGGTATTAATTTGATAATCCAAAAACACTGAAGATTTGATTTCTGGCATATTCCAGGCTTCTTGCTCCTTTTCTAAACTATAGTTAAAATACTCTCCAGAAACCCCTAACTTAAATTTTTTATTGATTTCAAAATTTAATTCTCCATATCCTTTTATGGTATTTATATCATCGTATCGGTAGGTAAACGAGTTTCCGTAATCATATCCTTCAAATTGAAGAACAGGTATGGTGTTGTTAACGAATAAAGGTTTCTTATCTTCTGAAATATAGCTTCCTCTAAAGTTATAACTTACCACATCGGATATTTTTCCTTTTAGTCCTATATAAGCATCATACATAGTGCTAGTTGGTATAATTTTTAGTGTAGGGGATACAAAAGGATTATTTTTTACTGCATCTCTATATGTGTTTTGCTTTAATCCTCCTTCTATTCCTCCATAAGCGATAACAGTCTCATCTATTAATCTATAGGAAGCTGTAATTTTGGGATAAATAAATAAATCACTGTCTTTGTTCTCTATATCCATACTATAATATAGTGCTGCCCCTAAATTTACAGTAAGATCATCTCTTAATATTACTAAACTTGGGTTTACTCCTAAGTTTAATATGTTATATGCATTAGGGGTTTGTTCTAAAACGCTTAAGTCTCTTTCAAAACCTCCATTTACATAATCTGCAATAAAATTAGCGGTAATTAAATTGTCTCCCATCTCAAATTCAAAAGTTGGTTTTGCTACTATATGGTGTTCTGTAGAACTAAAAGCGTCGCCAAAAAAACGATAGTTTAAAGATGCATTTTTAAAATAAAGGTCATCAAACTGAAGTTTTCCTCCTAATTTTGCTCCAAAATAACTTTGTTGCGGATCTATCGCGGCTATCTGTTCTTCATTTAATATTGGATTTTTTGGTAAACCATACCAGTTATACAATTGATGTTCTACGCCTGCTTCTATCCCGTATGTATAATCTCTGGTTCTGGAGGTGTAATTAAGGTCTAAAAAAGTATTATAGAATTTATCTTCTAATTTCACTTCTTTTATACCTCCCTGAGAAGAGTTATGGTGCAAATACAGCCCCATATTATCCGAGCGATTTATTTGAAAATTGCTATAAAACTCTGCAAGAACTGATGTAAAACTACCAAACCCTAACGTGGCATAGTTATCATAAATATCTATTGGTTTGGGTCTGTCTATATTTGCTGCTCTTCCTTTTTCTGGTGTATAGGTAGATGCTACCGGAACCGAAAAAATACTATATCGTATTTGCTTTTTTTGTTGGGTTACGGAGTCATTTACAACTGGGGTCGACTTTATCTTAAATGCATCACTAATTGTTGGTGTATATGTTTTAACAATAACTACTCGTTCTGTATCCAGAGTTTCTTCTTCTTTTTCTTGTGCTGATGCAACAGTGCATATTAGACTACTAAACAAAAGTACTACTACAGATTCGTAAAGTTTGCTTGAGGAAAAAGTATTAATCTTTTTAAAATATGTAAACATATAATATGGCTTGTTTGATGTCGAATTACTATTGTTCGGTTTGGATAGATGAATTTGTTTTTGCTTCTTGGGCTTTAATAGCTTTAAGTTCTATTTCTGCTTCTAAAATTACATCGGGGTAATCGGTAAAGTTTTTAATTACACTTTCCAAAATATAGGTTGCTTGATATGCATCTTTAAGTCCATAAAAGTTTTTTGCCATTAATATTAATCCTTTAGAACCATATAATCGATACCCAGAGAAATTTTTAGACAATTTTTGAATGGTCTCATTAGATGTTTTATAATCTCTATCTTGGTTTTTAAAATATGCATCATAATACAAAGCCTCTGCTGCCAACTCTCCTGTTGCTATTTTTTGTACTTCTGCATAGGCTGTTTTAGCTCGTTGCATGTCTAAGGTTTTAAAAGCGGCTCTTGCTGTAAAAATTTTGGCATCACTCTTTACCTCTTTTTGGATTTTAGGGTTTGCTAAAACTTTGTCCGCATATTCTATCGTTTTTTGATAATTTACTAGTTGGTAATGAGATTTCATCAAATTAGATTGTGCAAAAATTATGTTTTGAGGATAGTCTGCATCGCTTTCTAATCGCTCTAATACTGGGATTGCTTTTTTGTAGTTTTGTTTTTCTAGGTATATCTGAGATAATCTTGCTAATGCTTGCTCTGCAAACTCGGTTCTATCTTGTTGTAATACATACTCATAATGTGGCAATGCAGCATCTTTATCTCCTTTTTTGAAATATAATTGCCCTACATAAAAATGACTTTTTAAAGCATGTAATCCATTAGGGAATTCTCTTAAATATTTTTCTAAACTACTAATTGCAGCACCCTCTTTATTTTCTAAAAATTGTTTTTCTGCTGCTTCAAAAGAAGTGTTATCCAAATCTGCATCTGTAACATCTATAAAGCTTAATCCTTTTACCCATGATGCATACTCGTCTGTTCTTCCGAGGTCTACATAAATTAACCTTGCTGTATTTACTGCCTGAATTGACTCATCTGTACCTGGATATTCTGCTACTACTTTCTTAAATTTTGATAATGCTTTATCTCCATTATTAGCATTATAATAAACCAACCCTTGTTTTAATAATGCTTTTGGAACATAAGAACTTCTGGGAATATCCCGAATTAGGCGATCATAAGCTCCCAAACCTTTTTCTATTTTATTTTCTGAAATATAAACATCTCCCAAAGAGAACATAGCATCATCTCTATATGTGGATCGTGTATATGTTTTTAAAAACATTACCAGATCTTCTATCTTTTTGTCATGTTTATTTACAAAACCATAACTAATTGCTTTTTGATAGTGTGCATAGTCTGCATCTGCTCCATTTTGTTTAATTGCCAGATTATAGGCTTCCATTGCTGGCCAGTATTTACTGGATATAAAATGACTATCTCCTAATCTTAAGTAAGTATCTGACTTTCTAGCATCCTCTATATTTTCTTTTTTAGAATAGGATTCGAAATGCTTAGCTGCTTGTGGATATTGTTTTAATTTAAAATAGGTATATCCTAGATTATAATCTATATTATCAAACTCTATCGTTGTAGAGGATTGCTGAGTTTCATAAAATTGTTTAAAACCAATTAGAGCTTCTTCAAAATTACTTAACAAATAGTCACTTTCTGCTTTCCAATAAATGGCTTTAGCAGTAAATCTAGAGTTTACTTGTTCATTTAAAGATTTATCAAAATAAGATATTGCCTCTGCGTATTGCATTTCATTATATAGCTCAATTCCTCGGTAAAAAGCTACTTTTTGATATACTTCTTTATCAGCAAAGTTTCTACTCCCTTCTAGCAGATCCATTGCTTCTTTATAATTTTTAGAGGTGATATAAGAACTTATCAGTAATTCTCTAATTTCTTCTTCAAACTCAGTATTTGGATATTGTTCTAAATATCCAAGTAATACTTTTGGTGTACTTTGGTAAGAGTTACCTATTTCGTAACTTAATTTTGCATAATTATACGTAGCATCTTCTTTAATTTTTGCTTCATAGTCCATTTCTGAAGCATTTTTAAAAGCATGTAAAGCTTGTTGTTTTTGGTCTGTTTTAAGATAAGATTCTGCCAAGTGGTAATATGCATTTTGGGCAGTAGCATTATTACCTCCTACAATTTTATTGAATTCTGATATTGCATTTTGATAATCTCCTTGCTTATAATATGCATACCCTAGTAAATAATAATCTGTATTATTCCATTTTCCTTTTCGCCCTTTATATTCTTTTAAATACGGAATTGCTTTAGCGTATTCTCCAAGATTAAAGTAGCTTTCTCCTATGATTTTATTAAGTTCTGATTTTTCTGAAGGTTTAGAGTTTGGTAATTGCGTTAATCCTTCGTTTATAGCTTCCTGAAAGTTACCCGATTTAAAATTCATGTCGCTTTGAAAATAGGATAAATTTTTATTGTATTGATCTAAATCCTTTACTTCATCAAATAATTTGTCTGCTTCTTGATAATTATCGCCTTCATAAGCTATAAATCCTAAATAATATTTTGCTTTGGCGCTATATTCTGGAGAGTCTTCTACTTGAGTTAAAAACTTTTTAGCTTCATTAAATCGTTGAATTTTAAAATACGCATATCCATTATTGAAATTATATTTTTCTTTTTCATTTCGGCTTAAGTTACTTATATCTACTTTATCATACCATTTACGTGCGTATGCATATTTACCATTATCAAAATAATAAGTTGCTGCATCCAGATATGCTGCATTTCGTTTTATACTAGTTGGATATTGTACTACAAACGTCTCTAAAAGCTGATCTGCATCTTTTTGATTTAACCACACTGCACAATTAGCTATATAATAAGTACAATCTGCATCAACATTTTCATCGTTTGAAGCATTCTTTACTTTATCAAAAAGGTTTTGCGCTGCTAGAAATTGTTTATTATTATATAATTCTAATGCTTGATTATATAGCACTAATTCATTAGTATAAATTGCAGATTGCTGTGCAGATACTTGTGTATACAAAACAATCACAAAAAGCATCGAAATGATGTGTCTCATAAGAATATATTGTAAGATCTTTTAAAAACAATAAAGAAATCGCTACAAAAAATTTTCTTTTTTAGCCTTTATTTATTGATTTAATTAACCTTGATTTTAATTTAAAATAAATATCGTTTCCCGCGAATAAATTTCATGCTAAAGATACCCTAATCTTCGATTTAATAACGAAAGTTTATAAAGTTAATTACATAGGGCATTCATTATTATGAATTCTTTATGAATTTTAAAAATTTATTCTAAAACTATGTTATTTGTTTATATAAATCAAAAACTATTCGTTTACCTTATTTTTTTTAACTAAAAACTTTTTACTTTTACCAAATACTATTAATCAAGAATCAAAACTATGTCTAATACGGTATTAACCCTTAAGGATGCTTCTATATATCAACGTGAAAGTCTTATTCTTTCTGATGTTAATGTTGAAGTAAATAAAGGTGACTTTGTATATCTTATCGGTAAAACTGGAACTGGAAAAAGTAGTTTTATGAAAACTCTATATGGTGATATTCCTTTACTAAAAGGAGAAGGCAGCATTGTAGATTTTGATCTGCCGACCCTTCAAGAAAATCAGATTCCATTTTTAAGAAGAAAATTGGGTATTGTTTTTCAAGATTTTAAACTCTTAAATGACAGAACGGTTAAAGCTAATCTTTTATTTGTACTTAAAGCTACCGGTTGGACCGATGAAAAGGCAATGGATAGTAAGATTAATGATGTACTGGATAAAGTAGGTATGAAATCTAAGGATCTTAAATTTCCTTATCAATTATCTGGAGGGGAACAACAACGTATTGCTATTGCCAGGGCATTACTTAATGATCCCGAATTAATATTAGCGGATGAGCCTACAGGTAATCTAGACCCCCAGACCTCTGTTGAAGTTATGGAGGTGCTTAGGGATATCAATAAGAATGGCAATACTATACTTATGGCTACTCATGATTATGCTTTGTTACTTAAATATCCTTCTAAAACTTTAAAGTGTGATGGAAATAAAGTATTTGAAGTTGTGCAAAGAAAAGCATAAAAAGTAAAGGTATTAGTTCTAGAATACAGTCTATAAGATAAGTAATCAACCTATTTTTAGTCCGTTTTTGACTTTTAAATCTGGGGTAAGCAAAGTTACCTCTTTATCCTCTCCTACTGCTCCCAACACCAAACATTCGCTCATCATATTTGCTATTTGTTTTGGAGGAAAGTTTACTACCGCAACTACTTGTTTACCAACAAGCCCTTCTAAATCATATAGCTGTGTTATTTGTGCAGAAGTTTTTCTATGACCTAATTCACCAAAATCAATAATCATTTTATATGATGGATTTCGGGCTTCTTCAAAAACTTCAACATTTATTATAGTACCAACCCGCATATCCACTTTCATAAACTCTGACCATTGTAAACTTTTTTCCATTGTCCCTATTTTAGACTATATATTATTTTAAAATTTTTGTATTCAGCAAAATACCACTACCACAAGACAAAACAACAACCTAAACTAATAATAAAGGTGTTTAATGAAAATTTATTTTGTTTTCGATACTAATCGCTAGGAATTACTGTCTCTATAAGAGATTAAAAGTACAAAAAACAATTTTTAAGACAATTTATAAATAGAAATACCACAAAAAAACAAAGCAAACTCCTTAGTTCGGCAATGTTTTTTACGTATTTCAACGACTCAAATTGCTTTTTAACGACATTTTATTAACTTTAACTAGTTTACTTAAAGAATTATTCTTACTTTTGTAAAAGTGTTATACAATGATAAAGTACTTTTTTTGCCCTAAAAATATTGAATACCCCAATCGCATACCCCAAAATTTCGACAAAAAATCCTGAGCTAGTCTCGGGATTTTTATTTAAATAAACTTAGCTATAACCTGCGACACACAAATTAATCCTACTCTGTCATCTTAGATTTAAAAAATACATCCATCCCAACCTTCCTTCAAAGGAATGGGTCAAAGTCTCCCTTTGAAGGGGGATTTAGAGGGATGTTAATGGTAAGTCTAAAAATGAAATAAAAGCATATATAAGGTAACAAAATAAGATTAAAACTTGGGGCTTTATAAAAAAATAACCCCAGAGAAAAATTTCTCTGGGGTTATATATTAATGTAGTACAAAAAATATTATACTATCTTATTTCTTTTACGATCAACTTCGGTAAGAAATACTTTTCTCAATCTCAAATGATTAGGAGTAACCTCTACATACTCATCTTTTTGAATATACTCTAAAGCTTCTTCTAATGAAAACTTAATTGCTGGTACAATTTTAGCTTTATCATCTGCTCCTGAAGAACGTACGTTTGATAATTTTTTTGTTTTGGTAATATTTACCGTCATATCATCACCACGTGAATTTTCTCCAATAACCTGTCCTTCATATATATCCTCTCCTGGATCTACAAAGAATTTTCCTCTATCTTGTAATTTATCGATAGAATATGGAATAGCCGATCCTTTTTCCATAGAAACCAAAGAACCGTTAATACGCCCAGGAATATCTCCTTTAAGTGGTTGATATTCTTTAAATCGGTGTGCCATAATAGCTTCACCTGCTGTAGCAGTCAGCAATTGATTTCTTAAGCCTATAATACCTCTAGATGGAATCATAAATTCACAAACCATACGGTCTCCTTTAGCTTCCATACTAAGCATTTCACCTTTACGCATAGTTACCATTTCTACTGCTTTACCAGATACACTTTCTGGCAAATCAATAGTTAATTCTTCAATTGGCTCGCACTTAACCCCATCAATCTCTCTTATAATAACTTGTGGCTGACCAATTTGTAATTCGTATCCTTCACGACGCATAGTTTCGATTAGAACAGATAAATGCAATACACCTCTACCAAATACTATAAACTTATCTGCACTATCTGTATCATTAACTCTAAGTGCTAAGTTTTTTTCTAGTTCTTTTGCTAATCTTTCTTTAATATGTCTAGATGTTACAAATTTTCCATCTTTACCAAAGAAAGGAGAATCGTTAATCGTAAACAACATGCTCATCGTTGGCTCATCAATAGCAATCGTTTTTAATCCTTCTGGATTTTCAATATCTGCTACAGTATCTCCTATTTCAAAACCTTCTAACCCTACTAAAGCACAAATATCTCCTGCATCTACTTTTTCTACTTTCATTCTTCCTAAACCTTCGAAAGTATGAAGCTCTTTAATTCTTGATTTTTTTATAGATCCATCTCGTTTAACCAAAGAAACTTGCATTCCTTCAGTCAAAGTTCCTCTTTGTAAACGTCCGATAGCAATACGTCCTGTAAAAGATGAGAAATCTAAGGAAGTAATTAACATCTGTGGTGTACCTTCTTCTATTTTTGGTGCTGGTATATGCTCAATCACCATATCTAATAAAGGCTCTATATTATCTGTTTCATTTCTCCAGTCATCGCTCATCCAGTTATTTTTAGCTGAACCATATACTGTTGGAAAATCTAACTGCCACTCTTCTGCTCCTAACTCGAACATTAAGTCAAATACTTTTTCATGAACCTCTTCTGGTGTACAGTTTTCCTTATCAACCTTGTTAACTACTACACAAGGCTTCAGTCCAAGATCTATTGCTTTTTGCAAAACAAAACGAGTTTGCGGCATTGGCCCTTCAAACGCATCTACTAAAAGTAATACTCCGTCTGCCATGTTTAATACACGCTCTACTTCACCACCAAAATCGGCGTGACCAGGAGTATCAATAATATTAATCTTTGTTCCTTTATAAATAACCGAAACGTTTTTTGAAGTAATTGTAATACCTCTCTCTCGCTCTAGGTCATTGTTATCCAAAATTAAATCGCCTGTGTTTTCATTTTCACGAAATAATTGGCAATGGTACATAATTTTATCTACCAACGTAGTTTTACCGTGATCTACGTGAGCAATTATCGCAATATTTTTTATAGCTGTCATAAACGCCTCATTTTTAAGGCTGCAAAGGTAAGTTATATTTTGACAGGTTGTACATTAAAATTTGATTATTAAAAAAGCTTCACGTTTTCATAATACTAAACTCGCATTAACACCTATAAAACGCTCATTATCATTTTAATTACTATTCTTTCTAAATATGAATGTTTAGAAAGAAATTAGTTGTTTTTGTAATATAAGAATTAGCTTCAATTAAGAACCTCGGAACAAGCTCACGAGGTACACCTCCGAAAATACATTTTATTTTCAGGAGTATCTCTCAAAGAATTAGACCTTCAATGAAAGATTATAACTACCTCTAAATTTAAATTAATTTTTAGCTTATTAGCTCTCTATATCGAATACAAGTCTACCTCTCTGTTATAATCTAAACTTAATTATAGATTACTAAAATAATTCTCTAAAACTCAACAAGAGAGCATAACTATAAGGCTTTGATATTTCACACTAAATTTAACGTACTTTTACTACCAAATCTTTCCTTTGAATCCTGAATAAGATATATATTTGCCCCATTAAAAAACCCGTATGAATCTTTCTGAAATAAAAAACCTTAAAAATCTTGATGCTAACAATTTTTTTCTTTTGGCTGGCCCTTGTGCTATTGAAGGGGAAGAAATGGCATTACGTATCGCTGAAAAAGTAGTTACCATAACTTCAAACCTTAAAATACCTTATGTTTTTAAGGGGTCCTTTAAAAAAGCTAATCGTAGTCGGATTGATAGTTTTACAGGAATTGGTAATGAAAAAGCATTAAAAATATTACGTAAAGTTGGAGAAACTTTTGAAATTCCAACAGTTACGGATATTCATGAAAATGAAGATGCTGCACTTGCTGCTGAATATGTAGATATTTTACAAATCCCTGCATTTTTAGTACGCCAAACAGACCTTGTAGTTGCTGCTGCAAAAACAGGTAAAACAATAAACCTTAAAAAGGGGCAGTTTATGAGCCCTGAGGCAATGCAACATGCTGTAAAAAAAGTAAAAGATAGTGGTAATAATAATGCTATGATAACAGACCGCGGAACTATGTTTGGGTATCAAGACATGATTGTTGATTTTAGAGGGATCCCTACTATGAAACAATATGCTACTACGGTTCTTGATGTAACACACTCATTACAACAGCCAAATCAATCTAGCGGAGTAACCGGAGGCAGACCAGATATGATCGAAACTATAGCTCGCGCTGGTATAGTTACTGGTGTAGATGGTTTATTTATAGAAACACATTTTGATCCTGCTAACGCAAAAAGTGATGGTGCAAATATGTTACACCTAGATCACTTAGAAAAACTACTAAGTAACTTAGTCGCTATTAGACAAACTGTAATTAATCTTTAATATTACCCATTGAAAAAAAGTACTATTCTAATTTTCCTTTTATTAATAGCAGGAAAATACAAAACACTAGCACAACAAGATAATACCGACTCTAATCCTATAGGTAAAACAAAGGAAAAAACTAAAAACAAAGGAAAGGTCTATTTTTATTGGGGTTGGAATATTTCTCAATATAGTAGTTCTGACATTCGTTTTTATGGAGACAATTACGATTTCACAGTTCAAAACACAAAAGCTGAAGATAAAGTTGCTAAACCTATAGGCTATGACAAATACTTGAATCCGGGAAATATGACTATACCACAAACTAATGCTAGATTGGGGTATTATTTTCATGATAACTGGAATGCTTCTATAGGGTTAGATCATATGAAGTATGTAGTAACTCAATTTCAAACAGCACAAGTATCTGGGGATATTAATCTTACATCACAAAATGAAGGTTTCACTTCTTTTAATGGTGTTTATAATAATACAGATACTATTTTATCTGAAGAGTTTGTATCTTTTGAACATACAGATGGTTTAAATTATATTAATTTAGAAGTCGCTCGTGTGGATAATTTAGGCGATTATATTGGTTTAAATCCTGATAAAATACAAATTAATTTAACAGAAGGTCTGAGTGCAGGAATGCTTATCCCTAAAACAAATTCAAAAATTTTGGGAAAGGAAAGGTATGATGAATTTCATCTTGCTGGATACGGCATATCACTTAAAGGTGGTATTAACGTTACCTTTTTTAAATACTTTTTTATTCAGGCTGAAGTCAAAACAGGGTTTATAAATCTTCCTGATATACGAACAACAAAAAATAGTGCAGATAGAGCAAAACAGCATTTCTTTTTTTCGCAACAGAATATTACTTTTGGAGGAATTTTTAAAGTGTTTTAGATTCTCTTTTTAAAACATCCTTTTGAGGACAAACCTGAATATCTTCAGGTTTATACTATCAAAATAATATACTATTAAAAAAATACATTTATTAATTTGTATAATTGGATATTTTAAATTTACTTTGTTTTTCAAAGTACTTTAATATGCAGAAAGAAGAATATTTAAAAGACATTACTCAGATTAAAGACATGATGAATAAATCATCCCGTTTTTTCTCTCTTAGTGGGTTATCTGGAATAATGGCTGGCATCTATGCTCTTATTGGTGCCGTAATTGCTTACTATCTGGTGAGTATTAGCGGTAGGGAATACCTAATTTTGGATGGAAAAATATTTAATTATATCCTTATAGATCTTGTAATTGTTGCTACACTTAGTATTGTAACTGCTATTTTTTTAAGTGTAAAAAAAGCAAAGAAAAATGACGAAAAATTATGGAATGGCACTTCTAAAAGATTACTTATTGCTTTTTTGACCCCATTATTAACAGGAGGAATATATATTATCATTAAAATCACTAGTGATCATTACGGACTTACAGGTTCTCTAATGCTTATCTTTTATGGGTTGGCATTAGTTAACGCTTCAAAATATACTATCGGAAATGTAAAATACTTGGGATATATAGAAATTGTATTAGGCTTAATTTGTGCAATCTACCCTGGGTACGGATTTTGGTTTTGGGTATTTGGATTTGGTATAATGCATATTTTATATGGAAGTTTAATTTATTTTAAACACGATAGGTAACAATATACAATCAACCTTTTTTAAAACTATTTATCCCTTTTTAATTAATCAAACATCCATAAGCTTAATAAAGCGACAAAGAGAAAAATGAGCAGTATCATCAACAATATAAATAAAGCATTTGATCATAGAATTCGACTAGGAATCATGTCGATACTGGTAGTCAATGAATATGCAGACTTTAAAATGTTGAAAGAACTTCTTGGAGTAACCGATGGCAACTTAGCTAGCCATACAAAAGCATTAGAAAAAGAAGAATACATAAACGTTGAAAAATCATTTATAGGTAGAAAACCCAATACCAAATATTATGTCACAAAAAAAGGAAGAGATGCTTTCAAAAAACATGTAGAAGCAATCGAAAAACTATTAAATAGATAAATATATTTTTTTATCTATTTACTTTGAAATACAAAGTACTTTAAAAGCTAAAAATGAGAGCATTTATTTTAGAAACAATTTACAACTGGAGTAAAAAACCATATCAAAAATGGTTTAAGAAACAAGCACCTTGGGATATATCTGTAAAAGCACTTATTCAATTTCCTAAAAAAAGTCTGGGCTTTCATTTAGGATGCTTTTTATTAATGTATGATTTTAGCCCACAACCTAAATTAGAAAATCATGATGTTTTTCATGTATTAACAAATACTGGTATATCTGTTCCTGAAGAGATATCTATGCAATACTATTTATTAGGAAATGGTAAAAGAACTCTATATCTAATTTTTGTAATTTTTCTTGGCACCCTACTCTATCCAGATAAAATTAATCTTTTTAAAAACGCTTATTTGAAAGGAAAAGCAGCATATACCTTTCATCATCTGGATTATAAAAAATTATTACACCAACCCATATATAAATTACAAACTACATTTTTAATCTCGTCAATATGAAAATCAGACAACCCATAAACAAAAGCGCTCTTATAATTGCTATTGCAAGTTTTATTTTGGGGACCATACTTTTATTATTTTTTATAATCTCTCCATCCAATATATTAGTAGATATAGGTCTTTTTTACATTCTTATAGCTATTGTATTAAACACGATAACCTGTATAGAACTAATTACAAACTCTTTTATCAATTACCAACATAATAAAGAAAATCTAATTACAATTCTACTGATTACATTAAATATACCTATTGCCATTGGATATATTATTATTGTTTTAAATAATCCATTTAACAACCTTTTATAATGAATACTATACTACAAAATCAATTGCCTTTTATAAAAACATTTGTTGTTACTGTACTATTCAGTTTTACACTTTTATTAATACGAGTTATTAAAACAGATTCTACATTCTATTTATTTCTGGTTTGGAATCTTTTTTTAGCCTGTATTCCTTATGCTATAACGCTGATTTTATGCTCGCAAAAAACAAATTCATTTATTTTCTGGATTGGCTTTGCTTGTTGGCTGGTATTTTTACCAAATTCGCCATACATCCTAACTGATTTACAACACATTAAACTAAGTACTTTAGAATCTGTTTGGTTTGATGTTTTACTTATCTTGTCTTTTGCAATTAATGGGCTAGTAGCAGGTTTTGCATCATTATCGATAATACAAACTTCTCTTCAGAAAAAATTTTCAAATAAAATAGCAAATTTTATCGTCTATTTCATTCTACTCCTTTGTGGATTTGGAATTTATCTGGGGCGAGTATTGCGATGGAATAGCTGGGATATACTTCAAGATCCTACAGGACTTTTGTTGGATATCGCAAAAAGAATTCTATTTCCCTATCAACATATAAACACTTGGTTTTTTACAATAACCTTTGGTGTTTTTTTAATTATCATCTATAGAATGATGAATCACTATGAAATAAGAAAAATAAAATAACAAGCACTACAAATTTTAAAACTATGGAAAAACAAAAAAAATCCTTCGGACAATGGCTTAAAACCTCTATTACTATAAGAATGCTTATGGTAGGGATCTTAATTTTGGTTTTATTAATTCCGCTATCTTATATCAAAAGCTTAATACAGGAACGCTCGTACAGACAGGAAGAAGTCGTAAAAGAAATCAATCAAAAATGGGGAAATGAAGTTTTGCTATACGGCCCTATACTTAAGATCCCATACCAAGTACATAATCTAAAAAAAACATGGGATGACAAAACCAAATCCTATTCTGAAGAAGATATAATCACTATAAAACATGCGTTCTTCTTTCCAAACATACTAGATATAAAAGCCAATATAGAATCTGAGACTTTAGGAAGAAGTATATACGAATCTGTAGTATACACATCTAATATGAAAATTACAGGTTCTTTTACTACTCCAGTTTTCGAAACACAAGACATTAAAGAAACAGATATTTTATGGAATAAAGCTACTGTTGTTATAAATTCGACAAACCTAAAAGGCATACGCAGTAATCTAGAATTAAAATTAGGAGAGAGTAACTACCCATTACAATCCAGGTATAGTCAAAATTCTTATACAAACACTTTAGAAACCAAATTCCTTAAAGAAAATTCTCTACCTAAAGAAAAAGAAATACTTTTTAACTTAGATCTTGTTATAAACGGAAGTGAGCAGTTACGTTTTATTCCTGTAGGTCGAGAAACAAATGTCTCTATGACTTCGAATTGGGCATCTCCTAGCTTTAATGGCAATTATTTACCAAATACCAAAACTAAAGAAATCACCAAAGATGGCTTTAAAGCCAACTGGAAAGTACTACAAATAAACCGAGAATTTGAACAGGATTTTTTTGGCGAACTACCTCAAATAGACTCTTCTGCATTTGGAGTAAAACTACTTATACCAGTAGATGAGTATCAAAAAAGCGAGCGCGCAGCAAAATATGGGTACTTAGTGATAGCACTTACATTTTTAGTCTTTTTCTTGATACAAACGATTAGTAAAATTGATATTCATCCTTTTCAATATTTAATGATAGGGTTGGCATTAACAATGTTTTACACTTTATTGATTTCTATATCTGAACACTCCAGCTTTTTGCAAGCGTATTTAATTGCTGGTATTGCGGTAGTTTTTCTTATCTCTGCATACTCTAAGGCAATACTTAAAAGTTTTAAGTTTATGACCTTTATTGCCGCTTCTCTTGCCGCATTATACACCTTTATATTTGTCATCATACAATTAGAAAACTATGCTTTATTAGTAGGCAGTATAGGTCTTTTCTTAATACTTGGAGCTATAATGATGATATCCCGAAAAATAGATTGGAAAAATGAAGGAAATTAGTTTTCAAAAAAATAATATTAATTAATGGTAAAAAGTCGTGTTTCCTATTTTTGAAGCGCGACTTTTTACCTATTTTTAAATTTCAAAAAAAGAAACGAATGAAAAAGGGTATTTACATTTCCATTATTGCCTTAGCTACACTTCAGCTATTCTCCTGTAAAACAGATTCTAAAAATAACAAAAGCTTAATTAAAGAGATTACATTTACCAAAGAAGGTAAACTTTCTTTATTTGATTTAAAAGATTCGATCCCCAATCTTATAACCAAATTGGATATCGAAATAGCAGATGATGAATATCAAATCCAGACAGGTTTAATGTATCGAGAATCTATGTCAAACAACCAAGGTATGTTATTTATTTTTCCTGAAGAGACTCCACGTTCATTTTATATGAAAAACACAAAATTTCCTTTGGATATCATTTTTATCGATGCTAAAAACAAAGTAGTAAGTATTCAAAAAAATGCAAAACCATTAGATGAATCTTCGTTGCCATCTAAGGGAGCTGCTCAATATGTATTAGAGGTTAATGCTAAATTAACAGATACTTGGAATCTTAAATCTGGAGACTCTATTTCCTTTAGTAAAATATAAAAACAATTACTACTATTTTTTTTACGGTAAATCCTAAAGGCTCGAGGTTATAAATAAATTAATACAAATAAAAAATCCTTTCTGAACAAATTCAGAAAGGATTTTTATAGTTAAAATTATAAAAGAGATATTACTATTCTTCAATAGTCTCTTTTTCTTTAGTTTTTAAACCAACTTTACTTACCGTATCATACATTATAGGCGTTGCTATAAACAGGGACGAATAAGTACCTATAATTACACCTATTATTAAAGAGAACATAAACCCTCTTAGCGGCACTGCAAATACAAAGATTGCAATAAGCACTAGTAATGTAGTTAAAGATGTATTTAAAGTACGACTTAATGTGCTATTTAAAGCATCATTAACATTTCTATTCAGCACCCTTCCTGTATTTTCTTTAAAAAACTCTCTAATTCTATCAAATACTACCACCGTATCATTTAATGAATATCCTATTACTGTTAGTATTGCTGCTATAAAAGCTTGATCTATTTCCATATTAAACGGCATAAACTTATAGGTCAATGAGAACACACCTAATACGACTAATACATCATGAAACACTGCAGCAACAGCACCTAAACTAAATTGCCATTTTCTAAATCGTAATAAAATATACAAAAACACTACTATTAAAGATCCTAATACAGACCAAAATGCAGCTTGCTTTATATCATCGGCAATTGTTGGCCCCACTTTCATCGAAGACATAATACCGACTTGCTTATCTTCATCGCCGTTAGCAAATTCTTCATAAGTCAGTCCATCTGTTAGATAAGGTTTTAGAGCAGTATATAGTTTATTGGATATTTCAGAATCTATATCTTCTCCGGTTTCTTCAACCTTATACTTTGTTGTTATTTTTAATTGGTTATTAGCTCCTAAAGTTTTTGCTTGAGCGCTTTCAAATACAGCTACCAAATCTTTTTCTACTGTAGTAGGAACTACATCTTTAGCAAAACGAACGGTATATGTTCTACCTCCTACAAAATCAACTCCATAATCTAAACCTTGAGTAAACAAAGACCCTAATCCTACAAGGATGAGAACTCCTGATATGGCATAAGAAACTTTACGTTTCTTTAAGAAATCAATATTTACATTTTTAAACAGGTTCTTAGTCATTCCTGTAGAGAATGCTAATTCTTTACCATTTTTACCATATCCATCTATAAATAATCTGGTAATAAAAATTGCAGTAAATAAAGAAGTTAAAATACCTATTAATAAAGTAGTGGCAAAACCTTTAATAGGACCTGTACCTATTAGTAACAATATAAGTCCTGTAAGTCCTGTTGTTATATTTGCATCTAATATTGAAGATAAGGCATTACTGAATCCATCTTTTATTGCATCTGCTTGAGATTTTCCTTTACTTAGTTCCTCTCTAATTCTTTCAAAGATTAAAACGTTTGCATCCACAGACATACCAATAGTTAATACAATACCTGCGATACCAGGAAGTGTTAATACTGCTTTTAATCCAGCTAAAACTCCAAAAATAAACAATATATTAACTACCAATGCTATATCAGCAAAAGCACCAGCTTTACCATAGTAAAATATCATCCATATCAAAATTAACACTAATGCTATTGCAAAAGACATTACACCACTATCAATAGCTTCTTGCCCTAAAGATGGCCCTACTACTTCACTTTGAATAATATCTGCTGAAGCTGGTAATTTACCTGCTCTCAATACATTTGCTAAATCCTGACCTTCTTCGATTGTAAAGTCTCCTGTAATTTCACTTCTACCTCCACTAATTGCTCCAGTGGTTACTCCTGGTGCAGAATACACAACATCATCTAATACAATAGCAATCTGACTTCTTTGACTAAAAGCCTTACCAGTCATTTCTTCCCATTTTTTAGCTCCTTTACCATCCATTTGCATAGTTACAGTAACAATACCAACCTGATTGTATTCTTGTCTGGCATCTGTAATAACTCCTCCACTTAATTCTGGATCGTTATCTCGATTACCTTTTATTGCATATAAATCTAAAATTTCAGAATCTTTTACTGGTTTCCCCCATGCAAACTTTACAAAACGCTGTTCTACTGGCAATAATGCTCTAACTTTAGGGTCGTTAAGGTACGCCATAAACTGCTCTGCATTCTTCTTTTCTACAGATACAACTACAGGTCCTCCTTGTCTTCCTTGCCCTGCAATTAGATCAAAAAGAGGATTAACCTCAGTTTCTAAATTTGTCGAATCTTCTGCATCTTCTAACAAATCATTAATAGCTGCATCAGCATCTGTTTTTGTGGAATCTAATTGTATTGAATCTGTAACTTTTTCGCTTACTTCTTCTACTTCTATCTCATCTTTCTCAACAGTGTCTACCTGTTCTTTTAAAAGGTTATTAGCAGCAAACAAGAAGGAAAGAATTTCTTCAGATTTATATACATCCCAGAACTCTAATTGTGCAGTACTGGTAACCAACGATTTTACTCTTTCAATATCTTTTGCTCCTGGCAGCTCTACTAAGATACGACCAGACTCTCCTAAACGTTGAATGTTTGGTTGTGTAACCCCAAACTTATCAATACGCTTACGTAAAACTTCGAATGCAGATGTTACGGATTCGTCTATTTTTCTTTTTAGAATAGGCTTTACTTGCTCATTGGTCATGTCATAAGTGATATCATCACTTAAGTTTTTGTTTGCAAAAATATCTGGTGAAGCTAATTTTGCGTCTGGAATTTTATCAAATTCTGTAAAAAAATCTTCTAAATAGGTATTCTGACTATCCTTTTGTGCTTCATCTGTCGCTAATAAAGCTTGATTAAATGAAGGATCTTTAGATTTATTTGCAAGTCCACTTAAAATATCTTTTACAGAGATTTGTAAAATAACATTAATTCCCCCTTTAAGATCTAGACCTTTGTTTAACTCTTTATCTTTTGCTACATTATAGGTTATCCCTGCAAAAATCTCTTCTTTACCAATAGAATCTAAATAAATGCGCTCTGCGGTTTCCCTAAATTTCGAATAGTTTTCTACATTATCAGGGTACTGTTGTTTTGCATAAGCCTCAGCTTCTTTCTCTTTTGTGTAAGCTATGTAAGTATATGACAGCTGGTAAATACACACCAAGCCAAATAAGACAGCAAACAGCCTAACAAGTCCTTTATTTTGCATTATTTTTTTATTTTTTTATAATCAAACCTTCTATAAAGAGTAGTTATATAGGATTTGATAATTATTTTTAATTATTTTAACATTAATAGATTAAGCTTTATCATAATAATGACATAAGCTATATTAAAAGTTAGCAATGACTTTAAAAAAGGTATTAACCCTTCTTCATTTTAAACTTTTAACAAAAACAATTTTTTTGTATTTGGGAATTTCTTGAAACTTTGAACTCCAATCAAGAGATTGGTCCAGCTCTTACTTCTGGTATATTATGAGAAGCGTTATCTATTGCTATTGCAATATTTGCATGTACTATTTGGGCTACTTTTACAAGCCTGTCTATATAACTTTCATCAACATCAGAAATAAAATTGCAGGTATTAGAGCTAGAATACTCCCCCTGTTCATTTTTTATTTCTAAAACATATTTACCAATAAAGTCAGAGGACAACTCTGTACTTTTTTGAATTTCATAAACATCTAAATTATAATCTTTTGAATTTTCATTTAAGGGAAAAGAATCCTTATCTTCATTATCATAAAAAATAGGATCTAACTCTACGTTTCTCTCTTTAGAAAGTATTTTTTTTATATCCTCTACATCTACATCACTGTAATAAGTAATTTTAAGCTTACCATTTTTTAACTCTTCTGATACTCTGGTATTTTTTATCCCTATAGATTGCAACTGTTTTTTCACAATAGCAATCGCATTTTGAGCTTCTAAAGAAGTGATCTCGATATCAACAAATTCTAATACAATCTCTTGATTAGGCACAACGGTTTGCTGTTGAATAACAACAAGCAATGCTAGTGTAGCAATTAAAATACCGAAGTACCATTTTTTCTTCATCCCGCAAATATAAAAAAATAAAAACTGCATTTCTTAAAGTCTTCAAACAAATATTTATTACAAATCCTAGAACAGCTTCAAAACGTAAAAAAAATCCTAAATCTCTTTTAGGCAAAGGCTTTGTTAATTTAAAACCTTATTTGTAAAAAGTGTTTAAAAACAACTAGAGCTACTCAAAAAGTAGCTCTAGTTAAATTTTATTATCCGAATGAGTTATAACTCTAACAATCCATTTGTTTTTTTAACTCCTTCTGCACTCTCTGCTAGTTTAGTTTTTTCTGCATCACTAAGCTCTATTTCTACAATTTTTTCAATTCCATTTCTACCTAAAACTACTGGTGCTCCAATACACAAATCATTTAATCCGTATTCTCCTTCTAACAGTACTGAACATGGATATATTTTCTTTTGATCACAAGCGATTGCCTGTACCAATCCAGACACTGCCGCTCCTGGCGCATACCATGCTGAGGTACCTAATAATTTTGTTAATGTAGCTCCTCCTACTTTTGTATCCTCTGCTACTTGTTGCAATCTATCCTCAGAAATAAACTCTGATACAGGCACACTATTTCTAGTTGCTAATCTAGTTAACGGCACCATTCCTGTATCACTATGTCCTCCTATAACCATTCCATCAACATCTGAAATAGGAGCCCCTAATGCTTCAGCAAGTCTATATTTAAAACGTGCACTATCTAAAGCTCCACCCATTCCTATAATTCTACTTTTAGGAAGATCTGTAGCTTTATGTACTAAGTAAGTCATCGTATCCATAGGGTTACTAACTACAATAATGATTGTATTAGGAGAATGCTCAATTAAGCTTGTAGCTACTGTTTTAACGATTCCTGCATTTATACCTATCAACTCTTCTCTTGTCATTCCTGGTTTACGAGGAATCCCTGAGGTGATTACAGTAATATCACTACCTGCAGTTTTAGAGTAATCTCCTGTAGTACCTGTGATTTTAGTATCGAATCCGTTTAAAGATGCTGTTTGCATTAAGTCCATTGCTTTTCCTTCTGCATATCCTTCTTTAATATCTAATAACACTACTTCAGAAGCAAAATTCTTTATCGCTATATATTCTGCGCAACTAGCACCCACCGCACCAGCACCTACTACTGTAACTTTCATCGTTTTATGTCTTATTTTGATTAATATTTATACTTTATACTGAAATAACTTCAATACCCTCGCGAAAATACAAATTCTTTGATGAATTAATTAACAAATAGACTGTTAATTACCAGCCAAAATTAAGCCCTAGAGAAAAGTTATTATAGTTTTGAAGGGTATAATCTAAGTTTGCACTAAAAATACCAAATTTAGCTTTTGCTCCTATAGATGCTTTTACACCTTTTGTTTTACTCTTTACACTTATTGGGTTTTCAATAGTTTGTGATCTTAATGGTCCTTTTTGAATTTGATAAACCCCTAATACATCTGCATTACTAGAACCAAAATAATAACCCAACCCGCCATAAACATTAAAAACAGGAAATTTGGTAGATACGATACTTGTAAGTAACCAAGAATTTGTAACTAAACGTACTTCCCTGCCTGTTCCTAAAACACTATCATCTCCTTCGATATCATAAAAACCTTTTACATTAGTATACCCTAACAATGCAGAAAGATGTACAGGCCACCTCTTTAATGGAAAAACCCAATCTGTAAATTCGTGTTGAAAAGCAACACCATACAATTGTATCTCTGCACCTTGCACTGCCTTAATTTTTGGTAAAAACCGTATTTTAATTTCAGTACTTTTAATCAAACCTAAAGATCCTTGAATAAATCCACTTGGTAAAGAGTTAGTTTCTGAATCCCCTATACCATTTGGCAACACTACTTCTACTTCTTCTGGAGTTCCTTCATTAAAAACAACAGTTATATCATTTTGACTTGACCCAAGAGCATTACTAACACTTTGACTATTAGATCCATCTCTAAATGTTAAGCCTGTATACTCTGCAGTATTCATTATAAATGATTGTTTTTCCTCCCTCACGAAAGAAAGATTACCGACAATGCCAGCCTCAAAATGCCATAGTTTTTTTGTCTTTGCTGTACTATACCATCCATTTGACATAGCATTTACCAAAGACTCTCCTGCTGACGCAAAATAATCTTTACTAAATCTTTGTGCATTTTCAATCCCAATTTCTAGAATTTGATCAATCTCTGTCTGTGCATAACTGATATGATTAAGTAGTAGCACTAATAGCAAAGTACATTTTTTCATAAGATTTGGATTTAACACCAATTAAATTTTAAATTACAAACATGCAATTTTTAAATTTTAATCAACATAATAAGGGTTTGCAATATAAAAAAAATCCGCTATACCAATATATAGCGGATCTTAAATATAACTCTAAAAGTATTATGCGTCTATATTTGCATATACTGCATTTTTCTCTATAAACTCTCTACGTGGTGGCACTTCATCTCCCATTAACATCGAAAAAACCCTATCTGCTTCTGCAAGATTATCAATAGTAACCTTACGCATAGTTCTAAACTCTGGGTTCATTGTAGTATCCCATAATTGTTCGGCATTCATTTCCCCAAGACCTTTATATCTTTGTATTTTAGAACTTTCTCCAAACTCTTTCATTATCATATCTCGTTGATCATCATTCCATGCATATTGCTTCTTTGCTCCTTTTTTAACCAAATAAAGTGGTGGAGCTGCTATATATATATGCCCTGCTTCGATCAACTCTTTCATATAACGGAAAAAGAAAGTCAAAATTAATGTTGAAATATGACTACCGTCGACATCGGCATCACACATAATAACTACTTTATGATATCTTAATTTTGACAGGTTTAATGCTTTACTATCTTCTTCTGTACCAATAGTTACTCCTAGTGCAGTAAAAATATTTTTGATTTCTTCGTTTTCAAAAACTTTATGATGCATTGCCTTTTCTACGTTCAATATTTTTCCTCGTAATGGCAGAATTGCTTGAAACATACGATCACGACCTTGTTTTGCAGTTCCTCCTGCCGAATCTCCCTCGACTAAAAACACTTCGCATAATGCTGGATCTTGTTCTGAACAGTCTGAAAGCTTACCTGGCAGCCCTCCAATACTCATTACAGATTTACGCTGCACCATTTCTCTCGCTTTTTTAGCGGCATGACGTGCTTGGGCTGCAAGAATTACTTTCTGAACAATTATTTTTGCATCATTAGGGTTTTCTTCTAAATAATTTTCCAACATTTCAGAAACCGCTTGTGATACAGCTGAAGTAACCTCTCTATTTCCTAATTTAGTTTTTGTTTGTCCTTCGAATTGCGGTTCTTGAACTTTTACTGAAATAATAGCAGTCAATCCTTCTCTAAAATCATCTCCCGCTATTTCAAACTTCAGCTTATCTAGCATTCCTGAAGCATCTGCATACTTTTTAAGTGTAGAAGTAAGACCTCTTCTAAATCCAGAAAGATGAGTTCCTCCTTCATGTGTATTGATGTTGTTGACATAAGAATGAAGATTCTCTGCATACGAATCATTATAAATCATAGCTACTTCTACAGGAATATCATTTTTCTCTCCCTCCATAGAGATTACATCTCCTATAATAGGGCTTCGACTTGCATCTAAAAACTTAACAAATTCTTTTAAACCTTCTTCAGAATGAAAAATTTCTTCAACATCGTTCCCTTCCTTATCTTTATTACGCTTATCAGTTAGCTTAATAGTGATTCCTTTATTAAGGTATGACAGTTCGCGCATACGACTTGCCAAAGTATCGTAATTATACTCTAAGGTTTGTTGAAAAATAGTTGGATCTGGTCTAAAGGTAACTACAGTACCTCTAAAATCGGTTTCTCCTGTAGATTTTACAGGATATAAAGGTTTTCCTTTTTCATATTCTTGTTCCCAAACTTTACCATCCCTATGCACATAAGCGTGTAAATGATCTGAAAGTGCATTTACACAGGATACACCAACACCATGTAATCCACCTGAAACCTTATAAGAATCTTTATCAAATTTACCACCAGCACCAATCTTTGTCATTACTACCTCTAAAGCAGAAACACCTTCTTTTTTATGAATTTCTACAGGGATTCCTCTACCATTATCTTTTGTAGTTATGGAATTGTCTTCATTTATAGTAACATCTATTGTATCACAATGTCCAGCAAGTGCTTCATCAATAGAGTTATCCACTACTTCATACACTAAGTGGTGCAATCCTCTTACTCCAACATCTCCAATATACATCGATGGGCGCATACGTACATGCTCCATACCTTCTAATGCTTGAATACTATCGGCGGAGTAATTATTCTTATTAGCTTCTTCGCTCATAAAATCCCTTATTAATTATTTTATTTTTTGACAACAAACAAAGATAAAAAAAGAGCAAAAGTATCAAAGGGTTTTATCAAGAAGGATTTAACGAGTTATCAACAATTAATTAAGAAATAGTACTAAGAAACAAAAAAACACTCTTAAAAACGATAAAAACCATCTTAAATCGAATTCCAAAGTATTTCTTAGTTTATAAAATATTCCTTAAATCACTCTAACCGCTTTAGAAATCGAAAAATATAAATAACAAACCTTTTCTAATGATAAATACCCGCCACAAGTCTAAAGAAAAGAATATCAGCTTAGTTTGTTATTACCATAATTTACAACAAAATCAACAAGTAACTTATAATAGATAGTAGGTTAACAAGTTTAAGCCAGCGAACAATAATATTCTTTAAAATTAATAACCTCGGAGCAAGCTCACGAGGTATGCTTTCGAAAATATATTTTGTTTTCGAGGCAAGCCTCCTTTAGATATCGAAGGCACTAATAAAGAATACCCTAATGACAGAAACCCTAGCGATATCTGTGATGAAATATTTCCATATGCTTCTGAACAATCTTATTCTATAGGCGACAAAGTAACATATGATGGCTATTTTTTTACTTTACAAAATAATGAATAGAAACAAGAAGGAGAATATAGAAGCAACTGATTCCATATTTTAAAAACAAGAATATTTACTTTTTTACATAAACAAGCTACAATTAATCTTTGTAGCTTGTTTATGATTTCATCTTTATGGAATAAAACCCTGAATATATAATACAGGGATTTTATACTTAATTCTATTAACTCATATTTCTGGTTTTCTATCTAATAAGCTTCTTCATGTACATTAGTAACCGCTCTCCCACTAGGGTCATTCATGTTCTTAAAAGCCTCATCCCATTCTAATGCTATTTTTGTACTACATGCCACTGATGGTTCTTGAGGAACACATAAAGCTGCAGTATCACTAGGGAAATGTTCTTCAAAAATAGAGCGATAATAAAACTCTTCTTTATTTTGAGGTGTTTGAATAGGGAATCTAAAATGAGCATTAGCCATTTGTTCGTCTGTAACCTCTATATCTACCACTTCTTTTAAGGTATCTATCCAACTATAGCCTACTCCATCAGAAAACTGCTCTTTTTGTCTCCAAGCCACACTTTCTGGCAAATAAGACTCAAAAGCTTTTCGAATAACCCATTTTTCCATTCTTTCGCCATTAATCATTTTATCTTGAGGGTTAATACGCATTGCTACATCCATAAATTCTTTATCCAAAAATGGCACTCTACCTTCTATCCCCCATGCTGCAAGTGATTTATTTGCCCGCAAGCAATCATACATATGGAGTTTACTAAGTTTACGCACCGTTTCTTCATGAAATTCCTTTGCATTTGGTGCCTTATGAAAATACAGATAGCCTCCGAAAATTTCATCTGCTCCTTCTCCAGACAATACCATTTTTACTCCCATAGATTTAATAACTCTTGCCATTAAATACATTGGTGTAGATGCTCTAATAGTAGTTATATCATAGGTTTCTAAATTATATACGACATCTTTTATAGCGTCTAAACCTTCTTGAATAGTAAATTTAATTTCATGATGCACTGTTCCAATATGATCTGCTACTTTTTGAGCTGCTTCTAAATCAGGAGAACCTTCTAATCCTACTGAAAAAGAATGCAATTTTGGCCACCATGCATCTTTTGTATCTCCAGATTCTATTCGTTTTTCTGCATATTTTTTTGCAATAGCAGAAGTAACAGAAGAATCTAGACCACCAGACAACAACACCCCGTAAGGAACGTCGGACATCAACTGCCTATGAACTGCAGCTTCCAAAGCATCTCTAACCTCATCAATACTAGTTTGATTATCTTTTACAGCATCATAATCTACCCAATCTCTTACATACCATTTTTTAAATTCTCCATCTATACTACTCAAATAATGTCCTGGAGGAAACAATTCTATTTTAGTACAAACTCCCTCTAAAGCTTTTAATTCCGAAGCTACATAAAAAGTTCCGTTTTGATCCCACCCTATATATAAAGGGATAATCCCCATATGATCTCTAGCGATAAAATACGTATCCTTTTCGACATCATATAATGCAAATGCAAAAATACCATTTAAATCATCTAAGAATTCTACTCCTTTTTCTTGGTATAACGCTAAAATCACTTCACAATCTGATTCTGTTTGAAAATCATACACCCCTTCAAATTGCTTTCGTAGTTTTCTATGATTATAAATCTCTCCGTTTGCAGCAAGCACTAATTTTTTATCCGCACTAAACAAAGGTTGTTTACCTGAAACTGGATCAACAATAGCTAATCTCTCATGTGCTAAAATCGCATTTTCATTAGAGTAAATACCACTCCAGTCTGGGCCTCTATGTCGAATTTTTTTAGACATTTCTAATAGTTGAGGCCTTAAAACCTCTACATCCTGCTTAATATCAAAAGCGCAAACAATTCCACACATATTTCTATTATTTATCTATGATTATGAAGCCAAAAATGCAATTATAACTACATAATAAAAACAATAAACACATATTAGATTACTAATTAATATCAAAAATAAAAAATAACAATAAAAACATCACTTTTAAATAACCATTCTCTTAGAGAAACATCAAACTGTTACCTATATCAATTTAGTACTCAAAACATTTAACAGAATTTATAGACTTGATTAACATTTCTCTTGTAAGTTCACTAATATCTTTACATTTATAATTAAAAATTAAATTCACGTTATGAAAAAATCACTCTTATTAATGGTTGTAATGTTTCTAGGCACTTTATCTTCTATAAATGCTCAAAAATTTGCAGAACTACAAAAAAGTCCTACTGATATTTCTTATGCAAAAAAAGAAAGAGCTGCAAAACCAAAAATTAAAGTAATATATAGTCGTCCTCAAAAAAAGGGGCGTAAAATCTTTGGTAATCTAGCTGCATTTGATAAAGTATGGAGAACAGGTGCTGATGAAGCTACCGAAATAAAATTCTTTGAGGATGTCAAAATGGGAGATAAAAGCATAAAAGCAGGAACATACTCTTTATTTACTATTCCTGGAGAAAAAGAATGGACTATTATTATAAACTCTGATTTGGATAGTTGGGGAGCTTATACGTATGATGAGAAGAAAGATGTTGCAAGAATTAAAGTACCAGTTGCAAACGGTGAAGAATTAGAGGTTTTTTCTATTACATTTAATAAAGTAGACAAAGGCTACCATATGATCATGGGATGGGATACTACACGTATAGAAGTTCCTTTTTACTTATAATTTTATAAAAAAATAGCTTGAAAATTTAATTTTCAAGCTATTTTTTCCTCAACTTTGCTATTAGTATCCTGAAAGATATAATAACATATTCCTTCCTTTTTTTTTACCTGTGGATAGCATGACCTGATGCCTCAGGCAATTCTTTTAAAAAGTCCATTACAACTTTAAAAGTTACTCTAAATTTTGTGTAAAATAGCCCCATATATTCTTTTTTTAATAATTAATAATAAAAGTTTACATAAATATAATATCTATATAACTGATTTTCAATGTTTTTTATACATTTTAGACATAAACTAAGGTTTTCTCGATGATAGGCACAAAAACCTCATTTACAAACTGTTAGTTATTCGTCTTATTGTCATTTTATAGAAGAAAAATAGGATAATCCCTTTAATTCTTTTACAAATACGTAACAAAATTTTATATTTTGTCTGTATCTTTTTTTAAATTGTCCCTCAACAACTTTAAAAAATATTATTATCTACGGATTGCATCACTACAAGCCGATGGTAATTGTTTCAAAAACACTTTTAATGCTTTAATATCAATAACCATAATACCGTAAAATAGTCTCATAATGTTTTGATTTATATTTTGTTATACAAAGATAATATGCAATTGAGCTAGTCTAAAAAAATTAACATTCATAAAAGTAAATTTTCGATATAAATAACACTAAAAACGCCATAATCATTATTTCAAAGGTTTTCATCTACAAGTAAAAAGAAAATTCCTACGGTAAAAGATTAGTTTTTAGGGGTTTTCTCCCCCTTTTTAATTTTATAACTTCTCTCAAAAAATACTATTATCATTAAAAAGTAGACAAATAGGGTTAGAATTCTCATGTACAACTTAAATACATATCATATAATAGAAATTTATTGTAACTTAAAACTACTTCAAGCTCTGACGCCAAAACTACCGTATGCTTTTTAGCTTAACATAATAATGTTATTATGAACTAGGAAAATTTCAGTTTTTATTGTGTTCTTAACTTTAAAGCAAGTTTATTAAGCAATTCAATACTGTTTTCTTTTATTTTTTTAACATAAAAAAGACCATTTAGCTAATGCTAAATGGTCTTTTTTAGATTTTTTAATAGTAGTGTATCTAACTTCTCTAGTTCTATTATGTATTATCTACGCATAGCATAAAGAGAAGCTCCTGGTAATTCTTTTAAAAAATTAATAAAAGATTTAAAGTTTAACCCAGAAATGAAGTATGAATTTCTCATAATTGTTTTATTTTAAGTTAGTTATGTAAAAATAGAAACAATTAACATTTATTTAAAGTTAATTAATATATAAATTTTAGGTTTTCGACATAAATACAAAATAAATATGCTGAAATACTTCCATAAGCTTAAAAAATAAAATAATAGTAGTCTTTTTCCTTCTATTTAAAAATTCAAAAAAACAAAAACCTTTGTCTTAAGATGGTTTCTACGTAATAAATTAGATTGCAAATACTTGTATAAACAACTAAAAAATCTTGTAAGTCACTAAATTTTAAAATATTATGGGATATTTAAGTACTTATGTGTTTGGAGAGAAACTTTCCATTTTGGATTTTTCATAACATAATCTACTATTAAAGGAATTATTTTTTCACGAACACTCCATTCAGGCTGAAGGTACAACACACAATTCTCTGAAACCTCAGAAGCCTGCTCTTCTGCAAAAACAAAATCATTGTTATTATATATAATACATTTTAACTCATCTGCTTTTTCATAAATTTCTTGTTGTGGAAGTTTTATTTTTTTAGGTGAAAGACAAATCCAATCCCATATTCCTGTTAATGGATAAGCTCCTGAAGTTTCGATATGTGTTTTAGCGCCTTTACTCTTAAGTCCTTCTGTTAACAATGTCATATCCCATGTAAGAGGCTCTCCTCCAGTAACTACAATCACATCACTATATTTTAATGCATTGCTTACTATTAAATCTGTATCTGTAGGGGGATGTAAATCTGCATTCCAACTTTCTTTTACATCACACCAGTGGCACCCTACATCACATCCTCCTATTCTTATAAAATACGCTGCTGTTCCTTTATGAAATCCTTCTCCTTGAATGGTATAAAACTCTTCCATTAAAGGAAGCATCTTACCAATATTAACCAATTTTTGTACTCTCTCTTGCATAAGAATGCAAAGGTAAATAATAAATACAACCGATAATACAATAGTTCGGATAAAAAAGGTATAGATCATCCAGTAGCTATATTTTTAACTTACAAACGCATATAATCTACAGATCCCTGATCTCTAAATGAAATTACTAAATTATCTAAAAATGAAGTTTAATCTATTTTTTATATTTCTGGAAATTCGATAAATAAAAAATATTTCTACGAAGCACAAGACTCCTTATACCAAGACTCTAGTGGAAATTTTTCTATTAGAGTTTGTAGCTCTGCTCTGGTAATAGGTTTTACCAAATACCCTGTAAGCTCACCAATTTGCTTAGCTCTATTTAAATCCTCTGGATTTTTTGAGGAAGTAAGTAAGTAAATAAAAATTTTCTTTTCTAAAGAAGGTTTTAAGTATTGAAATTCTTTTAAAAATTGCCATCCATCCATGAATGGCATATTAATATCTAACAAAATGATATCGGGCAACTCATCTAATAACCCTAAATTAGTTCGTAGATAATTAATACCTTCTTCCCCATCCTTAAATAATTTAACCCTAATCGAGGAATCAATATTTGCTATACATCGAGAAATTATAAATTGAAATATCTCATCATCGTCTACTAAAGAAAGTACCATATCCTTCTTATTTAAATTAAAATATTATAGTAAAAATTGTCCCCTCATTAATTTTACTTTCCACTTCTATTCTTGCTCCTAATGACTCTAATATTGTTTTTGTAATGAACAGTCCCATTCCTCTTCCAGAGACCCCTTTATGAAATCTCTTATGAAACTTAAATATTTCATGATTATATCTATTCAAATTTATACCTAGTCCATTGTCTTTTATAGTAATGATTTTTTTGTTGTTCTTAAATGAAGACCTTATATAAATATAGGAATTATTTTTTAAATTCCTATATTTTATAGCATTAGATATTAAGTTTTGTAGTACAATTTTCAAATAATCCCGAGAAAATTGCACCTCATTCCATTCGACAAACTCTTGAGTAACATGAATCGAATTACTTAGTAAAGTATCTTTATGTATATTTAAAACACTATTGACTATTTCATTCAAATCTAATCGTTCTATTTTTGGTTTATCATTGTTAAGTATCTCTACATATGTAAACAAATCATCTACTAATAAATTAATATTAGAAGTTACAGTTGTTAGTTTAGGAAATAAGACTTTAGCCTCATCATAAGTTGTGCTAGAGACTAAAATAGATATTAATGCAGAAATACTTGTAGCAGGAGCTCTAAGGTTATGAGCTACCATATTATTATATCCTTTAAGTTGGTAATTACGAATTTCTAACTTTTTATTTATGCTTTTTAGTTCTCTTAAATATTCCTTTTTTGCTTTTTTACTTTTTAATCTAAGTAACACAAAGCAAAACAAAAAAATAATAACCAGTATATTAAAAACTAAAACTGCAAATAGTAATTTATTTAGTTTTTTCTGTATTAATTCATATGGGATTTGATTAATCAACAACCAATTATTAGATGTTTCTATATCTGAATTTTTATATTGAAAAACAGGAAGATTTGCTAGCTCTACCTTAAAATTAAATTGAATTTTAACCCATAAGTCCTTATCTTTTACAAACGAAGTGTCTGTTTCTTTTTTTAGAATATTCCAAACCTTTGGATGCATGGAGGCAAAATTACTTTTTTCTTGATTTGGTATTATATGAGAAAAATCTTTCTTTTTATCTTTCGTTGCTAAATAATTTCCTTTATTATCTATTAATGTAAAAGAATAATCATCATCATTTTTTAAAATCTCTAAAAGTTTTTGTGCATTAAAATTTATAATAACAATTCCCAACCTTTTGTTTTCTGAATCAAATATGGGGGCACTACCTCTTATTGTTGGAGAGTATGGTATTTCTAAAATATTGTTTTCAACATTTAAGTTAAGGGGGGATAGGTAAATCTGTCCTTTTTTAAGCTGGTTTGTATTTTGAAAATATTTGCTATAACTTTTATCTTGTAAAATTGCCTCTCTTAAAACATTGCCTTTTTCACTTCTATTAAGTCTAAAAACTTCCTGCCCCATATTATCTATCAATCGAAATTGACTGTAGTTACTCATCCCTATCAAAAAATCTCCAAATTCTTTTCCTAATCCTCCATTCATTTTAGGATCAAAATCATTTTCTGAAAAATTATAGTTACTCCAATAAAACACATTTGCTATTATCGGATTCAAAAGTTCTTTTACTAGTTTTTTCTTATAATAAAGGTCTTTTTTCTGTAATGTATCTAGGTTACTATACTGCTTATCATAAGCTAACTTAACAATTAAAGAGCTTAACCCTAAAATTGGCAAATAATATATACTAAAGATAAATAGGATTTTTTTTATCAAAATATACAAGTATTAAAATCTTTATATTAATTTATTATAACTGATATAGAATTTACCTAAAATATTTTTTTTCTAGAAAACAGTTAATTATACGGTAAGTAAATTCAGAATCAAAAAAAAGAAGTTTAATCTGAAATGAAAAAATTCATTTTTACACTAACTTCAAATAGGGGTACTTAAAGGTAACCATTAATTTCCTGAATAAATATTATTAAAAAAAATAATATTTCATTATATTTTAACAAAATCAGGAGATATTTAAACAAATATTATTTTATTATCTTTTATAAGATATTAAGTAAGCTAAAAACTTTATTTCATAGTTATTTAGTTGTAACAGCTACACATTCTATTTCTATCCTAGCCCCTACTGCAAGTCCTTTTGCTGCAAAAGTTGTTCTTGCTGGTTTGTTTGGGAAATATTTTTTATACACTTCATTAAAAGCTGAAAAATCTTCGATATTTGCCAAAATCACAGTACATTTTACAACGTTTTCCATTTTCATATCATGATTTTCTAAAACCGCCTTAATATTTTCCAAAGTCTGTTTAGTTTCAGGTACTATGCCACCATCTACCAATTCCCTAACACTATGGTTCATACCTATTTGACCAGAAAGAAAATACAAATTTCCAACCTGTACAATATCGGAAAATGGAGCTTCACTTTTTTTAGACTCGTGTGTTTTATGAAAGACAACTGTATCTACAGTCTTTAAACACTTTGTTTTACAACTAGTTATAAACACAAAAAAACAACTAAGCATTACTAGTATTTTCATGAATAATATATATTTTTAAATTAGTATTATAATCTACTTTCTATTAAAAGTAGATTATAATTTCAATAAAAAAGTTAAGATCCCTATTTTTATCAAAAAAAATATGCAACTATGAATGACAATCAGGCATTTTTTGATCATATTAACAAAGGTTATATAACTAAAGGTGATTTTATAACCATGGGAGCAGCCATGTATAAAGGAGAAACTATAGCCAATGCGCATGTTAAAATCCCTTTAAAAACATTAAACCGTCATGGATTGATTGCAGGGGCTACAGGTACTGGTAAAACCAAAACCTTGCAAATCATAGCCGAAAACCTGAGTGAACAAGGAATACCTGTTCTTTTAATGGACATTAAAGGGGATCTTAGTGGGATCGCAGCAGCAAGCCCAGGGCATCCAAAGATTAATGAACGCCATGAAAAAATAGGAATTCCATTTGAAGCTAAAGGGTTTCCTGTAGAAATCCTATCTCTTTCTGATCAGGATGGTGTGCGCCTTAGAGCTACAGTTAGTGAATTTGGCCCCGTTTTACTTTCACGAATCTTAGATGTTACTACAACGCAAGCAGGTATTATTTCTATCATCTTTAAGTATTGTGATGATAATAAATTACCCTTATTAGATCTAAAAGATTTAAAAAAGGTATTACAATTTGCTACTAGAGAAGGAAAAGAGGAATTAGAAAAAGACTATGGTCGAATTTCTACAGCATCAACAGGGTCCATTTTGAGAAAAATAGTAGAACTTGAACAACAAGGAGCAGATCTGTTTTTTGGAGAAAAATCTTTTGAAGTTCAGGATTTATGTAGAATTGATGAAAATGGAAGAGGAGTTATAAATATTATTAGATTAACAGATATACAAGATAAGCCCAAGTTATTTTCTACTTTTATGCTTAGCCTTCTTGCCGAAATATATAGCACATTTCCAGAACAAGGAGACAGCGGAAGACCAGAATTAGTAATTTTCCTAGACGAAGCTCACTTAATATTCAAAGAAGCCTCTAATGCATTAATGGGACAAATAGAAAGTATCGTAAAACTAATTCGATCTAAAGGTGTAGGCTTATATTTTGTAACTCAAAACCCAACAGATATACCAGATGGAGTACTAAGTCAATTAGGGTTGAAAGTACAGCATGCACTTAGAGCATTTACTGCAAAAGATCGTAAAGCTATTAAATTAACTGCTGAAAATTACCCGATTTCAGAGTATTATGACACTAAAGAAATACTTACATCCTTAGGTATTGGAGAAGCTTTAATATCTGCTCTGGATGAAAAGGGGCGACCTACACCTCTAGCAGCAACTATGCTTCGCGCCCCAATGAGTAGAATGGATATTTTAAGCGAACAGGAACTAAAGGATCATCTAAAAAAATCAAAACTTATCCCTAAGTATAACGAAGAAATTGATAGAGAAAGTGCTTATGAACTACTAAATGATAAAATAGAAAAAGCTGAAGCTGAAGAAGCAAAGGTTGCTGCCAAAAAAGAAAGAGAAAAATTAGATAGAGGCTCCTCTAATTCTTCGTCAAGAAATAGAAGAACCAGCGCTACAGAAAAAGCAGTTATAAAAGTATTAACCAGTGCCACTTTTATAAGGGGTGCTCTGGGAGTACTTAATAAGTTATTAAAATAAATTACGTTACTAATAAAAGAAATATATAATTAGTTTATCATGATAAAAATAATTTCTCGAGTACTTTTCGTTTCGTTATTTATCGTTAGTTGTCAAAAAGAAAAACAACAAAATCCTTTTGAAATCACTAAAAACAGAATAGGATTACTAACTAATGAAATAAAAATCAAACAATTAGACTCTATTTTTGCAAAAGATTCCGTTGTAAGAATAGCTACCAATGATAAATATCTAAATAATAAAAACGAAATAGAAGTTTTTGAAAAAGGAGGTGCCAAGCTTTTAATATTAGAACCTAATAATGAAGGGGATTCAACATCTACTATAGAGAATATTCAAATAATAGACCCTAGATATAAAACAGCATCTGGATTATCCTCTAATAGTACTTTTAAAGATATTAAAGATCATTACGAAATTTCAAAAATTAACAACACCCTAAGTACAGCTGTTATATTTATAGATAGTATTCAGGCTTATTTTACTATAGATAAAAAAGAACTATCCAAAGATTTTGAGTTTACCACAGATAAAAAAATAAAAGTTGAAGATATTCCTGATTCTGCAAAGATCAAAAACTTTTGGATACACTGGAATTCTAACTAAAAGAAAGATGAGTAAAAAGTATTATATTCAAAAATCTCCGTTTATTGTTCCGACAACAGACGGAAAATTAATTGAAGAGCATTTTGGAATGACATCCAATAAGGAATCTAAAATAAGTATTGCACACATGGTTGCTCCCCCAAATTGGAGTGAGCCTTTTCAAACTCCAGAATTTGACGAGTACACTTATATCATACGAGGCAAAAAACAATTTATAATAGAGGATGAAAAAATAGTTTTAGAAGCAGGTCAATCTATTAAAATAGAAAAACACACAAAAGTTCAATATACTAATCCCTTTAATGAAGAATGCGAATATCTTGCCATTTGTCTTCCGGCGTTTACTCCGGAAACAGTACACCGTGAAAATGAATGAAAGAAAAGTTTAAAAATTA
Organism: Aquimarina muelleri DSM 19832; assembly: GCF_000430665.1. Taxonomy (GTDB): domain Bacteria; phylum Bacteroidota; class Bacteroidia; order Flavobacteriales; family Flavobacteriaceae; genus Aquimarina; species Aquimarina muelleri. The sequence goes on along the minus strand of NZ_AUML01000042.1, from coordinate 3,395 downwards.
TTTACCTGTTATTATTGGAAAATACATCCAATTTCTTTTCTTTTTTTACCCAAAAAAGGCGCTTCACAAAGCCTATATCTTGTTTTCTACTCCAAGAAAAGGGAAAGTATTACTGGAACAAGAATTTTTTTTGGAAGAAGCTGTAGATGAAGTTATTTTAATTGAAGATATCTATATCCAAACCTATAGATGGTCTAATATGGGAGAAACCATACTTTTAGTTCATGGATGGGAAAGCAATACACATCGTTGGAAAAACCTTATCCAGAAGCTACATAAAGAAAGATATAATATTATTGCATTTGATGCCCCTGCTCATGGTAATTCATCTGGGAAAATATTAAATATTCCTCTATACACAAAATGTCTTCAAAAAATAGTAGAATTATATCGCCCAAATCACATATTAGGGCATTCTATTGGAGCAATGACAACTATATTTCATCAATATACCTATCCAAGCATAGAAATAGAAAAATTAATAATGCTTGCTCCCCCATCAGATTTATCTAGAATAATGAAAGGGTATCAGGATATTTTAAAACTCTCTCCTAAATTCATGAAAGCGTTAAATTTATACTTCAAAGAGAAACATGGATTCTATTTTGAAGAATTTTCTGCTTCTATTTTTTCAAAAAAAATAAATAAAAAAGGCCTATTAATACATGATAAAAATGACCCTATCGCCCCTTATACCGAAGCAGAAGCTATAAGTGAAAATTGGAATGAGGTACGTTTTATTTCTACTGAAAATTATGGCCATTCGTTATTTCATGATGAAGTTGATAATATGATTATTGATTTTTTGAAAGATTAATTTTTTATAGCCACCTTTGCATTGTGGAAAACTCTAAACTTACCAGACTTAATAAATACTTAAGCGAAGTTGGCTATTGCTCTCGTCGAGAGGCGGATAAGCTAATCGATAAAGGTCGTGTAACTATTAATGGCAAAATTCCAGAAATGGGAACTAAAGTTGCGCCAGAAGATATTGTGCACGTAGATGGCGAACGTATTAATCAACCAAAAGAAGAACATGTTTATCTGGCTTTTAACAAACCTGTAGGAGTGGTTTGTACGACAGCGCAAAATGAAAAAGATAATATTGTGGATTTTATTAATTACCCTAAGCGTATTTTTCCGATCGGAAGATTAGACAAGCCTAGTGAAGGACTCATCTTTTTAACAAGCGACGGAGATATCGTTAACAAAATTCTTAGAGCAAGAAACAATCATGAAAAAGAATATTTAGTAACTGTAAACAAGCTAATAAGCCCTCTTTTTATCAAACGTATTGGTAATGGAATCCCTATACTTAATACTATAACACGCAAATGCGAAGTTGAACAAATCAGTAAATACGATTTTAGAATCATATTAACACAAGGATTAAATCGCCAAATCCGAAGAATGTGTGAATATCTGGGGTATGATGTGATTAAACTAAAAAGAATTAGGATAATGAATATTACATTGGATGTCCCTGTTGGTGAATGGAGGTATATTACAAATGAAGAATTAAAAATCCTATATTCTGATATAGGGGATTCAAGTAAAACCGAAGAGGCTTCTATATTAGAAGAACCTAAAATTAAAAAAAACAGTAATCCTTCTAAGAATTTTACTCAAAAGAATCCGAAAAAAAAAGATACCAATAAACAAAAAACTAGAGATAAAAAACGTAGAGATCGAAAAAATTAATTCTTTTGATCTTATACTAATAAAATATCCTACCAATTTATTGTTCTTTAAAATAAGCTAATCACCTTTGTTTTTTCGTTTAAAGAAAACATGATCAAGTGGTATTTTCTTTATAAACTTAACAGCTTAGTCTGGCAGAACACAACTTACTTAAATTTATCGTTTCTGAGCAGCCCAATACCACTACTATAAAAAACAAACATACTACCCAACTGTGTGTTAGATTGTAAAAAAGAAAAATAAACAAACATCTATATGTTTTTTACAATTATAAAATACATTTGATTTTGAAGCACTTAAAACGTTGCCGTACGTTGGGTTTTACTCCAGAGGTGTGACTAAATCATGTCTTTTAAAACTTTTTATTATATTTATACTAACCCTAAGACCTGTATTTACCTGTTTGTCAATGTTTTTAAAGACAAACAATCCTCAGTAACCATAAAAACTTAACTATGAAAACAAGTTTACTTTTTAATATTATCATTTTAATAGTACTAGTTAGTTGTGGTGTTCCGCAAGCCGACTTTGACAAATTAAAACAAGAAAATGAAAAGCTTAAAAATGAAATTGCAGAATGTCAGTTAACCCCTAGTCAGATTTTTGAACAAGCAAACGAATATTATGATGCATTAGAGTATCTAAAAAGTAAAGATCGACTAATTTCTCTTATAGATAAGTACCCTAACTCTAAAGAAACAAAAAAAGGTAAGGGTTTACTTAAAAAAGTAGAAAAAGAAATTATTGAAACCTCTAAAGCCCTCGAAAAAGATCAATTAAAAGAGAATAATAATGAAGATTACAAAAATGCTATTTCTAAAATGAAAAAGAAATATGATGTTGATAATGAAGTAACTTGGTACTCTGACAAATCTTCAAATTATACTAATGATCAAAATTATATTCAGACCTATATTGGTAAAAAAGAAAAAAGAAAACCATGGTTAGCTTTATCTATAAATTATTTCGCTAAAAATGATTGGCTCTTCATTCAAAGAATTGAAATAATTGTAGATGGAAAAACTTTTGAAATAGAAGAATATACTCCTGGAGAATTCAACTCAAAAGAAGAATCTGAAGGAAAAAGAGAGTGGATAGATCGAGTTATAAAGGGTTTAGATATGCCAATGATAAAAGCTATCGCTTCTGGAAAAACCATAAAGATAAAATTTGTTGGTAAAGATGATCTTGATACAAGAACAATTAGTAAACAAGAAAAAAAGGCTATTAAAAATGTTTTAGAAGCTTTTGAAGCTCTGGAAAAAGCTGAATAGTTTAATTCTTGTACCAATAAGAGTAGTTGTTACAAAAAAACTTATTTGGATAACTGAACCACTATGGACTTAAAGTCCATAGGTTCGGGCTCGTGACTTAAAGTCACACAATGGTCATTTCTCGATTATGAAATTCGTTGCATTACCATCATCTGGTCTTCGATGATGCTCCAAATACTCATTTACCATTTCATCAGTAATATTACCAGTACTCCAACAACCATATCCAATACCCCAAAAATGTCTGCCCCAATATTTATGCTTCAATTCAGGAAATTCCTCTTGAAGCTTTCTAGAACTTCTACCTTTTAATTTCTTAACTAAATCACTTACTTTTTGAGATGGACGATACTCTAAATGCATATGAACGTGATCTTTAGAAATCACTCCCTTTAAGATTTGAATATCCTCAGAATCACA
>NZ_AUML01000041.1 GCF_000430665.1 Aquimarina muelleri DSM 19832 | reverse complement strand
ACAGGATTCACTGGTGCAACAGGTAGAACCGGATTTACAGGACGTACAGGATTCACTGGCGCAACAGGTAGAACAGGATTCACAGGTCGTACAGGATTTACTGGTGCAACGGGTAGAAATGGATTTACAGGTCGTACAGGATTCACTGGCGCAACGGGTAGAACTGGATTCACAGGTCGTACAGGATTTACTGGCGCAACAGGTAGAACTGGATTTACTGGTGCAACAGGACCTAGCTATATCGAAAGCGTGACGAACACAATATCTGGAAATAGAATTGCAACAGTAAACTTTACTGGAGGAACCGTGGTTGATGTTAATGAAACTATAACCAATTTAAACCAAAACACAACAACTGGTGTTATAACTTATACTAATGAAAATACACCAGCTGATACACAAACAGCTAACGTAGTAAGTACTAATGCTAATAATCAAATTAGTGTGGGAACTGATGGAGGTGCATTCTTAAACATTCCTGTAGTATATGCTGCTGGAAAAGTCAATGCAAATGGAACAGTCAATACTGGAGCTATTTATAATGCAACAGTAACAAAAGTGACAACAAATAATGGTACTGGTGGAGGAACTGAAGGAGATTATCAAATAACATTTACCACCCCTTTACCTAATGCTAATTATGTAATACAATTAACTATCGCTGATTGTGGTGGTGATTGCCCTGGTAACTCAACAGCTAACTATGACGATCCTGGAATTACATATTATACGCAAACAACTGGTGGTTTCTTTGTAAATATTAAAGATAGTGACAATGGTACTAATCAAGGAGATGATATTGATCTTGACTTTATGTTTACAGTAATTAGATTGCCTAACTAATAATATATAATTATAAAAAACTATATTTATGAGTATCTAAAAAAAGAGATGGATAATTGTAATGGAATACAACTGAATAAATCTCTTTTAAAACTTTACCATGAAAAAGTTTATATTTCTTTTATTAATAAATATTATACACATATCATCCTATAGCCAGATTGATGCAGATTCTGTTATCGGATTGCCAACAGCTACAGATTTAACTCAAATAAATGCAATTGCAAGCCCACAAATTGGCTCTGTTGTTTTTAACTTAGGAGATCAAGAAATATATCGTTATACATCTACAGGATGGCAAAGAGCAACAGATGATCAAAATGCTTCTGAAGTAAATATCGTTACTCCTACAGATTTAGATGGAGATGCTATAAATGAAACAACTGTAGAAGGAATGATCCAATCTATTGCTCCGATCACCTCTAAAGCTGCTAGAATATTCTACCCGCCCTCTATTGCGATTGACGCATCTACTATAGGAACAGGAAGAACTGTTGATTTATATAACGAATACATAACACAATTTGGGACTCCTACCGCGGCAAGCACTGGGGCTCCTGCCGTTATACCAACATATACAAGAACAGAACTCTATTATTATGTTACTTTTGCAGACCCTACTGTATTCAACAATATTAGTATTGCTGCTAATGGAGTAATGACTTATGATATTATTGCAACTCCTGCAACTTACAATTCCTTAATTAATGTAGTTTTTGTTGTTCAATAATATGAAAATAAAAGATATTTATACCACTAATTTCTCTATACAAAAAATACTTTTTGTTATAGGGCTCTTATATTCTTCTATATATAATCTATCTGCACAATCTATAGTTTCGGTTGAAGTTGTATGGCCAAGTTATGCAGAAGAAAATCTAGTGCAAATAAGAGATGCTGCAAACACTACTATTTTTTACCAAGATTGTGTTCCTGGTAATTGTTTTGTTGATACAAGTGCAAATCTTGCGTATACCAATGCTGGTTCTGTAGCACTACCTGCCGGAAATTATCAATTACTCAAAGGAGATAGATTTCAAGATGGTTGGCAAGGAGCAGCAACAGTAAGAATATTTGTAGATGGCGTGCTACTATTTACAGATACTTTCCCTGCAGGGTATATTGAATATGTACCATTTACGGTTACAGATACAGGAGTGAATTTTAATCCTCCGCTTACTTTATATGATGAATTCGATGGTAATTTTGACTATGCAGTTACAGGTGCTTCTTTTAGAAATCAACCTGATGGAGTAAACCCTTGTTCTATAACCACAACCTCTACTGCTAATGGGTTAACTTCTCCTATCCCTCCTACTGCTACTATACAAAAAGCATATTTATTTTGGGCACAATCCAACTACCAAAGAGACGATCAAATTACGTTTGAAGGGCAATTGGTAACTCCTAATTTAATTAATTCTTATTTACTCGGAAATTCCAGCTATTTTGGAATGGTAAGTGATGTTACAACTTTAGTTTCTACAATCCCAAACCCATCCACCAATGTTTATGACTTTACTAACTTATCTATAAATAATACAGGTAGTTATTGTGCCGGAACTACAGTTATTGGCGCATGGAGTCTTATTATTTTTTATTCTGACCCCTCTCTTTCTGCTTCTACTATCAATATATATAATGGGTTTAATGGTCTTCAAGACCCTACTGGAACAGATCCTCCAAAAAGTTTTCTATTAGATAATTTTTTTGATAACGGTTCTTCTGGTGCTAAAACTACTATTCTATCTTGGGAAGGAGATATTCCTTTAGCTAATAATGAACAACTTACCGTAACCCCTACTTCTACTGGTATTCCTACAAAATTATCGGGAGATGGTGACAATAATGGAACTACTATTAACAACCCTTTTAACTCTACGGTATTTGATGGAACAACTGGAGTAAACAGAATCGAATATGGTTTAGACTTAGACACATATGACATTACAGCTATAATACCCATTGGTGAAACTTCTTTAACCACAAATGTGGACGTAGGACAAGATTTAGTGATTTTAAATTCTGTAGTTTTAAAAGTGCCTAGTAATTTAATAAAAGGTGTTGTTTTTGAAGATATTAATTACCCTGGAGGCTCTGGTCGGAATTTAAGTTTATCCTCAGGAACACCTTTAGAAAATGTAACCGTTGAATTATACAATAGCTCGAATATTCTAGAAAAAACTACTACTACAGATAGTAATGGAGAGTATTTATTTGGAGGAATGATTAATGGAACTTTTAGCATAAGAGTAGTTAACAATACTATAAGATCTACCAGAGGAGGTGGATCTACATGTACTACTTGTATTCCAATACAAACATTTAGAAAAAACTATTTAGGAGGCACACTTACTGAAGTTACTACTGAAGTAGGAGGAGCTAATCCTAATAGCCAAGATGTATCTTCTGGAACCCTTTCGGGGGCTCAAACAGTATCCTCGGTTAGTATATTGAATGAAGGACCAACACATATTGATTTCGGTTTTAATTTTAATACGATTGTCAATACAAATACAAATGGTCAAGGTTCTTTACAGCAATTTATCATTAATTCTAATAATTTAGATAACACTGGGCTGGATATTGAGCCACACCCCAATAATACTTCCTTAGATCCTGCTTCAGGAGAAGATGTTTCTATTTTTATGATTCCGTCTAATCCTGATCCCTTAGGCAGAACTGCAGATACTAATTTTGTTGGCGGCATATTTTCAATCACTCAAACCACACAATTATCTGCGATTACAGATACAGATACATTCATAGATGGCAGAACACAAACTGCATATTCTGGAAATACAAATACAGGTACAGTTGGCTCAGGAGGAACTAATGTAGGGGTTTCTGCTACAGTATTACCAAATTATAACCAGCCAGAAATTCAAATTAACGGTTCTACTTCTGGTGATTTATTTAGAATACAAGGCAATGGTGCAACAATAAGAAATATGGCTATTTATGCTAATGGTAATATAGGCATCCAAAACACCGCAGGTTCTATTGCTAAACCTACTGTTATTACTGAAAACTTAATTGGTGTTAATGCTAATGGAGTTCTAAGTACCAGACTTACCACCGGAGTGAGAGTTTCAGCAACTGCTGTTTCTGAAATCAAAAACAATTATATATCTCAAAATGGCGCTAATGGTATTTCGATAGAAGGAGGTACTTCAACAGTCATACAATACAATGATATAGAAAACAATGGAAATAACACTTGTGCTGATGGCATTGCTTTATCTAACGGCACAGGAATACAAATTCAACACAACCTAATTAACAATACTGCTGCAATTGGGATAGATGGATGGAATTATCCAGGAGGAGTTACTATAAACGAAAATACAATTACAAACTCTGGTCAAAATGGAGGAATCTGCTCTGGAGTTATCGAAAATAATGGAATACGACTGTTCGGAAGTAATTCTTCAATGATTTCAAATATTATAGCAAACAATGGAGGTGCAGGTCTTGTGTTAACAGGAGGTAATACTTCTGGGAATTTAATTTCTCAAAACTCGATATATAACAACGGTACCTCTTCCCCTGCTTTAGGTATAGATATTGATCAATCTACTACAGGAAACCCTGTAGGCGACGGTGTAACCATAAATGACAATAATGATATAGATAATGGACCAAATGGCAGCCTTAATTTTCCTGTTTTTGAATCTGCCGTTACTTCAGGCACAACTTTAAAGGTAGTTGGCTGGGTAAGACCTGGTGCTACCGTAGAGTTTTTTTTAACAGATACTAATCAAGGTACAGCCAACGTTGGAGATAATCAATTAGGACTAACCCAAGATTATGGCGAAGGTCAAATCTTTTTAGGCTCTGCCATAGAAGGAAGTGGTGCTGATGTAGATGCAACAACTTCATCATACATAGACGCTGATGGTAATACAGATACTACTAATAGATTTAATTTTACTATAAATTTAAGTTCTTCTATACCAACAGGGAGTATCATAACAGCTACAGCTACAGTTGTTAACTCAACATCTGAATTTGGAAATACTTTTCCTGTAGGTGCTGCAACTGTTATTACAAATAGAAAAATCACATATCGTGTAAATAGGTAACCTGAAGATGTAATATAAAACTTATGTAAAATGGCCACAATAATAATTTTTAAGAAAAAATTCACAAAAAACTATAATTTCTGTACCAGTTGTTAATACTAATTTAAAATTTGCAGACAATAATATATACTTAGTATATTTAGAGTTCCTAATACACATTTTTACTAGTATGTATGTTTTTTACAAAAAACACTTTATCTAAGTTAAGATGTATTTTATCGATATTTAAGTGCTTTTTAGCGTAAAAATATATTGACATATTATTAAAATCAATATATTTGCCGCAATATATATACTGTAAAACCGTAAAATAGTATTACCCCAATATACTTATGGATAGAATAATTTTTATATTTATATGTTTCCTCTCTCAAATTACAATAGCTCAACAGGCATTTCATAACTTTGGAGATATCCAAATCCACAACCAAGGTCAGATTGGTTTTCATACAGATCTAATAAACGATGGTACATTTGATCAAAATGTAGGATTAACAGGCTTTTACAATTCTATAGGCAATCTAACTGTATCAGGGAAAAATCGTCCTATATTTTATGATATGGAAATTGATGTAGCAGAAGATTTATTTCTTGAAATTGCTGTTGGAGTTACTAATTTTCAAGAATTTATTAATGGACGAGTGCAAACACCAAGAAACCGAAATAAAGTTTCTTTGGATTATATAAATGACTCCCCCTATTTAGGTGAAAATGATGATAGATATGTAGATGGTTATTCTTCTATTACTGGAGTGTTAGATTTCACATTTCCAATTGGGGATGATTTTAGATTACGACCAATGCGTATTGACACACAAGCAGCTACAAATACAGCTCGTGGTGCTTATTTTTTTGAAAACCCTAATTTCCCTAATTTTTTCTCTAGTAGTTTTGATACCACTAATTTTAGTAACGTATTATTCGGTGTAAGTTCTTTTGAATTTTGGGATTTAGACGGAGACACAGAAACTCGTGTCACACTAACATGGGATGACAATAGTAATATCCCTACACTTGTAGATGATTTAAAAAACCTTAGAGTTGTTGGCTGGGATAAAAGCTTAAAACAATGGGTTAGTTTAGGAAACTCTTCTACATCTGGAGATTTAAATAATGGTGAAATTACCTCAGAGTTAATGTTACCCGATAATTATACTGTTATTACGTTTGGAACTTCGGATATTTTATTAGACGGAGATCTTCAAATATTTACAGCTGTTTCTCCTAATGGAGATGGTAACAATGATACTTTTATTATTCAAGGTATTGCACAATACCCAAATAACGAACTATCCATTTTTAACAGATGGGGTGTCGAGGTATATAACAAAAAAGGATATGATAATTCTTGGGCAGGAGTATCGGAAGGAAGAGCAACTATTGCAAGAAATGAAACATTGCCTGTAGGAACTTATTATTATGTTTTAAAAATTGAAGGACAAAAAGATCGTGCTGGATATCTATATATTAATAAATAAAAATATTTTTTGAACTTTAATTGTATCAATAACACATCTAAATAACGTTAAGAACGAAAACATCTAAAAAAAAGGAAAACACCACACATAATTAAAACTAACACAAGTCAAAACTAAATAGTAACCCCATTTTATTGATTGATCCATTTTTACTGGAACTACAATAATTAAAGCTATTTTCAATGAAAAAAATATTACTTACATTGATAATCTTACCCCAGATTATCTTTTCGCAAATAGATGAGTATTCGGTAATGGGATTACCTACTGCAGTTACAAGTCTCGAAATGAACACAGTTACGACTGCTGCAACGGGCTCTATTCTCTATAACCTAGAAGAAAATAAAATTTTTGTTTTTGATGGCACAAATTGGGTTTCTACATCTAACGATAACTGGTTAGTAAATGGAAATACAGGATTACCTACTACCTCTTTTTTAGGTCATATTGATGATGTAAAAATGGAAATACGCTCTAATAATCTACCCTTATTACAATTCGGAAGAAGACAAACTCTAGGCTTAACACAAACATTTCCTGACTATACCAATAACGATCAACCACTCGTTTATATTAATGGTAATGGCAATACTGCTGCTTTACAATTTGCAGCCTCAGGAGCATCATTTTATAAGCCTATGTTTTTCACTACCGCAAACGGAAGTTTTAGATTAAAAGGAAGCACCGGAGGAACTGATTTATTTGAAATAGGTTCTGCAGGGCCAGCTAATGACGGAAGATTAGAATTTATTATTGGAGATGATGGTAATGAAAAAATTATATTTAAAAGGTATGATTATAGAAGAGGTCAATTTCATCGTGAATTTTTTAGAGTAGAGGGAAGTAACAGTACAGCAGATTCGAAGACTAGATTTGGAATAAATATCAACCCTCAAGAAGTTCCTATAGATAATAGCTATAATAATGCTTCTACTGGTTTTAATACAGCAAACTCAACCCTACAATTAGACGGATCTTTTTCAACATCTATAATTAACACTACTGGAAATTTAACCTTAACTGAGGATCATCATACTATACATATAACAGGGCCTCATAATATAACTCTACCAAATGCTAACACTTGTATAGGTAGAACATATATACTTAAAAACAGCACTAATACCAATAGAACAATTAGCACTTATATTGATCTAGCAAACACAAATCAACCTGTTATACAAAGACAGTCAGTTTTATGGATAAAAAGTGATGGCACAAATTGGATACAAATAAATAGCAGCGGAACAACAGGCAAAATTGTGAGTACAGATGCTAATAATGATATTATTACAGGCTCTGATGCTGCAGCTTTTTTTGAAAGCCCTATAAAAGCTATGGGTAAAGTTGCCACAAATGGAAACGCCATAAAAATACAAGGAGCATCTGTGGTAAGAAATTCTGTAGGAAACTATACTGTAACTCTAAATAATGCAAGAAGCACTGATGATTATATAATACAAGTTTCTATAATGGAAACTAACAATTACCAATCTTCTATCGAGGTGAAAAACCAAACCAATAATCAATTTACTGTTCAGGTAAACACAAGAGTTAACGGGAGTACTACATTATTCATTAATGATGTAGTTTGGTATTTTACAATAACAGATTTTTAAATAATAGTTTTTAAAAATCTGTTATTATTAACCAATCATAAACCACAGTTAAATTTTATTATTTACACATGTTTACTAAACTTGTAATTTTGAGCAAACATTTCCTTCTAAAAAATTGATTAAAACAGAATCAGAAAACCGATTATTCATTCATTTTTATACTTAAAGCTTAGCCAGATAAAAATTCTGTTTTAAAATTTTATGAAATGCTAAATCCATATGATGTTTTTTTCCAAAAATAATTATACATTTATCTCAAAGATGTACAAGATTTTTAAAAAAGCAATAATATCATTAGTATTACATTTAAAAAGGACATAAAGAATTTTTAAATACTTATAAAAAATCAAAAAAGAATTAAAACTATAAAAATGAAAGAGAAATCAGGAAAAACACAAGATCTAATTGATAAAAAATTTCTAGAGGAGCGAAGTGTGTTTCTTTGGGGGCAAGTAGATGATAAATCTGCAAAATATGTAATCGATAGGCTTATGTATTTAGATATGGTTAATCATAAAGAAATAAAATTATATATTAATAGTCCAGGTGGATATGTTACTTCAGGATTTGCTATGTATGACACTATAAAAAGTTTGAAAAGTCCCGTATCTACTATTTGTACAGGACTTGCAGCATCCATGGGATCTATTCTTTTAAGCGTAGGTAAAAAAGGTAGAAGATTTATTCAACCTCATGCTAAAGTAATGATTCATCAACCAAGTGGTGGAGCTAGAGGTCAGGCATCCAATATAGAGATTCAGGCCGCAGAGATCATTAAAACAAAGGAGTTAAGTGCTCAAATTCTAGCAGATAATTGTGGTCAAGATATTGAAAAAGTTTTAAAAGATTTTAACCGTGATTATTGGATGGATGCTCAAGAATCCTTAGAGTACGGTATAATTGATGGTATTATAGAATAACATCTCAAAACATTTTGGATTGTAATATAAAACTATGATAAGACGAAATTTTATAGAAATCAGCACTTTAGGTTTATTAGGGATTCTAACACCTTCATTTTCTATATTACAATCCAAATTTTCTAAAAATGATTTAATTGGAAAAAGCAACACTCCCCTTTTTGGAGACTCGTATAAACTTCGAAAAGAAGCTTATGAGGCTTTTCTAAAAATGAAAGTTGCAGCATCCAAAAGTGGATTTAAAATAAAAGTAGTTTCCAGCTATAGGAGTTATGCTCACCAAAATCGAATATGGGAGCGTAAGTATAAAAAATTCACTACAGAGGGGCTATCCCCTATAGAAGCTATAAACAAAATTATAGAATACTCAACAATCCCAGGCACGTCAAGACATCACTGGGGTACAGATTTAGACATCGTAGATGGCAATGCAGTGCAACCAAAAGGCCTACTTCTAGCTAAAAATTTTGAAGAAAATGGCCCTTTTTGTAAGTTCAAAGAATGGATGGATGCTAATGCAAATACTTTTGGCTTTTTTCTTGTGTACACAGACAAAGAAGACAGAAAAGGATTTAAATATGAACCATGGCACTATTCGTACGCTCCTCTTTCCATCCCTATGTTAAAAGAATATCGAAAAATAAATATCACTGAAGAATTAGATAAAGCAAAATTACTTGGTAATAATTATTTCACTGAAAAATTTATTGATCAATATATTAAAAATAACATATTAGATATTAATCCAGAATTATTTTAGAATTATATAATAAAAATGTACTATTTTAGTTATTCTGTAAAAAAAACCCCATTTTTATGAAAACTAATCTAGTAAAATATTTATTTGCATTCCTAATCTTATCTACTGTATTATCTTCCTGTTCTAATGATGACAATATTTCTAATGATGATAACAACTCTAATGAAATTTCTGTTGCTGACGAAATTCTAAAATTAGTAAATGAATATCGATCTGAAAAAGGTTTAAAACCTTTGATAAAAAACAACACAGCAGAAGAATTAGCTATCGATCATACCCGATATATGATATCCAAAGGGCGTATTAGTCATGATAATGGAGATCAAAAATTTAAAGCATTACAAGAAAAGGAAAATGCTACTGGAATGGCTGAAAATGTAGCTGCTGGACAAGAATCAGCTCAATCTGTCGTTACTAGTTGGCTCAATAGTAGTGCAGGTCATAGAGAAAACATTGAAGGAAATTACACACATATTGGTATTGCCGCAATAAAAGATGAAAATGGCAAATACTATTACACACAATTATTTTATCGCTAACTATTGTAAACTCAACTACGCTAGTTTGCACTAATCCCGTTTTAAAACTAAAAACGGCTACCCTTAGCAGTTGCTTATTAATAAAAACAATTATCTGTTTTTTTTAGTAAGCAACTTTTATTTTCAAAACAACTCTTATTTTAAAGAATTACATAATCTAATATTTTCTTTTAGAGTTCCTACCATTTATTTTTAACTTTAAAATCATTTCTGTAAATTACTAACTTAAATTATAATTTATAATGAGACGTAGCGGCTTAAAAATCAGAATACTTATAGGTGTAGCTATTGTGGCTTTTGCTTTTTTTAAAAAATGTAATAATAAAACTCACAATCCATATACCGATAGAGTACAGAATATTAATATGACAAGTGATCAAGAGATTGCTATTGGATTACAAAGCGCTCCCGAAATGACACAACAACATGGTGGTTTATATCCTGATCAAAAACTTCAAGATTATATAGATATGATAGGAAATAAACTGGTTAATTCTAGTATAGCTAAACAAACTCCATATAAATACGAGTTTCATTTATTAGCAGATCCAAATACTATTAATGCATTTGCTTTACCGGGAGGACAGGTATTTATAACCTATGCTTTACTATCGAAATTAGAAAATGAAGATCAGGTTGCAGGTGTATTAGGCCATGAAATTGGGCATGTATTAGGCAGACACTCCGCCGAAAGAATAGCAGAACATGAATTCTGGAAAACGATATCTACAGGAGCTTCCGTTGGAGCAGATGCAGGCAATATTGTAAATAGTATAGGATCTAATATATTATTAGGTAATGGTCGCGAGGATGAGCTAGAAAGCGATGATTTAGGGGTTTTATTTATGATCAATGCGGGATATAATCCAGAAGAAATGATCGGAGTTATGAAAATCTTAAAAAAAGCAGGTGGATCTAACCGTACTCCAGAATTCCAAAGCACCCATCCTGATCCTGATAATCGTATAGAAAAAATTAAAGAAGCTATACGAGAACACAGTAAATAAGAAAAGCCGTTGGTCTATACAGACTAACGGCTTTTAAAAAATTTCGTTTGAAACAGTTAGGACAATTCTTCTAATAACACTACAGCTTCTTTTGCATTCGATTGCTTTGCAAATTTCATTGCTGTATACCCTTTACTATTTTTAGTTTTAATTTTTGCTCCTTTTTCTACAAGCATTTTAATAATATCTGTACGATTATATCGTGCCGCATACATGAGCGGAGTCATCCCATCAGATTTCTCATTAACATCACTTCCTAGTTCGATCAGTTTCTTTACAGTTTCCAGATCTCCTTTTACGATAGCCATACAAAACGGACTTGTTTTATAAGCTGTGATAGCATAATCATTAGCCTCTTTAAAACTTTTGTTCGACTCTTTAGCAAAACTTACAGAAGTAATACATACGACCATTACAATGGTAAAAATTGATTTTTTCATAATAGATTGATTTTATATTATTTGATTGACTTATATTTAATATGACTTCCTAGAACTATATTTTGTTACACCAGTTCTTAGACAATAACACAACTTTAACCTTTTAGCATTAAATATCTATTAAAACCTTAAAATTCAACTTCATAAAAAATTAACAACAGAAAAACCATCAAGTATATTTTCTTTAGAAATATATAGGATTAAAAAATCCGCTAAACAGGTATGATAATGTTTAGCGGATTTAAATTGTACAAAACAATTCTAAATACTATTTTTTCTTTAACTCTAATAATAAGGTTTGAGCATTATCAGCTCCTGATAATTTTGCATATTTTAGTGCAGTAAAACCTTTTTTATCTTTTACATTGATTTTCGCTCCATTAGCCACTAATAATTTGATTATTTCTACTCTATTATAACGAGCAGCATACATAAGTGGAGTCATCCCTTTTGAAGTCTTATTTACTTCAGTACCTAATTCAACCATTTTTTTTACCATTTCATAATCCCCTTTAGCTATAGAGATACAAAATGGAGACACATTTACAACTTCTGTTTTTTCAACTTTGTATGTTTCTAAATCTTTTACAGGATCTTTTGCTAAAACCAGACTCACTGCCATACAGGTAATTAAAATCAATAATTTTTTCATTTTTTGTGCTTTATCAGTTCAATATTAGATTTATGATTATCAAATTTTGACGGCGCAAATAAATTACATTATTCTTATAAAAAATGACATTGAATTAAGAATAACTCAGTTTTAACCTTAATCATACAAATTCGTTAATAATTTCATAAAAAAAACATCCCTCTTAACTCTACAAAAAAGTATAAATAACAAAGTAATAACCTATGTTTTTTGCCTGCTTATCTACGAAGTTGTAAATTTGATTCTTTTTCTAATTTTTGAAGATATAATCTTCAAAAAGCAACCAACCAAAAACCATAACTAAGAGTTTATTATGAATAAAAAAGTAATCCTAATGATTCTAGATGGATGGGGAACCTCTCCTGATCCTAAAGTATCTGCTATAGATCATGCAAACACTCCTTTTATAGATAGTTTATACAAAAACTACCCAAATGCCGCGCTACGTACCGATGGGCTTAATGTAGGTCTACCAGATGGACAAATGGGTAATAGTGAAGTTGGGCATATGAATCTTGGTGCAGGTAGAATTGTGTATCAGGATTTAGCCAAAATTAATATAGCTATAGAAAACAATACGCTTAAAAACGAATCTGTATTAATAGATGCTTTTAAATACGCTAAAGAAAAAAATAAAAAGGTACATCTTCTTGGTTTAGTAAGTGATGGCGGAGTACATTCTCATAGTAATCATATTAAAGGAATATTAGATGTCGCGAATACTTTTCAGTTAAAAAATGTTTTTTTACATGCATTTACTGACGGACGTGATGTAGATCCTAAATCTGGAAAAGGACATATTCAAGACATTCAAGATCACATGTCTAAAACTACTGGCAAGCTAGCTTCTATAATAGGCAGATATTATGCTATGGATAGGGATAAACGATGGGAGCGTGTTAAATTAGCGTATGATCTTATCGTAAATGGTATAGGCGAAAAAACCGAAGACCCTATCCAGAGTATACAAAACAGTTATGATGCTGGGGTTACCGATGAGTTTATCGAACCAATTTTAGTGCAAGAAAACGGAAATTCGGTAGCAACCATAAAAGAAGATGATGTTGTTCTGTTTTTTAATTTCAGAACCGATCGTGGTCGGGAATTAACCGAAATGCTTTCTCAAAAAGATATGCACGAATATAACACGCACAAACTCTCCTTGTATTATGTTACTATGACAAATTATGATGAAAGTTTTGAAAATATAAAGGTTATCTATAATAAAGATAATATTACAGAAACTCTGGGTGAAATAATTTCTAAGGCTGGTAAAAAACAAATCCGAATTGCAGAAACTGAAAAATACCCACATGTTACTTTTTTCTTTTCTGGTGGGCAAGAAGAACCTTTTAAAGGAGAAACCAGAATATTAAAAAACTCTCCAAAAGTTGCCACATACGACCTAAAGCCTGAAATGAGTGCGTATGAATTAAGAGATGCTCTAGTGTTTGAATTACAAAAAGGAGACGTAGACTTTGTATGTTTAAATTTTGCAAACGGAGATATGGTAGGACACACAGGAGTAATGGAAGCTGCTATTAAGGCTTGTGAAGTAGTAGATACCTGTGTGAAAGATGTAATAACAACTGGCTTAGGCAATAACTATTCTACCCTTTTGATTGCTGATCACGGTAATTGCGAAACTATGATTAATCCAGATGGAACTCCCAATACAGCACATACTACCAATCCAGTTCCTTTTATTTTGGTAGATACCGATCAAATTGAAATAAAAGATGGCGTTTTAGGAGATATTGCTCCTACTATTCTGGATCTTATGGGAATCCAAAAACCAGAAGCAATGACGCAACATTCTCTTTTAAAATAATACTATTTTAACTTTAAAAATAGCTTATCGATTTTGTTAAACAACCTCTAACATCAATTAGAGGTTGTTTACTTTATAGTATATTCGTATAGAAGTGATTCCAACTTTTTTGATTCTGTCGAAAAATAGTTGTTTTTTGATACGTTGAAAATGTTTTTTACGCTTCGCAAACATTATTTAAAATCAATAACCTTGGAGCAAGCTCACGAGGTATGCTTCCGAAAATATATTTTGTTTTTGAGGCTAGCCTAGAGAATTAAACTCCACAATGTGGATTAAAATGAAAAAGATTGTTATTATTGTTTTTTGCGCATTTTCCATTTCTTGTGCAAGTACTTTGGTTACCAAAACAGGTACCACAAAAAAAACAAACTCCCAATCACAAACCTCTGACACCGTGTCTCAAAAACCTAACCCTGAAATCTTAGTAGGGAAACAAGATCGAAAAGCTTTGCAGCAAGAACCTTTTGGCACTTGGTTTACTAAAAATTATAAGGAGTATACTATAGATGAAACTACCGTTAAAGAACTGGCTCCGTATGTAAAAGATATTTCTATTAAAGCTTTTATGGGCACTTGGTGTAGTGATAGCAAAAGAGAAACTCCTGCTTTTTATAAAATATTAGATAATGCCTGGTTTAATTATACCAACTTAGAACTAATAACCGTAACTCGCGAAAAAGATACTCCAGAGGGGTTTGAAAAAGGTTTACATATAGATAGAGTTCCTACTTTTATTTTTTACAAAAACGGAAAAGAATTAGGCCGTTATGTAGAGTTTGCAAAAGAAACTCTGGAAAAAGATATATTGGCAATCGTATCGGGCGCGCCTTACAAACATTCTTATGAAGATTAAATTATAAATGACACCACATCAAAAACTAAAAGAACTCAATATTGAATTACCCGAAGTTTCTACTCCAGGGGGATCTTATACTTCTGTAAATATTAGAAGCACTATAGCATATGTAGCTATTCAATTTCCTATAATAAATGGAGAATATTTATATCAAGGCAGATTAGGCGATTCTATTACTACAGAGGATGGTTATGAAGCTATGCGATTATGCGCTATAAATGTTCTTGCACAAATAGATAAAAAAATTGGTTTTGATACTATCATAGGGCTTAACCATATAGATGCATACTTTCAATCTGGTACTAGCTGGGATGATTCTCCTACTGTAGTAAATGGAGCTTCTGATTTATTTCTTGATATATTAGGTGAAAAAGGCACACACTCCAGAGCTATTTTTGGAGTGGATAAACTCCCAAGAAATTTTAGCGTTGGTCTAACCACTTCTTTTACTATAAAAACGATATAAAAAAGTAGTGCTATTTCTTAGACCTGCGATAAGTTTTCTTTTATGTTATTGTGAGTGTAAAGATTTGCGTGAGGGATTGGAGTGTAAATCCCACAGCCCGACAAAGGAGGAGCGAGGAATTGAAACAGAAAGCCCGACCCTTGTGGTCACGCCATATCTAAAAAAACAGAACTTGTTGTAGCTCCCTTATTTGCATCAAAACGCGAAATCTTAAAATAGATTCTATGCACCTGCATAACAAGCATTATTCTTTGTAAATTTGCCTTCTTTTATCAAAGTATTGTTTTTACGATTATGATTATTACCAAAACACGCGAAGAAATAGAATTAATGCGCGAAAGCGCTTTGGTTGTTTCTAAAACACTAGGGATGTTAGCTACCGAAGTTAAACCTGGTGTAACCACTTTACACTTAGATAAACTTGCCGAAGAATTTATTAGAGATCATGGCGCAATCCCTGGTTTTTTAGGTTTGTATGATTTTCCAAATACACTGTGCATGAGTCCGAATGCTCAAGTAGTTCATGGTATTCCTAATAATACTCCATTAGTAGAAGGAGATATTATATCTATTGACTGCGGTGCTATTAAAAATGATTTTTATGGAGATCATGCCTATACTTTTCCGGTAGGAGAAGTTTCTGAAGAAGTAAAACAATTACTTAAGGTAACCAAAGAATCCTTATACATTGGTATTGCTGAGTTTAAATTAGGAAACCGCGTTGGAGATGTTGGATATGCCATTCAACAATTTACAGAAGACGCAGGTTATGGGGTAGTTAGAGAATTAGTAGGTCACGGACTTGGCAGAAAAATGCATGAAGACCCTGAAATGCCAAATTATGGGCGTCGCGGAAAAGGAAAAAAATTTATAGAAGGAATGGTCGTTGCTATAGAACCAATGACCAATATGGGTACGCACCGTATTAAACAATTACGGGACGGCTGGACTATATTAACTAATGATGGTAAACCAAGTGCCCATTTTGAACATGATGTTGCAATCGTAGATGGCAAACCAGAAATCTTATCTACTTTTAAATATATATACAAAGCTTTGGGTATAGAGTCTGATGAAGAAGATGCTTTTAGACAAGAGCTGTTGACTGTTTAACTTTTTTATAAAAATTAAAAATCTGGTCTTCTTATTAATGTTCATCTAAGTTTACTTAAAAATGAAATGAAACATTTTTATTATGTAAATCTTTGTGAAGCTTTGAGACTTCTTTTGTGCCCTTAGTGTATCTTTATTATGAAAAAGCTCTTCAAACTTATATTAAATACCATACCCAGACCAGTTTTAATTCGGTTGAGTTACTTGGCGAAACCTGTTATATCTCTATTTTTAAAAGGAAATACATATACCGATCCTATTGATGGTAAAAGTTTTTCACGTTTTTTACCTTATGGATATGAAAACCAAAGAGATAATGTACTATCCCCTTCTACCCTATCTTTAGAACGACATAGATTACTTTGGTTATATCTTATTAATGAGACTGATTTTTTTACTGCACCGGCAAAAGTATTGCATTTTGCACCAGAGCAAGCATTTTATAAACGGTTTAGGGAACTAAAACATATAGAATACACTACTACAGACCTTAACTCTCCCTTAGCAGATGTAAAAGCAGATATTTGTAACCTGCCATTTACAGATAATGAATATGATATTATTTTTTGCAATCACGTTTTAGAACACATCCCTAACGACATTAAAGCTATGCAGGAGCTATATCGGGTTTTAAAACCTGGCGGAATGGCTATTTTACAAATACCTCAGGATTTGAATAGGGAAACCACTTTTGAAGATGATAGCATAACCGATCCACAGGAGCGGGCTCGTATATTTGGACAATACGATCATGTACGAATTTACGGAAGGGATTATTTTGAAAAACTGCGATCTATTGGTTTTAAAGTAGATGAAGTAGATTATACCTCTATCTTGTCTAAAGAAAAAGTTACTAAATACTGTCTTGCCCCAGGCGAAATACTTCCTGTTTGTTATAAGCATTAAGACTCTAGTTTATAATAGCGTTGCTAGTTGTAAAAATGCATAGTCAACTACCTCGGGGCAAGCCCACGAGGCATTCAGCGGAAACACGACCTTAACATTTCGAGGCAAGCCTCGGAGAATTAAACTCCACAATGTGGATTAAATTGATTTCAAGATTTTTATCCCATTCCTAAATCAAGTTTAGCGCAGGCTCTAAATCCTTCCCTAAAGGAAGGACTTTTGACCCCCTTCCTTATGGCAGCTGGGGATAATGTCATTAAGTTAAGAATTTAAAATTTGTTAATGGTGGATTCCATTCTTCAACGGAATGACAAAATAACCAAAATACAATGCTTTCTGATTGTCATTCCAGTGTAGACTGGAATCCATGATGGAAGTAAAGCAGTATCTTGCTTTTACAGATGTTTAATCCTCAAAAAGATACAACTTAACTTAATGACATTGGGGCTGGGGATGGGATATGTTGAGTTTCGACAAAATTATCAATGCTATTATATTAACTACATAGTATCATTCTTACGTATCCCACTAAGCTGTCACAGGGAACGTAGTCAAAGTGTTATCAAAATAAAGAACGGAATCTAATTTTATTTATTTCTTATTATCCCAGTGAAGGCTGGAATCCATTAGCAACAACACCAACACAAAATGGATCCCAGTCTACACTAGGATGACAACATCGTTAAAAGCTAAAAAATAAGCATAACAAATACATTTTATGGAACCCTACCTAGTAGAGAGCTGAGGCACTCGAAGCTCAACCCATATATCGCTCTCTTGCAAGGTGCAGGAGATCACTACAACTCTTACATTGATCTACTGCAAGGCGCAGGGGATAGCCACAACTCTTACATCGATCTGCTGCAAGGTGCAGGGGATCACTACAACTCTTACATCGATCTGCTGCAAGGTGTAGGAGATAGCTAAGGTGCTAAAAATCAGTGTTTTTTATGTATCCTGGTAATATTCAATAAACTATGTTATTTTTCTCACTCCTATACCCCCTAATAATAAACTTTAACCATATTTATTCGATTCTTTATACATACAAAGGCATCCTTTTTACGATCTTTGTTATTCATTACACAGAAGTATTTTATGAACCGCATTCCCTTTCTGTTTTCTATCCAAATGGTATGTTTTGTTATGTATCTGCTATCTGTTAATGCTGTAGTTGCGCAAGATATGAACATGGCTTCGCGATACTTCTCTAAAGCAGACAGTCTGTTAACGCATAGAAAACCAGATAACGCTCTCGAATATTTTAAGAAGGCACTTGTTATCTATACACAAACAAACACCAGGGAGCAAATTGCAAATTGCTATACCAAGCTTGCAGAAACTCATAATACCAATTACAATTTTGAGCAAGCTTTATTAAATGAAGAAAAAGCACTGGCAATACGATTAGATATTTTTGGAAATACTCACCCAGAGGTAGCGAACTCATACACCAGTATGGGACATATCTATAAAAATAAAGATCAGTTTGAAAAAGCGATGGAGTATTATCAAAAAGCTTTGGTAATACAACTGGATACTTTAAAAAAAGGAGATCCCCTAATAGGAGATTCTTATCATAATATTGGCACTATACACCACATCCTTGCAGAATACGACCAAGCGTTACAGCATTATAAAAAAGCCCTAACGATACGAACCCTTGCATTTGGTAAAAAACATCCAAAAATAGCAGATAGTTATATCGATATTGGCACTACCTATTACCACCTTGGTAAAGACAATATAGCTTTAGACTACTACTATAAAGCATTACAAATAAGAACTCCCATTTTTGGTAAAACCAGCCCAGAAGCAGCTTTTTGTTATCACCATATAGGAAATGTTCTTACTTATTTAGATAAATTCGATGAGGCTATGGCATATCAAAAAAAAGCAGTATCTATTATGATAGACACTTTTGGGGGAGATCACCCTAATACTGCTTTATGCTATAAAAGCATTGGTATTGTGTATAAATACAAAGGGAAATACGACATATCTTTATTAAACTTTAATAAATCCTTTGATATTACAATTCAGACATTCGGAAAAAACCATACTAGAATGACGGATATATATACAGAATTAAGTTTTATTTATTTCAAAAAAGGATTTTATAAACAATCTTTGTCCTGTTCTCAAAAAATATTACTAATTAACACTAAATTATTTAATAAGAAACACTCTTTTATTGGTCGAGATTATAATAATATAGGTGTTATCTATAAATATACCGGAGAGTATGACAAAGCTATTTCTTATTATAAAAAGGCGATAACAAATTTTGTACATTCTTTAGGAGAAAATCATGGTGCGGTAGCACGCACCTATAATAATATTGCTAATACCTATAAAGCAAAAGAAGAATATGATTTAGCTTTACCTTACTACCAAAAAGCTATACAAATACGGATTAATATTGTGGGAAAACATCATTCGGACACTTCGTATTCTTACCTAGATTTAGGGGATTTGTATGCTCAAAAAAAAGAGTACTCTACTGCTCTATTTTATTATCAAAAAGCTTTAAAAATACATCAGCATCTATACGGAGAAACGAACTATTATATTTGTGACACCTATGATGCCATAGCAGAGGTATATACTAAACAAAAAAAGTATGCTATCGCTCTGGAGCACCTACATAAAAGCATCAAAACCAGACTACAAACAGATGGTTCCCACCACCCCAGAACTGCAAAATCGTACAACCAGATTGCAGAGGTATATTACCAAATAAAAGAGTATAAAAAAGCAGCATTGTATTATGATAAAGCGATGGTTGCAAATACGTTGCCTGATAAAAATACAAACAACAAAAACAAAATAGACCCAACCGATTATCTGGATACCAATATTTTGCTCGTTAGCCTGCATGGCAAAGCTAAAATCTTACAAGAACACTACAAGCATACTAATGATCTAACAGAACTAACTGCAAGCATACACACCTACCAAAAAGCAGATATTTTGATTCATGATATTCGGCAAAAGCTACATACATACGGAGATAAGCTTACTTTTGCCAAACAAAGCAAAAAAGTATATGCAGATGCTATACAAGCACATATACTACAATACCAAGCCAATCCCCAGCAACAATCTCTGGAACAAGCTTTTTATTATACCGAAAAAAGCAAAGCGAACACCCTGCAAGGATTACTGGCAGAATCCAACGCTAAAAACTTTGCAGGACTACCAAAAACTATTCTGGATCTGGAAAAGAGCCTAAAAGCCGAACGTGCTTTTTACACCTCAGAGATTATAAACAAACGATCTGAGAAAAGCGTGGATACTACTATGATTAGTACGTATGAAAATCAGTTGTTTGATATTAGCAAAAAACAGGATTCCCTAACCCGAGTTATAGAAACAAGTTACCCTAAATACCACCAATTAAAGTATCAAAACAATGCGATTACGGTTAGTGATATTCAGAAAAATTTAAGTAACAACACTACATTGCTAGAGTTTTTCTGTACCGATAGTATTACGTATGCATTTACGATCTCTACACAAAAGATAGCAGTACAACCATTACAAACACCCAAATTGCTTTCTAACATCGAGAAACTTAGAGAAACAATTATCACACAAGAGACACCAAAATACAAAAATAGTAGCCATACCCTTTACAAACAACTTATTGCTCCTATTGCCGATAAACTTGTTGGAGGTGAAATTATTATTGTTCCCGATGGCCCACTTTGGCATTGCAATTTTGAACTACTACTTACCCAAAAAGATGCTTCTAATAATCCCGCAGCGTTATCTTATTTGCTTAAAGACTATGCAATTTCGTATGCTAATTCGGCAAATGTATTATTTGGGTTAGGTAAAACAAATTCTACTTTAAAAAAACAACAAGAGTGCCTTGCTTTTTCTTTTTCAGATACTTCTACAATAGACACCAAAACGATGAGTCTGGCAACTTTAAGAGATACAAAGATCGATTTACCTGGTACCCGTAGGGAGATTAAAGCAATTGCGGATATTATTAACGGGCAATATTATTTTGGATCTCAGGCTATAGAGGCTAATTTTAAAAAAAATGCAGGGAATTATACTATTTTACATCTCGCCTTACATGGCGAAGTCGACAATGAACAGCCCGAAAACTCCAAGCTTTTATTTACAAAAAGCAAAGATTCTGTAGAGGATGGTTATTTATATAGTCACGAATTGTTTGCTTTGGATATCCCCGCAGAGTTAACGGTACTTAGCGCCTGTAATACGGGATCTGGTAAAATTGCAAAAGGCGAAGGGATTATAAGTTTAGGCACTGCTTTTCAATACGCAGGAACCAAAAGTTTGGTGCTTAGTAGCTGGGAGATATCCGATAGTACCACTCCAGAGTTAATGAAAAACTTTTATACCAATCTTAAAGCTGGCATGAACAAAGCCAAGGCTTTACAACAAGCAAAATTACAATACCTTACTACTGCAAACATAAACCGAACGCAACCTTTTTATTGGGGCGGGTTTTATCTAGTAGGAGATACCACTCCTATATCTTTTGAAAACAATACAACCTGGTATTGGATTATAGGGATTACTATTTTAGGTATATTATTTTTTGTGGTGCGATGGCTTGTGAAGACCTTCAAGGTTTTCAAAACCTTGAAGGTCTGATCCCTTTCCGATATCTTCTCTTACTCATCTGTTGGAAACCCATTTATGGATAATGTTTTTAATTCCTTATTTGGGTCTTGATACATAAAATACACTTTTAGCGCTGGGTGTGATTTCAAAAATTCTTCAGAACGATCTAATCCCATAGTCATGAACGCGGTAGCATAGGCATCGGCTTCCATACAAGTATTGGCAATGACCGAAACTGCCAAAAGGTTAGATTTTAAAGGATAGCCAGTTTTAGGGTTTAAAATATGAATATACCGCTCTCCATTTTCATCGGTTTTATATTTTCTATATCCTCCAGAGGTTGCCATAGCTTCATTATGCAGCTCAACAATTTTACTATAGGATTGAGTTCCGTCAAAATTAGGATCTTCTACCCCTATTCTCCACGGTTTTTCTTTCACTACATTGCTTCCTTTTCCTACGATCTCTCCTCCTATTTCTACTAAATAATTTGCATATCCTTTTTGTTCTAAAAATCCTGCAAATACATCTACCGCATAGCCTTTTGCCAAAGCATTAAAATCTATAAATGTTTTGGGATTACTTTTTATAATGGAATTATCTTTTAACACTACTTTATCCAAACCTACCGATACTAACAGGCTATCGATTTTAAGGCTGTCTAACGAGATTATTTTTCCTTCTGGCCCAAAGTCCCATGCATTTACCAAAATGCCTACGGTTGGATCAAAAGCTCCCTTGGTTTCGTTATATATATGTTTGGAAGCGGTCATTACTTTTTTAAAATGATCGTCTACAGTTACCGTGGTATCCCCTGCATTAATTCTGGAAATATCAGAATCTGCAATGTACGTAGACATAGATTTATTGATAACAGTAATTATACTATCATACGATTTGGAGTAATCTACCTCTTTTATATCTATAAATTGAATAGAAAAGGTAGTACCAAAAGCTTTTCCATTAGCATAATTAAGATGTAAATGCGGTTCGTTTTTACAAGAAACTAATCCAATAAAAAGTATAAAAAGTATTTTTTTGATCTTATTCATTTTTAATTCAAATGGGTTTCTATCATTTGTAGACCTGCATATTCTAGCACATAATCTTCATTTAAAAAAACTGGTTTATTAGGATCCTCAGCATTTTGCAAACCAACTCCTGCATAAAACACTTTTGCATCCTGCTCTCTTGCATGTTTTTTAAATGCTTCCATCCAGATTACATCATAATTATGTGGATTATCCGGATGAGATACTGCTTTAACCAACACAAAATAACGTTGATTAGAGGGATCAACGCATACAAATTGTGGATGTTTTCCTAGCTTGCTATTGATCGCTATAAATTCGTATCCTCGTTTTTCTAATTCTTCACCAACGATATTCATCGCAAGGTTGTGTAGTTCTTGTTTGGTAAGTATTCTGGTCATAGCGGGGCAAAGATACTATTCTAACACTAAAATCAGAATGACAAATCACGAATTATTTAAACCGTATAAATCGTGCTTCGTCAAAATAATAGCTTGGGGTGTATACCGCTTCATTTTCATCGAATGTATACCAAGGAGAAAATTCGGTGTTCTCAAAATTTTTAAGCAAACAAACACTTTGCGCAGGGGTATTTCCTTGCGCCAAAAGATACATTCTATCTCCAGTTTCATTTATAATTTCATCGACTATAATTTCTATATGCCCCGGAGAACCAGGTTTAACGAGCATATCGCCAATTTGTATGTCTTTTACAGCTACTTTTTGTAATTCATTATACATAGATAATGTCCCTGCATAGGTATAAATAAGATTTAAATATTTATAAAAGTTTGCTTTGGAGTGATTAGGTGTGGCTATTTTATGGAATGTTACTTTGTTTCCTTTTATTTTGGGTCTGTACCCCTGTGCATACTTGTTCCATGAGCAGTAATGACCAGATGTAAAATTAAATCCTATTTTATCTTTTTTGTTTTGCTGCCATAAATATTCAGATCGAATTCTCATTAATGCATCTGCACATTGTTGTAACCCATTGGCTGGAACTGGGACTTCTAAAATTGCTTCATGCCAATTTTGTGCAAAATACTCACTATCATCATAATTAATAATCTTGGCTCCGTATGGTTTTAGGCTATAATGTCGTAAATATTGCTGAAAAGATCCTTTTTTATATACTACTCTTTTATATCCTTCTGGCACTATAACTCTAGTAGATATAGAATCTCCAGTAGTATTTATATAATTTGTTTTCTTAACAACACTAGCAACTACTCCTGTTACATGATTGGTAACCATTCTACCTTTAGCTGTGCTTCTTAATACTAAGAATATAATGATTGTAATACCTATGCCAAAAATTAACTTCTTCATGAGATCTAATTTAGGTATAAAATTAAAAAAACCGATATAATTGCTTATACCGGTTTATAGTGATTTATTAAATTTTAATTTTATCCTCCAAAGTCATCAAATCTAATGTGTTCATCTGGGATACCAAAATCTTCTCCCATTTTCTGAACAGCCTTATTCATTAATGGTGGTCCACAGAAGTATAACTCAATATCTTCTGGAGACTCATGATGATTTAAATAGTTATCTATTACACAATTGTGTATAAATCCTACGAATCCATCTCCTTCTCTATCGTGTATATCTTTTTTCACTTTCCAATTATCCTCTTCTAATGGTTCAGATAATGCTAGGTAAAAATTAAAGTTAGGGAAATTCTTTTCTAAGTCATAGAAATGATCTAAGTAGAACAATTCTCTCTTAGAACGCCCACCATACCAATACGTAACAGTTCTACCTGTTTCTAATGTTTTGAATAAATGATATAAATGAGAACGCATTGGTGCCATACCTGCACCACCACCAACATATAGCATTTCAGATTGAGAATCGTTTATAAAGAATTCTCCATAAGGCCCTGATATTACAACTTTATCTCCTGGTTTTTGTGCGAAAATATAAGAAGAAGCTACTCCTGGATTTACATCCATCCATCCATTTTTGGATCTATCCCATGGTGGCGTTGCAATACGTACATTAAGCATGATCTCTCTTCCTTCTGCTGGATAAGAAGCCATAGAATATGCACGCTCTATGGTTTCGTTATTTTTCATTACTAAAGGCCATAGACCAAATTTATCCCATTCTGCCTGAAACTTATCTGGAGTTTCATGCTCTTCTGGGTGTGCAGTTATATCTATATCCGAATATTTGATCTCACATTGTGGTATCTCGATTTGGATATATCCTCCTGCTTTATATCCCATATCTTCAGGAATACGAACTACAAATTCTTTAATAAAAGAAGCTACGTTATAGTTACGTACTACTTCTGCTTCCCACTTTTTAATTCCGAATACTTCTTCCGGAATTTCGATATTCATATCCTGTTTTACTTTGACCTGACATGCTAATCGAGCGCCATGTTGTAGTTCTTTACGAGAAAAATGTGGCGTTTCTGTAGGTAATGCTTCTCCTCCTCCTTCTAATACATGACATTCACATTGAATACATGTTCCACCACCACCACAAGCAGATGGTAAAAATATTTTTTGAGCTCCTAAAGTAGATAATAATGTACCTCCTGAGGCTACTTCTATTTCTTTTTCGCCATTAATGGTAATTTTTACTGGTCCAGAAGGTAATAACTTATCTTTTGCAAATAATAATATTCCTACTAAAACAAGAATCAGCACCAAAAACGAAATAATCGTTATCGCTATTGTCCCACTGGTAGATGCTAAAAATATCATATTATTTAAGTATTGTAACGTTAGTATTTTCGGCTACTTTTTTTGTAGTCTCTTCTTTTTCTACTTGTACTGTTTTAGTTTCCTTTTCTTCTTCATCACCTCCTGTTAACATTCCACCAAAACTCATAAAACCAATAGCCATTAGCCCTGTAAGGATAAAGGTTATCCCTAACCCTCTTAATGGAGCTGGTATATTAGAGTATCTGATTTTTTCGCGAATAGCTGCAATTGCAAGTATTGCTAAAAACCATCCTATACCTGATCCTATACCATATACAGCTGCATGAGATATTGTTGCAAACTCTTTTTGTTGCATAAACAATGATCCTCCTAAGATGGCACAGTTTACTGCTATTAATGGTAAAAATATACCTAAAGAGTTATACAAGGAAGGAGAGAATTTTTCTACAATTATCTCTACCAATTGTACCATTGTAGCAATGGTAGCAATAAATAAAATAAAAGTTAAGAAACTTAGGTCATAATCTGCATATTCTGGTCCTAACCATACTAAAGCACCTTCTCTAAGAATGTATTTATCTAATAAGAAGTTTAGTGGTACTGTGATTGCCAATACAAAAATCACTGCAGCTCCAAGACCTACAGCAGTAGAAACTTTTTTAGAAACAGCAAGGTAAGAACACATTCCTAAAAAGAATGCAAATACCATGTTATCTATAAAAATTGATTTTAAAAATAATTCTAAATATTCCATTTTTTATACATTTTTAGTTCTTCGTCAGTAGTTATTTGTTAAAATATAACTACTAATTTGTAACTGTGAACTCTTCTAATGATCTTCAATTAATGCTTTATTTCTACTTCTTTGTATCCAAATAAGAATTCCAACAGTAATTAATGCCATTGGCGCTAATACCATAAAACCATTATTTTCGTAACCAATTGCATACAGACCTGTTTTTTCTATCGGATCTCCCAAAACCTTAATTCCGAATAATGTTCCTGATCCTAATAACTCTCTAAAAAAAGCTACAATAACTAATAACAAACCATATCCTGCTGCATTTCCTACTCCATCTAAAAATGATTTCCATGGGCCATTAGCTAAAGCAAAAGCTTCAAAACGCCCCATAATGATACAGTTGGTTATAATAAGTCCTATAAATACAGAAAGTTCTTTACTTAAAGTATATGCAAATGCTTTAAGCACCTGATCTACTACAATTACTAATGCAGCTACTACTACAAGCTGTACTATAATTCTTATTTTAGAAGGTATAATATTTCTCATTAGAGAAATTACTACATTACCTATTCCTAATACAAAAATTACTGAAATCGCCATTACAATTGAAGGTTTCAATTGTGCTGTAATTGCTAAAGCAGAGCATATACCAAGTACTTGAATAGTAATAGGGTTATTATCTGCAAGTGGATCTATTAGTAATTTCTTATTTTTCTTCGAAAACAAAGGCTCTTTTGGCTCTGTTACTTTTACTTTTTCTTCTGTTACTTCAGCCATCTGTTATTTTTTTAAAGTTTCGAAATAAGGTTGATACATTTTTATTCCTTTCTTTACCATTGCAGTCACACCATCTCCTGTGATTGTTGCTCCAGCCATAGCATCTACTTCATTATCTTCTTTGTCTACATTTTTAGGATCTGCATTTCCCTTTTTTACTGTAATTCCTTTATAGTTTCCAGATGCATCTAATATACTTTCTCCTATAAAATCATCTCTAAAATAAGCTTCTTTAATATTTGCTCCTAATCCAGGTGTTTCTCCTTTATGATCAAAAAATGCTCCTTTTACAGTTTTAAATTCTTTATCTAAAGAAACATAACCCCATATAGCATCCCATAACCCATTACCTCGCATTGGTACTACATAAAATTCTTCGCCATCTTTTTTACCTATAAACAATGGCAATTTTCTGGTATAATTAGAGTCTTGCTTTATTTTATCATTTTCTTTTTTAACTTCGATATCAAAAGCATCTGTAGTTTTCTCTGCTGTAGCTCCTGTAATTATATATTGCTCGTCGCCTACATATTTATCAAACAATTCCTGAGCTTTTTCTGCAGGCACAAACTCATTAGGATCTTGTGCGTCACTAATTCCCATTGCGAACAAAATATTCTGCTGCTTTTCTGTACGCTTATTTGCCGAAATCCTCTCTTTTAAAGAAGATGCAGTAAATGCTAACAAAGTTCCTACTACTACTACCATTGCGATAGCAAATAGGATTGTGTATGAATTTTTATCAGTATTAATTGCCATGATCTATGCCGTTTTTAGTTTTAAACGTTTCATTCTTTTCTTAATATTTCCTTGAATTACATAATGATCAATAGTTGGAGCAAATACATTCATTAATAGAATAGCCAGCATTACTCCTTCTGGATATGCAGGGTTAAATACTCTAATCAATATAGATATAAATCCAATTAAAAACCCATAAATCCATTTTCCTTTATTGGTTTGTGATGCTGTAACTGGATCCGTTGCCATAAACACAACTCCAAAAGCAAAACCACCAATAATTAAATGATGCCAGAATTCTGTACTCATTAAACTATAAAATTTACTACCCTCATCAATCCAATTAGCACTTACCACTCCATTAAATATTAGACCCATGACTAAAGCTCCTATAACAGAACTTAACATTATTCTCCAGCTTCCTATCTTTGTAAAAATCAGAAATAAAGCTCCCAATAGTATCAGTATAGAAGAAGTCTCTCCTACAGACCCAGGGATAAATCCCAAAAACATATCCGAAACAGAATAGGTTAGCTCTTTACCTTGAGCCAAAGCTCCTAAAACTGTCTCTCCTGATATTGCATCGAGCTGTGCTCCCCCTGCTATTTCATTTGCTCTTTCTACAGCGCCATGAACCCATACTTTATCTCCCGACATCCAAGTTGGATACGCAAAGAATAAAAATGCTCTTATAGTTAGTGCTGGATTCAATATGTTCATACCTGTTCCTCCAAACACTTCTTTACCAATCACTACTCCAAAAATAACAGCTATTGCTAACATCCATAAAGGCGTATCAATTGGCACTATCAAAGGCACCAACATACCTGTTACCAGATATCCTTCTTCTACTTCATGTTTTTTAATTACCGCAAATAGAAATTCAACTCCCAGTCCAACCCCATAAGAAATAATTACTAATGGCAATACTTTCCAAAGCCCTACTATTAAATTATCTAAGGTCCAGAATTCTGAGCTAAAAAAACCATTGGTCACAGCTTCTATTTCTCCTGCTGCTAAGTGATGTTGGTATCCTGCATTAAACATCCCGAATACCAAACACGGCAATAAGGCCATGATTACTGTATTCATTGTACGTTTAAGATCATCTGCACCTCTAACATGAGATCCAGAATGTGTAGTTTCATTAGGTAAATATAAAAATGTATGGATTGCATTAAATGCAGGAGCCATTTTCTTATCCTTATATTTAAGTTTTAGTTTATGTAATTTATCTTTTAATCCCATGACACTATCCTATTTCTTTTAACATTAGGTCTAACCCTTCTCTTATAATCTCTTGATGCGGTTGCTTAGAAACACAAATAAACTCTGTAAGAGCAAAATCCTCAGGAGCTACTTCATACATACCTAATTGCTCCATCGCATCTAAATCATTTACCGCACATGCTTTAAGTAACTGCAAAGGGTAAATATCTAAAGGAAATACATTTTCATAACTTCCTGTAACCACAAAGGCTCTGTGCTCTCCATTTGTATTTGCAGTGAGCTCATATTTCTTATTAGGGAACAACCATGAAAAAGTTAACGCTCTAGATGGAGATATTTTATTAAATACTGGTTTATTCCATCCAAAAAACTCATAATCATCTCCTTCTGGAATAACTGTTATTGTATTATGATAATATCCTAGATAACCATCTGGTTTTACATTTTCCCCTGTAAGGACATCACCACTAATAACTCTTATATTACTCTCGTCATTTACTCCGGAGTCATATACTATAGAAGATACTTCTGATCCAATCTTAGTTTTAAAATATTTAGGTTTTTTAACAGAAGAGCCTCCTAACGCTACTATTCGTTCTGCATTAAACTTTCCTGTCAACAGTAACTCGCCTATAATGATAAGATCTTGTGGATTTACCACCCAAACCGTTTCTCCTTTATTAATAGGATCAATATTAGCTATTTGAACACTTACATTTCCTGCCGGATGAGGGCCAGAAACACTATGTTTAGTAACATTATTTAAAGCACCTAAAGGAGAATTTGCATTTTTACCTATAGAAACATGCACTTCGCCCTCTGTCAATTTACTTAAAGCAGTAACCGCAGTTTGAAGCTCTTTCTCTTTCCCTGCCAACACATAATCGCTATCTGCAGCAAGAGGTGCTGTGGTGTATCCCGAAATAAAAATAGCTTTAGGAGCTACATCAGGGTTAGCTATTACATCGTATGGACGTTGCTTAATAAAAGGCCAGCAACCTGATTCCAGGAGATGAGTCTTTACAGCATCTCCATTCATAGAGTTTACATCCTTTATTCCAAAGTCTGCATATTTTTGTTCTTTGTCTCCAAGAATTTTGAAAGCTAAAATTTTTCTTTTGGCACCACGAACAATTTCTACTATTTCTCCACTTACAGGAGAAGGAAAAAGCATTCTCTCGTTGGATTTTGAATAAAAAAGTGGTTCTCCGGCTTTCACTTCTGTACCTTGTTTAGCAACAACTTTTGGCACAATACCGTGAAAATCGCTAGGCTTAATTGCGTAAACATTACTTTTTGTGGCATCTACAGTTACTTTCTCTGCTTCGCCAACAAGCTTAATGTCCAAACCTTTTCTGATACGAATGTCTTTTGACATATTTGTAGTCTATGTTAATTAACTAAAAAAATCGTGCAAATTTACTAATTAAAACACGTAAGTAAAAGCAGGTTCTGCTATAAGATACTATTTATATTCTTTCTAAATAATATTTTAATCAAAAAAACTCCTGACTTTCTTTGGGCATACTTTTTGTTTATATTTACGATCACAAATCTCTTTATAATGCTACATAAACTTAAACAAAATTTCTTGTTTTTCATACTATTTTGTATTACTTACACTAGTTTTTTTGCTCAGAACGTCACAAACGATATTGTAACTGCCGATAACATAAGAACAGTCCAACTGTCTAACGGGTCAGATTTTTCAGGAATACCCATACTTAGACTAGGAGAATCATTTAAAATAACTTTTGATGACATCAATGGCGATGAATCTGATTATTACTATAGAATAAATCATTATAATTTTGACTGGACACCTTCGTCTCTTTACAAGAATGAATATTTAGACGGATTTGATGAAATTAGAATTGTAAATTATGAAAATTCTTTTAATACATTACAAATGTATAGCCACTACACGCTAAACATACCCAATGAAGACACTAGAGGGCTTAAAGTAAGTGGTAATTATCAAATAGAAATCTACAATGATGATGATGAAACTGTACTTGTAAGAAAACTAATCGTATACGAACCCTCGACTACTGTAAAGGTCTACACCAAAAGATCTAGAAATTTAAAATACATAGACTCTAAACAGTCCGTTCAATTTGAAATAAGCTCTCCAAATGAAATCTTAAGAAACCCCAATAAAACTGTAAAAACTTTG
This sequence comes from Aquimarina muelleri DSM 19832, assembly GCF_000430665.1. Taxonomy (GTDB): domain Bacteria; phylum Bacteroidota; class Bacteroidia; order Flavobacteriales; family Flavobacteriaceae; genus Aquimarina; species Aquimarina muelleri. The sequence continues at coordinate 10,550 of NZ_AUML01000041.1, read as the reverse complement.
GTAATGCAAAATAATGATATTACAAATGCTATCACCAATTTGGTTCCTCAATTTACTCTTGCCAACGATCTAGTTTACAAATATGATCAAGAATCTAGCTTTTGGGGAGGGAATGAGTTTTTGTTTTTTGACAATAAAAACGTAAGAGCATCAAACGTAAGCATACGAAGTATTGAATTAAAAGACATTTACAACAACTACCTATACACAAATATAGTTAGGGCTAATCGTAAATACACATACAATCCTGATATCAATGGTGGTTTTGTTGTTAGAAACTTAGATGCAGAAAACAATAACACAGAAGCAGATTACGTATGGATGCATTTCTCTTTAGAGTGCTACAAACCAATTGATGGTGGTCAAATTCATCTTTATGGAAATTTCAACAACTACAAATTAGACAAATCCACTTTACTTGAATTCAACAAAGAACGAGGTATATATTATAACAAAAGATTGTTTAAACAAGGATTCTATAATTACAAATACGTTCTATTAAGACCAGATGGAACCATTGACCCAGGGTTTATTAGTGGTAATTTTGACGAAACTGAAAATGAATACACCGTAATACCTTATTATCGTGCTCCTGGAGCAAGATATGATAGAGCTATAGGAAAAGGTATAGGAAACTCCTCTTCCATTACAAATTAGAGAGTTTAAATTCATTTTTTAAATTGTAATATAATACCACTACTTTAGTCCCGCAAGGAATTGTTAACTAAAAAAATGAAAGAAACAGGAAGGTTCTTAAAAAAATACCGCGGTATAGAATGTCTTAACTGCGGAGTACCTTTAGACACCATAGATAGATATTGCCATCATTGTGGGCAAATTAACACTACAAAAAAGCTTTCTTTTAAAGACTTTTTTAATGAATTTTTTGCCAGTATATTTTCCTACGACTCCAGACTTAGACACACCATAATTGCCTTATTATTTAGACCTGTAAAATATCTAAAGATTATATAAAAGGAAGAAGAGTTAGATACGCTAATCCATTTCGATTTTACCTAAGTATCTCTGTTATATTTTTTATAATCAATGGTTTATTTATTGATTTTGACGGAATATCTGATGGATTGAAAAAAGAGGAAAAAGCCATTAATTTCAATACTCTTTCTGAAGGCAACTACACAGAAAAGGACACAATCACCCTCCCTACAAACACAACTAAATCAAAAAAGACTAAAAACAGAGTCCCCTACACAGAATCTCAATTAGATTCTATGAATTTATTCTCTGCTTTAGGACATAAACTTACCATATACAACACCCACTACATATCCACAAAACAAATCTCTCCTAATATAGCACTAGATAGCTTAAAACACAAAAAAACTTGGTACAACAAATATCTTTACAAACGAAGCATTAAAGCTAGTAATTTTGGCAGTAACCCCACAGAGCTTATTGAATTTATCTTCAGCAAATTACCCTTTATTATATTTTTCTTTCTCCCAATTTTCACACTATGCATGTGGGCACTATACTCAAGGCAATCTTTTAGCTATATGGAACATATGGTGTTCATCTTCCATATCCAAACTATTTTCTTTATCTTAATGGGTATTGCCATTTCAATTAAAGAAATTACAAAAAGTGAAATTATTAATGGTATTACAACACTATTTTTTTTATTTTATCTTTATAAAGCTATGCGTAAGTTTTATGAACAAAAAAGAGGAAAAACAATTGTTAAATTTGTGCTTGTAAATATATTATTTTTTATCTTAGCAGGAATTGGCTCTACATTAACTTTAATAGGATCAATGTTTATATTTTAGTATGGTTCAGCAAATCACCAGAGGCATAAAAATTTCGGTGGATACCACCTTTGAAGGTACTTTTTACAAGAACCATAAGATGTATTTTGCCTTTGGTTATCGAATAACAATTGAAAACCAAAGTAAAGATTCTGTACAATTAACCTCCCGTTTTTGGGAAATTAAAGACGCTTTAAACAACACTGAAATAGTAGAAGGTGAAGGTGTTATAGGAAAAAAACCAGTATTAAAACCTGGTGAATCTCACACTTACAACAGCGGTTGCTTACTCAACTCCCCATTTGGAGCAATGAAAGGTCATTACAATATGGTTAATTTTACATCTACCCGTAAATTTCAAGTAATGATTCCTGCTTTTAAACTAAGTACTCCTTTTGCCCTTAATTAATTTTATTTTCTCTAGCTTAATTTTACTCCCGTTTTGTTCTACATGACAATAAAAACAATTAGAGTCATATATAAAATTATATTCTTGCTTAGGATCAAATTCACTTTCCTTGGCCGCAAAAAGACCTTTAAAATCTTCTTCTCCATACTCTGTAAATCTTGTGATTTTAAATACATTCTTTTTTAAAGATTCCTCTAACTTAAAATAAGCACTACTACCCGTACCAGAAAGAAAGCTGGATTTCTCTATTTTTTTTTGTTGCTTTTTTATAATGTCTTTTTTGGTTTCAGGAATATTTTTATCAAAATAATTAGTGAGGTTCTCCATAAGTATAGACCCCGAATACACTTGTAAATTTCCATTTCTTACTTGATATATTGGATTGCCCAAAGCTCCCTTCTGCACATTACCTAAAGGACTTGGAGTAAACAACTTATTTCTTAATAATGGCTTTTTTATTTTTATGAGATCGGTACTTTTTAAAATAGTATCTGTTACGATTCGAGAACAATTACTTCCTATTTTACCAAAAGCTTTGTACGGAATACTCCCCATATCCTGAATAGACAAAATATATTTTTTTGCTTTTTCATAATCAATATAATCACAAACTGAAGCCACAAGCCTCCCTTCACCATGAGTTTTTTTAGGATTAGCCTCTAACCATAATAAAAAATCTTCTATATTACTTAATTTAGAATCTGAAGTTATTATGGCTTTAAAAGGAATTTCTAATTCAACATCAGTAACAGCACTTCTTACTCTACCACGCCCTTTTGGAGTTATATACCTTCCAAAATCATAATATTCAGCGTTACCTGTTTTATTCTCAATAAGAACAAAAGCTGCATGACCTGCTTTTATATAATTATCCTTACCCAGCCCTAATGCTAAAAGAAATTTCACTGAAGGCTCATCAGAATACTGCACGAAGGTATCAGGAAAAGCAAGTATGATTATTTTACCTGTATAATTCAATATTTTATAATTTAAACTCTTTTTTAAACCGTTACAGCTTCAAAAATAATTGTATTTATTTCTTTTTTTTGCAAATCTTCATATCGCATTGAGAGTTCCTCCTCATTTTTTAAAATTTGAGTAATACTTCTAGTTTTTAAAAATTCTCTATCTATTTGCAAGTCTTTATTCCTATCTCCTATTCCTGCATTTTTATGAAAATTTAAAAGCGTATCTGGAGTTATATTATTCTCTCTTTCAAAAACTGTAAACCATTTTTTTCGCAACTCTTTTACATCCTTATTATACAAAGTTGATGAAGACCATATATGAGTTTCTTTTCCTAATTTTCTAAAATATTTTTGCTTTCCATCCCAAACTAATTCGAAAAACAAAAGGTCAGACTTCCAATTTGCTGTAACTATTGTAAATGGCTCGATGCCTATATAGTTATAATCTAAAATAGTTTTTTCTAAATCATTAGCCCCTAACAAATCTTTAACTACAACACCTCTACTTTGCCGATAAGAACCCGATCTCTCATGAGCTTCAAATCCTCCATTGAGTAAACAAACCATGGTCTTTTTATCACTAACCCCTATCCATGTACCACCAGCAACTACATCTTTAGGAAACAACATTTTAGTTTTATTTACCTGATAAAACTCTGGGGATAATGTTTTTCTATCCAGTGCTTCATCCCGGTTAGAGGTCAGTATAAAATTATTTTCTTGAATTGGTATTAACGTAACTGTACACATAGGTTCTGGGTCGGATAAATTTCACACAACTTACAAAAAAAAATCACATAGCATATATAGCCTTGCTCCGTAAAGAGTCGTACACTTATTAAATCTCATTTTTTTATAAAAAACATAATAAAAATGACAGAATAATCAATAAAGAATATATCTCGAAAAAATTAAGTGTTTTTTTTATGGATAATGCTATAAAATAGCTTTTAGCCTATATAATTTTCTATCTTTGCTATCCTAAAGGTCTAATTCATTAGATAAATACATCTTACTAATTTAAATTAAAAAACAACATCATGGGAAAAGGTTTTTTTCAAGTTCCTACTGCAATAAATGAGCCTATAAAATCGTATGCTCCTGGAACACCTGAAAGAGAAGAAGTTCTAGCAACATACAAAACAATGTACAACACCTCTATAGATGTACCTTTGTATATTAATGGTGAAGAAATAAGAACAGGAGACACTGCTACTATGTCCCCTCCTCATGATCATCAGCACATTTTAGGCACTTATCATAAAGCAGAAAAACAACACATACAGAAGGCTATTGACACAGCCTTGGAGGCACGAAAAAAATGGGCTGATTTAGCTTGGGAACAACGTGCCGCTATATTTTTGAGAGCTGCAGAACTTATTGCTGGTCCATACCGAGCAAAAATTAATGCATCAACTATGCTTGCACAGTCTAAGAACATATTTCAAGCAGAAATTGATGCAGCATGTGAATTTATAGATTTCTTACGTTTTAACGTAGAATATATGACTCAGATTTATAATGATCAGCCAAACTCTACCTCTGGCGCATGGAATAGGTTAGAATACAGACCCTTAGAAGGGTTCATATATGCCATTACTCCTTTTAATTTTACAGCAATTGCAGGAAATCTACCTGCTAGTGCTGCATTAATGGGAAATACTGTGGTATGGAAACCAAGTGACAGTCAGATCTTTTCTGCAAAAATTATTGTAGACATTTTTAAAGAAGCAGGTGTACCTGATGGCGTAATTAATGTTGTATATGGAGATCCTGTTATGATTACAGATACCGTGTTAGCTAGTCCTGATTTTGCAGGAATCCATTTTACAGGGAGTACCCATGTCTTTAAGGACATTTGGGCAAAAATCGGTACTAATATACACAACTATAAAACCTACCCTAGAATTGTAGGTGAAACTGGCGGAAAAGATTTTATCCTAGCACATTCTAGTGCAGATGCAAAACAAGTTGCTACTGGTATTTCCCGTGGAGCATTTGAATTTCAAGGACAAAAGTGTAGTGCAGCATCCAGAGCTTATATACCAAAAAGTTTATGGGCAGATGTAGAAAAATATCTAAAAGAAGATGTCAAGTCTTTCAAAATGGGATCACCAGAAGACATGAGTAATTTTATTACTGCTGTAATACACGAAGGATCATTTGACAAACTTGCAAAATATATCGATCAGGTAAAAAATGATGCAGATGCAGAAATTATAGCTGGTGGTAATTATGACAAATCCAAAGGGTATTTCATAGAACCAACTGTAATCGTTGCAAAAGACCCAAAATACACTACAATGTGTACAGAATTATTTGGCCCTGTAGTTACTATCTACGTATATGATGACAACCAATGGAACGAGACATTAGAATTGGTGGATGGAACCAGTGAATATGCATTAACCGGAGCTATATTCTCTACAGATCGTTATGCTGCTGCAGAAGCAACTAAAGCATTAGAGAACTGCGCAGGTAACTTTTATATTAATGATAAATGTACTGGAGCCGTTGTAGGGCAACAACCTTTTGGAGGAGCCAGAGCATCTGGAACTAATGACAAAGCAGGATCATACCTTAATTTACTACGCTGGGTATCCCCTAGAATGATAAAAGAAACGTTTGTTTCTCCATCTAATTATAGATATCCATTTTTAGGAGAATAAAACAATTGACAAACAAACAAAAAAAGACTGTCTAATATTTAGACAGTCTTTTTTAATCAATAACATCGGAGCAAAATCACGAGTATGCTTCCGAAAATATATTTTGTTTTCCGAGGTAAGCCTCGGACAATTAAACTCCACAATATGGATTAAAAAAACCACACACTAATCCCACATGATTATAAGACCTGCTACAATCGAAGACCTACCTATTCTTCTTGATTTTGAACAAAAAATTATCGAGACAGAACGCCCAATGGATCCAACATTGATACAAGACAAAAAAATAAGTTATTATAATATAGAAGATTACATCCTTGCAGATCATACGGAGGTTTTAGTTGCAGAAATTGATGGTGAAATTGTAGGTAGTGGTTACGGACAAATAAGAAACCGAAAAAAATATTTTAAACAAAAACAACTTGGGTATATTGGTTTTATATATCTAAAAGAAGAATTTCGAGGGCAAGGTATTAGTCAAAAAATCATTCAAAACCTTTGCAACTGGTTTTCATCAAAAAAAATTGAAGAAATTCGACTTACCGTATATGACAAAAATCCGAAAGCAATTAAAGCTTATGAAAAAGTTGGATTCCAAAAACATATAGTAGAAATGCGTTTTAATCTAAAGAATATGAATTAAACCTTATACTTTACTGGCAAGTATACCACCTTTTTTGTTTCAAAAAAATCTTCTTCGAAATGAGCAGAAAGTTCATGTTCTACCGCTTTCGGAAACAATACCAACTCTTCCGTTAAATCCCCTCCTTTAAGGTATAAAATTCCATTTTGCAATTCATGACTACTTTTTTTAGCAACATTTTTTCTTACCCATTTAACAAAATCTGGCATATTAGTTACAGCCCGACTTACAATAAAATCAAAACGATCCTCAAATGTACCTGCTCTGCGTTGTTCTGCTTTTACATTTGTTAATCCCAAGGCAGTAGCTACTTCGTTTACCACTTTTATTTTTTTAGCAATAACATCTACTAAATAAAAATGAGTTTCAGGAAACAAAATTGCCAAAGGAATCCCAGGAAACCCTCCTCCTGTCCCTACATCTAATATCTTTGCCTTTGGTTTAAATCCTTGTATTTTAGCTATCCCAAGAGAATGCAAAATATGTCTTTCATACAAAGATTCTATATCTTTACGTGATATTACGTTTATTTTAGAATTCCACTCCGTATAAAGCTTTTCAAGTTCAGAAAACTGAATTTCCTGTTCTTCAGTTAGATCTGGAAAGTATTTTTTTAGAATATTCATTTAACAATATAAAATTAAAGCACAAAAATACATGTTAAAACCATATATTTTACTACTTTTTAAGAACTTAAAAAAAATTAAATACCTAACTTTACCCAATATTACTATGATAAATCTCGTTTTGTCATAAACCTCAATGACTATGATCACACCTAATATACGTTTTAGCAGAGCAGATTCTGCTAATTTTTTCAAAACATTAAACAAAAGAGTAAATCTCTATTTTAAAGAAAATAACATTAAGCGAACTGGAAACTGGAGATTACATCTCAAAACAATTGTTATGTTTTCTCTTTTCTTAACTCCTTATTTTCTGATTCTTACATTAGGTATTTCACAATGGTGGATGCTACTACTTACAATTGTAATGGGTGTAGGAATGGCTGGTGTAGGAATGAACGTAATGCATGATGGCAATCATGGATCCTATTCTTCAAAAAAATGGATAAATAATTTAATGGGGGGTAGTATTTATATTCTTGCTGGCAATGTTTATAACTGGCAAGTACAACACAATGTTTTACATCATACATATACAAATATCCATGGTCATGATGAAGATATGGATGCTGGTCGAGTAATCCGGTTTACAAAGCATGCAAAATGGATGCGTTTTCATAAATTTCAACATTATTATTCTATATTTCTTTACGGTTTGTTAACTTTTAATTGGGCACTAACCACAGATTTTAAACAGACAAAAAATTACCTTACCCGAAAACTTTCTTACGGGAAACTACCTAGTTCTTTAAAACAATGGAGTACAGTGGTGATAACTAAAATGATTTATGTTTTAATCTGGATTGTAATCCCAATGTTGATCATGTCTATTGCATGGTGGAAAATTTTGATAGGTTTTTTTATAATGCATTATGTTGCAGGTTTAATATTAAGTGTCGTTTTTCAGTTAGCTCATATGGTAGAAGAAGCACAAATGCCTATTCCTGACAAAACAGGAACTATGAAAAATACTTGGGCAGTACATCAATTATTTACTACGGTTAATTTTTCTACAAAAAACAAATTAGTCAACTGGTTTACTGGTGGCTTAAACCACCAAGTAGAACATCATATTTTTCCAAACATAAGTCATGTTCATTATACCAAGATTTCTAAGATTGTAAAGCAAACTGCCTTAGAGTTTAATCTACCTTATAACGAATATAAAACTACACGAAAAGCAATTATCGCCCACTTTAAACATCTTAAAGAAATGGGAATGAAGCCTGCTATACAATCTTAACCATTTTTATTTACAAGATTAAATGAGCACACAAGTATCAGGGATGAACATCCAATTATCAGACAAAATTAATGCACTTGAAGCATCAGCTACTTTAGCTATGGCTGCAAAAGCTCGCGAGCTTAAAGCTGAAGGAAAAGACATCATTAGCTTAAGCCTTGGAGAACCAGATTTTAATACTCCGGATTTCATCAAAGAAGCTGCAATACAAGCAATAAATGACAATTACAACTCCTACTCCCCTGTTGATGGATACGTAGAGTTAAAAGATGCTATTATCACTAAATTTAAAAGAGATAATGGCGTTACTTATGATCATTCGCAAATTGTTGTTTCTACAGGAGCTAAACAATCACTTTACAATGTAGCTCAAGTTTACATCAATCCAGGAGACGAAGTTATTTTACCTTGTCCATACTGGGTAAGCTATAGCGATATCATAAAACTTGCTGGTGGAGTTCCTGTAGAGGTAAAAACTTCTATAGAGACTGACTTTAAAATGACCGCTGAACAACTAGAAAAAGCTATTACACCAAAAACCAAAATGCTATGGTATAGCTCTCCTTGCAACCCCAGTGGATCTATTTATAACAAGAAAGAACTTAGAGCATTAGCCGATGTATTGCAAAAACACCCTGACATTATCGTTGTAAGCGATGAAATATATGAGCATATTAACTACATAGGAGGTCATGCCTCAATGGCTCAATTTGAAGACATGTACAACAGGACTGTTACTGTTAACGGTGTAGCAAAAGCTTTTGCTATGACCGGCTGGAGAATTGGGTATATAGGAGCACCTACTGAAATTGCTCGTGCTTGCAATAAAATGCAAGGACAGGTAACTAGTGGAGCAAATTGTATTGCTCAACGAGCTGTAATCACAGCTTTAGAAGCCCCGGTTAGCAAAATCCAATACATGATAGATGAATTTAAAGAAAGAAGAACGTTGATATTAGATTTATTATCTGACATCCCAGGCTTTGAATGTAATAAGCCAGAAGGTGCATTTTATATTTTTCCTGATATCTCATATTATTTCGGAAAAACATTACAAGGATCTCTTATTAAAAACGCAACAGATTTCTCTATGTTTTTATTAGAAAAAGCTAATATAGCAACAGTGACTGGTATTGCATTTGGCAACAATAATTGTATTAGAATTTCGTATGCCGCTAGTAAAGAAGATATTATAAAAGCTGCAAAAAGAATCAAAGAAGTTGTGAGTTAATTTATTTTAGTTACCTCAAACAAGAAACCCATTTATTTCTGGACAGAAATAAATGGGTTTCTTGTTTTTAATATTTATTAAGAAAATTTTAACTTTTTTTATTACTAGAAAAAGCTTCTATCAAATACTAAACAAACTAAATTGGAGTTATACTTTTCTATTACCAAAATACTAACCTTTACAAAAGGTTATATTTAAAAAAACCAACTTAAACACACAAATTATGGATACTCTAGAAAAAGAACGTATCGTTAAAAAAAATGTTTTAGAAATATTCAAAGAAAACTTTGATGTAGCTCAAACAGACGATGAAATCCTTGACATTAAACCAGAGAAGGAATTTAGCTCTAACTACATTGGTTATTATGAATCTATATTAGATATCTTTCTTATTGGAGACAATCATATTGATACTATTACAGGAACTGTAAAAGATACTATAAAAAAAGTGGTAGAATTATGGGCTATTATCCCTAATTCTTCTGCAACTTGGGAATGGCAAATGCAATAAATTACACTTAAATTACATATTAAATCCTGCTTTTTGAAGTAATTCTAAAATGGTAGCGATATATTCTTGATTTTTTTTACAACAAAAGTTTCTACAACTAAACAATGAAGATGTCTAAAAAACAACCATTAAACTTTTACAAATTTAGTTAGTTATTTAGTATGCATCCGTCTAAGTACATCTTGATTAGATTCTTTATAGGCTATATTTTTGTTTAAAAAAGATAGATGTCTAAATTATCGGAAGCCAAAAGAATGCGTAAGTTAGTATCAGAATATCACATTTCAGGTCAAAGCCAAAAAGCATTTGCTCAATCTCGGGGATTAACTAAAGATAAGCTACATTATTGGGTTAAGAAGTTATCAAAGGAGTCAAATAATCTCTCAGAGGCGTCCTGTTCTTTTATTCCAATAGAAGTGGGGGATTCTGAAGTTTCAACCTCACGTTTTATCTTGATTCATTTACCTAATGGATTAGAAAT
>NZ_AUML01000040.1 GCF_000430665.1 Aquimarina muelleri DSM 19832 | reverse complement strand
TATAGAATCAACAATGCTTTTAAAGGGTATGCCCATCGAGAATCCTATCTGGAAGAAGCGGTAAAAACCTTAAAGGTAGAAGATTGCCCAGATTACAAACGCCGTAAAGGACAAAAAGGATCTGTAGTGGTGATTAGTGGGACTGATACTAAAGTTGAAAAATATGGTACTACAGAAAATATAGTATATAAAACTTCTGTTTATAGAGCAATGACATTAGAAAAATATAATGAATTAAAAAATAATAACAATTTGCCTCCTCCTGATTATATTGAATATCTCACAAGAGATACTCACCAAACGTATTCTAAAAGATTGAAAAAAACATTTAAACATTCTAATTTAAGATATGGTAAATATAATGAATGTCCACCAGGAGATAAATATTTTTTAAATTCAAGTAAAGATGCCAAGGGACCTACATATTTGATGTATGTTAGTGATAATAGTACAGGAAGTGATATAGAAGTGAAAGAAGAATTAAAAGATTTAATGGATAAAAAAAGAGACGGTATAGCAATTCATCAATATGATAGAAAAGCATCAGTTGGATGTATGACAACTTGTTCAGGAAGTAAAACAGATAATTCTGATGCGAATAGCCTTTATAATGAAATCCCTGATTTATTTTTGCATAATAGTATGGAAAAAGCAAAGATGATAGATAATAATGGAGTAGTACACGATATGAGTATAGAACGTCGTTTTGTAAGAATTATAATTGAAGAACGAGATGTAATTGAGAAACAATGGGAGGATATAAAATATGGAACTACAAAGTGGTTTGGTAAAGAATAATATATTATGAGATTAAAATTTACAGGATTATTAATATTAATAGTTTTATCTAGCTGTAAAGGACAAATAGATAATAAAAATAATAAAAAAATGGAAGATCAACTTTTATATAGTTTTGATACTAATCAAATGAGCTTTTTAGTTGATATATATGATTATTCATATGAAAAGTTAGAAAAATGTAGAAAAAATGTTTCAAAACAAACATTTCAAGAAAAGGTAAAAGAAATCTATAATATAGATTTTGATGAAATCAAATATAATGATATATATGTAAATGAAGCTTCGGAACATTCTGATGAAATACTAGTGAATCAAAGAATGATTTTTATTAATGAGCTTCCAAATATTGAAAGTAAGAATGAAATTACAGAATCGTATCTTGAGTTACTCTGCAACTATAATGATATGATCTTTAGTAATGATATCAAATCTACTAATTTTATTAAAGCCAATAATCCAAATTTGTTAATTGATTTAATAAGAATCTACGGCTATTCAGCTAATAAAGATTGGTTGAAATTTGCATTTAATAAATCTAAGTTATATGAACCAATGGTTTTAGAAAAATTTCTTTTTAGTGTAAAATGTAAAGGTACTTGGAGGGCAGAGAATGGAGACTGTCATCCAATATATACATTACGCAAAGACATGCTGGATAAAATGATCGAATACGGTGCAGAATTATCACAATTGTCTACGGTAGCCAATATGGTATCTAATGGAAATCCAGAATCTTATGAAGAGGATACAGAGGAGTTATATGCCTATCTTATGGCACATTGTTATAAAGCAGGGCAATCTGGTATTATAGAATACCTATATGATACCAACCCAAAAATGATCGAGGTTTTTAGAAAAAAAGATTTTTATGGTATCGAAGATCTGGAGGATTTTACAGATAATTTTTATAAACCACAAAACAAAAGGTTTGGTCTTAGCTCTATAGGTCCCGATCCTTATATAGCTTATGGTGTTATTAATGACCCCGATGGGTATACCAATTTACGGGATGGTAAAGGTACTTCTGCCAAAGTGATCAAAAAGATAAAGGAAGGAGAAAAATTTGGTATCGAAACCAATACAGGAGAGTGGTGGATAGTGGTTACAGAAGATGGTACTAGAGGACGTATACATAGTAGTAGGGTTACTGTAATCAAGGAGTAAGTAAAACTTTATCATTAAAAAAGAGAGAGTGGTTCATTTTAATATAAACTGCTCTTTTTTTATGTTTTTTAAATCATTCCCGATACGCGAGCGAACAGATGATAATGGGTTGATGATGACATCCTTATAAATTAAAAAATAATGCTAAAGACGCTATGACAAGTGCTTTAGCATACTGGGGATGGAAGATGATCAACCCAAGGAAAGAAAAAAGTATAACCTGAACCAATAAAGGTAAAGTTTGATTAAACAAATAATTTAAGTAATCTGATCTGAATTTAATAATTTTGTTCTTATCTCTCTATTTAAAAAGTATCCGGTTACAATGGTTGCTAATACATCTGCAATCGGAAAAGATATCCAAACACCCAACTCTCCATAAAATTGAGGAAGAATTAAAACCAAAGGAATAAAGAAAAAACCTTGTCTGGATAAGGTGAGCAGTAAAGCAGGGATAGCTTTTCCTGCTGCCTGAAAATATGCGGCTCCAATAAGTTGAAGAGCTATAATAGGAGTAGCTGCAAATACCCATCGCATAGGTTCTGCAGTATGAGATAAAACATATTGATTTAGAGCAAGCTCTTTGGGAGCCAAATTTGTACTATCACTAATAAATAAGGATGTTATTTCTGCAGGAAAAATCATCAATCCTATAAAAACTACAGTAGCTACTACAGCAGCATACATAATTGCAGTATTGATTGTTTCTCGAACACGTTGGTATTGATGCGCTCCATAATTATACCCTGCAATTGGCAGAAATCCTTGGGTTACTCCAAAAACAGGAAATAAAGCAAACATTAGCATTCTTCCAATAATTGCATAAACTGCTACAAGACCTTCTTGTCCTATATTATATAAAATATTATTCATTAATAAATAAGTAACACTTACCACAGCTTGCCTGGCAAGAGTTACGCCTCCAAGAGAAGCTATTTCAGAAACAATTTCTTTTTGTAATTTAAAATGACGAAAGCTTATTTTTAGTTCAGAGTTTTTGGAATTGAAAAACCAAAAAACATATAAAAAACAAGCAAGATAAGATCCTGTTGTTGCCCATGCAGCACCACTCATACCCATATCCATTAGATTAATAAAAACATAATCCATTATCAGATTACTTACTGTTGGGATAATCATAGCAATCATAGCAAATTTAGGTTTGCCTTCTGCTCGTATTACTGTATTACCCATCATAGCAAAACCAAGAATAGGAACGCCATATAAAATAATGGTATAATATATTTTTGCGGGTTCAAAGATATCTCCTTTTCCACCAAATTTTGGGATAATATCATCAGCAAAAATTAATCCTAGCACCACTAAAGAAATCATAAACACAAATCCCAGTGAAATCTGATTGCCAAAAGTTTGTAAAGCTTTTTCTTTGTTCTCGGCACCTAAGGCACGAGAGATAATACTGGATCCTCCTACGCCAATAGCCATACCCAAAGAGCCAATAAAAAAAGATACAGGGAGCACTACATTTATAGAAGCAAATGCAATGGAGCCGATCCAGTTACCTACAAAAATGGAATCTATTAGGACGTTTAAAGACATCACTAATATCCCGATAGATGCAGGTAAGGCTTGTTTTATTAATAATTTACCTATAGGTTCTGAGCCAAGTGCTTCAGACGATACTTTTGCCATTATGTGGTTTGGGTTTTTGTAGAAACCCATTCGTTTATCCAGTTTGCAAGAACATCTGCCCAATCATCCCGATCATTAAGACAAGGAATAGTGGTAAATTCTTTTCCTCCAACTTCATGAAAAATCTCTTCTCCTTCCATTGCAATTTCTTCAAGAGTTTCTAAACAATCCGATACAAAAGCTGGGGTTACAATTGCCATTTTTTTAATACCTTCTTTTCCCATTCTTTCGATGGTTCTGTCTGTATATGGTTGCAACCATGGATCAAAACCTAATCGAGATTGAAAAGAAGTTGAGTAAGTTCCGTTTTTAAGCCCAAGTTTTTTTGCTACTTGTACAGTTGTCATTTCACATTGATGGCGATAACAAAACTTATGTTGTTCTGATCCTTTTTTAAAACAACATTTGCCATCCATTTTACAATTTCCATTGCTAATATCACTTTTTCTAATATGCCTTTCGGGTACTCCATGATAACTAAATAAAAGATGCTCATAATCAATGCCTTCTAATTTTTCGGCTATACTTTTTGAAAGGACATTAATATATTCGGGTTTATTATAAAAAGCCGGAAGATCAATAATCTTCATATTGGGAAAATGAGCAATCCTTAATTCTTCGGCAAGAACCAAAATCGTTTCTGTGGTAGCCATAGCAAATTGAGGGTATAAAGGTAGAATCATAACTTCATCTACACCTTTATCATGTAACTCTTGAAGCCCTTTTTTGATGTTCATGGATCCATATCGCATAGCCAAACTTACCACAATCGAAGTTCGGTCTGCTACTTTTTTCTGTAATCTTTTGGATAATACAATTAACGGAGAACCCTCTTTCCACCAGATTTTTTTATATGCTGCTGCAGATTTTTTTGGACGAGTATTTAAAATAATTCCTTTAACCAAAAGGGTTCTTGCCCAAAAAGGCACATCGATTACTCTGGGATCCATTAAAAATTCACCAAGATATTTTTTTACATCTTTTGGATCTGTGCTATCTGGGGATCCTAGATTAACAAGGAGAACTCCTTTACTCATAATTTTTCTTTTTGCACTAACAAAAGTACAAACTATACCGAGGATTAAAACGAAAAGCCATAAGACTTTTTGATAGGGCTATTATTAAAATTATGTAAGCTAATTATTTGTCAAAAATTAAAGATACCTTAAAATACGTTAAATTATATGAAACCGAAAGATGCGTAATTTTTATTTAGTATTTTTAAAGGGTTAAAAGCAAAGATGAACCTAGTGCAATTAAAATAATAGTTGTTCAGACTTTAAAATTTTAAATTTAATTGTTAATTCTGTTTGCAGACAGTGGGTTCCATGTGACGATAACTATAAATAAAAACACATGAAACGTATAATTTTAGATGTTGAAAAAGACAAACTTGATTTTGTTTTAGAGCTGTTAGAACAGTTTGATTTTGTTTCAGTTTTGGCAGATACCTCGGAAGACGATAAAGGAATGTATGATTCTATCGTATCTTTACAAAAAGGAGTTGGAATTCCAACTAAAGGATAGTTTAATTAAGTGAGTTTTATTTTAAACTCATTATATATTTTTTTGGGGTAGTACCAAATTTCTTTTTGAATGCTGCTATAAAGTGGCTTGATGTGCTATACCCTACTTTTAACCCCACTTCGTTTACATTATTATTTCCTGATGCAAGTAATTGTCTTGCTACTTCCATCTTATAATCAAATAAAAAAGTATATACTGGATCACCATATATTTGCTTAAAACCATCTTTTAGTTTTTTTAAAGACAACCCAATCTCTTTTGATAATTCCTGAAGTGTAGGAGGTTCTGACATGCGATGGATAATAATTTCTTTAGCCTTTTTAATTTTTAATACATTTTCTTCATCCACCAAAAAAGGACATTGTTCTATATCAGCATCTTCAGGTCTATTAAAATAAAGACTTAATAATTCGTATGCTTTTCCTTTAAAATATAAAAGCTTTACAGAGGTATGAAGACTATAGTTCATAATTTGGTTTAGTACTACAGCCATAGAAGGAGAAATACTTGCGTCGGTATAATATTTTTTATCTCGATTCCCTTCTCCAAGAAAAGGTATGTGATCGGCTTCTCTGGAAAATAAAGAGTGAAATTTTTTTATAGAAATAAGTATAGTGATTAACCAGGAGTCCTTCCTCATTTCTATATTCATTGGTAAATCACGTTGGGGGTTATAGAGTAACAAGGAGTTTTCTTCAGCCAGATTAATTGCGTAACTCCCATTGTTAAAATTAAACTTTATTGCACCTTTAATACAGAAATGAAATTGAATAAAATTGCTGTCGATATCCCGTATAACGCATTGACTTTCATTAGTTTCATTTTGAAATTTTAAAACATGAAAGCCATCTTCAATTGGAGTTTCTTCTAAAATCCCTAGAGCGTTATTTTTTAATTCAATTTCCATAATTATGAAGCTTAAGTTATTTAGAATTAATCTAAACTATCGACAAAGGAATCCTTTGTAGTAACACAAAAATAAGGGTTTTTTGTAGTTTAGACTTAAATAATGTTCTAAATAACGCATTTCGATACTAAAAATTCTTCTAGCGTTACTTTTTCTGGTCTATCTAAAATACTTTTGTGCTAGAATATATAGAATTGATTACATGGAGCCTTATTTAAGAGCGAAAGGAACAAATTTTTACACTATTGGGCTTAGTTATAAAAAGGCTGACGCAGAAATTAGAGGTCATTTTAGCGTAAATGAACAAGCTAAGGAAGGAATACTAAAACAAGCAAAAGAAGAAGGTATTGAAGCTTTACTGATTACTTCTACTTGTAATCGAACCGAAATACATGGGTTTGCGCAGCATCCGTTTCAATTAATAAAATTATTATGTAAGCATACCAACGGAACTGTTGAAGAATTCGAAAAAGTAGCATACATACATAAAAATAATCAGGCAGTTACACATTTATTTAGAGTAGGCACTGGTTTAGATAGCCAAATATTAGGAGATTTTGAGATTATAAGCCAGTTAAAACAAAGTTTTAAAGCCTCTAAAAAAGCACAGGTTACTAATGATTTTTTAGAGAGATTGATTAATGCCGTAATACAAGCTAGCAAACGCATTAAAAATGAGACTGAAATATCTTCTGGAGCAACCTCAGTAAGTTTTGCTGCTGTACAATATATTTTAGCTCGGGTTCCTTATGTATCGGATAAAAATCTGTTACTTTTTGGTACAGGTAAAATAGGACGTAATACTTGCGAAAATTTAATAAAACATACTAAAAACGAACATATTGTTCTTGTTAACAGAACAAAGATAAAAGCTGAAAAAATAGCTGGTAAATTTAATCTTGTTGTAAAAGATTATGCTAACATTCAAGCAGAAATCAAAAACTCTGACGTTTTAATTGTTGCTACCGGAGCTCAGAAACCAACGATTTCTAAACAATTAATACATTCGGATAAGCCGCTATTAATTTTAGATCTGTCTATACCCCGTAATGTTGCACTAGATGTAAAAGAGTTACCAAATGTAACATTGGTTCATTTAGATGATTTATCAAAAATGACAGATAAAACATTGCAACGCAGAAAAGAGCATATTCCACATGCAGAAGCTATTATAGAAGAAATAAAATCAGAATTTAAAGCCTGGTTACAAACCCGAAAATTTGCTCCTACAATTAAAGCTTTAAAAAATAAGCTAAACACATTAAAAGATGCAGAAATTAATTTACAACGAAAAAAATATGCTGATTTTGATGAAGAACATGCAGATATTATAAGTAGTAGGATTATTCAGAAAATAACAAATCATTTTGCCAATCACCTTAAAGATGATAATACCTCGGCAGATGAGAGTATAGAGTGGATTCAAAAAGTTTTTCAATTACAAAATAAATAATCTTGACTAAAACGATTCGTATAGGAACCAGAGATAGTGAATTAGCCCTTTGGCAAGCTAACACGGTACAAAAACGTCTAGAAGATTTAGGATTTACAACCCATTTAGTTCCTGTTAAATCTACTGGTGACATTATCTTAGATAAACCATTATACGAATTAGGGATTACAGGTATTTTTACTAAAACTCTAGATGTTGCGATGTTAAATGGAGATATTGATATTGCAGTACATTCTATGAAAGATGTACCAACAGCATTGCCAACAGGAATTGTGGAAGCAGCAATTTTGAAACGAGCTAATGTAAAAGATATCTTAGTTCATAAAGGGTTAAGTTTTTTGAATACTAAAGGAACTATAGCTACTGGTAGTCTTCGAAGAAAAGCACAGTGGTTGTATAAGTATCCAACGCATACGGTAGTAGATCTGCGAGGAAACGTAAATACCCGAATGCAAAAACTAACCGATAGCGATTGGAATGGTGCTATATTTGCAGCAGCAGGATTAGAGCGTATTAATTTAAAACCAGAGCATTTTATAGATTTAGATTGGATGATTCCTGCACCAGCACAAGGAGCAATGCTTGTAGTAGCTAAAGAAAAAGATACATATTGTCTGGAGGCTTTATCTAATTTGAATGATAAAACATCAGAGATTTGCGTGCATATCGAACGAGAATTTTTAAGAGAACTAGAAGGAGGTTGTACAGCCCCAATAGGAGCACTGGCACAAATTAAAGAAAACACTGTTTTTTTTACAGGAGCTCTGTTTAGTCTGGACGGAAAAGATAAAATAGAGGTGATTAAAGAGGTGAATATTGAGCAAGCAAAAAATCTTGGAGAAATATGTGCACAAGAGGTTTTAAATAATGGCGGAAGAGAATTAATGAAGGTGATAAAAGCAGAAATTAAATAGTTTGAATACTGCATCCACCATACTCTCTACTAAAAAACTTTCTGTATCTCAAAAAGAATTATTATTAAATGCCGATCTTGGATTTGTAGAATACGATGCTATAAAAATTGAATTTCTGGAAGCGGATATAAAAACAGAAATTCAAAATGCAATTTTTACAAGTAAGAATGCAGTAAAAGTAGTTTTGAATTCTAATTGTAAAATTCAGAATTGTTTTTGTATAGGAGAAAACACTAAAAAATTTTTAGAGGAAAATGGTCAAAATGTAGTAGAAACAGCTAAAAATGCTTCAGATTTAGCCGAAATCATTATAAAAAAATATAGAAATATTTCTTTTTTGTTTTTTTGTGGAAACTTAAGAAGAGACGAATTACCAAATCTTTTGAAACAAAATAATGTAGATTTAAAAGAACAAATAGTATATAAAACACATCTAAACAGAATTATATTTAAACGGTTTTTTGAAGGAATATTATTTTTTAGCCCATCTGGTGTTCAAAGTTATATCTCAAAAAATACTATATCTAAAAAGACTATAGCATTTTGTATAGGAAACACAACAGCCTCAGAAGCTAAAAAATATACTAATAATATTATTGTTGCAAACAAACCTACTGTAGAAAATGTAATCGTTCAAGCAGTAAAATATTTAATATAAATAAATTTGCTATTCTGGAATATACCAGAACTCATTTTTGAATAACAAAAAGACCTTTATGGTTTTTAAAATCATTAAAGGCTACACATAGTTTTATTATGACACAACTAAAAAATGATCTGTTTCTTAAGGCTTTAAAAGGAGAAACTGTAGAAAGACCACCAGTTTGGATGATGCGCCAAGCAGGAAGATATTTGCCAGAATTTCGTGTTTTGAAAGCAAAGTATGATTTTTTTACTCGTTGCAGAACACCAGAACTTGCTGCCGAGATAACAGTGCAACCAATTGATATTGTCGGTCCTGATGCTGCTATTTTATTTAGCGATATTTTGGTAATTCCACAAGCGATGAATATAGAGGTGGAAATGAAAGACGGTATTGGCCCGTGGTTACCTAACCCGATTCGATCTTTAAAAGATGTAGAACAAGTAGTTGTTCCAAATGTTCACGAAGAATTAGGCTACGTAATGGATGCTATTAAACTAACCAAAGAACGTTTAGATAATAGAGTTCCTTTAATAGGTTTTGCAGGATCTCCTTGGACGATTTTGTGTTATGCAGTACAAGGGCAGGGATCTAAGAATTTTGATAAAGCCAAAGAATTGTGTTTTGCACATCCTGAAGCAGCACATCAATTATTACAAAAAATTACAGATACTACCATTGCTTATTTAAAAGCAAAAGTAGCTGCAGGAGTTAATGCTGTTCAGGTTTTTGATAGTTGGGGAGGGATGCTATCCCCAGTAGATTATCAAGAGTTTTCATGGAAATATATCCAGCAAATTGTAGATGCATTAAAAGACGAAACTGAAGTTATCGTTTTTGGAAAAGGATGCTGGTTTGCATTACAAGATATGGCAAAATCAGGTGCAGCAGCATTAGGAGTAGATTGGACCTGCTCTGCACGTAATGCAAGATATCTTACAGGAGGAAATATTACATTACAAGGTAATTTTGATCCTTCACGATTGTTGTCGCCACCTGTACAAATTAAAAAAATGGTGAAGCAAATGATCGATGAATTTGGGAAAGATCGATATATAGCAAATTTAGGACATGGTATTTTACCTAATATCCCCGTAGATAATGCAAAAGCATTTGTAGATGCAGTAAAAGAGTATACCATATAAGAATGAATATCAGGGGCTTTGTAAAACAATTAAACTTTTGGCAACTCTTTCGATTAGCTAAAATATTAATACAAAATCCTTTATTTATCTATCCAACCCTACAGGCAACTAGAAAAACTCTAGTTATTTGTGATGCTTTATATAAAAAAGAACATCACAGAAATGGTAAGGCAAATGCTTTTAGACATGCATTATGGAATATATGGATTTGCTTAGCTATTTTTAAAAGAACAAACAACAAAGAAAAATCTACTAATTGGGCAAAGAAAATAACAGATTTGCATGAAAAGCTAGCACCCAATTCTGCAATAGAAAAAGAAATGGATTTGCATAATAATAAAATTGGCAGGCAGTATTTTTTTAATTTAAGTACTACATCTGAAGAAGAAATAGTTGCTTTTTTAAAACAAAATACTCAAAAAGCCAAAAGAATTACAGATCTTAAAGAGATTTCGAATCATAAAAACAATCTGGTTTATCTTTTAGAAGAATAAATAAAATACAAACCACACAGATTTTAAAAACCCCGTGAAGTTTAAAAGTACATTAAAATTGAAACAAAACATATAAAATAGCTACTTATACGATTTACGGATGAGAATTGCGTATAAATAATTGCAAAGGTTTTTCGCTAGATTGAGGAATCAAATTAAAGAATAGCCATAGCTATTGTTTCATTTTAGGAAGAAAATATAGTAGAAAAAGAATGCGATTATATGCGAGATTTTTATTCGTAAATCGTATTATACAGAAACGAACTAATTAAAAAACAAGGAGCCATGTTTAAAAACATCATTAACGGGATCAAAGCTTATTTTGGCACATTCAAACTTATCTCAAAACTTGGATTGTGGAAATATTTTGCAATACCTATTTTAATAAGTTTAATTACAGGATTATGTTTTGTGGCAATAGCATATTTCTTTTCAGATAATTTGGGGGCATTAATTGCACGTATTTGGGTTTGGAAATGGGGATCAGAAACCTTTACAACTATTAGTACAGGTATTGGATTTGTATTCATTTTGGTTATAGGATTATTATTATACAAGCATATTGTAATGGCATTATCGGCACCTTTTATGAGTCCAGTTTCAGAAAAAGTAGAAATGCATCTTTTGGGAGAAACTAAACATGTACATCGCAATACCTCATTTAGTCAACAGCTATCCAGAGGTATTCGTATTAATGTTCGAAACCTATTTAAAGAACTATTGTTTATGATTCCATTAATTATCCTAAGTTTTATTCCTGTCGTTGGTATCATTGCTACGATATTAATCTTTTTAATACAGGCATATTATGTAGGTTTTGGAAATATGGATTATACTATGGAGCGTCATTTTAGTTATAAAGAAAGTATATCATTTGTACGAAAAAACAGAGGAATAGCCATAGGTAATGGGATTGTATTTGTATTAATGTTGTTTGTGCCAGTTATAGGATTTATTATTACGCTACCAATATCGGTAGTTGCAGCCTCTACAGAAACTGTAAAGATTTTAAAAGAAAAAGGATTTGTTGAATTACAAAATCCCTCTGAAGAGATTTCTAAAATAGAAGAGTAAAATTATTTTCAATAGAATAATGATGATGAAAGACAAATTTTATAACTACATACAAAACCTGCAAAATACCATAACCTCAAAACTAGAAGAAATTGATGGTAAAGCCAAATTTAGGGAAGACCTGTGGGAACGCCCAGAAGGCGGTGGAGGGCGAACCAGAGTTATAGAAAACGGTGCTATTTTCGAAAAAGGTGGAGTAAATATTTCTGGAGTTCATGGTGCTTTGCCAAAAGCTATGCAAAGCTATTTTAAGGTAGGAGATGTTGATTTTTTTGCCTGTGGATTATCCTTGGTATTGCATCCTAAAAATCCAATGGTTCCAACAGTACATGCTAATTGGCGTTATTTTGAAATGTATGATGCAGAAGGAACTCTTGTAGATAGTTGGTTTGGAGGGGGGCAAGATTTAACACCATATTATTTATTTGAAGAAGATGCGCAACATTTTCATCAAATATGTAAAAATTCATGCGATAAACATAGTCCGGATTTTTATACTAACTATAAAGAGAAATGTGATACGTATTTCTACAATGCACATCGAGAAGAAGGACGAGGTATAGGAGGTTTATTTTTTGATTATTGCAAAGCAAATGAAAATATGTCTATGCAAAATTGGTACGACTTTGTGACCGAAGTTGGGGATAGTTTTCTGGAAGCTTATGTGCCAATAGTAGAAAAAAGAAAAGATCTACAATATACAGATGCACAAAAAGATTGGCAAGAAATAAGAAGAGGGCGTTATGTAGAATTTAATCTGGTACATGATAAAGGAACTTTATTTGGATTAAAAACTAACGGAAGGATAGAAAGTATCTTGATGAGTTTACCACCTAACGTGCAATGGAGGTATGATCACCATCCTGAAACAGGGAGTGAAGAAGAAAAACTGATAAAAGTTCTTAAAAAGCCAGTAGATTGGGTATAAAATAAAGTACAAAAGTATTTAGTTTTTATCAATTATATTCTAATCCTTTAATCCACATTGTGGAGTTTAATTCTGCGAGGCTTGCCTGAAAAACAAAATATATTTTCTGAAGAATACCTCGTGAGTTTGCTCCGAGGTTATTGATTAGGAAGGGAGATAAGTTTTCTTTTCGATGTAGTTAGTAGTAAAAATTTAGGAAAGAAGTCTTATACGATTTACGAATAAAAATCTCGCATATAATCGCATTCTTTTTCTACTATATTTTCTTCATAAAATGAAACAATAGTTATGACTATTCTTTAATTTGATTCCTCAATCTAGCGAAAAACCTTTGCAATTATTTATACGCAATTCTCATCCGTAAATCGTATTATTTAGTAATCTCAGAGCCTTTGAAATACTATTATGAGTATAAAAAACACAAATAAAATCCTACTTAAAATAACAAAAAATCAATAAAAATCAGTTTAAAAGCTTAAAAAATCAGCTGAAAGGTTGTTAGATGATTTTTTTTTATTACATTGCAATACAATCACTTAGGGCTTATCTATAAAATATTATAATTTTTTAACACAAATACCCTATGAGAAAAATTCTACTATTGTTAATCGCAATCCTGCTTGTAGGATGCGAATTTTTACCTAAGGAATCTAAATTTTCGAAGTATTCTAAAAACACAATCGAGTTTAAAAATAATACTATTGTTCTTACGAGTGGTTATGCAAAAAGCTCTCCAGAAGAATTTAAAAGTAGATTAGATTCGCTAAAAGACAAACCTAAATTTAAAAAAGTAGCTTTGCAAGAATTAAAAAAGGTTGAAGATAAAAAAGTAGACTTTGAAATTTTTGTAGACGAAAAAAGCGTAGAAAACTATGTTTTTATCTATGCTTGTGATTTTTATAAATTTGATGAACACAGAGCAGCAAGAGTTGTGCAAGCTCTTAATGACCAGCTATTAGATGAATCTAATACTCAAAAAGTAAAATATAAAAGAATACACGGTAGATTTTTCTTTACTCCAACCTCCAAAGTTATAAAACTGAAATATCTAAAAGCGTTTAAAAAAGATAAAAAGTTTCAGACAGAATATATCGTTGCATCAAAATCAGGAGGTGTAGGATTATTGATAAGTAATCTGGAAGATATTGATTTTGAAAGCTCTATCAAACGTTTGGCTGTAAAGTAAAAGAAATCCTATTATATTAGCTTAATTTTCTATTTATAATAAAAACAGTTATTGTAATGAAAAAAATTAAGCTAATCTGTATAATAATTTTTATAGTGAGTTGCGCTCGTAAAGTAGAGCCTACTCCAGAGAATATCAATAAAATATTTGCTTCTAGAGATTTTACTTTCGAATTTAACCCTCTTAATGGAGATAAAAAATCAATTAGTTTTAGAAATGATTATTTGGTTTATAAAAGTGATAAACCTACATATCGAAGAGAAATAAGTTATGAGGAGGTGCTGTTGATCAATAATTTTATTCAGAATATAGTCCATCTTCATTCTGAACAATTAGATATAAATACTACATCTTATTATAGCATAAAAAATACGGCGTATAAAGTGGTAATTATACCCGATCAAGAAGATTTTTATTTTGATGCGTTACTTAAAACTTTAAAATTAGATAAAGTAAAATAGAGACTATTATTTATTCGAAAAATAAGGAAAAAGAAGTTCCTTTATGGAGAACAGAATGTACAGTTAAATTACCGCCGTGTAAATGCATAATTTGTTTAGAAAGACTTAAACCGATACCTGTACCATCTTTTTTGGTGGTATAAAAAGGAACAAATATTTGATCCATAATATCTGGAGAAATCCCTGAGCCATTATCTTTAACGATTATATACTTTTTATCCTCATCGGTAATGCCCAAGATACAAGTAAGAACAGGGTTTTCAGTATCTTTTAACGCTTGAATTGCATTTTTATATAGATTTATCAAAATCTGGGTTATTTGTTTCTCGTCGGCATAAATTTCAAGATTTTCATGCTGTATTTCTATACCAAAAGAAACAGTATTCAAATCTATTTGTGGAAACATCAAAACCTTTACTTTTTCTAATAATTCTTCTACTTTAATTATTTTCTTATCCGGTACAGGTACATTCAAAAAACTTCGGTAGGATTGTACAAAACTCATTAAATCATTTCCTTGATTTTTAATTACTTCTAATCCTTTTACAGTAGTATGTATTTTTTTTTCATCAATTTGAGTAGTAGATATTACTCCAGCTTCATCTTTATAGTATTTTAAAATAGATTCTGATATAGAAGTAATTGGAGTAACAGAATTCATGATTTCATGAGTTAAAACCCGAATGAGTTTTATCCAGGAATCTGTTTCCTTTTTGTCTAATTCATTGTGTATATCTTGTACAGTAATTAGTTTTAGTACTTCTCTATTTAGTACTAATTCTGTAGATTTAATAGACAGTTCTATGGTTTCGCGTTCATTGGTAAATTGAAAAAGTTTGCGCTCAAAAGGTTGAAGAGAAATAAATAACTCATACAGATTTTTATCTACTTGTTCTAATTGTTTTATATGATTTAAAGGAGTATAGTTTAACAATTTTTCAACCTTAGGATTTGCAAATAGAATATGTCCCTTATTATTGTAAGTTAAAATTCCTATCTCAGCATGTTTTAATATTTCTTGATAATACTGCTCTTGTGTTTGATTTTTTAGATGCACTTTTTGCATTACATCATTCAACATATTTAAACTTTGGTGTAAGGCATCAAAAGATTTTAAACCACTATTTTCTGGAAATCTAAGCGTAAAATCTTCATTTTTAATCGAATTAAAAAAATAAGCAATCTTTCTGTTGGTATGGTTTAAGTTTTGGATTAATAATATAATTTGCAGCAAGAACACTAAAAAAACCAGAAAAGAAAAAGCATACAATTCTTTAACAAAAAGAAAGCTTAGGGCTAGTGCTGTAACCGAAAGTAAAATTATCCTAATAATTAATTGTATGTATAATCTTTGGCTTATCATTAGGCGTCCAATTTTTTTATTTTGTTATATAAAGTTTGCCTGGATATGCCAAGTTGGTTAGCAGCAGCACTATAGTTTCCGTTATTTTTATCCAAAGCATTTTGGATCATCATCTGTTCCATTTCATCTAAGGTTTCTGGGCTTTTATCTAAGGACGGAACAGAGTTTTTGGATAATAAAAAATCGGTAGGTTTTAAAACATTTCCTTCGCATAAAATCACAGCTCTTTCGATGGTGTGTTGTAGTTCGCGAACATTCCCAGGCCAGGAATATGCCATTAATTTCTCTTCTGCAGTAGTATTTATTCTAAGAGATGGTTTGGCATATTTTGAAGCATATTTTTTTAAATAAAAATCTGCCAGAACCAAAATATCAGCATCTCTTTCCCGAAGAGGAGGAACTTCTATATGTATGGTGTTAATACGATATAATAGATCTTCTCTAAAAATACCATCGCTTACCATTTGATTAAGATTACAATTAGTAGCACATATCAAACGTATATTAACAGAGGTTTGTTTGTTAGATCCTACCCTAACTACTGTTCTGTTTTGTATAGCAGATAATAACTTTGCTTGCGTTTGTAGAGATAGATTTCCGATTTCATCCAAAAAAAGAGAACCGTTGTTTGCCGCCTCAAATTTTCCTGCACGATCTTCTTTTGCATCTGTAAAAGCTCCTTTTGTATGCCCAAATAGTTCACTTTCAAAAAGAGTTTCAGAAATTGAGCCCATATCTACACCTATAAAAACTTCATTTTTACGAGTAGACATTCTGTGTAATTCACGAGCTATCAACTCTTTTCCTGTTCCATTTTCACCAGTAATTAAAACATTTACATCGGTTTTTGCTACTTTTCTAACCAAGTTAAGAACCGAAGTTAAAGCTTTAGAATTACCAATAATATAATTACTATCCTGATTGATAACCTGCTTAAGATGACTTTCTTTTTGTTTTAATTCCTGTACTTCCTTTCTGGATTTGCGTAAGGAGTAAGCAGATTTTATAGTAGCCAATAGTTTTTCATTATTCCATGGTTTTAATATAAAGTCGGTAGCACCTTCTTTTAGTGCTTCTACAGCAAGATCCACTGCTCCATAAGCTGTCATCATAATTACAGAGGTCTGTGGCGCTTTTTTCTTTATTTCTCGTAACCAAAACAACCCTTCGTTACCAGTATTTACACCAGCCGAAAAATTCATATCTAATAAAATGATATCTATATCCTCTAAGTTCTGAAATGAAGATATTTGATTAGGGTTAGAAATAGTAATTACCTGTTCAAATTCAAACTGTAACAAAATTTCGAGAGCACTCAATAAACTCTTATTATCATCAATGACTAAAACTTTTCCATTTTGCATGATATGATTTTTTTTGTTAACAAGGTAAAACTACAAATTTGCAATAGTATTTAAATAGCACTGTAAAATTATTGGACACTATTTGTATAATAATTTTACATTAAAAAAATGTAGTTATTACCTTTTTGCATGTAAAGACCTTGTTATAAGTTATTTGTGTTTTTGGCATGAGATTAGGTTATGGGTTTGTGTACAAAAATTATATATCTAGTAATAAACAGATGAATTTTAAAACAAAACTCTTATACATTTTATGGATTATAGTAGGCAATACTATACATTCTCAAGAATCTTGGTCGTTAGAGGATTGTATAACCTATGCAATAGAACATAATTTACAACTAAAAGATTTTACATACAATCAAGAAACGAATCAAGAAACCTATCGGCAATCTATACGAAACCTATTGCCTAACGTTGATGCATTTTCAGATTATAACATTCGATATGGTAGATCCGTAGATCCAAATAATAATAATATTGTAAACACGGATTTTTTCTCTAATAACTATAAATTAAATGCAGAGATTACTATTTTTCAAGGCTTTCAAAAACTAAATACAATTAAAGCTTCAAAAATATTATATAAAGCATCTAACGAAGAAGCATTGCATCAAAAATATTTATTAGCATTTAGAGTCATGTCTGCTTTTTATGATATTCAGTTTATAGAAGGTTTATTGGTAATTTCAAAAGAACAAGAACAAGTTTCACAAAAAAACTATGCCTTAGTAAAAAAGCAAGTCGAAGTTGGTCAAAAAGCAAAAGCCGATTTGTATGAAGCAGAATCTGCTTTGTTAGCAGATAAATTATTGGTAACCCAAAACGAAAACAAAATAACTGCAGCAAAACTAAAACTAATTCAGGAAATGAATTTAGAAGACGTTACCACTATCTCTATACAATCATTGAGTACAGAAACTTACCCAGAAAAAACAGTTTTACAAGCCGATAAAGACTCTATTTATAATACAGCAAAAACTTTTGTGCCAATACTAAAAGCACAAGAGTTAAGAGTAGAAGCAGCAAAAAAACAATTAGCCATTGCCAGAGGGGGGCTGTATCCCTCTCTGTCTTTTTTTGCTGGATATCAAACTGGCTTTTATGAAACAAATGTAAATGAAAACACTCTAGAAGTCATACCTTTTAGTAATCAAATCAAAGATAATGTATCTAAGTATATAGGCGTATCTCTTAATATCCCTATTAGTAGCAGAGGTGCAAAT
This sequence comes from Aquimarina muelleri DSM 19832, assembly GCF_000430665.1. Taxonomy (GTDB): domain Bacteria; phylum Bacteroidota; class Bacteroidia; order Flavobacteriales; family Flavobacteriaceae; genus Aquimarina; species Aquimarina muelleri. The sequence continues at coordinate 24,908 of NZ_AUML01000040.1, read as the reverse complement.
CGTTCGCGAATAAAACAGCAAAAAATTGAAATGATGCGAGCAGATAATAATCTGGATCTTCAAAAACAAGAAGTATACCAACTCATACAACAACTTGTTCAGGAAGGAGAAGCCTTAAAGACAGAATATTTGCAGAGCTCACAAAAAATGAAAGCACAAAGCTTAACTTTTGATATAGCACAAAAAAAATATGAAAAAGGATTGATAAACGCTATAGAGCTTAACCAATCTAAAAACTTGCTGGCAAATTCACAAAATGAAAACCTGCAAGTACAATTGCGATTAAAAGTAAACGAAAGTACATTAGACTTTTATAAGGGATCTCCTGTTTTTAATATAAATAGAACACAATAAAATGGACGTAAAAATTGAAAAGAAAAAAGGATTAAGACCAAAACATTACGGATACATTGCTATTGGTATAGTACTGTTTTTTGTAGGATGGAAAATGGTGTTTGGTAAATCTGCATCTACTTTTAGAACAGAAAAAGAAAAGCTATCGATAGCAGAAGTTTCTTTCGGAAAATTTGATGACTATATAACCATTAATGGGGCAGTGGCACCAATAAGTACTATTTATATGGATGCCTATGAAGGAGGAAGAGTTACAGAAAAGCTTATCGAAGAAGGAGCTATGGTAAAGAAAGGAGAAATTATATTAAAATTAGAAAATAGAGGGCTTTATGAGCAGATTCTTGCCAGTGAAAACAACCTTGCATTAAAACAAAATGATTTGCGATCTACCAAATTAACTTTTGATTCGAGACAGGTAGAAGGTAAAAAAGATTTGGTAAGCTCTAAATACGAATTACAAAAGCTTAAAAGAAATTATGAGCAAAATAAAGCTTTGTACGAAGAAGAATTAATATCCAAAGAAGAATATCTGACTTCTAAAGAAAATTACGAACTTTCACAAAAGCAGTTTGAAATTATCGAATTACAAACAGAACAAGATAATGTATTACGAAGCACTTCTTTGCATGAATTAGATGAAGATTTGGCAAGAATGAAAAAAACTCTATCTATGGTTTATGAGCGTATAGATCATTTAAATGTTCGTGCTCCTGCAGATGGACAACTAGGGTTTTTAGATGCAGAGATAGGGCAGAATATTCAACAAGGGCAAAGAATAGGACAAATAAACGTATTAACAGACTATAAAATAGAAGCAACTATCGATGAGCATTATATTGATAGAATAAAAAGAGATCTCACTGCTGTTTTGGATCGTAATGGTAAAGAATACCAATTGCGCCTTCGTAAAGTGTATCCCGAAGTACGTAACGGGAAATTTAAAGTAGATCTGGTTTTTGTAGACCAAAAACCAGAAACAATTAGATCCGGACAGAGCTATAATATCAAGCTACAATTAGGAGAATCTAACGATGCTGTTTTATTACCCAGAGGGAGCTTTTTTCAAAGTACTGGGGGACAATGGATTTTTGTAGTAGATACGTCTGGCGAAGTCGCTTGGAGAAGAGAGATTAGAATAGGAAAGCAAAACTCACGATACTATGAGTTACTAGAAGGATTAGAAGCAGGAGAAAAAGTAATAACTTCAAGTTATGATAGCTTTGGAGACGCAGAAAAAATAGTTTTAAAATAGCATTCGTAAAAATCAATCAAAAAATGATACAGATAGAAAAGTTAAAGAAGAGTTTTAGAACCGAAGAGGTAGAAACTTTGGCGCTAAATAATGTAAATCTAAAAGTAGAAACAGGAGAGTTTGTAGCGATAATGGGACCATCGGGATGTGGTAAATCTACATTGCTTAATATTATTGGGATGCTGGATAATCCAAACGAAGGATACTATCATTTTGATGGGCAAGAAGTTGGTGGACTAAAAGAAAACCAACGCACCAAAATTAGAAAAGGAAACCTAGGATTTGTATTTCAGAGCTTTAACCTTATTGATGAACTTACTGTCTTTGAAAACGTAGAACTGCCACTTATCTATCTAAACGTTAAAAAAAGCGAACGAGAACAAAAAGTTAGACAAGTGCTGGAGAGAATGAAAATAGCACACCGCGAAAAACATTTTCCGCAACAACTATCTGGGGGGCAACAACAACGAGTAGCCATTGCCAGAGCAGTAGTAACCAATCCCAAGTTAATTTTAGCAGATGAACCTACCGGTAATTTGGATTCTAAAAATGGGATCGAAGTAATGAACTTACTTACAGAACTTAATCAGGAAGGAACCACTATTGTTATGGTAACGCACTCTGATAGAGATTCTCATTATGCACATAGAGTTATTAATCTATTTGATGGACAAATTGTTACCGAAAGTCAAAATCGCGCTATTGGAGTTCAACTATAATATTTTACTTTTTTGAATAATTTATTAAAACTATAGTCATGGTAAAACAAGTATTTCATTTAGCAATTACAATTCTACTTTTTTGTATCCATTTCTGTTATGGACAGTCAAAAACCGTACCCGTAACAGATTTTGATAAGATAATTGTAAGCCCTCATATTCAAGTAACATTTGTAGAGGGTACTACACAAACGGTTACTATTAAAGATACACGCTTACCACAAGAAAAAATTCATATTGAAGTTACAGGAAAAACGCTTCACATGTATCTGGAGGGAGCAAAAACAACTACCAAAAATGTAAAAACCAACCAAAATGGTTGGAAAAGTAAGAAACCAATATATAAAGGTACCATGGTAACAGCCCTCATTACCTATACAAAGCTAAAAGAACTTTCAATACGAGGACAAGAGATAATGCTTTGTGAAAGCCCAATAGAAAGAGAAGATTTTACTCTAAAAATCTACGGAGAATCTAAAGTGACAATGAATTCTGTAAACGTAGAATCTTTATACGTTTCTATGTATGGAGAAAGTTATTTAGAAATTAAACAAGGCATAACTAGCAACCAGAAATATACCGTATACGGAGAAGGAACGATAAACACATTGGGAATGGAAAATAAAAAGGCTAAGATAACTGCCTACGGAGAAGGTAGCTTTAGAATAAAAGTTTCGGATCATTTAAAAGTAACTGCTTATGGAGAGGCTACTGTAGCATATAACGGAACCCCTCAAGTAAATAAAGGAATTATTATAGGAGAAGCAACTATTAAACAAATAAACTAAGAACTCATCAATCTTGTTATAATCATCACATCAAAAAACGACAGTTATGTTTACAAATTATTTAAAAATAGCATGGAGAAGTTTATTGAAAAACAAAAGTTTTACATTTCTTAATATCATTGGGCTTTCCATTGCATTTGGTGTAGCAATATTATTAAGTATGGCTTCACTATTTGAATTGTCCTATGATAATTTTCATGAATATGCAGATGATGTGTATAAAATATACCATAGCGAACAAAACCCAGATGGAATAGAAGCCACCGAAACAAATGCTATTCCTTTTGCACCAGCTTTGCAGGAGGATGTTCCAGGAATTCACAAGATATCGAGGTATCTGGATGATGAGGTTCTGTTGTTCTATCAAGATAAAGAATTGGTAATAGATATAAATTGGGTAGATCCCGATTTCTTTACTATGTTTTCCTTTCCTATAATCGAAGGAAATACCAGAAACCCTCTTAAAAAAGAAAACTCAATAGTAATAACCCAAAAAATGGCCACTATTATTTTTGGTTCTACTAATGTTATCGGAAAAACGGTAGACTTTTTAATAAATGGTAAAAAACAACCCTTTACAGTAACGGGATTGGCTAAAAATATACCTGCCAATAGCAGTATTGAATTTGAGGCTGTTGGTAATTTTATTAACAACCCTCGTTATGAGAAACTTAAAAATCGATGGGATCATTCAAATCACGAAGTATATATTCAACTACAACAAGGAATGCAAGCAAGTCAATTTGAAAAAAATACTCGTGCTTTTACCAATATTCGTTTCAAAGATAACATTGAGGATAGAAAACGAGATGGTGCATTACCAGATAAGAACGGACAATATATTCAATTACATCTTTTACCCATTAAGGATGTTTATTTTACCCACTATCAAAACGGAAGAGCAACTGTTAGTAAAGTGTTCCCTTATATTATATTAGGAATTGCAGCATTACTCCTTTTTATTGCTTGTGTTAATTTTATGAATATGAGTATTGCTAAGAGTACAGCAAGATTGCAGGAGATAGGAATGCGTAAAAGTTTAGGGGCGGCAAAAAAGCATATTTTCTTTCAGTTTTGGAGCGAAAGTATTTTGGTTTTTTTAGCTACGTTATCATTTGGTATCTTATTAAGCATCCTATGTTTAGATACGTTCAAATCCTTATTTAATACAGATGCTTCTTTTGATAATACCGTATCCTTAGGAATATGTATTGGCTTTATATTGGTTTTTATGAGTGTTACGCTGGTAGCAGGAGGGTACCCGGCATTTTTGCTTAGCAAATTAGGAACATTACAGGCGCTTAAGGGCAAGGTACAGGTTAATGGTCGTAATAAAGTGCGAGATGTATTGATGATTGTACAGTTTGCTATAGTTATCCTATTGGTAAGTGGCACTTTCGTGTTGCGAGGGCAATTACAGTATATGAAAAATAAAGATCTAGGGTTTAATAAAGAGCAGGTAATTTCTTTACCATTAAATGGAAAAAGAAATAGTTATCAAGTCGTACGATTATTAAAAGAAACACTAAAAAGTAACCCAAATGTTATAAGTATTACTGCATCAGACAATAATTTAGGCAGGGGTAGAGATGGGAGTCAATCCACTAGTCGTTTAGGGTTCGATTATAAAGATCACAAAGTCGGAACCCATATGTTGGTTGTGGATCATGACTATTTAGAAACCTTAGACATAGCACTACTTTCCGGAAGATCTTTTGACCGTAATTTTATAGCAGATAGCACATCTGTTGTCATTAATGAAGCAATGGCTAGAGAGCTTCAGGAGGAAGACCCTATAGGGAAACAGCTTGAAGTTATAAGTGATTTCAAACATACTATTATTGGCGTTATGAAAGATTATAATTTCAAGGACTTAAATAGGGCTATAGAACCCATGACCTTATTTATGACAAATCAAAAACAAGTAAAGTATACCTATATAAAAATAGCACCGTCTACTATTGCTCACACTTTTGATAGTATAAAAGAGACTTGGCAAAAATTAGAACCTAATGCAACGTTCTTAGGCTCTTTTTTGGATGACAATATTGAAAGAACATTAAAAAAAGAAAAAACGATGACCACCATTATTACCAGTGGAGCGGCAATAGCAATTACTTTGAGTTGCATAGGATTATTAGCGATATCCCTTTTAGTGGTTAATCAACGTACTAAAGAAATAGGAGTGCGCAAGATCATAGGAGCCAGTACAGTATCATTACTGGTATTATTAGCCAAAGATTTTATCAAATTGGTAATTATAGCTTTTGTAATTATGGTACCTATTGTCTGGTGGTACTCAAATCAGTGGCTTGAAGAATATCCATATAGAATGGAGTTAAGTATATGGGTTTTTGTATCAGCAGGAGTACTAGCTTTAAGTATTGCGTTAATCACGATCAGTTTCGGAACCATAAAAGCGATCTTACAAAATCCAGTTAAAAGTTTAAGAACAGAATAAATCAGTTCATATCTCACAAGCCTTTCAAGATCTGTGAGATCTATTAAAAAATAAAATTATGTTTAAGAATTATGTAAAAATAGCATTTAGAAACCTTTGGAGGCATCGCGGTTTTTCACTTATAAATATATGTGGATTGGCTATTGGATTAACTTGCGGGTTTCTAATCTTATTATATGTTGGATTTGAGTTAAGTTATGATCGTTTTCATTCTAAATCAAACTCTATATATAGGGTAGTAGCAGATATTAAAACGCCCACAGATCTTATGGAAATGAGCAGGCCATCTTGTGCAGTACCACCACATCTGTTAAAAGAATTCCCTGAGATTATTAGTGCAGTTAGGGTGATGAATATAACCCTGGATGTACGTAATGATAGAGTGAAATTAAAAGAAAAAAATGCTATAGCAGCAGACTCTTCTTTTTTTAATATGTTTGATTTTAAATTGGTGCAAGGAGATAGAAGCAGCATTCTTAAAGAGCCTTTTAGTATTGTGGTATCTCAAACCACAGCAAAAAAATATTTCGGAAACGAAAACCCTATTGGGAAAACCCTCAAAATCAAAAATGAAGATATAGATGATCGTAGTTTTACTGTTACAGGATTAATGCAGGATATGCCAAAAAACTCTCATATTCATGCAGATATGATAATTTCTATGACTACGTATACGCAAGGTGTTCTTACAGATTTGGATGACTATTGGGGGACATACGACCCTTCGGCATATATTTTGGTACACTCCAATACAGACCCCAAGTATTTAGAGTCTAAATTTCCAGAATTTTTAGAAAAAAATATTGGAGAATCCATGCGAGAAGATAAAGCTTATGTCTCTCTTTTCTTAGAACCATTAAAAGAGGTCTATTTGCACTCTCCTAGAGGAGGCACGATAAGTGGGGACATGAACTCGATTTATGTATTTTCTATAATTGCAATTTTTATACTATTAATTGCATGCATAAACTTTATTAATCTAACTACAGCACGTTCTGTAGAACGTGCTAAAGAAGTAGGAGTACGCAAAGTAATAGGAGCACAAAAACAACAATTGGCATTACAATTTATAGGAGAATCTATTATTATAGCGCTCTTAGCATCTATAGTATCTATAGTCTTTATAGTATTGCTTTTACCAACATTTAATGCTATATCAGGAAAAATTATAAGCAGTAGTATTTTTGTAAACCCAGCACATTTGGGGATTCTTTTTTTTACAGCCTTTGCGATAGGAACGTTAGCAGGAACGTATCCTGCATTTGTTTTATCCTCTTTTAAACCTGTTCATGTTTTAAAAGGTAGTTTTTCTACAGGAAAAAGAGGAGTGGTTTTAAGAAAAGGACTGGTTATAACACAATTTACAATTGCAATTGCATTAATAATTGGCACGATAATTATCTATAACCAGATGCATTTTATGCGCAATCAGGAGCTGGGATTTAATAAAGACCAGATCCTTGTTTTAGAAACTAATATTTCGCCGGCACAAAAAGAATTAAAATATAATCTGGATAACCTTAAAGGAGTACTCTCTACCAGTCTTGTTTCAAGTGTTCCTGGGGCATACAACAATACAGCATATTCGCTAATGAAAAACAAAGATGGAGAAGAACAGGTAGCAAATCTGGATGCCTTTTTTATAGATTATAATTTTATATCCCAATTTGGTTTAGACATCGTAGCAGGTAGAAGTTTTTCCAGGGATTTTGCAACAGATTCTACAGAAGCTATGGTGGTTAACGAAAAAACCGTTGAGTTATTAGGGTACAGTAGCCCGCAAGAAATTTTAGGAGCTCATTTTTCGCAATGGGGTAAAAACGGAGAAGTTATAGGAGTAGTAAAAGACTTTCATTTTAGATCATTACAACAAAATATTCGTCCGTTAACGATGACAATAGCACCAGATAGAACAGACCTTTTGGCGGTTACTATAAGTGCAAAAAATATAGAAGAAACCCTATCTGCAATACAACAAAAATGGGAAGTAGTTTTACCCGATGATCCATTTAATTTTTATTTCTTGGATGAAGCTTTTGATCTACAATATCGCACACAAGAGCGTTTTGGAAACTTGTTTTTGTGCTTTGCAGTATTGGCAATTTTGATATCCTGTTTGGGATTGTTAGGACTTGTAGCATACAGTACTTTACAGCGTAAAAGAGAGATAGGAATACGAAAAGTATTAGGAGCCTCTGTTACCAAAGTAGTTACTCTTTTATCCAAAGAGTTTATAACTCTGGTAGGTATTGCATTTATAATAGCAGCACCTTTAGCATGGTTTATAATGAAGTATTGGTTAGAAGACTTTGCATATAGAATAGAAATACAATGGTGGATGTTTGCTATAGCAGGAATATCTGCAGTACTCATCGCATTAGTAACGGTTAGTTTTCACGCCATAAAAGCCTCTGTTGTTAATCCGGTAAAAAGTTTACGAACAGAATAAATAAGTTCTAATCTCACAAGTTTTATAAAACTTGTTAGGGGTAAATAATAATATATCATGTATACCTTATATTTTAAAATAGCAATTAGATATCTTTTAAAGAATAAGCTCTATTCTGTAATCAATATTTTGGGATTATCTATCGGAGTAGCTTCTTTCATTTTGATCATGGTTTATGTTAATTATGAGCGTAGTTATGACAGTTTTGATGGGTCTGAAGATGTATATCGTGTATATATGGATTATAAACAAGGAGATACTTTTGTTCCTGGAGATGCGCAAACCTACAACCTTACTGGACCCACGATAAAAAATAAATTTCCAGAAGTATTGGAGCAAGTACGCCTTTATAAATTTGATGAAGTAGTATTTACCTACAACAATAAGATCTTTAAAGAAAAAGATGGGGCATTGGCAGATCCATCCTATTTTGATATTTTTAAATATCCATTACTAAAAGGAGATCTGAATAGTGTTTTACAGGAGCCTAATACCATTGTTTTAACACAAAATTTGGCAACAAAGTTGTTTAGAGATGAAAATCCCATAGGTAAAGACATAGTCGCTTTTTCAGCAGGAAACGAAGTACTACTAAGGGTTACTGGTATCATGAATAATGTACCCAAGACTACTCATATGAAAACAAATTTTTTGATTTCATATGCCACGATCCATACTTGGGATACATTCGGAAACTATTATAGAGAACCAAATTGGAATCAAAATCACTTTTTTACCTACTTTAAGGTAGATAAAAATACAAATATCGATGCGCTCAAATCAAAAATAATCGCTTGGGATTTTCAAGGCAATTTTCGGGAACGGCATAATATAGAATCCCTAGAAGATATTCATTTGTACTCTAATAAACCCTACGAGGCAGAAGTAAACGGAAGTGCGGTGCGAGTGAAATTTTTGACTGCCATTGCCATTGTTATTCTTGTCCTTGCCTGGTTAAACTATATTAATCTATCTACAACAAAATCTTTGGAGCGTACCAAAGAAGTAGGTATTCGCAAGGTAGCAGGGGCGCAACGAGCACAATTAGGGATACAATCGGTTATAGAATCAATGATTCTAAATTTTGGGGCAATACTACTGGCTATATGCATAAGTATATTTGTACTTTCTATATATAACAAAGCTACTGGTAGTGAATTAGCTTTAACTGTAGAAACAATAAAACAACTATCTCCTGTTATCGCCATTGTAATTCTTGCAATACTACTGGTTAGTTTATATCCCGCATGGGTATTAAGTAGCTATAGTCCTTCAAAAGCTTTAAAAGGAAAAATAAGAGCTTCTGCCAATGGTTTGCATATAAGAAAAGGATTAATTATTACACAGTTTCTAGCTACAATAGTATTGGTTATGAGTACTATAGTGATTACCAAGCAAATTAATCATTTGCAAAATCAGCCTTTGGGGACTTCATTGAATAACATTATAGCTTTTTCAGGAGAATTGCTCACTAAAAAAGACGCAGTTTTAGAGAAAAAATATGAGGTAATGAAAAATGAAATTATGAAGCTGCCTTATGTTACCCATGTGGTGACTTCTAATACATTTCCTGGGGATGGTTTTGGAAACTTATCCTCTTCTGTAGGAATAACTTATCCAGACGGAACACAAGATGATCATAACGTAAATTATAGTTATGAAGTAAATAATCCAGAGTATTTTGAAATGATGGATATGAAATTTGTTGCCGGAAGTACATTTTTGCCTAACCACAAAGAGAAAAACCAACAAGTGGTAATCAACGAAAAAATGGCACAAATGATAGGGATTAGTAATCCAAAAGAAGGCGTAGGTAAAAAAATAAAATTTTGGAACGAAGAATGGAATATTACAGGAATCGTAAAAAACTACCACCATTTTGGATTAAAAGCCTCTGTGATACCAATTATTATACGCTATAGTAAAGTAGATAATTATATGTTAGTCAAATTTGATACTACCATAACCTCTGCATCAGGGTATACGCAAGCCATTACTCAAATAGAAAATGTATGGAAACAAACATTTCCTGAAAGTACGTTTGATTATACATTTGTTGATAAGCAATTTGATGCACAATATGACGATGACAGGCAATTTAATAAAGTATTCAGAGCTTTTACCATACTTGCCATATGTATTGCAGCCTTAGGGTTATTTGGGTTAACATCGTATACCTGTGTACAACGCAAAAAAGAAATAGGGATAAGAAAAGTAAACGGAGCAAGTATTTTTAAGATTCTGAAATTACTAAACATTGATTTTATCAAATGGATAGGAATTGCTTTTGTCATAGCGATTCCAATAGCTTGGTACGCTATGAATTCCTGGCTCGAAAATTTTGCAGTAAAGACCACGATAAGCTGGTGGATATTTGTGCTGGCAGGAATAGTAACGCTGGTAATTACATTACTTACAGTAAGTTGGAAGAGTTTTGTAGCTGCAAGCGGAAACCCCGTTAATGTACTAAGAGATGAGTAGTAGGGTATCAATGAATAAAAAACAAAATTATGTTTAAAAACCATATTAAAATAGCTTGGAGAACCCTTTTAAAGCATAAAAGTTTGTTTGCCATAAATAGTATTGGTTTAGCAATAGGGATTGCTACCGCATTAATCATCGCATTATTTGTAATAGATGAATTTAGTTATGATCGTTTTCATAAAAAAGCAGAGCAGATAGTAAGAGTGGTATTTAATGCCAAAATAAATGGAGAAGAAATAAAAGAAGCAGTGGTTATGGCCCCTGTTGGGCAAACTTTAAAAAACGAATTTCCAGAGGTAGTACAAACTACACGCATCAGAAATATCGGAAATTCAAAAATAACGTATCAAAACAGTTCGTATAGGAATAGTACTCTTGCGTATGTAGACCCTAATTTTTTAGAGGTATTTACCTTACCAATTATAAAAGGTAATACGATTGCACCGTTACAAAAACCAAATACCCTTGTTGTTACAAAAAAACAGGCTAAAAGATATTTTGGAAGCACAGATGCAGCAATAGGTAAAATGGTTTCGCTAAATAATGAAGAAGCGGTATATGAGGTTACTGCGGTAATAGAAGAAATGCCTAAAAACTCTCATTTTCATTTTGATATATTGGCTTCTATGAATTCTCGGGAGGATGCACAATCTACCTCGTGGACAAATTCAAATTTTCATACCTATCTCGTATTACAAAAAGACTATGATTATAAATTATTAGAAGCAAAATTGCCACAAATCCTTAAAAAATATATGGGGCCTCAGGTACAAGAAGAACTTGGAGTATCGTATAATGAGTTTACAAAAGACAATCAATTAGGGCTTTTTTTACAACCATTAACAAGTATTCATTTAGAGTCAGATTTTGTAGCATCTTCAGAATTAGAACAAGGAGGAGACATAAAGTATATTTATATATTTAGTGCTGTTGCTTTGTTTATGTTGCTTATTGCTTGTATTAATTTTATGAATTTGTCCACTGCAGCCGCAGCAAAAAGAGGTAAAGAAATTGGAGTTAAAAAAGTATTAGGTTCTGGAAAAAACAATTTGATATATCAGTTTTTAACAGAGTCATTATTAACGACCATACTAGCAATGATACTAGCAGCTGTATTAGTGGTGTGTTCCCTATCGTTTTTTAATAACGTATCTGGCAAAGAACTACAGTGGTTTTATTTACTTAACCCTTATACATTTATTATTCTTACAGGATTAACCGTTTTTATAGCATTATTGGCAGGTGGTTATCCAGCATTTTATCTATCTTCTTTTACACCGCTAACCGCATTAAAAAGTAAATTTTCTGGTACAGGAAATTCTAAAGGTATTAGAAGTGTATTAGTAGTTTTTCAATTTGTTATTTCTGTCACTCTCATATTTGCTACGCTCATTATAGAACAGCAAATGTCTTTTATTCAAAATAAAAAACTAGGATTTGATAAAGATCAAATAGTGGTACTTAATGAGTCGTATCTTTTAGGAAACAATAATATCTCTTTAAAAAATGAAATTTTAAAAGATGCCAGAGTAGCAAATGTTTCTCATTCGGCTTTTGCTCCTATTGGGCCATCCGACAATAATATGTCTGGGATTTTTGTAGATAATAAATTTAAAAGACGAATGTTTGTTTATAATATCGACGATAACTATATCCCAACCATGGGGATGGAGCTAATAGCAGGAAGAAATTTTTCTAAAGATTATGGGGCAGACTCTGGTAATGTTATTCTTAATGAAAAAGCGGTAAAAGTACTTGGCTTTGAAAAAGATGATGTCCTTGGCAAAACATTTATAAGAGATACTAATGATGGCAAACAACAACTAACCATTACAGGAGTAGTAAAAGATTTTCATTTTAAGTCCCTGCACCAAACTATAGAGCCTTTGCTAATGCTAAATAATCCTTATGGAGGATTAATTATAAGAGCAAAAACAGCACAAATGGCAGGACTTATAAAAAGTATTGAAAACACGTGGAACAGCTTTGAAAGTAGCGAACCATTTCATTATATCTTATTAGATCAAGCATATAACCAAACCTACCTTACCGAGCAAAAAATGGGTAATATCCTTACTATATTTACTATCCTTACCATTTTTGTTGCATGTTTGGGGTTGTTTGGGTTAGTGACTTTTACTGCAGAACAAAGATTTAAAGAAATCGGTATTCGAAAAGTACTTGGATCTACCATACCACAAATTATAGCAATGCTTTCCGCAGACTTTATAAAACTGGTATTTATTTCATTTTTAATAGCATTTCCGCTTGGTTTTTATTTTATGAATATATGGCTTCAGGGGTTTGCGTATCATGCGCAAATACAGTGGTGGGTATTTGTTTTGGCAGGAGGCATCACTGTGTTTATAGCATTTATAACTATAGGATGGAAAAGCTTTAGAGCTGCATCTATGAATCCTATAAAAAGTTTAAGAACCGAATAAATTAAATCAGTATAGACCTCACAGGTTTTTGAAAAATCTGCGAGGTCTTTGTCAGTCAACTAAAAAATAAAAATATATACATAATGTTAGTACAACTAAAAAACATATCCAAATGGGTAAACTCTGGCGGACAGAAAACGTTTTTATTAAAAGATGTGGATCTATGGGTGCATGAAGGAGATTTTATATCCATCATGGGACCATCGGGATCGGGTAAATCTACTTTGCTAAATATAATTGGGATGCTCGATAATTTTAATGAAGGAGAATATACTTTTTTAGAAGAATCTGTACATTCTCTTAAAGAAAAACACAGGGCTAATCTCTACAAACAATACATTGGATTTGTTTTTCAGGCATATCATTTAATTGATGAGCTAACTGTAAAAGAAAATCTGGAGATGCCACTTTTATATAAAAAACACAGTAGTAGCGAGCGAAAATCTTTGGTTGCAGATATGTTGGATCGTTTTAATATAGTAGGCAAAAAAGATTTGTTTCCCTCGCAATTAAGTGGGGGACAACAACAATTAGTTGGTATTGCCAGGGCACTTATTGCCAGCCCAAAACTGATTCTGGCAGACGAACCTACCGGAAACCTAAATTCTAAACAAGGGGATGAAATCATGGAAATATTTACGGAGCTAAATAAAGATGGAGTTACCATTATACAAGTAACCCATTCTGAGAAAAATGCTGGATATGGTTCTCGAATTATTAATTTATTAGATGGTAAGATAGAGTAAGACATTTATTATTATCATTCCAAACCTGCTCTGAAATGTATACATTTAAAACGCTTATGAATCCTTGTTTATACCATTTACAATTTGAATTTACCGTAATAAAATGTTCTTTTTTCGCCTCAGTATCAGAATAAATGGTATTAGTTAGTACAATAAAAGTAGCAGGTCAAGCATATCAATCTATAAAAAATAAGAGATTTTAATCCATATTGTAAAGTTCATTTCCCCGAAAACAAAATATATTTTCGAAAGTATGCCTCGTGAGCTTGCTCCGAGGTTATTGATTTTCTTCAGAAATTAATTTTTTTAATATAGAGTTCAATATCTTGCAACTTAATTATCTTTTTGTAGAAGAATAAAAAATCGTTTATTATTGCGAGTGAAATTTTAGGTAACTAAAACAAAAAAATGCTTGAATATTATAACTACATAAAATCCTTACACCTAATCTTTGTTATTACTTGGTTTGCAGGATTATTTTATATACCCAGATTATTTATTTATCAGATTGAAGCATTTCAAAAACCTTTACCAGACAAAAAAATCTTAGGGGATCAACTTAAATTAATGGCAAAACGTCTTTGGTTTATTATCACTTGGCCTTCTGCTATTTTGGCAACTTTATTTGCTGTTTGGTTACTTGTTTTAATGCCTGGCTGGCTAGAACAACCTTGGATGCATGTAAAACTAGGATTTGTAATATTGCTTATAGCATATCACTTAAAATGCCACTATATATATAAACAGCTACAAAAGGATATTATTAAATGGTCTTCTGGTAAAATGCGAATGTGGAACGAAGGCTCTACTATTATTCTTTTTTCTGTTATATTTTTGGTAATTGTACGAGATGCTGTAAATTGGATTTATGGTGTAATTGGCATTCTGGTTTTAGCTATATCTCTTATGATGGGGATTAAACTTTATAAAAAAATACGAGATAAAAATCCTAACGCATAATAGTTTTAATAATTCTATAAAAATCATATACAACCAGATTTGGTATTCTGGTTATAATTAAGGAGGTAAAAAAATGCTAAACTTAAAAGTAGAGTATCTAAAAAAACAGCCTAAGAATCTCATTTTGAAGTAATAAATTCATAAAAAAAGCTATCAAATTGAGACATTCAATAAAAATTTTATCTACTGAATATACCGACGTAAATTTTCTTCTATCAAATTTAAGTTAGCAGCTTATTACTAGTAGTAGTAGAGTGTGGGGGAGAATGTTATTGGAAATATCAAGATATTATATTTAATTTAATTTTTTGATGGCGTATAATTACATTGAATTATTTTTTTTCAAGATTAAGACCCAATATTTTACTAAAAAATATTGGTTAGAAGTATACGCAACTAATCTGGTAGGTATCACATTATATAAAAATAGGGCTTTAAACTATCTGGATTGCTATAAAGTTTCTTTTTAGATCCACATTGTGGAGTTTAATTCTTCAAGGTTATTGATTTGTATTATTGGATCGATACATTATTTTACTCTTTTTCTGTATAAAAAAATGGATGTCATTAAAGCCTAGAGAGCTAACCTCAGTAGTTTTCCTTATCTTCGTGCAACTTTTAGCATAATTATATGATCAAATCTATGACCGGCTTTGGGAAGTCTATCCTTCAGTTACCTACAAAAAAAATAACTATTGAAGTTAAATCACTTAATAGCAAAAACTTAGATCTTAATGCAAGAACACCTTCTCAATATCGTGAAAAGGAGTTACAAATGCGAAACACTATAGCTAAAGCTTTAGAAAGAGGGAAAGTTGATTTTGGACTATATGTAGAGGCCACAGGAGAGGAAACATCTACCAAGGTTAATGAAGTAATTGTAAAAGAATATATCAAACAATTATCTGCAATACATAATGGAGATAGTTTGGAGCTAATGAAAATGGCGGTACGTATGCCTGATGCTTTAAAAACGGAGCGTGAAGAAATTGATGAAAAAGAATTTAAAGCAATCGAAACAGCTCTTGCAGATGCATTAGTAAAAATTGAACAATATAGAGTTGACGAAGGAAAAGCATTAGAAAAGGATTTTGCTATTCGCATTAAAAACATAAGTGAATTACTAAAGCAAGTAATACAAATGGATCCTGATCGTATGGAAACTGTTAAAGAAAGACTACACAAAGCAGTTTCTGATTTAAAAGAAGAGGTGGATCAAAATCGGTTTGAACAAGAATTAATCTACTACCTCGAAAAATTTGATATTACGGAAGAAAAAGTTAGGCTATCTAATCATTTAGAATATTTTGATACTACATTAAATTCTGCTGATTCTAATGGAAAAAAGCTAGGTTTCATTACACAAGAGATAGGTCGGGAGATTAATACTATTGGTAGTAAATCTAATCATGCGCCTATGCAACAATTAGTAGTACAAATGAAAGATGAGCTTGAAAAAATTAAAGAACAATTGCTAAACGTATTGTAATGAACCAAGGTAAACTTATTGTGCTTTCAGCTCCTTCTGGAAGCGGAAAAACTACTTTAGTTAAATATTTACTTCATAAAGAAGAACTTAATCTTGGGTTTTCTATTTCTGCAGCATCCAGAGAACCAAGAGGTGGAGAAATTCATGGAACAGATTATTATTTTTTATCCTTAAGAGAGTTTAAAAATAAGATTAAGAGTGATGAATTTTTGGAGTGGGAAGAAGTGTACAGAGATAATTTTTATGGCACTTTAAAAACCGAAGTACAACGACTCTGGGATAAAGGAAAACATGTTATTTTTGATATAGATGTAGTGGGGGGGTTGGATATTAAAAGAATATATCCAGATCGAACTCTGGCAATTTTTGTAAAACCACCAAGTATTGAAGAATTAAAAATTAGATTAAAAAAAAGGAAAACAGAGTCTGAAGATAAAATCAATATGCGGGTAGCAAAAGCTTCTACAGAGATGGCTACAGCACCTCAATTTGATGCTATTATAACTAATGACGATTTAGAAAAAGCTAAAAATGAAGTGTATCAATTGGTAAGTAAATTTCTTTTAAAATAATTATCTAGTAATCAAAAACCAGCTTTTAAGCTAGGTAAAAACCTTCTTTTTTTATGAAAAAAATCGGTTTGTATTTCGGAACGTTCAACCCTATTCATATTGGTCATTTAACAATAGCTAATCATATGGCTGAATTTTCTGATTTGGATGAAATATGGATGGTTGTTACCCCACATAATCCTCATAAAAAGAAAAAAACACTACTGGATAATTATCACCGTCTTGAAATGGTATATAGAGCAATAGAATCCTACCCCAAATTAAAACCAAGTGATGTAGAGTTTAAGTTGCCTCAGCCTAATTATACAGTGCATACACTTGTACATCTTCAAGAAAAATACCCAGATAAAGAGTTTCACCTTATCATGGGAGAAGACAACCTAAAGAGTTTTCATAAGTGGAAAAACTATGAAGTAATTCTTGAAAAACACAATGTTTATGTATATCCTCGAATCGCAGAAGGAGTAGTGAAAACACAATTTTCTAACCATTCTAAAATACAACGGATTAACGCTCCTATTATGGAGATTTCCTCAACTTTTATTCGTAAATCTATTGCCGAGGGTAAAAATATAAGACCACTACTTCCTGCTACAGTCTGGAAGTATATAGATGAAATGAATTTTTATAAATAAAACTATCAATTTTTTGTTCTATTTTTAAGTGTTTGAAGCATTAAATTAAGATGAAATGATCCATTTAAAATTTGATCAATACTACGCTATTGAAAATGAAGTTATTTTACTACGACCAATAACTCAAGAAGATTTTGATAATCTATTATATTTTGCAATTCAAGAACCTGAGATTTGGCAACATTCACTGTTTCCTCCTAATAGTAAAGAAAACCTTATTCGATACATAAACTCTGCTATAAAAGCTAGAGAAAAAGAAGACTCTTATCCTTTTATTATATATGATAAAAGAACAAATAGATATGCTGGCTGCACTCGGTTTTATGATATAAAAGTTTTTCATAAAACAGCAGGAATAGGATATACTTGGTATGGAAAAAATTTTCAAGGAACAGGATTAAATAAACATTGCAAATTTTTATTACTTGAGTTCGCGTTTGAACAGATGCAGGTAGAGCGAATAGAGTTTAAAGTAGATCGTAATAACATAAGAAGCATAAATGCCTTAAAAAGTATTGGAGCAACCCCAGAAGGTATTTTAAGAAGCAATTATACAATTGAAAATGGAAGAAGAGATAGTATGATCCTTAGTATACTCAAAAATGAATGGTTTGATACTGTAAAATCTATTTTATTAAAAAAACTATAATCTTTTTAATAAATAAACTAAGATTGCTCCAACGATCATAAATAATACTCCCATCATTAACTGCCAATCAAATTGTACTTGTGTTAATAATAAATTGATAATAGAGGCACCTATTAATTGTATGCTGCTTGCTAAAGCAATATCAGCTCCTGAGTTTCCTAATTTCAACTTGATAATTTTAGCAATGATGTTTGGAAATAAGAGCCCATATGAAATAGATATTAAAACAATAGACAGAATCGATATTAATAATGAAACCCAAGTTAAAGTATTTAGAATAGCATAGCCTACTATCATAAAAAAGCCAGATAAAAAGGTAAGGGTTAATCCAATTTTAAAAATTAAATCAGAAAAAGACTTATTAATCATCCAAGCAGAAAGATTGGAACCTAAAAACGTACCAATAGCTGGTAAAATCATAACATATCCATATGAAGAAGGAGAAAGCCTAAATTTGGATATGAATAAAAATGAAGAACCAGATAAGTAAATTAATATCGTAGAATAAACCAATAGAATGGCGAGTATACTTAATAAATACTTTTTACTTTGTATTACCAGACCATAGTCTTTAAACCCTTTTACAATACTTAAATTAGAATTCTCTGTTAATTTGATTTTAATAAGGTATACAATAAAGAAGATCAGTCCTGCAAGCAATAACATAAAAACGAATAAAAATCGCCATTCATAGTTTTTAATTAAAAAAGAACCTAATAATGGTGCTAATGCAGGAGTAATGGTAGCAAACATCTCTAGATAAGAAAAGGCAATATTAATTTGATTTCCTTTATACTTATCTTTGATAGTAAGCTTTACGATAATAGACAAAATTCCTGCACCAAATCCTTGAATAACTCTAGAAAAGGTAAATAATTCAATGTTTGTAGAAAAGATTAGAATCACAATGCCTAAACAGTATATTGCAAACCCTATACAGATACTTTTGTTAAAACCTAATCTAAGTGAGACCACTGAAAATAGAAGTTGAGAAACCCCATACGGTAAAAGATATGCATAGAGCGTAGCAGCAACCGTGTTTTGATCTGTTTTATAAAAAAGTGCTATTTCTGGTAAAGCAACCAAATAAAGACTTATACCCAATTGTGCCACAATTAATATTAAAATTGAAGCTAGCAAAGGAGTATAAGCCTTTAATTTTTTAGTTTGTACTGTATTGGATTGGGATAAATTCATTTTTTAAATATTCAAAATCAATTTGTAAATTATCATAATCCTCATTCCATACTTGAATTACACCTGCATAGTTAATATTTGTATCTGTTTTTTGAGTAACTTCTCCAACCTTAACCTTCCAGTTTAAATTATATTTACTGTCTAATTCTGGATGATTTAAGGCTTCAATTTTCCCACTCAATTTAGGAAACATCATAAAAAATGAATAATTATTAGATTCTAAAATAATGTTTTTTTGCTCTATAGGAAGACCTGTCTGGATAAAGAAATCCATTTCTAATAAATTAATATCAAAAGTATCTATATAAACAGGAACGGCTAATATTCCTGGGGGTCTTGCACCTATTTCCAAGAAAACAATTTCATTGGATATGCTTAAAAACAGTTCCATATGAAAACAACCATCTATGTTTCCAAAAGAATTGAGTACCTCTCTTGCAAAACCAAGCAGACGTTGTGTTAATGGATCTTTGTTTAATAAAGGAGTAGAACCTAGATTTTTACCCTTTTGAAAATCTGTAGTATTGAAACTATATTTGGAAACCAGTTCTACCAGAATCTCTCTGTTTTGGATTACAAAATCACAATAATACATATCTCCTTCTATCAGTTCTTCTACTTCATAAAGGTGTATTTCGTCTCGACAGTCGTTTAAAAAATCTATAAGATCTTTTTCTTTTCTTATTTTATAAACACCTCTGCTTCCTACAGAAAACCTAGGTTTAATAACCATTGGGCTATTGAAAAATGATTGTAACTCTTTAAACAAGTTTTGATTTTTTTCTAGTTTTGGTATTTCTTCTAAAAATTTTGGTACTCTTATCTCATTATTCAAAAGTTTCTTTTTCATTTTGATCTTATCTCTGAAAAACACAAGTGAATCTGGTTTTAAACCATATTTTATTGAAAATCTATCTCGTATATTTGAAGCTAGTTCTAGATTAGCTTCTTGGCTACAAATGACTCTGATATTTTGTACTGAAAATTCTTTCAAAAGTTTTTCGAAAATTCGAATTACCTCATCTTTATTGTACTCCATAACCATTGTAGTTTTATTAAAATTTTCTTCTACAATGTATTTTTTCTTTAATTTATCTTGTATAAATTGTGGGATGGATTCTTCCTGTTTTGTACTACAAATTAAATGAACATCCGTTTTTTCAAAAATTTTTGATCCCAAAAACTTAATCCCTCTTGAGGATAATAAAATAGCTTGTAATTTCATATTAAATAAAATTTTCTGATACAGTTTTTAATTTGCTATTCTTTTCGACTATTATACTATTGATAATTCTGTCTGCAAATGTTTTTAAAAACTCAATAGAGTTTACAAATTGGCAAACACCTTTTGTTGGATAACCGATAGCATAGAGGTTTTTGATAGCATTGTGATTATGATCTATAAGTTGGTTAGTTGCTATATCTACTTCTATGCCTCCATATTCGCTCATTAAAACATTTCTGTTTTTTAATAATCCGTTTATGATTTTAAACACTCCATTTGCAGAAATACCAGCAGCGTTGATTATAAAATCAACTTCAAATTTTTCTCCTTCCAGATGATGTATAGAAAACCCATCTTCTAAAATTTCTATTTTATTAATATCTTTAATAACATTAAGTTGCTCATTAGAAATTAATTTTAGGATTTTTTCACCACTAAATAAAGGGATGCCTCCTCTCAATCTTTGAGTTGTTTCAAGAAATTTGAGTTTAAAAATCTTTTTATCTTTTTCACTTAGTTTACTCCACAATTGGATAATATGAGGTGTAAATTGGTTCATAAGCTTATTCCATCTAGGTAAGCTTTTTCTGGACTCTTCTATTTCTTTAATGAATTTTTTCCAATCCTGATATTCATCTGCGATACCAAATTCTATATTAGAAGTTGAAAACTTAATAAGATCATGAAGAGATGTTTTATTGGTATTGATAAGTTTTTCTAATTCTTCATTAAAATCATCTGTAAGAATATTATCTGGACGAACTTTTGGTAAAACACCTTTTTTGGAAAACATAATTATTTTACCTGTATACCCTTTATTTTGTAGCATCAAAGAAACATCTACTGCACTTTGGCCAGTGCCAATAACTCCAACGGTTTTGGCATTATTAGATAATATTTTATCAAAATCTAAAAAATTTAAAAATGAAAAGTATCTATCAGATTTTTGAAGAAAACTAAAAGGTTCATTAATAATACCACCACTTGCAATTATGCCTATATTATAGTAACTATTTGAAAAAACAGCTTTTATACACACTTTATCTTCTTGAATTTTTATATCTCTTACCTCTTCATGTTTAGCATTAACTATAATATTATGATGGTGTAATTCTTTGCATATTTCTAAAAATTTATATTCTAGATATTTACCATAAGTTTTCCTTAATAATTCATTTTTATTTTGGTCTAGACACCAGCTTACATAATCATATTTATCCTCTCCTATACTCATTTTGTTGGGAGAAGTATTTAAAATACGATATCCATTATTTTCGTTATAGGCTAAACCTGGGCCAATAGCTGGTCTTGTTTCATAAATAACAATCTCTGTATTTTTAAATTCGTGATGTTTTTTAAGAATTCTATTTAAAATAAGTACAGAAGATGCTCCTCCTCCTATTATACAAATATTCATAATTATTATTATTTAAGTTGGCTTAAATTGATGTTATAAAAATGATAATCAAATATATAGTAAAGGAAGTGAATTAATATTTCTTTGAAATTAAGAGTAAATATTATCTATGTTATAGAATTGTTGTAAACTAGGAGATATTATTATACTTAAGTTAAGAAGGGGGCTTAAGTATTGATGTATTATTCGTGTTACTATATATAGTAAAAAAGTTGTAAGCACCTCAACTTTATAATTATTCTAAAATACAATAGACAGAATCGATATTGATAATGAAACCCAAGTTTTACTATACATCTACTCAGTTTCAGGAACAGCAGTAAATTCCTTAATAGCAGTATTGGGCTCTATGATGTTATATCCTTTCCAGAAATCTGGATTGTAAGCAGATAAATATTCAGGTTGTATACTTTTGTTTTCAGTACTGTTTTTATAATCGGTTTCGGTTATGGGTTTAGAATCAAAAACTACGATTTCTACTTTATTCTTGTTAGACATAAAAGCTTCTAAATCAAGAGATAATTCATTTTGTTTACGCTTTCCTTTAACGTGTTTGTTTTTTTCGATCACTTTTAAAGGGCGATCAAAACCAAAAATGTTGCCTCTATGCATTTCTAAGTATTTAAGATCGTAAATATTATTTTGACCTTTAGTAAAGATTATGGTATTGCGATACAGATTATCTTGATACATTATCCCTAGAAGTTTAAAGTTTTTAAGAGGTTTTACATTTTCATAATCAGCTCTAAGGATTGCAAAATCCTGCGTATTTACATATAAGGTACCCTTAAAATCTCCTCTCCATTTAGGAGAGAATTCAATAATATATACACTATTATCATGGATATAAGTATAATCTACAAGTTCAAAATTATATCGTCCGGACTTATGTATAAAATTAGATAGTACATCTTTGTTAAAAAACAAACTGGATAAAATGTTTTTTAGTCCAGATTTTTGATTGTTTAAAAAATTGCTTTTATCTTCTTTTTTCTTTTGCTCATCTATTTCATTTTTTACTGCCGAAGCTTCTTTATCGTTTTCGAGAATAGAGTCGACTTGTACTTTGGTACCAAATATTCCTGATTTTATTTTTAAATAGGAGTCGGGTTTTACATTATCCTTAAAAATTGTCTCCATCTTTTTGGATATAGCATCCATAGATCCCATATTGTTTTTATCATATAGTTCGGCAGCTTTAATGATATGAAGTTTTGCTTTTTCAGAACTGTTATAAAAATCACATAAAACTTCTGTATAATATTCAGATTTTTTAGGAATAATAGAGGTTACGCTATCAATAAATTTTTTATTAAGCTCTTTGATAGTAGATTTTTTAAAATCAACCTTCAGTTTTTTTACGGTATTAAACTCAGATTCTCTAAAAAATAATCGTTTATGAGATAATTTAAAATCATAATTTTTGGATAAATTATTTTCTACATTTTCCATTATTTCATCGACCGTAAGATTTTTATTAGAAATAAAAACACCTTTTAACTCTATAGCCTTAGGCTCTATATAAATAATACTATCAGTAACATTTTGAATCGAAATTCCCACTTTTTCATAACCCATTGAAGATATATAGATAGAATCTGTTTTAGAAAAGTTGTCTCCTAGATTTAAGCTAAATCTACCTTCTTCATTAGTGATTACTCCTTCGTTTTTAGATACTTGTATCGTAGCATAAGGTATGGGTTGGTTGGTTTTTTTATCCACTATCTTAGACGTAATAGTTTGTCCTACTGCGATAGTACTTATAAGACTAATCCAAAAAGTAGTAAATAATACTTTGTTATATAACATAATTCTAAAATTTAGGAGATCCTATGATACTATAGACAAGACATTCTTTTATAAGTTGCTTCGTCTCGATAAAAAGAAGACGATACTGGTATAGAATTGTTACAAACTATATAGGGGTATTAATTCTTTAGGTTGGATATCCAAAAAGAGATTAAGGACATCCATTTTTGTACGATCTCCTACAAAAAAGACAAGCTGTACCTCAAAATTTGCCCTACAGATAGCAAAGTTACCCCGATGACCAAGTAATGAAGTGGGTATTTCTATACAACCAAGTGGATCCACTGACAAAGTTGCATAAAATTCCCGGTTCTGAAGTACCCCACCCCTACTAAGCAAGTGGGTACACTGACAAAGTTACCGCGAGCTTTAACAGTTGTAGTACCCAGGGGTACTTCTTAAGTGGGGTGGGGTACTTAACAAGTGGGTAGGGGTACTTGTATAAGTGGGTATCTTTTACATAAAAAAATAAAAGGCAGAAGGTATGCAGAAGAATCTATTAAAAACAGCACTTTTTTCTAAAAACTCAAAAGCCAGAAGTAAACTTTTTGTTACAAAACCCCACAATTACAGATTTTGGATTAAAGCTAGCATATCAAAACAGATGTATTTACCTCAAAAGACCTTCCGTTTGATTAAAAAGACGAAATTTTTAACCTTAAAAGCAGAATTTTTAACGCAGCAGGTCGAATTTTTAACCTTCATGGTTAAAATTTCAAGGCCTTTGGTTAAAAATTTAAAGATCGAAGTAGATCTTTTTTTATATAAAAGACCTTCTGTTATAAGATATTAGACAAAATATTATGGTAAAACCACAAACTTTTAACGTACGTATAAAAAGCCGCAATATTTTACGTTACTTTGCGTACCCAAAACCTGTTTTGTTAGCTGAATTTAAACCAAAATAATTCGATAATCATAAGATACATATCTACAATGGGCATACTAGCAAAACTTACTATTTTTGGTCAGGTACGAGAGTTACAAAACTGTACCATGCTCTACCAAACGCTTATAGACAAAAAAGGAAAACCTGCCCCTATGGTATTGGGTGGATTAATAGAATGTACTTTTATAACAGGTTATAACGAGGAGGTGTTTTTGTACTTTATGCAAATGCCATCGGTACATAATAAAAAAAATGAAGATTTTTATTATTTAAGCGAAGGAGAGGTGGTATTTTACTTTAACTCTTTTGATAATCCCCCTTTAAAAAGATATAAATTTAATGATGCTGCCATAGTAGAGTATAGAGAGG
>NZ_AUML01000039.1 GCF_000430665.1 Aquimarina muelleri DSM 19832 | reverse complement strand
GAAACAGTATTGGGAAACTCTCTTTGCAAATGCTCTTTTACGTAAAAAATATAAAAGTGTTTGAAGGTTCTATAGCCACTACAATGGAATAGAACAGTAATGGTTATAATTTCACTAGCAGACATGGTAAACTTCCTATTTCTTGTCTTTTTTCCTGTAGTAAGCTGTCTTTTCTTTAAAGCAGGGTTAAAAACCTTGCAAAATTCATCAATAGAAAAGAAAATTTCAGTAATTTTATCTTTAGAAATCATAAGCAGAAATTCATTTAAATATTTGAATGTTAGATACTTAAATATAATGTTTTTCTGCTTTTTCTACAAGTAAAAACCCTTTTTTCTTACGTCGAACTCAGGTTTGTAGTTCTTTTTGATTCAATAATTGAATTTTGAGATACTCCTCTTTAGTATTTACAATCATTTTTTACATATTTTCTTGACAATTATACATAAAAAATTGTCAACTTAAAAATAAAATGAAGAATTTATTTACATTCGTCATAATAATTCATATAATTATACCGAATAAAATATATTATATGACAAAACTTGGAACTTTCTTGAAAAGAAAAGCCGTGAATAAATCACAGGTATCTAGAAGAACAGGAATAAATAAGCAAAGATTGAGTGAACTTTCTATAAATGAAAAAACTAAATTGAGAGCAGACGAGCTTTATCTAATTGCAATGGCAATAGAAGTAGATGCTTGCGAACTACTGGAATATGTATGCGGAGATCTAGAATTAAAAAAGGAAAGTAAATAGTATTACCCTCTTTACAATGCTACTTTTTAACTTCTAAATTGCTTCAAATAATTTACCTGGCAAAGGCTTTACAACACCTTTAAGCTCCATATTAAGCAAAACAGAAGCGACTTTAAAAGTAGGTATATTACATTGTAAAGCAATAATGTCTAATACCTCTTTACCATTATTATTTAAAAAATTATATACCTTTTTTTCATGTTCATCTAATTCAACAAACAGTTTTTTCTGCACAACAGGCTGTTCTTTTTGATCAAGCTCCCAATTAAGCATATAGATTAGATCGGCTGCACTGGTAAGCATGTGCGCTTTTTGTGTTTTAATCAGCATATTGCAACCTTTACTATAAGGGTCATAGGCTCTGCCTGGCACAGCAAACACGTCTCGATTATACGAATTAGCTATATCTGCAGTAACCAATGACCCTCCTTTATCTGCACTTTCAATCACAATTGTAGCTTCGCTAAGCCCTGCAATTATCCTGTTTCGTCCTAAAAAATTTTTGCGATCAAATGTATCAGTACTCCAAAAATCAGTAAAAAACCCACCATTTTCTTCAATTTGAGCAACATATTTTTTGTGTACTTTAGGGTATATTTGATTTAGACCATGCGCCAAACAACCAATAGTTTGTAAGTTGTTTTTTACCGCAGCGCGTTGTGCCGTAATATCTACACCATAAGCAAAACCAGAAATTATAACAGGATCTATAGGCGCTAATGTTTCTATAAGTTCTTCGCAAAACTGCACACCATAGCTTGTAACTTGTCTTGTGCCGACAATACTTACTATTTTTTTGTTTTTAAGGTCTATATTTCCAGAACCAAACATAACTACAGGGCTATCGATACAATGTTTTAATTTTTCAGGATATTCTACCTCATCATAAACCAAACAGTTTATCGAATTTTCTTCGACAAATCTTAGCTCACTTTCTGCAGCTTTATAATGGTCAGGATTATAAATATCTTTAATTTTTACTTTTCCTATACCATCAATCTTAAGAAGATTGCTAGGTTTTTCTTTCAAAACTTCTTCGGCACTACCAACCTCACGTATTAGTTTTTTAATAGAACTATCCCCAAGATTTGATACTTTTTTAAGGGCAAGTAAAGCCTGAAGTTTTTTAATATCCATGTAATGATTTGTAAGTCAGCACAAGAAACGAAAAAAATAGTAGATGTTAATAAAATCAAAGCTTAGAGTTTATAGAGCCTTCAATTTTCCCTACCTTTGTAGTATCATAAAAAGGTCAAATAAATTCATAATTGACAATTAAAAAACTTTTTTTTAACAAGGGGAATGAATAGCATAGCTACATATATAAGCGAATTATTATACCGATATGAATGTATAATTCTACCTGGATTTGGTGCCTTTTTAACAAGACGTCAACCAGCTACGATTCAACAAAGTACTAATACTTTTTTTCCTCCTCAAAAATTAATTTCTTTTAATAGTCAATTAAAAAACAATGATGGGTTATTAGCCAATTACATAGCTTCTGTAGAAAACATAACATATACAGATGCTGTTGCTAAAATCCAGCGATATGTATTGTCTATTAACGAGAAAATGAATAAT
This sequence comes from Aquimarina muelleri DSM 19832, assembly GCF_000430665.1. Classification (GTDB taxonomy): domain Bacteria; phylum Bacteroidota; class Bacteroidia; order Flavobacteriales; family Flavobacteriaceae; genus Aquimarina; species Aquimarina muelleri. The sequence continues at coordinate 44,015 of NZ_AUML01000039.1, read as the reverse complement.
GGACAACATGTTGAATTAGACAAAATAGGTGCTTTTTATACATCTGTAGAAAACACTTTACAATTTGAACCTGCACAAGGAGTAAACTACCTTACAGAAGCGTTTGGATTACAGTCTTTTGCCTCTCCTGCCATAAGACGTGAGATTTATAAAAAAGAAGTTGAGGCAATTGAAGAAGTAGCCCCACTTACCTTTACTCCCGAAAAACGTCAGGAACGTCCATATTTACAGTATGCAGCAGTTGCAGCAATTGTACTTGGAATTGGAGGTTTTTTTGGTCTTAAGAAGGTTAGTGATACTAATATAAGCTATAATAATAAAGAATGGCAAAAAGCCAATCAAGAGATAGAAAATAAAATACAGGAAGCGACTTTTGAAATTTCAAATCCTTTGCCTGCTATTAACCTCAATATTATAAAAGAAAACACTACTCCTTTTACCTCTTCGACAAAAGACGTTTTAGGAAAATTTCATGTTGTAGCTGGTGCTTTTAGAGTTATTTCTAATGCAGACAAAAAAGTACAAGATCTTAAAAAACAAGGTTTTGACGCACGTATTATTGGTTTAAACAAATATGGATTACATCAAGTAGCCTATGATACTTATAAAGATAGATCACAAGCATTACTAGCTTTAAGTACAATTAAACAAAAACAAAATCCCAAAGCTTGGTTGTTAGTTCAAGAGTAAATTAATGAACTTATAGTAATATTGTAAGATACTATTTTTAATATATTTTGTTTTAAAATAAATTCCTGAAGGGGTGTATTATATTTTATACTGTGTTGATTCTGTTTTCATAAACCTTAGTTAGCATAATGTAAACTAAAAATCAACCCCAGAGACCTTACTTTATATCAAAATACTAAATACCGAGTAACTAATTTCCTCGTTACGGTATTACCTTATATCTTTACAAAAATTAAAAAATTGTATGGAATTTAGACATCCTTCAGAATCGCGAACTATTCTTACTGATCTTGTATTACCAGGAGAAACCAATCCTCTTAACAATCTTTTTGGAGGTGAATTATTGGCTCGAATGGATCGCGCGGCAGGAATTGCTGCTGGCAGACACTCTAGAAGAATTGTAGTTACTGCTTCTGTAAATCATGTTGCTTTTAATAGAGCGATTCCTTTAGGGAGTGTAGTTACTGTAGAAGCCAAAGTTTCAAGAGCTTTTACTACCTCTATGGAAGTTATTATTGATGTTTGGGTAGAAGATCGCCAAAGTGGCGAAAAAACTAAGGCAAATGAAGCTATTTATACTTTTGTAGCTGTAAACGAAAGTGGCAATCCAGTAGTAGTACCCTCTATTAAGCCAGAAACAGAGCTAGAAAAAAAGAGATATGATGCTGCTCTAAGACGCAAACAATTAAGCTTAGTACTCGCAGGCAAAATGAAGCCTGGAGATGCGACTGAGCTAAAGGCGTTGTTTATATAGATATTAGTTACATTTTATAAATCCAACTTTGCGGATTTAATCGCGTAGCATTTTGGTAGATTAAGAATTTCATAATTGCTCTACCAGTCGTTGGATTTGTACGAACTTCGCCAATCGATTGTTTTGTAGATACTTTTTGTCCCTCTGTAACAGTAATATTTTCAATATTATAATAAGTGGTAATAAAATTACCATGTCTTATTTGCACAAGCCTACTTGCTCCTTTTAATTTTTGAATCGCTATAACTTCTCCTTCAAAAATTGCCCTGGCCTTTTCTCCAGATCTTGTTTCTATTTCTACTCCGCTACTATTAATTTGTATATTAGGTAGTGTAGGGTGTGGTTGACGACCAAATTTTTTAGTTACTTTTCCTGTTCCTACTGGCCAAGGTAACTTGCCTTTATTAGAAGTAAAACTATCTGCTAATATTTTTGCCTCTGCTGTTAAGGCAAATGTAGTTGCTGACCCTTTATTAGTTACTTTTTTACCAGCTTTTTTATTTGCTTTTGCAATTGCCTCTCTAATTAATTTTTCAATCGCTTTATCAATAGCATTAGCTTGTTGTTGTTTTTCTTTAATTTGCTTGGTGTAAACTCCTTCTTTTTTTCGAATAGAAGCCATTAAAATTTGCTGTTCTTTCTTTTCTTCGTCTAACTTTTCCTGCGCTTCGCGATTTTCTTCAATCAATACATCTTTATCTTTTTTCTGTCTAGAAAGATCTGTGTTTAAGGACTGTAACTCTTTAGCATTACTTTCGATTTGATCTGCTTGTTTTTTGCGATGTTCATTATATTGTTTCATATACTGTAACCGCTTATAAGCTTGTGCAAAATTAGACGAAGAAAGAAGAAACATAATTCTACTTTGATGAGATTTACTTTTATAAGACTTGGATATCATTTTTGCATAATCTTCTTTAAGAACAGTCAATTCTTTACGATATACGCTTATTTTTTTTAGATTTACGTTAATCTCTCTAATTAATAGATTAGCTTGTTGATTCGTTATTTTTATTAAGTTTTTTCTGGTACTTATTTGTGAGTTTATTGTTTCTACTTCGTCTAGAACAGAACGTGCTTTGAGTTTATTATCTGCACGAAGTTGTTTCATTTGTTCAATCTCTTCTCTAAGTCTCTGACGTTCTTCTTCAAGCTGTTGCTGTTTGGTGCTTTGAGAAAAAGAAGAACCACAAACCAATAATAAAACTATAAAATATATGACTTTTGAAAATCTCATTGAACAGTAACTTGCTTATATCCTGATGGTATTGTAAACGGAAAACCTATCTTTGTGTTATAATCTACCGTTTTATAATCTATCTCAATCGTTGTTTTTTCTTTTCCCTGTAAAGCTTCAATATAAATCTGCTTAGGAAAATCCTGATTTCCTACTATTTGATAGCTTGCATAATTAATATTTAGCCTTCTATTTTCAATTGGCTGGTTTAGTTGTTGCGATACCATTTTAAAAGTATCAGGTCGCAATAAAAATAAACGTTCAAAAAGTTCTAATTCTTTTTTTGGCTGTAATTGATATACTCTATCTTCAATAGTTACTTCATATTTATCTTCTCTTAAATTAAACAGAGATTGCCCTAGCAGTAATTGTTGTAATTTATCATAATCCAGATCAGTACCCAACCACTTACTTAGCAGTTTAAAATCTCCTTCAAAATATGTATTTTCTATTTTTTCGTAATAGCTTACTTTCTCTGGAGTGATTAAAGCCTTTGCTAAAGTAATGCCTAGCATTTTTACACTTAACCATATTGCTTTATCTTTTTCTATACGAAGAGATGCATAAGGGCTAAAAGATTGTTTATCACTATGATATTTAACTTTTATTCTGGCATTAAGTGTTTTGAAATTAAAAGATCGATTATAATGATTGACAATTACTTTTTCTGCGTTTAGTTTTTTTATTCTGGATTCATTTACCGCTTTGGTACCTTTACAGGAGTTGAATACAATTAAAGAAAAACACAATAAATACCATATTTTGTTCATTAGTTACTTATGATTTTTTCTGAAGTTGATTTGCTTTCTGTTTATATTCTGAAGCCTTTGTAGTGTCTCCAAGTTTTTGATGAGCAGCACTCATTTGCTTATAAAAATCAGATTCCATTTTTTGATCTTCTATTACATAATCTATCCCAACTCCAAGAATATCAAGAGCTTTTTCTGCTTTTTCAAGATGTATAGAGGACACTCCATTTATCAAATAAAAAATCGGCTGTGCTGGATATAATTCTATAGCTAATTTACTTCCTGTTTCTGCTTTCTCGTATCTTTTTAGATCTAATTGTAATAATAGAATCCTTTTTAGTAACGTAAAATCATTGACGTTATTTTTTATACTTCTTTCATAAAAATTAAGTGCCTGCTCCTTATCATCCTTTTTATAGTAATAATGCCCTAATTCTGTAAAAACACTTCCGCTATTTTCATTATCAGAAAGTAATGAAACAATATTTAACAACTGAGACTCATACTGTGAGTTTTTATCTACGAAAAGCAAAAAATCATTAATCAATTTATGTTTAGATTTTTTATCTATTTTATTGCTTATTAAAGCTATTTTTATAGAGTTTATAGCTTCTTGTATATTACTTTCTTCTAAATAAAATTTATACAAAGCTAAATGTACAAACTCTGATTTAGGGCTTTTTTTCAAAAGCAATTTAGCTTTTTCAAAAGCTTTTTCTTTTTGATTATTTTTACTATAAAGATAAATAAGGTTAAGATAATTCTGTTCTTCTTTAGGGTTTTCACTTATCTTTTTTTCAAGTCTGCTTATCTGACTATTTGGATTAGTTACTTTTGAAGAAATACGTTTTCTTAATCCCTCACGATAAGGGTCAACACCATATTCATCATCTAATTCATCCAAAGTAGTTAAAGCATCATTATAGCGTTTCTCAAGAAAATATAAGTTTGCTAATTGTTCTTTAAACATAGTATTAAAACGAACTAGTTTTTCAACTATCATAGTAGACTCTTCATACTTATGTTGTTGAAAATATGTTTCAAACAAAAGCTCTAAGATAAACCTATCGTTAGGTTTATCTTTTAACACCTTGTTAAAATTATCTTCTGCTTTTTGATAGGATTTTAATTCAAGATAATTTTTGCCCAATTCTAAGTACAAATACTTAGAACTAGAGTCTATTTCTACACACTTTTCTAAAGCTTCAATTGCTTTATCATAATTAGTAATTGCTTTCTGTTTTAAGGCTTCGAAAAAAAGTTCTTGAAATTCATCAGAAACATTTCCAAGATCATCCACATTTACATCTTGTTTAGGCTCTATATCCTGAGAAAAAACAGTAGAGCAACTTATTCCTAAGAATAAATATAAACTATATATATGTTTCCAATTACTACTCATAAAAAGTGGGTTTTATACTACCCCTCGATATTATCTCTTAAATTATTCTAAAACAGAATAGTCTCCAATACTAATTGTTGTAAAATTTCCATCATAAACAGCGTTGTTACCAATCATTGCATTGTCTAAGTTAGCATTTTTTATGATAGTTTTGGTTTGAACCAAACTATTTTTAATAGTAGCATTCTCAATAGTGCATCCTTTTCCTATAGAAACATTAGGTCCAATGGTTGTATTTTTTAAAACTACTCCTTCCCCTATATAACAAGGCGCAATGACTGTAGAGTTTTGCTTAGTTATTGTATCACTAACCAACTGTTCTCCATCTTTTTCCAAAAACCCAAGCATTCTGCTATTGGTTTCTACCGTAACGTTTTTATTACCACAATCCATCCATTCTTCTACCTGACCAGACACAAAAACTTTACCGTTACTCATCATTCTTTTGATTCCATCATTAATCTGGTACTCTCCACCATTAATAATGTTATTATCCAGAACATATTGTAATTCATTTTTAAGTACTGCAACGTCTTTAAAGTAATAAATACCAATAACTGCCAAATCGGACACAAACGTTTTAGGTTTTTCTACCAGTTCTACGATCTGATTTTTATCGTTAAGCTTTACAACGCCGTATGCTTCGGGCTGATCTACTTGTTTTACCCAAATTACAGAATCTGCATCTTTATCCAAATTAAAATCTGCACGAATCAACGTATCTGCATAAGCAATAACTGCTGGCCCTGAAAGAGATTCTTTGGCACACATAATAGCGTGGCCTGTTCCTAAAGGCTGATCTTGTCTATAAATAGAAGCCTTTGCGCCAAGACCTTCTGCTAATTCTGTTAAACTTTCGACAACATCGTCCCCAAAAAAGGCTGGATCTCCCAACACGAACGCAATTTCTTCGATTGGCTCTCCTAATACTTTAGCAATATCAGATACTAATCTGTGTACAATGGGTTTTCCTGCAACGGGAATTAAAGGTTTTGGAACGGTAAGAGTGTGAGGTCTTAATCTAGAACCTCTTCCTGCCATAGGTACAATAATTCTCATATAATTTGTTTGTGTTATGTTTTATGTTTTTATTTTACTCCTGTACTACCAAATCCTCCTTCTCCTCTAGAGGTTTCTGATAGTTCTAATACTGGCAACCACTCTGCCCGTTCATGCTTTGCAATTACCATTTGTGCCACTCGTTCTCCATTCTCAATAGTAAAGTTTTCATTAGAAAGATTCACTAAAATTACGCCTATTTCTCCCCTATAATCTGCATCGATAGTTCCTGGTGCATTAAGCACTGTAATTCCATTTTTTGCTGCTAGCCCACTACGTGGACGAACTTGTGCCTCATATCCTATAGGTAACTCTATAAAAAGACCTGTTTTTATGATAGTTCGCTCCAAAGGCTTTAATGTTACTGAATCTTTTATGTTTGCCCTTAAATCCATCCCTGCCGAGGCAATGGTTTCGTAATTAGGTAAATTATGCGAGGACTGATTAATAATCTTTATTTTCATTTTATATTTTAATAAATACCCTGTCTTTTAACGATTTTATCTTTAAACTGTAATTGAGACAGTAAATACTTTTTGTTTATTTTTTCAAGATCTGTTTTAATTCTTTCTTTTCTGAGGCGTACAAAATTACTAAAAACACAAGTAATAACGGGATAGAAACCATATAATTACTATCAAACACATAAAATGATACTATTGAAAAACTAATAGAAAGAACAAGATACATTCCTATTTTCTTCAAATTATAAGGAATCGGATAGTATTTTTTACCAAAATACCAAGATAATAGCATCATCAAACCATAGGCTGCCAAGGTAGCTATCGCAGATCCCATATACGTATATGTCGGAATTAAAATAAAATTAAGAGCTAAAGTAATGACTGCTCCTACTACAGAAATATAGGCACCAAACTTAGTTCTATCAGTAATCTTATACCAAACCGAAAGGTTATGATAGATCCCTAGGCATAGATTAGCCAATAAAATGATAGGAACAATTTTCACAGCCTCCCAATATGATTTATTAAGAATAATTAAATGCTTTAACGGATGTATAAAAACAATAACACTTAATAAAATAACAGCTCCAAAGGCTACAAAGTATTTAGTAATTCTAGCATATGTCTCTGGTGCATTTTTATTCTCTGAATACTTAAAGAAAAACGGTTCTATCCCTAGTCTAAAACCTGTTGCAAAAAGTGTCATAAACAATGCCAATTTATAACAAGCTGAATACACCCCAACAAGATGATCGGCAATATTCTCTGGCAAAAGTTTATCTAATATGATTCTATCAAAGGTTTCATTGATCGAATACGCTACTCCTGCCACAAGAATCGGAAAAGCATATCGCATCATTTCTTTCCATAGTACTTTATCAAAACGATAGTTAATCTTTATATAAAAAGGAACTAATAACAAAAGTGTTACTCCGCTTGCGATCAAATTAGATATGAATATATAATTGATTTCATAATCATCTATACAAATAACACCAAAAAAAGAAGATTTGAACGCTAATCCACCTAGAAAAATTAAGAGAAAAACATTCAATCCAAGATTAATAGCTACATTTAAAATTTTAAGAATTGCATAACGCATTGGTCTTTCGTTAGCACGTAACCAAGCAAAAGGAATAATTACTAGCGCGTCCAATAATAAAATCCAAATGACTAGCGCAATATAATCTACTCGTATATCTGTTAGTATTGCTATCTGTTCTTTAAACAACATAGCCAATATGAAAAATGCCAGCGTTGATACTCCTAATGATATTGTAGATGTGCTTACTACTGCATCTTTATCAGATTCTTTATTAAAAAACCTAAAAAACGCTGTTTCCATACCATAGGCCAATATCACATTGAACAAAACGAAATACGAAAATATAATAGATATTTTACCATATTCCTCTGTTGGCAATAATTTGGTATATAATGGCACTAGAATAAACGACAACATGCGAGGCAACACTGTTGCCAAACCGTATATAAAAGTTTGCTTAAAAAGTTTTTGAAATATCCCCAACGATAGTATACTTAAGATTGTAAAAATACAATTTTATTGTCTCCTCTGCATTGGATATGCCTCCATTTCCTTTTCTACTATATTATCTAGTTTAAAAAAGCCTTTTTTTCCATTTTTAATGTAGCTTATCATGCATTCGTTTTCTTTTAATTTAAAAGGTATTTTTTCTTCTACATCAGGAAGTTTATTTTTGAATTCTTCTTTTGGGTTATCACTCATAATTAATTCTGGTCGTTTTGAAACTACCGAATAATGCCCAACATATTCCAGTTCGCTAGCTTTATGATCAAGTTTTATCTTTTTACCTTTAAAATATGCATGTTCTAATTGCACATCTGTATTTTCATTAATCTCTATATAAACCATTAAACCAGAGCCTCCTCCTTCTACTCCTGAAATCCATCTTTGAAAATACGCCTCTTTAATTTCCACTGGATTTTTCTTATCTATTTGTTGACTGCCGGCACATTGTGTGCAAGTTATAAGAACAAATAAAAGACTTGCAGATTTATATACTCTATTTAAAATTATCATTTCTTAAAATTTTACTATAAAAAACAAAATGAGTGCCAAAATTAAAAAAGCTGTGTTTTTTTAATTTTATTAAAGATATGTAAAATTGAACCGTTTAGAATCGATAACTTACCTTAAGCAATAAATATCTAGACAAAAGCCTATATTCAGTACTTGAAATATTAGTGTCACTTATTAAATAATTTCTAAAAATTTCTGTGTTCCATAAATTATTACCAATTAAAGAAAAATTAAAATCCTTCTTTTTAGGTTTGTAATTTATCTCAAAATCCATAAAATAGTAGGTATCATTGTCATTTTCTAAATTACTAAAATGATATCGTTCAGATTGTAATTGCATATTAAATCTAGAACTCAAGACAAATGATAAATCAAAAAAAGATGTATTTTGTGCCACTGTATTTGTTGCAATTCTTGTCTCAATTTCTGTTGTATCCCAAGTTGTGCCAAGATGATAGTTAAAAATTCCTCTAAAACCTGATCTTATTTCAAAACCATATTTATAATTTTGATTTGTTATCGATCTTAGACTTGTACTATTTACTATATTTCTAAACTCTGCTTGTGAATACCCGAACTTAATTTTGATATTGTTTCTGATAAATCTTATATATCGTTCTAAGCCAGCATTCACGCTATAGAATTCTCTGTCAGGAATGATTAATTTTGTCGTTTGTACGAAGTTTTGAGCTATTACAGCATTAGTACTTAGAAAGTCATTGTCTTTGATATATGATAATGCTATATTAGCAATGAATCTATCTCCAAAATTACCCAGATTATACCCTGTAAATACTCTTGTAGAATTAAGTTGATTAAATTCTCCTGTTCCTCTTGAAAAACTCCTGTAGCCTGTTAATACATGATTGGTATATATATCTGATATACTAGCATTAGAATTTTTATTTTCTACAAATGCAAAAACCTTATTTGCTTTATTAATCTCCCATTTAAAATCCAATTTTGAGTTGATCAAAAACGGAGATTCTTTTAGTTTATTATTGGTTTCATCTAGAGAATTAAATAACTGATGCCCTTCCAAATTTAATGCTACACTTACATCATTTAACTTCTTTCTATACCCTGCACTCAGATATAAATCATGAGTTCGATATTTGGAGGTATTCTTATATTTTTGTGGATTAAGTAGTATGCTTTCATTTTCTTTTAGAAAGAATTCAGAAAATAATTGATCTTCTCTAAATTCATATCCTGCACTAAAATCCAATAAATCTTTTTTCTTTTTTCTATCTAGTATATGAGCTTTAATCCCTGTATAATTAAATTCATTTTTACTAAATTGCTCTATCCTATTTACTTTTTGAACCGATGTAAACAACTCTTCAAACAAAAATTGATCTGTCCCATATTTTTGAGGTTTTTTCTCATTAATATATCTTCCTGTTAGTAATAACACCTTATTGTTCTTAAACCTATTACTATATTTGACCATATGATCATGTAACATATTCTCATCGTCTAAATCCTCCTTATTTTCTATTGCGTTAAACAACAACTGTGCATCTGTTTCAATTCGTGATCTATTATATTTTCCTTCATATTCTAACATCTTAGTATTAGAGATATCATAGTTAAGTTCAACTCTTCCAAATCCGACATGTGTAGCTTTACCTAAGGTATATTTTTCTGTGTTGGTAAATTCAGTCGTATTACTAAAAAATGTATTAAATCCGTCTTTAAAAAAACGATTATCATCAGCGTTAAATAACCCCAATACTTTTAAGTCAATCTTAGAAGAAAGTTTAAAAATAGAGTTTAAAGAAGTTAGTTCTGCATTATTAAAGTTGGTTCTGGACTTTTTTAATCCCGGTACATTAGTGTTCAAGGATATTAATCCATATGCTCTTTGATCTTCTCCTATACTACCTGGTTCTTCAGTATAGTTTTGTGCATCGATAAGTCCTCGTACATCATCGGTTACATCTTCACCAATATTATTAAGACTCCCCAATAAAAAATATTTGTTTTTCTTACTAAAACTAGAAATAGTAGCATCAACATCGTATCTATTTTCTGAAACTACACCATAGCCTGGAGAAATTGTACCAAACCATGCTCTTTTAAAATCTTCATCTAAAGTAAGATTTAGAGCAACCTTTTCACTTTCTTCAATACCTTTAAGCAATTTATTATTCGAATACCGTCTTAATACTTCAACTTTATCTACGGCATTTACATCTAGGTTTTTGGTCAATAATTTATATCCTTTTTTGAAAAAATCATCACCCTCTATCATTACTTTTTCTACCTCTCTACCGTCTACCTTTATTGTACCAGTTTCTGAGATATCTACTCCTGGTAATTTTTTAAGTAAATCCTCTACAACAGTTTCTTCTCCTTGTTTAAATGATGAGGCATTAAAAACAATGGTATCTTTTTTTTCGGTGATTGCTCTTTCTGACTGTATGACTACCTCATCTAATTCGTATAAAGTAGCATATAGCACCATATCTTTTAGAATCGTTGTATTATCCTCTAGTATAACATCAATATCTTTTGTAGCATATCCCAAGCCAGAAAAACTTAAGGTGAATGCTCCTATGGCATCTGATTGCAGTACATACTTACCCTTTTGATCGGTATAAGCAAAGGCAATAATAGCTTGTGTCTTTTTTTGTTTTAAATACACATTGGCAGATGCTATTGGATTTGATATAGAATCTGTTACTGTACCCGAAACCGTAGATTGGGCAAATAAAAAATTGCATAATAGAAGAAATATTAGGCAATACTTATACTTTATAAGTTTATGATATATCAATTAAATATTTCTATATTACGTTGCTGTGTTTTTGGGCACTCTTCACATTCTTCTTCTAATCTTGCCCCTCTAGGCAATGTAGCTCTTGCTCTTGCTAAAGTATTTTTTTGCTCATTTTTGATGGCATCGATATATACTTTCATTTCCTGAATTTTTTTAGATGTCGGAACGCTTGTTTTCTCTTGAATCACTTTCGAGTCAGCATTTAGGTTAACCTTCGCTATTTCAAATTCATATTTCCTTGTATGATCATAAGCTTTCATAATTAAACCAGGTAATCCTCTCAACTTCCATGGGTCGTGAGAAACTGGAATCTCTGTAGTAAACCAAGCCGTGTATTTTCGTCCTCGAAACAAAGCTGTGGCTTTTTGGCATTTGTATTTGCTGATATTTTTATATTCAGAATGCAATTTCCACGGAATAGTTTCGATACTATCCTTTATGGTATATAATTTACTTGAAACAGTTTCTCTAAAAATCAAGTCATTAGTTATTAGATTTGTATAATAATAGGGTTGCACATTACTCTGTAATACTCTAATTTTAGTTGTAATTCTAACTCCTCCTCTCATCTCTGTTTTTGGCCTACTATCTTTTATTAATTTGGCGTCTCCTGTTTTTTCATACATAGCAATATCTTTTGTAAAATAAAGTCTATATGGCATGGAGAAAGAGACACCTCTCTCATTGTTAATGATATAGTGATATTCAGCCGATCCCATAATCTCATTATCCTGGGCCATAGTAACATTACTTAATGTGATACTAATGATTAGTATTATAAATCTATACATCTCCATTTCTTTATTTAGTTATATTTTTTAAAATTAATGTTTTAAAATTTCACCTTTTTTCTATCTGTATAAAAAATTAATGACTTGTGTTTAATTCTGAATTACAGAAATGGTTTTCTTTTTGTATTCAATTCAAAAATCAATCGTATATCTCTGTTCCACATTTAGCACACTTTTTCTTACTATAAGAAAATATGATCCGATACAGCTATATATATCATCATTCATGAAATTGATCAATAAAACAAATATGAAAATCCGATTTCTAGGTAGGATAGTGGAGTAAATCGAACTACAATACTATTATATTTTTTTGACATGACAGATACGGTTATCCCATAAAATATTTACAATTTCTATTTAAAATACTATAAATAAGATAGATATATTGTAAAAATATAATTATTTAAAAATCAAAAAACCTCATAAGTAAACTTATGAGGTTTTGGGTATTTTGTTATCATATATTCCAGCCTATACTAGAATAGTAATCCTATTACAATATTAGTTATTCAAAGCTTCTGCTCCACCAACGATCTCTAAGATTTCATTAGTAATAGATGCTTGTCTTGCTTTATTGTAGGACAACTTAAGAGCATCTCTAAGCTCTGTAGCATTATCTGTTGCCTTATGCATTGCTGTCATACGTGCACCATGCTCAGACGCAAATGAATCTCTTATTGCTTTATACAATTGTGTTTTAAGCGATTTAGGGATTAGTTCTTCTACAATCTCTTCTTTTGATGGCTCAAAAACATAATCCAAATTTACATTCTCGTTACCTTTTACAGGTACAATAGGCAAAAATTGTTCTGTTGTTACATCTTGAGAAGCAGCATTTCTAAATTTATTATACACAACAACAATCTTATCATAAGATCTATTTGTAAACAATACCATCAACTCTTCTGCAATTGTTGCTACATTAGCAAAAGTAAGATCATCATAAACTTGGCTCTTATTAGCTATTACTGTATGCGTTTTTGAAACTATATCATTAACTTTTTTACCGATAGTAACAAAATCAACTTGTTTACCAGCATAAGTGTTTTGATATAAATCTCTAGATGCTTTAATTATGTTAGTATTAAAAGCACCAGCCAAACCACGATTAGAAGCAATTGCTACAACTAATACTTTGTTCACTTCACGTTCCTCAGCATATGCACTAGCACTGTCGCTATCTAAAGAAGCGCTTAAGCTTTGCAATAACTCAGTAAGTTTATCTGCATATGGACGCATTGCAGTAATTGCCATCTGTGCTTTATTCAACTTTGCTGCAGATACCATTTTCATAGCACTGGTTATTTGCATTGTTGAAGAGACAGAGGTAATTCTACTACGTAATTCTTTTAAGTTTGCCATTATTTCTTAGTATGGAGTACGGAGTAGTTAATGTTAAAACATTCTAGCTCAATACTTATCTAATATTAAACTTTATGAAGTACAGAGTAATGAAAATTTTAATCCTCACTACTCTGCACTGCATACTAATTTTTATATTTTGCTGAAATTTCTTTACAAGCCAAAATTAAAACATCGATTACCTCGTCTGTCAATTTTCCTGCCTTTAAAGTATCTAAAGTATCTCTATGCTTTGCATTAAGATATTCTATATAATCTCTTTCAAATTCTTTTATTTTTTCAACAGGAACCTCTCTAAGTAAATTTTTAGATCCAGCATAAATAATTGCAATTTGATCTTCTACTGTATACGGATCATTTTGTGCCTGCTTTAAAATTTCAACGTTACGTTTTCCTTTTTCGATTACGTTTAATGTTGCAGCATCTAAATCAGAACCAAACTTAGCAAAAGCTTCTAATTCACGAAACTGTGCCTGATCTAATTTTAATGTACCCGCTACTTTTTTCATCGATTTAATCTGTGCAGATCCACCCACACGAGATACAGAAATCCCAACATTAATTGCAGGACGAACACCAGAGTTAAATAAATCTGAAGTTAAGAATATCTGCCCATCCGTAATTGATATTACATTTGTTGGTATATATGCAGATACATCTCCTGCCTGAGTTTCAATAATAGGTAATGCGGTTAATGATCCTCCTCCTTTTACTTTATCTTTTAACGAATCTGGAAGATCATTCATATCTTTTGCAATAGTATCATCTGCAATTACTTTTGCAGCACGCTCTAATAATCTAGAGTGAAGATAAAATACATCTCCAGGATATGCTTCTCGACCTGGTGGACGACGTAATAATAAAGATACCTCACGATATGCTACTGCTTGCTTTGATAAATCATCGTAAATAATTAGAGCAGGACGACCTGTATCTCTAAAATACTCTCCGATTGCTGCCCCTGCAAATGGAGCATACACCTGCATTGGTGCAGGATCTGAAGCATTGGCTGCTACGATAGTTGTATATGCCATTGCTCCTTTTTCTTCTAACACTTTTGCAATTAATGCTACAGTAGATGCCTTTTGCCCTATTGCAACATATATACAATATACTGGCTCACCTGCATCATAAAATTCTTTCTGATTTAGAATAGTATCAATACAAACAGTTGTTTTACCAGTTTGACGATCACCAATCACTAACTCACGTTGCCCTCTACCAACTGGTACCATTGCATCAATAGACTTAATACCTGTCTGTAACGGTTCTGTTACTGGTTGACGAAAAACTACTCCAGGAGCTTTACGCTCTAATGGCATTTCGAAAGTTTCTCCTTCGATCGCACCTTTACCATCGATAGGAGCTCCCAGTGTGTCTACAACACGACCTACGATTCCCTCTCCTACATTGATAGATGCAATACGCTGTGTACGCTTTACTATTGCACCTTCTTTTACTTCTGTAGAAGAACCTAAAAGTACTACCCCAACATTATCTTCTTCAAGGTTAAGTACGATACCTTCTAATCCCGATTCGAACTGTACTAACTCTCCATATTGAGCATTAGATAATCCGTATACACGAGCGATACCATCCCCTATTTGTAATACTGTTCCTACCTCTTCTAATGAAGCTGTTGCTTCAAATCCAGATAATTGTTGTTTTAATATTGCTGATACTTCAGCAGGATTCACTTCTGCCATTTTATAATAGTTTGAAAGAATGAATATTTATATCCACTCTCTTATTATTAAATTTATATTTTAAAACGTATATATTAATTACTTAATTCTCTTCTTAAGTTAGTAAGCTTATTTGCTATACTAGCATTATACTGTAAATCTCCTACTCTTAAAATAAAACCACCAATAATACTTTCATCTATGGTGTTTTCGATAGTAGCCTTATTTCCTGTTAACTCTTTTACTTTAGAAAGAACTTTTGCACTCAATGTCTCATCTAATGGTACTGCAGTAGTTACTTTTGCTACTTGAGTTTTATTTAATTGATCAAATAAAACAGTATATTGATTAGCAACATCTAACAATAAATCTACTCTTTTATTTTGGATTAATACATCAAAGAGTTTTTGTGTGTCAGCACTAGTACTTTTAAATATCTCGAGCAATGAAGCAAGTTTAATCTCACTTTTAATCAATGGGCTATTTAATAACATTCTTAACTCAGCACTAGCATTAATCGTATCGATAATACTTAGCATATCTTGTTGAATATTCTCGGTAGCATTTTTATCTTGAGCCAAACTCAAAACTGCTTTAGCATAACGTATTGCTGCTCTACTCATTTAATTTAGTTTAAAGTAACATCTCCTAACATAGACTCTACCAACTCTAATTGTTTGTCTTTACTAGATAATTCTTTTCTTACTACTTTTTCAGCGATCTCTATAGAAAGTTCTGCTACCTGATTTTTTAATTCAGCGATTGCTGCTTTTTTCTCACTTGCTATAGTTGCTTGTGCTTGAGCTACAATTTTATCAGCTTCAGATTTTGCTTCAGATTTTGCTTCGCTAATCAAATTTTCTTTAAGCTCTCTTGCTTCTTTAAGCATCCCATCACGTTCGGCTCTTGCCTCGTTTAGGATTCGCTCATTATCTGCTTGCAAGTTTTGCATTTCTTTTCTTGCCTCTTCTGCAGATTTTAATGCATCCTGAATTCCATCCTCACGATCTTGTAAACTATTTAAAATAGGTTTCCAAGCAAATTTTCTCATTAATAAAATAAGAATCAACAAGATGATTGCTTGCATAAAAAACAATCCAGGAGAAAAATCATTTAATAACTGATCCATTGTATACTAATTATTATCTTTTAATATTCTTGTTTAATTATTTCAAAAACATTTCCTGCAACCAACCGTTGCAGGAAAATGCTTGTCTTGTCTAAGATTACTTTCCTAAGATTAATGCACCAAATGCTAAACCTTCTAAAAGTGCTCCGATGATAATCATTGCAGTTTGAATCTTTCCAGCTGCTTCTGGTTGACGAGCAATACCTTCCATTGCTTTTCCACCAATTTGACCTAATCCGATTCCTCCTCCGATTACGATTAATCCTGCTCCAATTAAATTGTACATACTATTGATTTATATAATTAAACAAATTCTTTTTCTATATTAATGATGATCGTGTTCTGCTACTGCCATCCCAATAAACAATGAGGATAACATGGTAAAAATAAAGGCTTGTAAAAATGCTACCAATATTTCTATAACTGAAATAAATAACGATAACACTAAAGACATACCAGTTGATGCAACAGGTCCAAATACTGCTTTCATAGTGATCATTAGTGCAATCAAACTCATTACTACAAAGTGTCCTGCTGTAATATTAGCAAACAAACGAATTAATAATGAGAATGGTTTGGTTAACATTCCTAGAATTTCTATTGGCATTAAAATAATTTTCATAGGAACAGGTACTCCTGGCATCCAGAAAATATGTTTCCAATACTCTTTATTACCACTAAACTGAACAATAAAGAATGTGAATAGCGCTAAACATACAGTTACTGCAATATTTCCTGTTACATTAAATCCTAGTGGAGTTAACCCTAATAGGTTCAGTATCCAAATAAAGAAAAATACGGTCAACAAAAAGCCCATATATTTTCTATACTTATTTTCTCCAATATTAGGTCTTGCTATTTCATCTCTTACATAAATCACTAATGGCTCTAAAACTCTAGCAAATCCTGATGGGATTGGTCCTTTTTTATAACCTCTAGCTAATGCAGAGAACAACAATAACATTAACAAACCAGCAAGCAGCATTCCTACTACACTTTTTGTGATCGAAAAATCCAATGGCTTTGTATTCGTTGGATGATCATGATCATCTAATGTAATTGTACCTTCGGCATCTGTTTTGTAAACTTTTCCATGGTATAACTTATAATAGCTACCACCAGATTCTGCAACGGTTTCCCCGTGATGGAACTTAGAAGACATAAATGTCTTTATTCCTCCATCCCACAAAATTACGGGAAGCGGAAACCCATAATGAGTTCCTGTTTCTCCATTTGTGTAAAATGTAAAATCGTGAGAATCTTGTAAGTGATGCTTGATATAAGCATTAATTTCTTCTTGGGTATCAATAGGATTACCTCCTACTCTATGTTGCTCATCACCTGATGATGCACATACTACCGAACCTGTTAACATAAGCAGCACTATCGTTGCGTACTTGAGAGATCTTTGAAATACTTTCATTTCCTAAATTCTGATGTTTTTATATGCAGTCTGAATTTGGGTGCAAAAGTACATTATTAATTGACAATAAACATACAGAGTTTTAGTTTTTTTCTGATTTTATAGCAAAGTATATAATGATTGTCATTTATTAGAAAATATATTAAGCAGCCTAGAAACAATATAAACCAAAACAATGGAGTAAATTAAATACAATAGAAGAAAAATTAATCGACTGGGCATCGAATCAGGATCATCCAGCCACCCTAACTGATGTATAAACAATCCTGCCGTAATCATTTTTGCCATTAATAGCCCTAAAAAAACAAACCCTGTGTTTTTGGGAGTTATTTTATAGCTTATCAATGAAGATCCATAAACAAAAAGTGCTGCTGCGCAAAGGAACAAATGCTGCTTTTGTATGAAGCTTTTATAAAAAGTTTCTATATAATTTGCGATAACAAAATAATGGACACAGTATAAAATAATACTTGTAACAACCAATATTGCTAAGTGCTTGATAATTGTTTTATATGACATTAATAATAAGAGTACAATATAGGGGTAATAGATATCATTTTTAAACCTATAATTTTTTATTTAGATTCTTTTATTACTTGCCAAAGCACAGATCCTATAGCCAAAAAAACAGATCCCATACCAACCCATTTGCTATAGAACGGCACTTGACATCCTGATTTTTCATCTAAATAGACTCCAAGATAGTATCCTCCAACTATAATAGCCATCATTTGGATTCCTATTGTAGTAAATTTAGCGTATTTCTTAAGCTGATTTCCCTTGCCCTGTTGATTGGCTTTGTCCTGTTTTTTGTTCACTAATAGGTTTACTTAAAGATTTTACACCACCTTTCATAGAACAAGATGCATTAAAGTTTGCCCCTGGCTCTACTGCTAATTTACCTACAGTAACTTCGCCTTCAATATGTGCAGTTGGCTTTAAAGATAAGGTATTAGATACGATAAGTGTTCCTGAAAACTTACCTTCAAAATCTGCATCAGAACACTCTAATGTACCGTTGATAAATCCAGATGTACCTACTACTACTTTACCCGTAGTTTTAAAGGTTCCTTCGATAGTTCCTTCTATCCTAAAACCTCCTTCAGAAATTATATCACCAACAATTTTGGTTCCTTCTGAAATTTTGTTCTGATTACGAGAGAAATCGGTAACATTTCCTTGATCTCTTCCTTTTTTATTGTCTGAAAACATAATATATAAGGGGGATTAAATGATTATTCTGTTTCTGGTTCTGTATCGATAGGCTTATAACCTTCCAGATTTTTATGAATCTGTAAAATTCGATAATTAGGCGATGCTATAATAAAGTATGGATCTTCTATCTTTTTATAGTATTTCTTTTTTCTATCCCACTTTGTTAGATCGACACCTCTAGTATCTTCTGTTCTACCAATAGCCAACAGTTCCGCTAAACCTTCTGCTGCTAATTTATTTCTTTTTGTATGTACAACTACAAATTGTTGGTCTTTATTATATATATCTAATGAAACTTTCATTTTTTCGTATCGAAGTTCTTTGATAATAGCTTCAATAAGTTCTTTTAATCCTTGAGCTTGATTATTTCCTAAAGTTGAAAAAGGATAAATCAATTTATGATTTTCTTCTTGCTCCAAGCCTGTTAAAAATGTGTTATTTTGTATTTGAGGAACAGTTACCTGATAAATACCTTGTGCTTTTTTACCCTCAGGGCTTTGAGGATAATTAAGTGCTACGTAATTAAGCGATTCTTTATACGCATCAAATCCTCTGTAACGACCTATTGCCTGAGCTTTTAATAATTCAAATTTTGGTAAAAATTCATCATCTCCTCCAAATTTTGTAATCATTGTCTCGCTCTCTTTTATAACAGATGCATATTTTTGGTTTTGAAAATCCCTATATAACCTATTATATATTGATTTTGGGCTATTTTCATCCTCTTTTAAAGTCTCTTCTGGGTTCTGAAGAATCTTAGCATATCTGGAGTCACTATGGTTGTTAATAATATCTTGTTTGTATGAATTTGATTTTGATATATCTCCTTGTGACGAATAGATTTTATATAAATTGTATTTTGAAGGAACAATCAAGCGTTCTTCTGGATTGCTTTGTAATAAACCTTCGAACTTATCTACAGATAAATCATATTCTTGAAATTTTTCTTTATAAATAACCCCAAGTTGATAGTATGCAAAGTTACGATCTGTACTTAAACTATCGATCGTAGCTGGATCTGTTGGTAATTGAGCAATATAGGTTTGTGGATCAAATGTTGGATCGTTATCTATGGAGTATTCTACTTTTTCTTTTTCTTCTATTTCTGAAACTGCACTTGGATTAGAAATACTTGATACTCTCCAATTATCCTGTAATTCCCTATTACCATAAGTTCTCTTAAATGTGGTTTTACCATAAGCTACGGTCGTCTGGTTATAGAAATAAAAAGTGACTCCTTTTGTCCTTGATCCTTTTTCATTTGCTCCTAATCCAGAACCTGGTTGTTTAAATCTTTGTTCAACAGGTAATCCATCTTTTATTTTTGCTATTTCTGCTGCTTTTTCTGCTGCGATAGCTTTTTCTTTTAAGGTATTAGTATACTGAGAATAATAGGTTATTTTTTCTTCTGGTGACATTGCTACGACAGTAAGAATGCTATCATTTGTTTTGGCTATTCCTTCATACAAAATTACATCATCTAGATTATCTCGCTTTTTCTTTAAAACTCTATATCTTTTTGAGTCTACAATCATTCTTTGTAGTGTGCTGTCATAATATGCACCAGAAATTGCATATTCTTTTCTATCAAAACTAATATCTCCTAAAGTATAGTAGTTTATAGACTCTAGATATCTATCTTCAGATTTTGTACGTAGTGATTTATTATAATATGTCACCGCCAAATCTATGGAGTCTAAGGTTTTAAAATATTCTGCTTTTTGATTGTATATCTTATCCAAAAAGGGTCTATTTTCTCTGTTTTCTTCTAGATCTGTAAGCAACTCCAAGAACTCTTCTTTATTACCGGTTTCATAATCAAAGTTTCGAGCTTTTGCCATATATGCATTCATCATATATCTTCTTGGCGTTTTTCTGTTTAAGTCAATTACCTGATCAAAAGCGTAATTAGCACTATCCTTATATCCTAATTGATTTAACAACTGCCCTTTTATATATAAGTAACGCCCTCTTTCCTCATTTTTTCTGGTATGAACAGCTGCTTTAGTGATATAAGTAACTGCAGAATCTTTTCTTTCTAAATTAATATATGCTTGAGCCATCATAGATACTGCATCTGCATAATCCTGAGCATCCATATACTCTTGTTCAATCATTCTGGTAAGATCTTCTATTGCTTTTTCATTATTATCCAAACGAAGATTCGTTTTGGCTTTCCAGACCTTAGCATGATTAATTGTATTACTTGAAGGGTATTTATATAAAATATAGTTAAAAGCTTCTAATGCTGGCACAAATCGCTGTTCAAAATATCTCGCCTTACCTAACAATAAAAATGCTTCATCGATTTTAGGGTTACGTTCTCTATTATCAATTAGCATACTATGCTTTTGTATTGCTTTTACGGATTTTTCTTCGGCTCTGTCAAAATTTTTATTTAATATCTCATTAGGAAGTCGAACATCTTCACTTACAATCATTCTTTCTATAGGCAGTAACTCCCAAAAATTATCCTTATACGATTGAATAATTTCTTCTCTACCACTATCATAAGCTAATCGCCCATTATATAATGTATTATTTTTTGTAGTAACATCGTGCCATACACGATTTACAAACTTGTCCTTTTTACGAGAACAAGCTAATGCAGTAATAGCCAAAAGTACCACCAAGGCGATTTGTGATATTTTTTTTCCCAAACCAGATAATTTATATGTGTGATAACTAAAAAAAAAGCTTTTTAGTATTTTTATAATACACAAAAATAGAGTGTTCGTCGTAAAAATACATTTCTTTCGTTAAAAAATAGGTTGTTAACATATTTTTCTCTGCTCAATTATTGTTTTTGTTATCTTCTTCTAATTTATTAACAATACGTATTATATAAAGAGGGGGTAGAATATTTACATTTCTTAACAACTAGATTTATTTAAAGCTTATAATGTATAGTAAACATAAATATGCTAGGAATAATAAAATCTTTTGTATCTGAAACTAAAAAATCTGAAAATGCACTATTTTGTTTAAATTGAGTGTGAAATATATTTGAACCGCTTATTTCAAACCCAAAAGGGCTATTCTCTTTTTTATAGAATAATGATATATTAGACATATCAAATGTGGTTGAAGTATTTGTGTTTCTATTTTTGAACTCCGTAAGTCTATAGTCAAATGTAAAAGTAAAATTTTTAAGAAAAGTATACTCAATATTACCAAAAGGCTCATTAGTAACAAAATCAGTTTCTCCCGTATTTGAATCATACATACTAAATTTTGTTCTGTAGCCTAATTCTATATTGGGCCATTTTTTGAATCTCGTCGTTACACTCCCTGTTAGATTTATATCAATTTTTGTATCCTCACTGTGTATTGTATTAATAATCTTTTGAAAAGTAGCATATTGCATCCTTGCATTTACTTTTAAATTTATCTTTTTTATTTTTTTCCTAAGGTTAAAAATTCCACTTATGATAGTTTCTGGGGTTTCTTGTAAAACAGGTATTAAAAACTGGTCTATTCCTTCTATTTGTATTTGGTTTCTTATAAAACTATTTTTTCTTTTATAATCGATAAGGCCATTGAAAATAAGACCATTATACATTGCAAATTTTGAATATCTTATACTTCCGTTTTGATATGTTTCGTTCTCTAAAATAGAATTACCTCTAATAATTTTATTATAATCCAAAAGCCTAAATCTATTTGCATAATTAGGGGCGTCAGTGAAATTACTTAAAAACCTATATGTAAATGTTAGATTTTCTGAGGGTTTTAGCTCTAATTTAGCAGTAACATCTGGAAGAAAAACAAATTTGTCATTAGAGAGTATATCTTCTTGTTTGGATTTCCAATCATAATGGTGAAGATGACCCCCCGTTTTTACGGTTAATACTCCGGTTTTAAATTTGAAATGCGTACCTAAGTATACATCATTGAGTCTGAAATCAAGGTCATTATTAAATCCAGAATTTTCAAAATCATTTATCGTATTATCTTCCAGTACCTGAAAATCTTTGGTTATGTACTCTTGATTCAAATATTTGTTTCCTAGAGTAATATACAAATGACTATTACTTGCTAGCACCCAATAATGTCTACCAACAATATCCAAAGTGTGGTTTGTAAAATCAATATTCTGTTTTAAATTGAATCGTTCTTCCTGTATAAGCGGGATAATAGAGTCAAAAATAGGGCGATTGGTGTTCCAAAACTCTTTTGGAGCTGTATTGTTATATGTATTACTAATTACCAAAGAAGTAGTGTGTTTGCTATTGTGTTTTTTATGCCATTCAAAATCTTGTTGTAATTCAAGGCCTTTAAGTTTATTTTCATTATCAAAATCGGTGAGTATATTACCTATTGAAGTAAAACGTTTTTCTAAACTCTCATTGTTTATAATTTTAACCTGTAGGTCAGCAAATATTTTTTCTTTAAAATTTGGTGAGTAATCAGCCGATAATTTTGCTATTCCTAGAATGTTATCATCTTCTTGACCAGATTGAACCTCTTCTCTATAACTGGAATTCTCAAAGAAATGATCATTAATAATTTCCCTCCTTCTTACCATATGGTTATCAGCATAAATTCCATAACCCGATACTGTTAAATCGGTATTTACATTTGAAGATATATGCAGAGCCGAAAATTTGTTTTTACTTTCAAATACAGGTTGGTTATTGATTAGGTTGGTATAATTTTGAATTGAATTTGTCCGCGAAGCACCATCTTTTTCCATGAGCCTGGTCCTCCCTCCTTCAAAACTCATATAATCATTTATGGTAAAACTTTTTTTTCCTGTATCATTAAGATCTCCTATAAAATTCATATTGGTTTTTGGGCTGTAATAAAATAATGCTGCATGAGATTCATAGTATTTATCTTCGCCACCACCACTGGTAATATCTCCAAAAGCAAAGTTTTTCTTATCTTCTTTTAAGGTAATGTTCATAGCCATCTCATCACTGTCTACAAAATTCTTTAAGAACCCTACCTCACTATAATTATCCAGTACTTCTACATTATCAACAGCATTGGCGGGGATATTCTCTACAGCCAGTTTACTACTCCCACCAAAAAAAGCACCTCCTTCTACCATCATTTTGGTTACCTTTTTACCATTAACGGTTACTTCTCCGTTTTTTTCGACCTCTACTCCAGGTAATTTTTTTAAAATATTTTTAAGTTTGTGTTCTTTGCCATCGGTAAAGGCTTTTACATCATAAATGATCGTATCTTTTTTGATCAACATAGGGATTTCTTCAATTATGATCACCTCATCCAATTCTTCTGTTGCCTTATGTAAAACTATATTTTTTTCAGCATCTTGTGTAGGATTAAATTTAAACGTATGACTATCATATCCCAAATAGCTTATGGTAATTGTATATTCCTTATCTTTTTGAAGTAGCAAAGTATACTCTCCTTTCTCATTGGTAATAGAAAATGACAAGTTGACTTCTTTAGAGCGTGGTTTTGCAATAATATTAACATTACTAAGAGATTGTACACTATCCTTTACAACACCTGACAGGGATATTTCTTGCCCATAAAATGCTGTAGTACTTATATATATAATAACCAATAAATATCTTAACACCTATATCATGTTGTAATTAATTCCTAAAATTCTCCATGGCTTTTTTACCGAGTTCTATAAACTCTTCTTCAGAGATATAAATCCCTTTTACAGGTTTCTTAATTTTGATTTCCTTTTTTGGGGATAAATCTAGTTTAGTGACAAAAAAATGGATAAAATCGTTAAAGTTAGCCTCCAATATCAATCCCGGCAGGCCACCATATCCCTTAGGACCAGAAGCCACTGGTATTTCTGGGGTAAACCAAACGGTGGTATTCCATATTATTTTTTTTTCAAGTACTGCTTTATTTATCACTTCGGCAGTTGCTTTATAACACATATATTTTCCTATTTTTTTAGATTCGTTATGGATTTTCCAATCTAAAGGTTCTTTTTTAATCAAATAGGTCTTTCCAAACCCTTTTTCCTGCTTTATATACTCTTTTGTTTTTAAATTTTGATAAATAATCCCATTAGTACCTGTCATTATTAGGAGCATTGGAAAGAATCTATCCTTATCATGTGCTACAATAGGTACTACTCCAAAGGTGGTTTCTTGATTCTTAAATTTTAAGATAAACTCAGTATCTCTAAACAAAAAAGCAATGTTCTCATCAATCTCAACTGATTTTTTATAAAGAAAGGGCTTGGTTTTTTCTATATCTTTCATTCTATCCGATATTGCCTGGATAAATTCAGCTTTATAATATATTTTTCCCTGATTTTGAGATGAAATAGTAAAAGGAATTAGATATAAAAAAACAGTAAAGAAATGATATAAAATAGGTTTCATACTTAAAGTTTATTATGAATTTATGTTTAGTTTAAAATCAGGACTATAGAATAGCCCTAATTCTTAAAAGAGATTACATACAAAAGTTAGCATAAAAATAGTCTGTTGTAGCATATGTACTTCCATGTACAACAACATTACGTGTTCTACTCCCAAGCATCATCCAAACAAGATTGCCCTTTTACCACTAACTTCTCTTCTCTTTTAAGAACAGTAACCCCTTCAATTTTTAAAACATTTTTTAACATAATCGTAATACTATTTATCATCTGTTTTGCTAAAAAAACAGTGTATTACATACATAATATTAATTGGTAACATATATATCTAGAACAATTGACACTAATTGCATTTGATATTTATGATTAAGGGTAGGAATTATTTATACGTAAATGTAGTGCTAATTTTATATTTAATATTACGGTAAAACCGCAATATTTTTGTGGCATTAATTATATTATTTGTTAAAATGCCCTTCAAGTTCTTTTAATGTCTCTTCTGATGTTACTAGGTCTTTTACCACAACCCCTTTGTCCAAAACCACAATTCGCTCACAGACTTCAGTAACATGTATTAAATCGTGACTAGATATTAAAATGGTAGTGTTTGGGTTTGCAGATAATTCTTTAATTATTTTTTAATCTAATCTGGACAGGATTAAATTCAAACATATGACTAACATATCCCAAATAACTTATGGTAATTGTATATACCTAATCTCTTTGAAATGGCAAGGCATACTCTCCTTTCTCATTGGTAATAGAAAATGACAAGTTGACTTCTTTAGAGGGTGGTTTTCAATAATGTTAACATTACTAGGGGATCGCATACTATTCTTTACAACACCCAACAGGGATATTTCTTGCCCATAAAATGCTGTAGTACTTATATATAATAACCAATAAATATCTTAACATTTATATCATGTTGTAATTAATTCCTAAAATTCTCCATGGCTTTTTTATCCTTTTCTCTCAATTCTTTTTCGGTAATAGGTTTACCTTTGGTGGTTTTTTGTATGATGACCTCCTTTTTAGGGTTTACATTGAGTTCGCTAGCCATAAAACGGATTACTCCATTCATATCAGATTCCATAATTAAACCCGGTAACCCTACATAATTTTTGGGGCCAAAGCTAACGGGGATTTCGGGAGTATACCATGCAGTGATCACAAATGTTTTTTTCTTCCCATCATTCAATTCTATTTTTTGATTTGCCGTCGCTTTATAGCAGGTATACTTGCTTATTTTTTTAGACTCGTTATGTGTTTCCCATTCTAATGGATCTAAAGTAACCAAAAATGTTTTTCCAAAAACCCTAGTTTGTTTAATCGATTCTTTAGTAATAATATTATTATAAAAAACACCATCAGAATCAGTATACATGGCAACTGCGCCAGAAAATTTATTTTTTTCATGTGCTACTGTAGGCTCCATTTCAAAACTACTTTCTTCATTCTTAAATTGTAAAATAAACCGAGTGTCTTTTAATAAAAAGGATACATTTTGTTCTATTTCTAAAACGTTTTTAAAAAATTTGGGGTTCCTTTTAAAATTTTCAGACATTTCAGGATCTTCAGACATTTTATATACAACCTCTGCTTTATAGTGTATAATGCCTTGATTTTGACCGTACGATGAAAAATAGGTAACGAAAAATATAATATATATAAGTACTTTTATATTCATATCTTGGTTTTTTCAAATTACTCATTTAGGTAACAAAGGTTTGGCATAATACTAAAATCGGGATTACGGTTAAGAAATCCCGAACAAAATTACTGTTTACATACAATTAGCCGCGTAAAAATCGTCCATTGCTTTGTAAGCACTGCCACCAGTTATATTATTCCACCTAGTCCCATAATCCCAAGCATCATCAAAACAAGATTGCCCTTTTACCACTAACTTCGCTTCTCTTTTAAGAACAGTAACCCCTTCAATTTTTAAAACATTTTTTAACATAATCGTATAATACCATTTATCATCTGTTTTGCTAAAAAAACAGTGTATTACATACATAGTATTAATTGGTAACATATATATCTAGAACAATTGACACTAATTGTATTTGATATTTATGATTAAGGGTAGGAATTATTTATACGTAAATGTAGTGCTAATTTTATATTTAATACTACGGTAAAACCTCATTATTTTTGTGGTATTAATTATATTATTTGTTAAAATGCCCTTCAAGTTCTTTTAATGTCTCTTCTGATGTTACTAGATCTTTTACTACAACCCCTTTGTCCAAAACCACAATTCGCTCACAGACTTCGGTAACATGTATTAAATCGTGACTAGATATTAAAATGGTAGTGTTTGGGTTTGCAGATAATTCTTTAATTATTTTTTTTAATCTAATCTGGGTAGTTGGATCCAGATTGGCAAATGGTTCGTCTAAAATAATAACTTCTGGATTACCAATAAGTGTCGCGACAATACCTACTTTTTTTTGATTTCCTTTAGAAAGATCTCTTAGGTACTTTTTTTGACCTAAAATTTCTCCATGAAAAAAATCTTCGAATTTGGATAATAAAGCATCTACATCTGGTCTTTTTTGACCACGAAGTTCTCCTATGAAATAAAAATACTCTTCCGAAGTTAGATATCCAATTAAAAATGTTTCGTCTATAAATGCCGAAGTAATAGATTTCCACTCTTCACTTTCATTCACTTTAATACCATTGTTTTCGACATACCCCGTTGTTGGTTGTATTAAATCTAATAATGTACTAAACAAGGTTGTTTTTCCTGCTCCATTATTCCCTACAAGACCAAAACTTTTTCCTTTTTGTATTTCCAAATGTTCTATATTCAATACGGTATTTCCTTTATATATTTTGGTGAGATTATATATTGTTATCATCGATTTATTTTGTTTGTTTGTATGCCGCGAGTGTTTTATACTTCTCTGTTTTATAAATTCTTTCTATTTTACTAAAAACTGCATCTTTGAACGCAAAGCCTGCTATTCCTGCAATTGCCACCAAAGCATATCCCAAATAAGGGCTATAGGCATAATAGCCTATGGCATACAATAACATTGGCAATGCCATTTTGGGGAATGCCAACATCATAGTTTTCATGTTAAATGCTTGCTTGTCTCCAAATGCGTATTTGTTACTCGCTAAATCAATTGGTGTTTTTACATAAGCTCCTGCCCATAATACTATATGAGAATTTACTCCTATATTATAAATCGCCGCTACGACTATAACCAGATAAACCTCCCATCCAAAATATAAGTATCCAGATGCTAAAACCGTAGAAACTAATGTTGCAATTACCATTAACCACCATTTTGAGGACAAATACTCTTTATAACGAATGTTTTGAGTCATCATTAATGGATAATAAGAGCTATCCCAACTAGGGACAAACTGCCCAAAACCTAGCAAAAATCCCCCCGTAATAAAAATTGCTGCAAAAATCCTCCAAATTGGTCCATCATAGGTTTCTACAGCTCCCGTAAAAAACAATAACCCATAGAACAAGAATAAAAAACTAACTATAATTGTAGATCTAGCTCTTCTATTTCTTTTTATCAACTTTATATCATTTTTAAGAAAAGTTGCGGTTTTACCAAATCTGTTTAACCAATCCAAGTTCTCCGTCTTCACAGTATTTGTTTTGCTAGCCAAGCCAGCATCCAGATATAAATCTTTTGTAAAAGACCTAAAAGATATTATCCATAGCAATATCAAAGTAATGACGGGTACTATTGATAAAAAAGGAATCTGGTATAGTGTAGTAAAGAAAGGAGTTGTATAGGTTGTAATATCAAAGTATTCTAAATATTGTAATGTTCCAAAAACGGCTAAAACACCTCCTATAATAAATATAAGATTGTCTTTTTTATTCAAAATAATGTTCAAAAAATTGTTACAGTAAATTAATGCAACTAATCCTATGTTCCATAATAATACGTTAAGAACAGGGTATTCATTTTGTATTAATACTATAGAAAATGGAATAAAAAAGAACGTATGAATTATATTAAAAAATGAAAAAATTGTTTTACCAAAGGCAAAGGACACTATCTTCTTTTTCTTAAACGGAAGGAGTAATAAGGGTTTAATATTAATTACTGGCATTTTCTGCAAAGCATATCGAAGCAATAGGTTAAATATAAACCAGTATATCAAAAACCTGTTTATAGTATCTAATGGATCTAAATTTAGGTTTTCTTCAATAAAAAAATAAGCTCCTATACCTCCAGAAACTACCATAACAATAACCCATATCGCCCAAAACCCTATAAACAACTTCATAAATAACCCTGAAGTTAAAGAAGCTGAGCGCCAAAAAGATTTCCATTGTAAAATAATGAAATGTTTAAACATAAGGAAGGGTGTTTATACTATTTAGTAAGTAAAAATGTTTTTTTGTTACACAAAAACAATAGAGAACATTACTTAAAAATGCAAAAAAGATTAGAATTTAGTGAAATTTTGATTTAGACACAACTATAGATTTGCTAATAATTTCATAATAAAACCTAACCTCTTCTACTGTATTTACTATTTTTGCAAAAAAAACTGTAATGTCAGGCTTTCATAAATTATCAATACAACATATTATTAGAGAAACTGCTAATGCTGTTTCTATTATATTTGAAGTACCATCGGCTCTTAAAGAAACATACTCTTTTATTCCAGGGCAATATGTTACCATAAAAACCTCTGTTGAAGGAAAAGAAATTCGCAGAGCCTACTCTATTTGTAGTTCTCCTAAAAGTGATATACTTAAAGTTGCTATTAAAGAAATACCTGGAGGATTATTTTCGGTTATTGCAAATACTAAATTAAAAGAAGGGGATATTCTGGAGGTACACTCCCCTGAAGGAAACTTTTTACTCACCCCTAATTCCGAAGCAAAACAAACCTACGTTGCCTTTGTAGCTGGTAGCGGTATTACTCCTGTAATGAGTATGATTAAATCTGTTTTAGAAGAAGAACCAAAAAGTAGTTTTATATTAGTTTATGGTAATAAATCTATTGAAGAAACTATTTTTCATACCGAACTATCTGAATTAAAAGCAAAATATGTAAATCGTTTGTTTGTTGAGTTTGTATATAGCAGAAGTGAACCAAAAAATGCTCTTTTTGGTAGAATCGAAAAACCTATAGTAAATTATGTGTTAAAAAATAAGTATAAAGATTTTTCTTTTCATTCCTTTTATTTATGTGGTCCTGAAAAAATGATCAATACCGTAAAAGATGTTTTACTTGAACGAGGTGTTGAAAAAGACTCTATTCATTTTGAATTATTTACCACCAGCGCCGAAAAAACAGAAATTGATACTAATTTAGAAGGGAAATCTAGTATTTGTATTCTCGTAGATGATGAAGAATTTAATTTTGTCATGGATCAAAAAAAGACTATTCTTGATGCTGCGTTAGATAAAGATATTGATGCTCCATATTCTTGCCAAGGTGGTGTGTGTAGTTCTTGTATTTGTAGAATTACAGAAGGAAGTGCAGTAATGGAAAAAAATAGCATTCTTACTGATGGAGAAATTGCAGAAGGTTTAGTATTAGCTTGTCAGGCACACCCGACATCTGCTGCCATTAAAGTAGATTTTGATGATGTTTAAAGGCTTAATTTATTAACTGCTTCTACAACCTTCTCGGGCTTAATGGTATACATTACCTTTTCATACCCTGAGGGTATTTTATTACCGTAAATTGATGTTGGTATTTGATCATATTTTGCCAAATTAGGTAAAATAGTATTCTCTATTGGTTGGGCAAAAGGCATAAATCCTGCAAAAGGATGTGTTACTCCCCATAGTGTGATAGTATGCACTCCATACATAGCAGACAAGTGTGCATTACCACTATCCATAGATACCATAATATCTAGGTTTCCTATTAGTTTTAACTCTTCTTCAAAAGAAAGTTTATTTACTACGTTAATTACGTTATTATATTTACTAGCTATATTATTAAGGATATCTAATTCTTTCTTTCCTCCTCCAAAAAGAAAAATTTCAAACCGATTTTCTTTGTCCAAGGTTTCGATAACCTCAACCATTAGTTCTAAAGGATATGTTTTACTATCATATTGTGCAAAAGGAGCAATTCCAAGCCATTTTTTGGTTGAACCTTGAGTTAAAGACAGAATGTTTTTTGTTAATGCTTGTTTTTTAGGAAAATTATGGGTTAAAAAATCTATAGGATATCCTAAAGCAGAAAAAACATCGGCATATCTTTGATGGGTTGATTTTAGCTGCTTAAACACCTTATTATTGGGTCTTGTAAGTGCTTTTTTTTCTGCCCTCCCCTTATCTACCTGAGCAACTTTTTTTCCTCGTAATAAGAATAATGTTTTTAATACATTTGATCTTAATACATTATGCACATCTGCTACCTCATTTATACCTAGTTTATTTAATTCATTTGCTAATCTGGTAAGCCCAAAAAAACCTTTATGTTTTCCGTTTACCTCTGCGGGATATACCTCAAGGTTTTCAATATCTGAAAACATTGGCGCAAAGAATTTTCGCGTAAGTACAGTTAGTTTAACATCTGGATAAGTAGCTCTGAAAACTCTTAGGACAGGAACGACCATTGCTACGTCTCCCATTGCTGAAAGACGTATAACTAAAATATTTCTTGTAAATTCTTTTAATTGTATATTCTTACTTTCCTCCACGCAATACAGGGTTTAGTTCATCGTCATTATACATTTTCATTTGTTTATACACTTTCATGTATTTATCCCCATTTTCAATATCCTTTAACAAAGTGTCTATTGCTGTAGAAAGATCTACTTGTTGTTCCAGTAGTATATCTAATTTTTTTTGGCATACATCTTTATGTATATCTGTTGCTTCTTCCCGAATCGTTTCTACGTGCATGTGATATACTTTTAATGCCAAAATAGATAACCTGTCTATACCCCATGCAGGGCTCTCGGTATTAATAGTAGCATTATTCTTTGGCTGTATATTTTTATACTGTTCTAAAAAATAACTATCAATATATTCAACCATATCTGTTCGATCCTGATTAGATGCATCAATTTGTCTTTTTAGTTTTAAAGCTGCTATAGGATCTATTTCTGGATCTCTTATTATATCTTCATAATGCCATTGTACCGTATCTATCCAGCATTTACGATACAATAAATGCTCTATTGCTTGTGACTTACTGTCATAAGGGTTAAAGAATTTTTGATCTACAGTATCAATTTCGTGATATTTTGCTATAACTTCTTTAAAAATGGAATTTGCTTTATTACTAAACATATATATTATTATTTTCTAAAATATGTAATTCTACAGATTGGGTTTTGTGTATCTTAAATTTATTGCTCTAGTACTTACACCATTTTTATACTAAAAAAATGTGTATTATAACTCAAAAATATAAATTTTACAACTATAGTTAGCTTCTCAAAATATGGCTACACTTATTTTCTAGAACAGGTACAAAGATATTATATTTTAAAATAGTATTTATTATATAAGGATGCTCTATAATACTATTATAAAAACATCAAGATAAATGGTAACAAAATGAACACCCATATGTTAATTTCTTTTACAAATAGGCGATAATCCATTTCCAAGTATGTAGTCCCAATTAGTGCAAGTGGTGGGGTAATAAAAAATAATTCTGACGTGTTCTTTTCTGGAGCAATAACCCCTACACCAATTGCCAGAATTAAATACACTATTATAATACGTACAATTGGCTTATTTTTTGCTGCTTTTCTTCCAAATTTAAGAAGATATATAGAAAAGAAGAATACTATACAAATTAGTAATATCCCCACAGAAAAAAAATGATCTTTTACTAAATAATTCTGAAATGAAAAAGAAAAAGGTTTTATATGTGATCTAAGTGAAAAAAAAGAATCGTAAAAAATTAATGTTATGCAATTAGCAAATACATAAACCATAATAATACCAATACATGGAATAATCCAATTTCTATAATTTTTAGGTTCGAAATAAAATACTCCTAAAAAAACAAAAAACAAAAACCCTATACTCCAAAAATATGCTAACGATGCTAAAGCAATATATATAGATGCATTAAATATGCTTGCTTTGATATGTTTTTCATTACGCATACGTAAGATATTTTGTAATGCCATCAACACAAACACATTAGATAATAAGACAGGAAAATCAATTAATGCTCTTGGAAATATAGCTGTAAGAAAGGCGTATAAAAGTATGGTAAATGTTCCTTTATTAGTAAGATCATTTTTTTGGGCTACAAAATTAAGGACTAGCATTGGTAATATATATATAAAAAGGCTTAGCACTTTTAAAAAAAAATAACCACTATCTACTTCAAAATCTCTTTTATTATGAGCTATACTGAAGAATAGAGTCATATATAATGCAACTGCAATATAATTAATAGGCTTAGATTTACTAAAAAAGCTTGATAACACTAGTATTTTTTATATTTTTGTACAATACAATATATATTGTTTTTATTTACCATAAGACTAATTTATAAAAAGATTTTAGCTTACTACTTTATTCTTTTTATAAAAAATATAAAATACGTTATGAAAGATTTTTTTGAAGCAATAGCATCCCTTTGTGTAGATGTATTATTTGCTCCTTTTGATGCCTTAAGAGCATTAGAATTAGAAAACTGGACAGGGGCTAACACCCTTAATTGGTTATTTATGTTAGTTGGCTTTGCTGCTTTTTTATATTGGATGAAGCAATTGAAAAAATTTAATGATAATGACGAAGAGAATAGAGATCCTACAGCACATTCTTTTTTAAATTAAATTTAAAAAATCCCAGATAGAGGTTTCTATCTGGGATTTTTTTTATGTGTGACCAAATCTACTTCTCTGAGAAAAATTGTGAGATGTATTTCTAAAAAACATATTTTATTTTCTAGAAGAAATCTTAGAGGTTAAACTTTATATGAAGTGCTATAGATCAAAACCTAAATCTTTTCTATAATACATTTTATCAAAATGTAGCTTTTCTATATTATGATATGATTTTTTAAGTGCCATTCTGAAATCTTCATCAAACGAAGTTACAGCAATTACTCTTCCACCATTAGTGACTACTTTTTTATTATTAAGCTTTGTACCCGCATGAAAAACAATAGAGTCAGAAATTGTATCTAGACCTTTTATTTCTTTGTCTTTTTCATAAGCTTCTGGATATCCTCCTGAAACTACCATGACCGTTGTAGCACTCCTACTATCTAATTCAAGTTCTATAGTGTTTAAAGACTGTGATCCTACATGAGTA
Organism: Aquimarina muelleri DSM 19832; assembly: GCF_000430665.1. Classification (GTDB taxonomy): domain Bacteria; phylum Bacteroidota; class Bacteroidia; order Flavobacteriales; family Flavobacteriaceae; genus Aquimarina; species Aquimarina muelleri. The sequence continues at coordinate 9,626 of NZ_AUML01000039.1, read as the reverse complement.
AATAATTTTACTAAATCTGTTTTTACCCTTGGCAATACCACTTCAGTTTCAGGATCTCCCATTCGAACATTATATTCAATCACTTTTGGATCATCTCCTACTTTTATTAATCCAATAAAAATGAAACCTTTATAATCTATTTTTTCTTTGACTAAACCATCTACTGTTGGTTTAATGATTTGTTTTTCGATTTTTGTCATTAATGCTTCATCTGCAAAAGGAACTGGTGAAATCGCACCCATACCACCTGTATTTAGACCTGTATCTCCTTCTCCTATACGTTTGTAGTCTTTGGCCGTTGGTAAAGTGACATAATTTTTACCATCGGTAAGCACAAAAACACTAAGCTCTATACCATCTAAAAATTCTTCAATTACTACTTTTTCACTTGCAGTTCCGAATTTTTTATTGGTTAACATATTCTCCAATTCAGATTTTGCTTCCTCCAGATTTTGAAGAATCAATACACCTTTACCAGCGGCCAAACCATCTGCTTTTAGTACATAAGGGGCTTTTAGTGTTTCTAAAAATTGTTTCCCTTCATTTACAGTAGCTGCTGTAAAGCTTTGGTATGCTGCTGTTGGTATATTATGTCTGATTAAAAACTCTTTAGCATATTCTTTACTTCCTTCTAGCTTTGCACCTTCTTTAGACGGACCAATAACCACAATATGTTTTAACTGGGCGTCTGAAGCAAAAAAATCACTAATACCCTGCACCAAAGGATCTTCTGGCCCTACTACTACCATTTCTATCTTTTCTTTTATTACCAGCTCTTTAATTGCAATAAAATCTGTTACTGCTATTGGAACATTAATTGCAATATTTGCAGTACCCGCATTTCCTGGGGCTACAAATAGCGTATTGCAAAGTGGGCTTTCGGCGATTTTATAAGCAAATGTATGTTCTCTACCTCCTGATCCTAATACTAAAATATTCATGATATAATATGACTTGTTTTTATAGATTCAAAAATAGTTTATTCATGGTTCTATAACTAATTGTTTAGAATAAAAACTAAAAGTCTAATACTAGGTTTTTATCTGCAAACGGATATAACAAAAGAGGAAAGAGTTAATAAAATTCACAGAAAATAAAAGAGTTTTTGACTAAATTACTTATTATAATGATAGCGACAAGATGCTATTAATAGTTCTTGTTCTGTATATTTATAAACTAAGCGATGTTCTGATGTTATTCGTCTCGACCAATATCCTTGCAAATCACCTTTTAATGCTTCTGGTTTTCCAATCCCTTCAAAAGGTGTTCGCATACAACTTTTTAATAATTCATTTATTCGCTTAACCTTTTTCTTATCGCCTTTTTGCCAATATATGTAATCATTCCAACTAGATGAAGACCAGACTAATCTCATTCTTCTATTATATCCTTTTGGATGCCTTTACCTTTTTCTAACTCTTCAATAGAATTTAACAAAACATCTCTGTTCTTTCCTGTTAGCAAATACGTAGTTTCTTTTAATGAATTATATTCGTCTAACGATATTATCACTAAATCTTTTCCGCCTTTTCTTTTGATCACTAGATCGCTTGCATCATTAACCACTTTATCCAACCAATACTTCAAATTCGAACGAAAATCTGTATAGTTTACTGTTTCCATCCTATAAAAATACAAAAAAGTACTTAAAAAAGTACCTTTACAGATCGTTTTTTTCAGGATTATCATTTCGAATAATCCTACTACTTAAAATACTTCTCTTTTTTAATAATAAAGGAATAACTATAGAAAAAAACACAATACCATTAAATCGAACTAACATAGACTCAAACAACAAGGATATAAAAAGAATTAAAAATACAGAAAACTCATTTCGACTTCTTTTCATTCGTATAGCAAGCAAAATGAAAATACTAATTAAAACGAAAAAACCGAAAAAACCAGTTTGTAGATATGTTTGAAAAAATTGATTGTGAGAATTATATTTATACCCATAATTAAGATTATATCCCAATTTCTTATATTTTTCAAGCAAAACATCGTTTGCATCTCCAGTTCCATAACCAAATACAGGTGCTTCTTTTATAAGTTTGAGACTTGTATCCCATGATAATACTTTTAATTTTTCGGAAGTATTATTTTCATAATTTAATGTTTTGCTAAGATGTTTTATTCTACTATAAAAATTGATAATTCTTGGGTTATTTAAAAATAAAATTGTTCCCATGATTAAAATAATTATGAAAGTATATTTTTTACTTTTACTCTTAACATCCATAATTAAAAACACAGACATAATTGCTAGAATTATATATCCTCCAACAGAGGATAATAAGAAAAGATAAAGAAACAATATCACTATAATTGTTAATTGTATCCTTGATTCCAATTTATTTTTGAGATAATAACTTAACACTAATAATATATATATAGAAATATAATTGGAATTAACAGATCTTGAAAAAAAAGATCCTATAAAAAAATAATGCCATCCATTAGAGATTTCTTCTAATAAGGAGAATATATCTATACTGATATTCTTCTCAAGAATATATGCTGTTAAATCTTGTGTAGCATTAAAAAAATTAATAAAAAATGAAGCTATTAACCCTGCCAATAAAAAATTAAAAAGTTTTTTTACAGTTGCTGCATCTTCTTTAACAAACAAAAAAATTATAGGAAATAGTAAAAGAGATAAAGACCTCTGTATTAGACTAATCCCGTCTAAAAGATTATCTGTATAAATGAGTCCAAAGCACATTACTAAAAAATATAATGGAAAAGCGAGAACAGATTTATCTAAAACAAACTTTTTTGGGTATTTAAATACGATAACGACTCCAAAAACTATAGAAACTATAAAAAATGGCGTTGGTAGATTAATTCCTAATGGTAGTAAAAAAAAAGCTATATATAAAGAGTTCCAGAAAGTCATCACAACCCAATGGTCTTCCTTATAGAACAAGCTAATAATCTTGGATGTTATTGTACTTAATTGCACTTATAGTATACTACTATTACCGTTAACTATTATTTTAGCTTGATTGTTAAATCAAACAAAATCTCTATGTTCACTCTTTCGAAGTTCTTCTTTTGAAAATGCTTTAAAATAATCTAAAGTTAGTTTCATTCCCTCTGAACGTCCTATTTTTGGCTCCCATCCTAAAATTTCTTTAGCTTTACTAATATCAGGTTGTCGTTGCAAAGGGTCGTCTGTTGGTAGTGGTTTATATATTACTTTTTGATCTGTCCCCGTAAGTCTTACAACCTCTTCAGCAAACTCTTTTATGGTGATTTCATCTGGATTACCAATGTTAACTGGATATACATAATCACTAAAAAGCAGTTTATAAATGCCTTCTACTTGGTCATCTATATAACAAAAGGATCGAGTTTGTAATCCATTACCAAATATAGTAAGATTCTCTCCTCGTAATGCCTGACCAATAAATGCAGGCACTACCCTTCCGTCATTTAGTCGCATTCGCGGGCCATAGGTATTAAAAATACGAGCAATCCTAGTATCTAACCCATGATAGGTGTGATATGCCATAGTAATTGACTCTTGAAACCGTTTTGCCTCGTCATATACTCCTCTTGGGCCTATAGTATTAACATTTCCATAGTATTCTTCACTTTGAGGATGCACTAAAGGGTCTCCATATACTTCGCTAGTAGAAGCTATCAGAATTCTAGACCCTTTTTCTTTTGCTAATCCTAAAAGGTTATGTGTTCCCAGAGATCCTACTTTTAAAGTTTGAATAGGAATTTTGAGATAATCTATCGGGCTTGCAGGAGATGCAAAATGTAAAATATAATCCAATTTTCCTGGAACGTGAACAAACTTTGTAACATCATGGTTATAAAATTCAAATTGTTTCAATTTAAACAGATGCTCTATGTTTTTTATATCTCCCGTGATCAGATTATCCATACCTATAACATGGAAGCCTTCTTTTATAAATCTATCGCAAAGATGAGAGCCTAAAAAACCTGCTGCTCCTGTAATTAAAACTTTTCGCATTTTAAATTTTTATATCTTTTCTTCCAATAGAAAAATAAGAAATGTCTTCTTTTTCAACATCGCTTATATCGTACAAGTTTCTACCATCAAAAATTACATTTTTTCTAAGGCTATATTTAATTTTATTAAAATCGGGAGTTCTAAAAATACTCCACTCTGTACAAATAATTAAGGCATCTGCGTTTTCTAAAACATCATACATTGTTTTAGAAAACTGTATTTTACCTTGATATTTTCTAGCTACATTATCCATCGCTTCAGGATCAAAAGCTTTAATATTAGCTCCTTCTGTTAGTAATTTATCTATAAGATATAATGATGGAGCTTCTCTAATATCATCTGTTTCAGGTTTAAAAGCTAATCCCCAGATTGCAAACGTTTTATTTTGCAGATCATTATTAAAGTAATTTTTTATTTTTGGAAATAGAATAATTTTCTGATTATCATTTACTTTAATTACAGAATCTAAAATCTTAAATTCATATTGAGAATCTTTACCTGATTTATGTAGTGCTTTCACATCTTTAGGAAAACAAGAACCTCCATATCCAATTCCAGGAAATAAAAACCTCTTGCCTATTCTAGAATCTGTACCCATACCTATCCTTACCTTATCCACATCTGCGCCAACTTTTTCACAGTAGTTAGCAATTTCATTCATAAAAGTGATTTTAGTTGCTAAAAAAGCATTAGCTGCATATTTGGTAAGTTCCGCAGATTTTTCATCCATGACGATAATTGGGTTACCAGATCGAACAAATGGTTTATATAGTTTTTCCATAAGTTCTGTAGCTCTTTGCGAGCTTGATCCAATAACTATTCGTTCTGGTTTTAAGAAATCATCTACAGCAAAACCTTCTCTTAAAAATTCTGGATTGGAAACGACATCGAAAGTACTTTTTGCATTTTTAGAAATTGCTTCGCGTACTTTTTCTGCAGTTCCTACTGGCACTGTACTTTTACCTACTATTACTTTATAATCTGTAATTATATTTCCTATATTTTCTGCTACTCCAAGAACATAAGACAAATCTGCAGATCCATCCTCATCTTCTGGAGTTGGAAGGGCTAAAAAAATAACTTCTCCATGCTCCAATCCTTCCTTTAAAGATGTGGAAAAAATTAATCTTCCTGCTTTTATATTTCTATCAAAAAGCACGTCTAAATGTGGTTCGTATATAGGTACTTCACCATTACGCATTTTTTGAACCTTTTGCTCGTTTATATCTACACAAACTACCTCATTACCAGTTTCTGCTAAACATGTTCCCGTTACTAAGCCTACATATCCGGTACCTATTACTGATATTTTCATTTACTTTTTCGCTTCTTTTTGGTTTTTGGCATCAATTTTTCTCCTCCTTTTTTTACTTCACTTTTAAAAATGTCTATTTTATTTCGAAAAATAATTTTCCTTTTGATATTTGTAAAACTATAATCAAAACGATAAAAAAGATATCCGAGTAGTATAACTGTTATGATTAATATAAGAACTAAATAAAAGTTATACGACGAACTTCCTAGAAGGATAAAAATTATAACAAATATTAAATTAAAGCCTCCAATAATAAAGCTAGCTTGTTTATGGGAAATTTTAAAATAATCTATTAATATGTGATGTGTATGATTTCTATCAGGTGAGAATGGGCTTTTTTTATTTGCTAATCTTATTGTAAAAATTCTAGCTGTATCAAATAAAGGAACAATAAGTATACTTATTGCTATTAATGGAACATTTTCTAACAAAAAGGGGAGGCTATCATATGATTCTGGAGATAAGGCTAAAAATTTTAAAGTTAATGTTCCAATTATAAACCCAACGATAAGTGATCCTGTATCTCCCATAAAAATCTTCCTAGATGAAGATAGGTTAAAACTTAAAAATGCTATAAGACAGCCGTTTAATGTTAGGCATAATAAAACATAAAAATATTCATTTGTAATATAAAATATCGTAGTATAAATCATTAGTATTACAATTCCTACAATTGCTGCTAAACCATCTATCCCATCAATCAAATTATATGCATTAATAATAGTTAACATCATAAACCCTCCTACTATATAATATACATAAATTGGAATTTCATATACTCCAAAAAAACCATTCAAGGAATGAATCATAAAACTCTCATTACTCAAAATAAAAAGGATTGAAACTAATTGTGCAATTAGCTTTGTATAAGGAGAAAGTACAACCAAGTCGTCTTTTAATCCAACTATAAAAAGTATAGTTAGTCCAGGAATAAAATAGATAGCCTCATCATATTTATCCCATCCTTTTAAAAAAAAAAGTGCAAAAATTAATGTATAAAAAAAAGAAATACCTCCTAATGTTGGAGTGATTTTAATATGCGAGCTCCTTTTATTAGGTTGATCCATAAGTTTCTTATGCTCAACCAAACCAATAATTTTTGGAATAGTAAGATAAGTCAATATATACGCTCCTACGAAAAATAAAAAAAAATATAAGATATGCAAATTTTAATTTTTGAATGGTTTTTGGCAAAAGTAATGAATAAATAAATCAAATGAAATCTTAAATAAAAATAGAGGGTATTCGATTAAAATTCTTTTCCTAACCTCTTTTTCTTTAAACATTCTATAGAACCACCTTAATTCAAATTTATCAATCCAAGCAGGATAGTAGATTAAACTTGAAGAAGATTGATGTAAAAACCCTCCACACGTATAAGCATTACCTCTATATTGTTTATTTTTCATTTCTAATATAAATCTCTCTTGTAAAGGAGTACCCATTCCAACAACTAAGTAATCCAAATTTAAAGAAACTAATTCAGACTGAAATAAATCTTTCTCTTTATCAGTTTTAAAATAACCATTCCTATATCCTTTTATTTTGAGATTAGTATATTCTTTTTTTATATTCTCTATAGATTTTTCAAGAATATCTTGTTTTGTTCCAACAAAATAAATTGTTTTATCATTATCTTCACAAAATTTAAATAGTTTAGGGGCTAAAGATGTCATATCGAAGCTAATACGATGGGTTTTGACACCTATAAGTTTTAAAATCTTTACTAGCAAAATTCCATCTACAAAAATACAATTCACCATATCTACTGCATCTCTATTTTTCTTCTTTCTTAAAATTGAATAAGAATATGGATTTATAAATGTAATACTACCTTTTTTATTTTGAAAAATTTCATCAAAATCTATTTCCCTATTATTAGTTCTATAAAGTTTATCTAAAACAACTGTGAAAAAACTATTCATGTTTCTTGTATTTTATGCAAAAATATACTTTTTAAAAAAACGATAATTTTTTTTATAAATATAATTAAACTATAAAGAGACTATCCAAAAAGTATTTATTTGATGGTTTTTTTGATAGATTACTATTGGAAAAAGCTCAAAGCATGGCTCCTTATGCCCACTTTACTTTTTTGAAGATATGAATCCAATTTGGATTTCCATTTTATCAATTCCTCTTAACATAAAGTGTTTGAATTTCATATTTTACATCATGTTTCCAAAAACAGCTTCTACATCCCAGCATCTACGTTTACGATGTGCCATATCTTCTGGACTGAGCAGTTTGGAACACCTAATTTATTGAGACGATTTTTTATTGTCCATACCTTAATGTATTTGAATTATGGCAAAACGAGTACTTAGTAATTATTTTAATATAATGATTATCGGATTATTACAATCAAGGTAAAATACTAAACAAGTTAGTGAAGAATATGATCTAAATTATAGTATGATCAGAAAATGGTATAAATCCTATGAGATGAAAGTAATTCTGGAAATTTCTAAAAGAAAACAGAATTAACGTCAGAATGACTAAAGATCAAAGATTTACAAAGGGAAGTAAGCATCTTTCCCAAGAGCAACAGATAAAGTATCAATTTATAGAATCATTTTCTGTTAAAAAGATATGTTTTTATATGTTAGATAAGTAAGACTACTCATTATTATTGATTAAAGATTAAATAAAACAAAAAGATTCTTTGATTCATTTGAAAGATAGAATTGTCAAGATTTTTAATCAAAGTAACAAAATTTATGGTAGTTGTATTCAAAAATAATTGGAACGAGAAGGGTTATCTTATTAATATCTTATATTTCTTTATTAATGAAACAACTAGCTCATAAAAGTGTATTGTCTAAAAAGTTTAAGTCAACTACTACAGATTCTAATCATTATCATACACTATATAAATAATGTGCTAGACAGAAACTTTAGTAGTTCTAATCTAGGAGAAAAATGGGTGTCAGATATTAGTTATATCAAAATAGCAGACAAATAGAGTTGCGTAACTAATATTATAGATTTAGCTAAAAAAAGTACTTGCATGGACTTTAAGTGAAGATATGACTACACAAAATAATGTTTATAAAGCTTGATTAATCGTTAAAAATAAAAGAAAGATCCCTAAAAATCATATTTTTCACTCAGACAAAGGTGTACAATTTGCTTCTGAAAAAATTAAACTACTACTGGTTTGAAGCCAGTAGATTTGGAAACCGCTTTAAGTCGGCTTAAGGTTCGCCAATCTCAAAATTACCATCTTCTCGCTCTATATCTTGATTCTTGATGTATCCCATTATAATTTCATCGGTCACATTTCCAGAACTTACTACAAAATAACCTTTTCCCAAAAGATGTCTGCCCCAAAACTGCTTTGATAAAGTTTTGAGCTCTTACCTTTTAAATGCTACAATTTACAAAAATATGAATGTATTTATCGACATCAGTTTACTTCTTATCTATATGTATACGGTACTATTGACAATATATCAAGGTATATAATACCAAAGATTATATTTTTCTTTAGGGCATTAAATGCCTTTATAAGTAGAAATAAAATATTATAATATTATCCATTGTGTATTTAGGTAATACTATTTTGATGCCGTTAATATTTCTTCCGAAAACAAAATAATTAAGATATTTAATTACAGTTATAGTAGTTATTTTGGAGAGTATCTAATACATTATCGTGCTTTTTAAACAAACTCAGTCATCAAGATAGAGGCACAGATTTAATCTTGTTAAATACCAATTTACCTTCATCTTAATACAATGACATAAAAGCTGGATAAATTTCTGTTTTATTATCTTTAAAATGTATAGTTGATAATGGAGAAAGAACCTCATCATCCAGGCTACTTAGGATGTCAGGATATTTATTACGTTAGTTCTATCAAAAGTATTGGACGTATTTATGTTCAGGCTTCTATTGATACTTTATTACAAAGTAGCTTCTGTAAAATTCTAGGATCAAAAAAATACTATTACAAAAACTGATTTGCTCAATGATAAGATTATTTCTTTTCATTAGCAAAAGGAGCTTCCTTTATTACAAATTTTAACCCAGTTTATGCGTTAGAATATACAAAAGGAGGGTTCAGATTTTTAATTTGACTAAATAATCCGTCCATCCAAGGTCTCTTTTTAGCAGGTAAAGCAATCTTCAACACCTTTTTATTAGCGTGTTTAACCTGCCAAGATCCTAATGCAAAGCAATAGACTTTTAAGGTTTTTAATGTTGCCCGATTATGATGGTTTAGTGCAAAATGTCGGAACAAACTCATCAGATTATAAGCCATCATTATACATCTAAATGAAGCTTCAGTAGCCCAAAAATCTTGGAGACAAAAGTTATCT
>NZ_AUML01000038.1 GCF_000430665.1 Aquimarina muelleri DSM 19832 | reverse complement strand
GCTCAACGTGGATTTTGATGGAGCTTTGAGCATCCCTAAATGATTCAGATTACCCGTTGCAGAACGAAGACCATTACTTATATCACGTACAGATTGGCTATTAGCAAATTGACAAAATAACATTGAAACCAAGTGAGACCAGCTAGTAAAACCTTTTTGATGTTTGTCGCTTTGGTGAGAATTAACTAGTTTTTTGAATCTTGATTTATCTAGTTTACTGATTATTTGAGAAAACAAAGTTATATTTAGCATCGGAGAAAGGTGTTTTTTGTGTTGCACCACAAAGGTAACTTTGAGGAACAAATTTCCCTTTCTCTTTTTTACGTTTAGGACGCTATTGGTCTTTTTTATTGAAGCATTTGTAGAATAGTCTTTTATCTCTATCGAAATAATAGATAAATGCATTTTGTTACTATTTTCAGCCCGAAAATCTATAGTTTTAAGTCATTCAGCTAATTAGTTTCATAGAAACCTTCTTTATATCTATTTTCACATTGAAAACTATATCGTTTTCGTATAAAAAAACACAAACCATTTAACTTAAGGTAAAAAATTATGAAAAAAATTAATCGAACTTTTAAAGTCAGGTGTTTTCAAAAACCTCATTTGAAAACATTATTACTTTTAACTTTAATGTGCATCTCAAGTGTCTCTTTTGCGCAAGTAAACACAGGAGGAAGTGCAACAACAGCCAGTCATCAAAAACAGGTTATTGGATATATAACGAATTGGGACGCATGGAAAGATAGTAAGGCAGGAGTACCTGCGGCAGGAGCTTTAACACATTTAAATATTGATTACTCTAAATATACTATTCTTAATTATTCCTTTTTTGGAGTAGCTCGTGACGGTTCATTGCATAGTGGTGACCATAGAAATAAGAAAATTCATGAACAAGGGGTTAGTCAGGAACCTGCTGATTTATTTTATACAGATTTATACAGTAGCTGGGATTTACATCTTTTATTTGGTGAGTTAGAGTATGCAAATTATATAAATGCAGATATAAAAGCACGTGCAGAAGCGCAAGGTTTTCAAGTAGAAGTTGGTGCCAGTACTTGGACACATCCTGTTTGGGGATTAAGCGGAGGATTACCATTACCTCTTAAAAAAGAAAATGGAGCACCAGGATTATTGGATCTTGCACATCAAAAAGGAGTAAAAGTTATGGCTTCTATTGGTGGTTGGAGTATGTGTAAACATTTTCCTGAAATGGCTGCTGATCCAGTAAAAAAAGCAAAATTTATCGAAGATTGTAAAAGATTAATTAATATTGGTTTTGACGGAATTGATTTAGATTGGGAGTATCCAGGACCATTTTCAGGAATGAATTTTACAGGTAGTCAAGCAGACTTTGCAAATTTTGAATCTTTATTACAAGATATACGTAATGCAATCGGTCCAACAAAATTGATTACATCTGCGATGGCTGCAGATCCAAGAAAACTAGATGGATTTAATTGGGCTGGAGTAGTAGCTAATATGGATTACTTTAACATGATGACCTACGACTATAATGGTGGTTGGTCTGGAAAAGCAGGACATAATGCACCAGTATATCCATATACAGGAGCAGAAGTACCTTTCTTTAACTGGCAGTCTACTTTACAAAAATTAGTAGAAGTTGGAGTTCCTAAAAATAAAATTTGTTTTGGAGCTCCTTTTTATGGAAGAGGAGTTATAACAGAAGGAACAGCGGATCTTAATATAAAAACAGTAAAAAGATCAGAAACAATACAACCAGATGGACCTATACAAACTGCAGCAGATTATACAAATTGGCCAAAAGAAGTATATGATGGTACACCTAATTATTTCTTTATTAAACAAAAAGCATTATCTCCAAATAGTGGATGGACAAGAAAATGGGATGATGAGGCTAAGGTTCCTTATTTAGTAAAAGGAAATTATTTTTTAAGTTATGACGATGAAGAGTCTATAGGAATTAAAGCACAATTTATTAATGATAATGAACTTGCTGGTATTATTGTATGGACTGTATATGGAGATTTAGAAATTGGAGGTTCTCCAACTTCATTCGGACGTAAATTAAAAAGATGGTCCAATGTAAAGTCTCCTTTAGTTAATAAAATGAATGAAGTATTTGCTAATGGAGGAACTGGAGGAAATGTATTACCAGTAGCTAATATTACGGCACCTGCAAACAATGCTACTTTTGTAGAAGGAGCTACAGTTGCTATTACTGCAAATGCATCAGATGCGGATGGTACTGTTGCTAAAGTGTCATTTTATAACGGTACTACACTGTTAGGAGAAGATACTACTGCTCCATATGAATATTCTTGGGCAAATGTTACAGCAGGAAATTATACGTTAACTGTAAGAGCTACAGATAATGAAAACGGAACAACAACTTCTGCAGCAGTCTCTATATCTGTTACAGGAGATACAACTAATGTGCCTCCAGTAGTTAGCATCACTGCACCAGCAAATAATGCTACTTTTACTGCAGGATCTACAATAGTTATAACTGCGGATGCATCAGATTCTGATGGGACTGTTGCAAAAGTAGAATTTTATAATGGGACAACTTTATTAGGAGAGGATACTACTGCTCCTTATCAATATTCTTGGGCAAATGTAGCTAAAGGAAGTTATACATTAACGGCAAAAGCAACTGATAATGGTAATGCAGTAACAACATCTTCTGCTGTTTCTGTAACAGTAAACGGTGGTACTGGTGGAGGTAATTGTGATACTTTCCCTACATGGTCTGCTTCAGAAGTATACACAAGTGGTACAGATGTAAAATACAATAATATACATTATAAAGCTAAATGGTGGACGGAAGGTCAAAATCCAGAAACAAATTCTAATCCTGGTGGAGTATGGAAAAAGATAGGATCTTGTGATGGTGGAACAGGAGGAGATAATATTGCTCCAATAGTAAATGTTACATCCCCTACTAATAATGCATCATTTGTTGAAGGAACATCTGTTTCTGTAACTGCAAATGCATCAGATTCTGATGGAACTGTTACTAAGGTTGAATTTTATAACGGTGCTACATTGTTAGGACAAGATACTACTGCTCCATACGAATATTCATGGGTAAATACTACTGTAGGAAACTATACAATTACAGCTAAAGCTACAGATGATAAGGGAGCTACTAAAGTTTCTACAGCGATTTTGGTGAAAATCACTAAAAAAGATGGAGGAGGAAACTGCAATGGATTAGTACAATATGCTGCGGGTACTTCTTACAATCAAAATGATGAAGTGCAAAATGCAGGAGCGAAATTTAAATGTAATGTCCCTGGATGGTGTTCTTCTAGTGCAGCTTGGGCTTATGCACCAGGAACAGGAACATACTGGGAAAATGCTTGGTCAAAAACTGGAGATTGTGGAGTGTCTGTAATTACAACAAATGGAGTAACGTCTAAAGCAGGAAGCATGATTGGAAATAGTGTAGCAAAAGTATTTCCTAACCCTCTTTCTGGAAATGTAATTAGTGTTGCTTTAGCTAATACAACTTCTAAGTCGACTTCTAATTATTTTAGATTTCAGATATTTAATACTAATGGAGTAGAAGTTTATAATTTCCAAACAGATAGTCTTTTACAAGGAGATAAAATCCAAAACTTTGACATAGGGAATTTAGAATCAGGAATGTATTTTTATTCTATTTCAGTTTCTAAAGGAAAAACTACAGGTAAGTTTATCAAAAATTAAAGAGTATTGAAAACTTTAAATTTGATTTTTAAAAAGGTCGCATATTTTATATGCGGCTTTTTTTATGTAATATTTTAAACTTTAAAAATGAGTATCTCAGTACTCAATTCAATTATCGTTTTTTCTTTAACAGTAAATTCAAAATACAACTGGGATAAAAATCTATTTTGATAGTTCTGCTGAACATTCTAAAATAAAAACATTTTTTTACACGTTAAATCAAGCATAGTCTAGAGGTTAATACAAAAAAGCGATTTGAGGGTTCTATAGCACATCCAAATATTATACTATAACTAGCTAAGTAGTATTTTTATAAACTTAACTATTTTAATAGATATTAATTTTGTCGTTTTTATCTATAGTTAATCATATACTTTTTTTAATAATTATTTTATTAATTTAAATAGCTTAGAAGTATAGATTAGCATTTTAAAAATTGAAGATAAACAGTATAATTATTAAAGTAGATATTTTACTTTTACACCCAAAATAAGTGAAATGACAATTTTTAGTACTTTAGATATTTTAGGAACCATTGCATTTGTGATATCGGGTTCATTAAGCGCAATGAATCGGAAATTGGATCTTTTTGGTATTTTTATCATTGCATTTGTAACTTCTATTGGAGGCGGTACTATTAGAGATATTCTAATAGGAAACACTCCAGTTTCCTGGATGCAAAATACAACTACGATTTATTTGATTGGAGGAGTTACGATATTTTCTATCATTTTTAGAAATAAACTCGATTATCTCAAAGGTTCAATTTTCTTATTTGATACTATTGGATTAGGAGTTTTTACTATTATGGGGGTAGAAACAGGAATTAACGCAGGATTAGACCCTATTGTTTCTGTTGCTTTAGGAGCTACAACTGGCTGTTTTGGAGGAGTAGTTCGGGATATTTTATGTAATGAGATCCCTGTAATTTTCAGAAAAGAAATTTATGCTACCGCTTCTATAGCAGGCGGATTTTGCTTTATGATTCTTTACACTTTTAAAATAGATGAAAATATTATTTATATATCTACGGCATTATTAATTATACTAATTAGATTGCTTGTGGTAAAGTATAAAATAGCATTGCCTTTGTTTACGATCAGGAGTTAAAATATAAAAATACTAAAGGTTACTTTTTTTAAGGTAGCCTTTAGTATTTTTTTAAACTTAAATAATAATGCTAAAACTTAAGTACTTTTAACACCTTGACTTTTGTTTCTGTTTTTATTTTAACAAAATAATGCCCTGATGTTTTGATTTGATCTCCAATACGTATTTTGTTCGGATTTTTTGTATAGGTATCATGTATCAATAATTTTCCGTGAATATCATAAACACGCACCTCTAAATTATCGCTTTTTAATTTTGATGTATTAATCTCAAAGTTTTCTAGGAATGGATTAGGAAAAAGAGTCACTTCTGTATCCTGACTATTATTACCTCCTTTTACATTAGGCATTACCTTAGTTACAATTGTTTGGTTAGCATTTGTATTATAAGCATAATCTAATATAGTATAAGATAATCCATTGTTAGCTACAGAAATGTGAAACCACCCATAATGCGTATTTCCATTTATCTTAAAGGTAAATCCTATAAAACCAGACTTACCATTCCAAGAGGTATAGTTAGAGGTACTTATGTTATAACTATTAGGATCTGCTACAAAATTATTAGAACTATTAATTTCTACACCTTCTCCGATTAATGTTACGTTGTTACTATTTGCCAGACAAACAATATCTTTATTATAAGTAACTAGTCTTATAGAGTTATTAGAGTACCAAGCTCCATATCCAGTATCATCACCTGTTTCTATCCTAAAGAACTCCCATGTGTTGGATGAGCTTACTGTAATATCATTTATATTTACGTAAACTACTCCATTATTATTGGCACAAGGGTTACAAGATCCACCGCAATCTATTCCAGTTTCATCTCCATTTTGGATACCATCATTACACGTTGGTGTTGTTGTATTACCTACATAAATAATATAATCTTCTACTTCTCCTAAATACGTATCGTTTCCGCAAGGGTTAATTTTATCTTTGGATCCGTATCCCATTCTTACTCTCATTCTTAATGGAGTTCCTGTTAGAGCAAAAGAAGGTACGGTTACTGTACCGTTATAGGGGCCTGGACCATAAAGAGAGAAAACCTCTTCATCTGTATCTATAAAATCCCCGTCTTGATTCCAATCAACCCATGCTCCAATTGCATTATAAGTCCAACTTTCATTAATAGTCTTTATAGTTAATGGTATTTGTTGTCCTTTTTGTACTACTGTAGATAAATTTGTGTGGTCTGAATAAGGGCTATGAGCGGTACTATTATTAATAGTTCCAAAAATTACTTGAGTAATATGTAACAAACCATCTCCATTAGATGCATCACAAAAGGTAATAGGCGCTTTTTCGATAGTTAACATTACCGTTTTACTTGAAGTTGCTCCCTGATCATCATAAGCTGTAATTGTTACTTCACGTTGTCCAGGGGCTAAAAAATTTAACTTATTTAGATTACTCCATTGGTATGGTGCTACATAATCTGTTGCTATTAATAGTCCATCTACTTTTAATTCTGCTTTTTCAATTTTGCCATCATCTTTAATAACCGTTTCTACAGAGATGTTTTCTTTTTGAACAAAATTTTGTCCATTAGATGGTTTTAATAACGTTATAACTGGAGGCGTATTAATAGGAGCTTGTTCATTGGTTACTATAATTGAATAATCTTCAATTTCGCCTATACTATTTTGTG
Source organism: Aquimarina muelleri DSM 19832 (assembly GCF_000430665.1). Taxonomy (GTDB): domain Bacteria; phylum Bacteroidota; class Bacteroidia; order Flavobacteriales; family Flavobacteriaceae; genus Aquimarina; species Aquimarina muelleri. The sequence goes on along the minus strand of NZ_AUML01000038.1, from coordinate 46,583 downwards.
CTCCACAAGGCACAATATAACTTTCTGCTCCATAACTTAATCGCACTCGCATTCTTGTTGTTCCTAATTTGGCACCAGATGGAGGTATAATCTGTTTATTATATGGTCCTGGGCCATATTTACGAAAAACCTCTTCTCCAGAATCTATAAAATCTCCATCTTGGTTCCAGTCAATCCATATACCTAATGCATTATAGCTCCATTGCTCATTTTGTGCTTTTATATCTAATACAGTATTTTGATTTGTTCTAATTACTGCTGCTAAGGATGTATAATCTTGATAAAGGGTAGTGTAACCAGAAACATTTTCAAAAGTTCCTAGTGTAACTTGAGTGATATGAATATCATTTCCCCCTCCATTATTGGTAGCAGTACAATATGAATTTGTATTAGATGGATATACTTTTATATAATTCTGAACGGTTTTGGTATCATTACTTCCTAATTTCCCTTTGGCGGTTAGAGATACATTGTATTCTCCAGCAGTATTAAAAGTTATTTCTGGTGTTTGCTCATTGGTTACAGTAGATGGGGTTCCCGAAGGAAAAGACCAATCTAAACCAGTAATATGACCAGTGGACTCATTTATGAATTGTATTTTCCCTCCAGCAATAGTTGTTTTATTTATTGCTGAAAAATCTGCTACAGGAGCATCACTAATACCTGCATCTTTAAGAGGGCCTGTGATTATAAAATCAGCCGAAGGTATTCCGGATGAATTTAAATTTTTAAAATACCCTACTGTATACTTAAAATTATTAACAAGCTTATTTTCTCGAAGTTTTAGTATGGTTTCATCTAATCGAGAAGCAATATCTTTTGGAGCTATTCCTGATCCATTACCCGTTATTTTACCTGCTATTTTAAAACGTCTATACGATTTTTCGGCATCTATCGACACTGAAATATTACTGATATTAGGTAAATTTCCTATTTCATCTTGAATTCCTAATGGGTCACCAATACTAATTTGGTTATCATCTGACCAATTGGTTGTTGGTTGCCAACCTATAATTTCTTTGTTTTTTACTTTAAGTAAAAAATTATTATAAGACGTCTCTCCATTATTTCTTAGAGTATTTACAAAATTATCGAATCCAGTAATATCATTATTCCTTGTATAGTCAAAAAACCGTTTTAGGTAATCAAAATTATTAAGATACCAATTGTACCAAGCTGCATTGCCATAAGTATAATGATAAAAATTTCCACTCGTATAACTAGAGTTAAAAACAGTATTAAGTGAAGGCCATCCAGACCCTTGATTTATTATAGCTCTTGTATTTTGTGCTAACATTTGTACACCATTTGTATCTGTAGATCCTGCAAAAAAATCTGCCATTCCTTCTTCATACCATACTAGTCTGCTATTTTTATAAATATCTGATGATCCCCAATTACCAGGGACTAAATATCTTCCTTGTAAATAGTGGCAATATTCATGTCTAAACAGGGATTCTAAGGATAGCGAACTTTCTACTCCAACGGTTCTATCCCAAGTATAAAAAGTTGCAATGCCTTCTAAATACATACCTCCATTATCTGTTCGAATACCAAATAATAAAGGAGCATAATCATCATATTGTTGTTTGGATCCAAAAACAATCATATTAATTGTGCTATTAGTATCGCCTGCAACTGGCTGATCTGTTTGTAATAATCTAAAAAACTGACTTTGAACTTGCTTCGCAGCATGGTATAGGTTTTGTATTTTTTCATCACTAAGCGGGGTACGAATGAGCATTTTATCATCATCATAACTAACTGTCTTAGGAAATAAATACTCTTCTATTTCCTGTCGTATAGACAATGGGTTTTGACAAAGATTATAAGCACTACAATCACCATATTGATTTAAAGCCATTTTTGCTTTTGCCCAACTTGCAGATAATTTTGGGAACTTATTTGTTATTGCAGCCAAATGCCCTTGTATGTTACCTATAAGTTTATTTGATTTTGCTAATATAGCTAAGCCTCCAACTGCATTTTGCCATAGATATTGTAAATCTCCTCCTGCTGCTATTAATTCACTATCTATTGCTGCTTTTCCCATTAAACTAATTAATTGACTATCGTTGATTAATGCTGTTTCAAAAGGCGTGTCTACTGTATTAAAAATAGAATTGTATACCATATTCATAGAGCCTGAATAGGTCTTTAGCAGTTTAGGGTCTGTTATAGATTTCCATGTTTTATGAACTGTAAAATCTGTTATTACCCGTTCAAAAGCATTAATTACATTAGGGTCAAAACGCATTTTCATATCTGCAGAAACAATAAGATATTCTCTTAAAACTTCTAAAGCATATTCATTTACTTGAAGAAGATTAGAATTAGATGCTAATTGACTACAAGCTTGTCTAATTGTTGCGTAGGTATCGTCTGTTAAATTAATACTGGATTGATTAAAATCTAAATAAATAGCAACATGTAAGTAGATGGTTAATCCAAACATCCCAGTACTACTGGTTCCATTATAACTAGAGGCCAGTCCTCTTACCTCATTAGCCACTGCTTTTACTTTTTCATTAGAAAAAAGATTGGTAGAGTATCGTGAGTCAAATTCAAACATAGCTCTATAGCAATCATAATCAGAATTTTGACGCATAGCACTAATTAATGCAGATGTAGACAAACTCGCCCACCCCTGATTAGTGTCGTAGTTACAAGCTGCTTTTTTTGATAGGTTGAAAATGTTACTTTCTTCTTTTGCACTAGGAATATAACCGTTATCAAGATTAGAAACTCTCGAACAATGATCGGATGAATGACTGGAAGTAGCTGATATTGGTTTATGAACTTGAGCAAATGATAATTGAATTATCATGACCAGGCTAAAAAATAGCCATATGATTTTTTTCTCGCATGGAGAATACAGTAAAGGTTTCATAAGATTTGTGTATAAAACATATCTAGGATTCATTAGCATATATAATGACCCAGAGATATAATTGTTAAGTTTTTAATTCGAGTTTGCAAGGGATACATTGTATACTCTACTACAGTTTTTTTATAACAATTAGAGTTAAAATAACGTATCTAAATAGTATGGTTATACTATCTATACAAACGATAAACATTTTAAAGGGTTTTGTGAATAAGGAATGTTTTTTTGCCTATACGCATAGATAATTGCGAGCAGTTTTCTGTTTTTCATAATAAGTATAGTTTGTGTGTTATAGTTACTATAAAAATACTGGATTTAGAAAAGGTAAACCAATAGTATTTTACCTAGAATTAATCAAATGTTAACCATAATTTGTTTTTTTTATGTTTTCAAATTTAATAAGTCATTATATTCGACTATTTTTTATCAAAACATTAATATTTTATTTAAGTAATAATATCTACATTTCGGTTATCATAAATTGTACTAGTTATGAAAAAAATTACTCCTTTCTTGTTTTTACTTACAACGCTATTAAGTTATAGTCAAGAAAAAATTAAAATAGAATCCGTATTACAGGATATTATTAAACAATTTCCGACAGCTAGAGACTTTACCATATCACCTACACAAGATGAAGCATACTTTACTGCACAAGGGTACTCGGGAGAACTTTCTACTATAATAAAGGTGATAAAAAAAAAGGGTATCTGGTCTACTCCAGAGATTGCTCCTTTTTCAGGACAATTTAAAGATATGGAAGCTATGTTTTCACCAGATGGATTAAAATTATATTTTGTTTCTAACAGACCTCTTAAAAATACAGATATAGTGATAAAAGATTATGATATATGGTATATTGAAAGATCTGGAATTTCTGCAGACTGGTCTTCTCCAAAAAATATAGGAAGCCCGATAAACACCAATGAAGATGAATTTTATCCATCGGTAGCGAAAAACGGTAATCTATATTTTACAAGTACTATAACTACTAAAACCAAAGGCAAAGATGATATTTTCGTAAGCGAATTAAAACAAAACCAATATACCGATCCTAAATCTTTAAGTACAGCTATTAATTCTGATGGATATGAATATAATTCTTACATAGCACCAGATGAATCTTTTTTAATTTTTGGAGCGTATAAGCGAAAAGATGGACTAGGTAGTGGCGATCTCTATATATCACATAAGGATAATCAAGGGAATTGGTCTATGTCTAAAAATTTAGGAAATAAAATAAATTCTGATAAAATGGATTATTGTCCATTTTATGACTTTAAAAATCAAAAACTTTATTTTACTAGTAAAAGAAATACTATAAAAGAAACCACAGAATCCTCTCGGGATTTAAAACAACTTTTAGAAACTATGAATTCTTATGAAAATGGTTTAAGTAGGGTTTATAGCGTTTTATTACGGTTATAACATCAAATATCATATAAATTTGTTAAAGAACAATAATTCTTATTCGTACTTTTGCACAAAATTTAGTATGAACTAATGAGAATATTATTCTCTACATTATTATTTGTTTCTTTTGCCATAAGACCAGTTATGCAAGTTACTACAGTGCTTTATTATCAACTTAATATTGATGCTATTGTAGAAAAATATTGTATCAACAAAGAACGCCCTAGCCTTAATTGTAACGGTAAATGTTATTTAATGAGTCAAATGAAGACTAAGACAGAGTCTTCGTCTAAGACATCTAACTCTATTATTATAACAGAAGCGTTTATTCCTCTTTTTTTTCAAGAAAATAATATAAATATAGAAAATAAAAATCCATTGGTGATAAAATTCACTAAAAACTGGAAATTGAAACACTTTCAATTACAAACACTTTCTAAAGATATAGATCCTCCTCCTAAGTTTAAAAACTCTTAACAATTACACTATATATTTTATTTGGATTACATGTTGTTAGTTAAACTCCGATGTTAGCAGTTTGCATAACAACTTATGCGCTGTTTATTTTAAGTTGTTTAAGTGTCTGTTTTTTTCGTGGAGAACCAGAGTAGTTAGAGAAGTTTAATTTTTACCTCTAATTAAATAATTATCGATAATCTAAGTTTGATATGCTATTGAATAAGCATTTATGCCTATTTAATAGTAGTGACAAAAAAAATAATCTTTTTTAATATTAAAGTAGCAATAACTTTCTGGCAGCTATGTCTAAAGAAAGCTATTGTCATTACAATTCATTATACAAAATGAAAATATATATCTATGCCCTACTATTAACGATAACTCAAATTATATCTGCACAAAGATCTTATGAAGGAAAAATAGTAGATGAGTCTAATAATCCCTTGTCTGGAGCAACTATTGTTTCTTATACAGATAGTACAAATGGAGTTATGAGTAATAAAGACGGTTTTTTTAAAATTAATTTAAAAAACTCTACAAAGGTAACGGTTAGTTTTCTGGGATATACAACCGAGAGTTTATCCTTGAAAACCATTTTTAATACGATAAGGTTAACAACGGATAATGTGTCTTTAGAAGAAGTTATAGTTACTTCTGCTAATAGAGAAATACAAAAAAGATCCGAAGTCCCGGGTTCTATAACATCAATAAGTGCAAGAACAATTAAAGAAACAAAAGCTTTTGGAATCGATCAATTAGTAAATCTCGTTCCTGGAGTATTTATGTCTACCTCTAGAGCAGCCAGTAATGAACAACATTTTATGGCAGTACGATCTCCTATATCTACAAAAGCTTTATTCTTATATCTTGAAGATGGGATGCAAATCCGTCCTACATCGGTATTTAATCATAATGCCTTATTAGAAATGAATAACACTGCTTTTGGTCGTATTGAAGTTTTAAAAGGACCAGCTTCAAGTATTTATGGTAGTGAGGCTATTGGTGGAAGTTTTAATTTTATTACTAAGAATCCATATAAAAAATTAGGAGGTAGTATTGGTTTTCAAATTAATGATTTAGGGTTAAATCGTTATGATTTTGAAGTTTCAGACCAAACCAGTGAAAATTTCGGTTTTTATCTAGGTAGTAACTACACAGAGCGTTCTAATGGACCTATAGAGCATAGTGATTATGAAAAATTAGCAATCACTTTTAAAACTGTTTATGATATTAATCCTACCTCTAAATGGACTACAGTATTTAACCTTATAGATTATAGATCTGATATGTCTGGATCTTTAAGCAATAGTGATTTTAACAGCGGTAATTATGAAAGTGACCAAACTTTTACAGAGAGAGAAGCTATTAATTTTAGAGTTAGAACTACATTAGATAAATACTGGAATGATCAAAACAAAACTTCATTCAATATATTATTCAGAAATAATCGAATGGATCAAATCCCTTCCTATAGAATAAAACAATTTAGAAAACAAGGACAATTAACTGGTTTTGGATCTGGAGAGATTAACTCTAACCAATTTAAAAGTTTTGTAGGATTGTTACAGCATAAGTTAGATTTTAATTTTGCCAGTTCTTCTTTGATTTTTGGCGCTACCGCAGACTATTCACCGCAAGATTATATTGCAGAAACGATAGATGTTTTTGTGAATCCAGAAACAGGCAGAAACCAATATTTTAAAATAAACAATGGAGATTTTATTCTCAATTATAAAGCGGATATATTTAACTATGCAGGTTTCTTTCAATATGAGATATCCCCAATAGATCCCTTAAAAATCACTGTAGCATTACGTTACGATGGTTTCGAATATAATTATGATAATCAAAGTGATGGTATTATTGGAGTAGACGATTCTGTAGATAATTTTAATAACTTAACTCCAAAATTAGGACTGAATTATAATTTTGATACTAGAAAAGGAGTGTATGCAAACTACTCTCAGGGATTTACACCTCCACAAGTATCTACCTTATACCGAAATCGAAATCAATTACAAGGTATTAAGCCAAGTAGATATCATAATTATGAGATTGGAGGGTATTTTACGACACCTTCAAAATTAAAAGTAGATGCTGCCATTTACCTTTTAGAAGGGCAAAATACGTTAATCACTATGAGAGATAAAGACGATAATTTCTTTAACTCTAATGCTGGTAAAACCAGATCTTATGGTGTAGAATACGGGATAACTTGGTATGTTATAAAAGAATTGTCTTTAGCGCATAACGGTAGTTATGCACTACATCGTTATATCAATTTTTTCGATAAAGGGGTAGATTATTCTAATACCGAAAGAGAAACTGCTCCCAATTTAATTGGGACTTCTTTAATTACGTATAAAAAGAACTTTAAAAACAGTTTTGGTTTTAGTATCACAGCAGAACATGAATTGGTAGGGAAATATAATACTAGTTTTGAAAAACAAATAAATAATGAAGATAATACCTTTGATACAGCGACCTATAAAGGGCACTCTGTTTTTAATTTGAGATCAACCATTACTTATAAAGGTTTTGAAATATGGGGACATGCACTTAATGTTTTTGACACGTTATATGCAGCAAGGGCTTCTTTCAATTCTTTTAGAGGAGAAAACAGTTTCACTATCGGTAACCCAAGAACTTTTCATCTTGGAGTAAAGTATAATTTCTAGTAATCAGATCTTATAAGTTTTTTTTAAAAACTTATAAGATCTACTTTTATTAAACTCATGAAAAAAAATGAAAAATTAAATAAATGGTTATGGAAATGGCATTTTATAGCAGGGCTTATTTCTCTTCCTTTTATACTTATACTTTCTATAACAGGAGCTATATATCTTTTTAAAGGAGATTATGAAAAAAACAAGCAAAAACATATTAAAGAAATAACGATACAGGATACCAAAGTATCGTTTCAAAAACAGTGGGAAATAGCTAATGCAAATGCTATAAAAAAACCTAATTCTATGGTAGTATCTACTTCCAAAAATCAAGCAACTGAGTTTGTCTCTGGTAGATTCGGAAATAAGAGTAGTTTGTTCGTAAATCCATATTCGGGTAAAGTTTCTGGAGAGATTATTACAAAAGACACCAATATGTTTAAAGTTCGAAAACTACATGGGGAGCTATTAACTGGTAAATTTGGAACAAAAATAATAGAGCTTATAGCTAGTTGGATGGTAGTACTTATTCTTACTGGATTATATGTTTGGTGGCCAACAAGAGGCTGGAAAATAAAAGGTCTTTTTATACCTAGAATAAAAGAAGGAAAAAGAACATTTTTTAGAGATTTGCACGCTATTAGTGGTTTTTGGTTTTCTGGACTTTTGATACTTATCCTTGCAGGTGGTCTGCCTTGGACAGATGCTTTTGGAGAGAGTTTTAAGCAAATTCAAAAAATCACTAATACTGGTTATCCAGATACCTGGCAAGGACATCATTTAAAATCACAAATAGCAGGAGACGCTTTAACACTAGATCAAATGGTAGCTAAGGCAGAAAACCTTCAACTTCCTGGAGTAGTAACCATTGACTTTCCAAAAGATCAAAAAGGTGTGTTTAGTGTATATAATACCAATCCATCAAACTTAAATACACAAAAAAAGATTCATTTTGATGCGTATACTGGCAAACAAATACTATCTAATAATTGGGATGATGTAGGAGTATTAATGCGAGGGCGAATGTGGGTAATGGCATTTCATCAAGGGGAATTTGGAGTTTGGAATTGGTGGTTAATGCTTTGCACTACAATTACATTAACTATAATGTCTATTTCTGCTCTACTCTCCTATACAATGAGAAAACGCAAAGGAAATTGGGGAACACCTAAAGTCCCTACATCTTTTACGGTAGGATATGGAATTATTATTGTATTAGTAATTCTTACACTAGTATTCCCTTTATTTGGGGTAAGCCTTCTCTTTATTATAGGAATAGAATATTTATTAAATAAAAATAAACCACGAAAAATATAATCCTTATGTTAACCTATATTTTAATTACAGCAATTTCATTTTGTCTTTTTTACATTCTAATAGAAATGCGCAAAATGCATAAAATAGGAGAATATTACAAAGAAACTAAATTGCAACAAGAAAAAGAAAAACCAATATCTTTGAAATAGAATTCATTTTAAAAATAAATAAAACAAAACTTTTAAAAATTAAAATAATGAAATTATCTTTTTTATATACTAGCTTATTATTACTATTTATTTCTTGTAATCAACTATCCAAAGAAGAACAAGAATTTGATTTGTTAATGCAAAATGTTATCGATGTGCACGATGAAGTTATGCCTAAAATGGGCGAGATGAGTAGTCTTATTAAAGAATTAGAGGCTAAAATAGACACGACCAGTCAAGGACAATCTTATGCAAAAGCACAACAAGATATTAAAGATGCGTATGATTATATGATGACTTGGATGAGTAATTTTAGTGATACTTTTCCTCCTACAGATAAAGACGTTACGATAGCTTCAGATGAGATGGCTAAACAAGTGAAACTGCTTAAAGAAGAGGAGATCAAAGTTAATACTTTAAGAGATAAAATTAATTCTAGTATCAAAAAAGCAAAAGATTTATTACAAAAGTCGTAATATACAGTTGCTTTGTTATTTATAAAATTGTTTTACTTTAGCAATTGCAACAAATCATATTGAAAATCGATGAGAAAAATAATATTATTAGTATTTGCCCTATTTATTTCAACTGCATCTATACATGCTCAGAAAAAAAAAGATCTTCTTGAAGAGATAGATAAGTTACGTCTAGAATTAAAAACAGTTAAAGGAGAGCTTAACGATTCTAGGAAGAAAGAAAAAGCTACGCTATCTCAAGTTGAATCTATACAAATGCAAGTAAAAGATTTAAAAGAAACCAACGCGTCTCTTTTAACTAACATGAGTAGCTTTACAGAATTGTCTACTCAAAAAGCTAAAAACCTAGAAACTTCTTTAACAAGTCTTCAGGAAAAAGATAAACAGATTAATACCATCAACGATGCTATAAGTAAAAGTGATTCTATTAAACTGGCAACTTTAACTGTTTTTAAAAATGTTGTTGGTAGCGAAGGTAAGATTGCTGTAAAAAATGGAGCAGTAATTATTACTGTAGCTAATACTTTATTGTTTGGAAACAATGACAAAAGCGTTACTGTTGAAGATAAAGCAAAAGGATTTTTAGAAAAACTAGCAAATGTATTAAACTCTAAGTCTGATTTAAAAATTATTGTTGAAGGAAATAGTAATGCGCTTAATTTTAAAGACAAGTCTATTAAAGATAATTGGGATCTAAGTACTCGACAAGCATCAGCAGTAGTAAGAATATTACAAAATGATTATAAGGTAGACCCAAAAAGAATGGACGTTCTTGGTAAAAGTGAATATGGTTCAGAAAGCATAGAAACCTCTACAAGGATTATAATAGATCCTAAATTTGATGAGTTCTACGGACTGGTAAAAGAAAACATGAAAAACAGTTCTAAAGGATAAAATGTTTTTGTAATTATTGATTTTTTGTATACATACGAAACCTGAATAATTATTATAAACAATTAAAATGTAATAAAGAGGATGTTTGACTTTTTCAGACATCCTCTTTTTAAATTTTCTAAAAACTAGCTCTAAAAGAAGGCTTTACAGAAAGAAACAAAGAGTTTTTTAGAAATTATTATTAATTCAACCAAATTTTATCAAAAATTACTTTTCAGAGAGCTTCTTTGTTATTATTATAAAATTTCGGATATTTATAATAACCAATTCAATGTGAATAAAATAAATTAGGACTATATTTTATTTGAAACCTTACTTAATAAAAAAATATGAAGAATAGATTTTTAATACTTATTTGTATCGTAACAGCTTTTATAGGATGCGAAGAAATAGATAAACTTACACAGTTTGAAATGGAGTTTCAAGAAAAAATAGTAATTCCATCTTCAACGGGAGTTAATTTACCTTTAGATATATCTACACCAGATCTAGAAACAAATTCTGAATCCACATTTGCAGTAAATAAAACCCGAAAAGATTTAATAGAAAAAATTAATTTAAAAAAATTAGATTTAATTCTCACTTCACCCTCTGATTCGGATTTAAGTTTTTTAGAGTCTATTGATATTTTTATTTCTGCAGAAGGGCTTTCCGAAACTAAAATAGCATGGAAAGAGAATATTCCGGATGATGTAGGCAAAAGTTTAAAGTTAGATGTTACCGATAAAGATTTGAAAGAATATATAAAAAAAGATAAGTTTAAATTAAGGTTAAATACTGTTACTAATAAAATTTTAACCTCAGATCATAAGATTGATGTAAATACAGTATTTTTTATTGACGCAAAAATATTTGGGCTTTAAGTTATAAATTTATAGTTTTTAAGAACATTAAGAAAACAACATGTTTTAAATAAATACAATAATAGAGCAAAACTAAAGCCTTTAAAAAACGTCAAATATTTTATTCTGGCGTTTTTTTTTAATCCCTAATATAGAGTTTGATTACTAGATTTTTATTTCTAAAACACAAGGTGTTTTCAAAAACAGACCTTATAAACTTGCTGCGAGATAGCTGATTTAAAAGAAGAACTAACAATATATCATTTTATGTTTTAAACAAACGATGCTCTATCTATAATTTTTATAGGATAATAACAATTCTTAATAATTTTACTGTAAGGTTTATGACCAAATTGCTACTTTTACACTACATAAAATGAAACAATCATGTCTGACACAATAGAAAGAATAAAATGTCTTATTATAGGTTCTGGACCAGCAGGGTATACAGCAGCAATATATGCAGCAAGAGCAGATCTTAAGCCAGTTATGTATACAGGAATGGAACCAGGAGGACAATTAACAACTACAACAGAAGTGGATAATTTTCCTGGATATCCAGAAGGAATAGATGGACCAACAATGATGGTACAATTACAACAACAAGCAGAACGTTTTGGTACAGAAGTACGTATCGGGATGGTCACCGCAGTTGAATTTAGTAAAATAGTTGGAGGAATTCATAAAGTTACTGTGGATAATACAACCCAAATTGAAGCAGAAACCGTGATTATCTCTACAGGAGCTACTGCAAAATATTTAGGATTACCTAGTGAACAAAAACTAAGAGGTGGTGGTGTTTCTGCATGTGCAGTTTGTGATGGTTTTTTCTATAAAAATCAAGATGTAGCAATTGTTGGAGCAGGGGATACCGCTGCAGAAGAAGCTACATATCTTTCTAATATATGTTCTAATGTTACTATGCTGGTACGTAAAGACCATATGAGAGCATCTAAGGCTATGCAACATAGAGTAAATAACACCTCAAATCTTAAAGTGTTATATAATACAGAGGTAGATGAGGTTTTAGGAGATCAGGTAGTAGAAGGATTGCGAATGGTAAATAACCAAACAGGCGATAAAACCGAAATAGAAATTACAGGATTATTTATTGCTATTGGTCACAAACCTAATACCGATATCTTTAAAGGGCAATTAGATATGGATGAAACCGGATACCTGATAACCGAAGGTAAATCAACAAGAACCAATTTGCCAGGAGTGTTTGCTTCAGGAGATGTACAGGATAAAGAATATAGACAAGCAGTTACTGCTGCAGGAACAGGGTGTATGGCTGCTCTGGATGCAGAACGGTATCTGGCAACTATCGAAACAGGAGAAGAAGTTTCAGCTTAAAACATAATAGTATACAGATTAAAAAAATCCTGCTTTTTAGCAGGATTTTTTTTTAGTTTAATTTAAATCGACTAGGAGAGTAATCTATATCTTTTTTATATAAAATGGCTTCATTAGTAAAGCTTTTTATATGTATTTGAGGTTCACCAAGTAAATATATTTCGGCTTTATCTTTTGCCTCTATATTAATTTCTTGATTGGTAAGGATATAACAATCACTATCTCCTTCTGCTAGTAAAGATGTAGTAGTAGTATTTAATTTTTCGCCATAAAAATCGGTATCACTATCTGCTCTTACTACCATTGTTTTTACTTCACCTTCTAATTTTGCAGAGGCCTTTTGATATAAGTCTACTTTAAGTGTATCTGCAGTAATTATTCCTTTTAGCTCCGCATTTTCATTAATTTGATAAATAGCCTCATTTGCTGTTACATGTAACCCTATAACAGATTTACCATTAGCAATACAGTTAATTTTATCTGTATCTACAGTTAAAAAGACTTCGGTATTATCATTTGCATTTACTATAAGTTCTGAAGTGTTTACTGGAGATAATGACCTTATATTTACTTTATCATATAATGAGATTTTCTTTAATTTTGGGGTATAATAAATTTCAATATTTAGGGCTTTTGCTCGTCGTATATCTTTGTCGGATGTAATAGTCAACACGCTATCGATAACTTCCAACTGTATAACCTCTTGTAGATTGCTATCTGCTTCAATCTTAACTTGATTGTCATTACTCTCATCTAATGTAACTTCAAAACCTTCATGAATTTCGATAGTATGAAAACTTTCTAAGTCTATACGTTCTGTACTTACTATTTTATTGCCTTTAATCTTTTCTTTTTGCCCATATACATTTCCTAAAATCAGAAGTGTAAAAAGTAATCCTAGTGATGTTCTCATATTTGCTCAACATTTATTATTATAAAACAGAATTTTTTATGTTTAAGTATAGTTTTGTTAAAACTTACTGCAAATATAAACAGACTTATATATAAAGTTTACGTGACAAGGATAGATATTAAATTGGGGTACAACAAATCTCCTTTTTTCAGGGTTATTTGGGCGTGACCACAAGGGTCAGGATTTACCTTGCAATTCCTCGCGCTTCGTAAAAAAAAAAACTCAGGCTGTGGGATTTCCACTTCAATCCTTCATGCATAATGAGCCGTTTCAAAAAACAACATAAAGCTTCAAGGTTTTTCAAAACCTTGAAGCTTTAAAAATATATCCTTTATCCTTTTTAGAACTTAGTCTAATCTAATCAATGATAGCAGGCAAAAGATATTCTTTCATTATTTTATCTACCTCATTTGGTTTATTATAAGCTACTGCAGTAATAACGATAACTAAAGGAAGGTCTTTGAAAATAAAAATTTTGTTTCCGCCGTTCCCGCTACAATACGAAACCTCATAAGAGATATCATTTATGGTATATTTTTTATTCCAAAATAAATACCCGTAAAACTCATCTTTTGTATGCGGTAATCCTATTTGTGGGGCAAGACTGGTTTGCACCCATTTTTTAGGGAGTATTTGATTTTTATTCCATACCCCGTTATTTTTATATAGCTGCCCATATTTAGCATAGTCTAAGGAAGACATTCGTAAACCACCTGCAGTATTAGCTATTTTTTGAGGAGTGTATTCCCATTGATAATTTTGAATCCCTAAAGGTGCAAACAATTTTTTATGCGCATATTTTTCGAGTCCATCAGGAACTTTTTTGTTTAAAATATCTCCTAAGATTATTGTGCCGGCGGTATAATAGGACCATTTTTTATCATTTGTACTTTCCTTGCTCATAGGCTGGTCTAATGCAAATTGTAACCAATTGGGAGTAGGGTACATATTTTCTTCATTCCCAGGAGAATCAGGATTACTATCGTCACCATCTATTCCCGAACGCATCATCAACAAATTTTTTATAGTTATGGTTTCCTTTTCTGGGCTATAATTTTTGAAGTTTTTAAGAGTATAGAAGGTATGTAATGTTTGATTTTCGTCTTTAATATATTTGTCTTCTATGGCGATCCCAAGTAGTGTCGAAGCAAAAGATTTACCAACAGATCTGGTATCATGTAGCGTTGTTCTATCTGCTCCGTTAAAATATTCTTCCAACAATAATTTTTGATTTTTGATTACGACAATACTGGTAATATCTTTAAAATCTTCCTGCAATATTTTTTTATTCAGCTCTTTTATTTTTTGTGTATCGTATTTGTTTTCAGAAATAATCCACCCACTATTGGCGGCTATGGGTTGTACTTTTATTTGTTCTTCGATTACTTTTGGTTTTATCACATTTACCGTTATTTCTCCTTTTGCGATTATATTTCCTGTTATAATACCTGGTGTTTCGAGATATGGACGGATTTCAATTTTTAGGGAATGACTACCTTCGGTTAAAGATTCTTCACCACCACCTCTTTTCATAAATCGCATCCATAAAAATCTACCCCATGAGTCTTCGTTAGTAGAACTTATAAAAGGTTTTCTAAATACAGTAGCGGTACTTTTTTCGGCAATAGTTCCTGCTCCTTGGTTTAAATTTTCTTTATAGATAAGAGTATTGTCTACATAAAAAGAAAACTGAAAATTACCTTTTGCTAAAAGCTCTTCTGCGGGTAAATTAGTGTCTAGTTTTTGAAGATAATGTACTAAAGGTTTATCTAAAAAAAAACGAATATTAAGGTCTTTGCAATCTTTTAAATCAAAAGAGGACAAAATATCTTTTTTTGAATAATCTTTTGGTGGGATAACATCTTTTACAAAAGTAATTTCGCCAATTGTATGGTTTTCAATTTCTTGAAGTATACTTTTGTGCGCTGCTATACACGAATTAATAAAACAAATAGATAATAGAAGGATGTATGTTTTTTGTAGTTTCATATATATTATTTTAAGGTAAAGATGCACTCTCTTTTTTTCTTAAAATTGTATAAAATTAACATTAGAGATTTGTTTTTTAAATTTTGAAGGAGTGCAATTATACATTCTTTTAAAGCTGGCTATAAAATGACTTTGATCATAAAAACCACTGGCGTAACCAATCTGTGTCATCGATAGATTTTTATCTGTCATTAATAAAATAGCGGTATTAACTTTTACTTTTCTTATATAATCTCCCAAAGTGGTATGAAAGTATTTAGGAAACTCTCTTGATAAATGCACAGGATGAATATCCAGAATTTTACTTATGTTGGGTAGAGAAGAGCATAGCTCTGGTTCTTTTTTTAGAATCTCGGTTAGTTTTTTTACCCATGTTGGGTTCTTGGATTGTTTTGTGTTTTCTAACTGGTTAATTTTATTAAAAATATCTAGGAGTAACATATCCATACTTAATTGACTGTCGGGGTCATTTATTTTTGTTTCGAAGAAAATTTTATTCATGATTTCTTTGATAAGCGGGCTTTGTAAGTTGATGCTTCCTTCAAAATGTATAGGGCTTATATCGTATTTATCAAACCATTTTTTATTTAATTCTATATGAAATCCTCTCGTATATTCTGGGGGTTTAATATTATAATGTGCATCTTGCCAGTTATGAAATAATAAACTACCCGGAGATAAATACTGACTTTCTTTTTTATTTTCTTCATACAACTTACCTTCTAGCAGGTAAGTGAAATATGAGTTTTCGTGGTAATGCCAATCTACTTTTTTATGAGTATATTCTGTATCTGTGATTATAAAATCATTGTATTGTGTTTTTTGTTTATGACTGCCAAAATATTCACCATCGTTTAATTTTTTCATAGGTATAGGAGATATATGGTTTCTTTTAAATAAAAACTGCCTGAAAACAAAAGGTTAGTTTTGTTTATCAGGCAGCTATTCTTGATTGATGAAATTTTTAATTTTAATGCTTTTTAACATTTCCGCCAGAGTTATCAGCTTCAGATACTTTTTTTGGATCGCCATAATATACTATATCTGCACCACTGGTAGCTGTTCCTGCAAACTCGTTTTTTGCATAAATACGTATCGAGGCACCACTAGTAGCTTTTGCTTCAGAAACAAGACTCAACAATTCTTCTGCACGAATATCGGCACCACTAGTTGCACTTGCATTATGTTTATTTACTTTTCCTGTGATTTTTATCATTGCTCCACTAGTAACAGAAGTTGTTACTGTTTCAGCTTTTATATTTAATTTAATATCAGCACCACTGGTAGCACTAAAATCTAGATCTTTTTGTACCATGACTTCATTAGAAGATATACTTGCACCACTGTTTACAGATATTTTTTGAAGTTTGTCATAGGATACAAATACACTTTTTTCGTCTGCAGAAAATATATTATCATCAGATGTAACGTATAAGGTTGCTCCTTCTACATATACTTGTATGTGATCGTGTAGATTTTTGTTAGCATTTACAATTATCTTTTTATCAGAGCTATTTACAAGAACAACATCTAAGCCTTTGCTGGCTTTTACAGCATCAAATTTTTGACTAATTGTTCTTTCTTTTTTGACTACTTCTCCCTTGCCTTTAATACCATTAAAGGCAAGATTACAAGAACAACATAATAAGGTTAAAAAAAAAGTTACTATAATTTTGGCTAGTGTGGTCATGATTGATTGTTTTATAATTGTAAACTATTGTTTTCTTCTCTTTTTTTATTAGTAAGAGATAAAAAAAGAGAAGAGTTTTTGATTGATTTAGTTTTCGGTTTTGATTTCTATTCCGTTTTCGTCTATTTTTAATTTTACGGGTTCGTTATTTAGTTCTACACCATTTTCATCAATTTTTAACTTAAAATCTTCCCCATCAGAATTTATATTAATATTTACTCCATCTTCATTATCCTCAGATTCGTGATATTCCCATTCATTTTCATTATCAAGACATGTATCACATTCTAATTTTCCTTGTATTAATTTTGTGTATTCTCCTTCTTTACCATCAATGGTAATATAATCATCATACTTCCAGGAGTTATTAAACCGAGAGGTGTTATTATCTGCAAATATAGTTATGCCTTCAGGTAATGTTAATATGATTTTAACTTCTTGACCTCTATATTTATTAGCAAAATCAGTTATTGCATAACTATCTAATAAGAGAGTATTTTTATCTACTTCATAGCTGTATTTAAGATTTTCGGCTCTTTTAGATGCTTCTTCATACGATCTTCCTTCGGCTTTCTTTTCTATACTAATTCCTACTAATGAATCTCTTTTAGAGGATTTCAAGAATATTTCGATATCCTGAAATACTAGTATTTTATTTCCTTGTGCATCTCTTTTAATTTTATAATCATTTTTGTGCTGCATATGTCTAACATACCTATTATTCCCTACCATTTTTATAGTTAGAGTATCTTTTTCAGAAATTAAAAGCATTTTTTTCTCGGTAATTACTTCAGCATCATAAGCTTCTAGAGTTGCTTGTCTAAAACCAACAATTGCTAATCCTATTATTGAAAGTATCCAAACTCCTAATAAACCTAATTTAGCAGGGGTTCCTATGGATCTTAAATTCTTTATTAAAATTTTCAATCCTACAATGAATAAAAAGAAAAACGGTATTCCAACGGCAAAAAAGGATAGCAACGAGATTAACCATAAAGGTACTTCGGGGTGACTACTTACTTCAAAATATTCTACCCATGGCATATCCATAAAACCAAATGTACCCAAGGTAAACAAACCAATAAACAGACTAATTAAAGTAACTCCCGCTATTATAATAAGAAGTACTCCTGTAAATTTCACAAAAATCTTTAATAAAAATAGTAACACGTCTCCCAGAGCTTCAAAAAAAGTTGTAGAACTACTTTTTACTTTATTACTATATTTTTGATAATCTACATTTTTTACAGTATCTGCTACGCCATCAAAACCTTCTTTAATTTTTTTTTCTATATTACTTATATTAACAGCTTCGCCTTTCATTGCTAAAAAATCTGCTGTCGTTTTTGCCTCTTGAACAAAAATCCAAAAAGCAATATAAATAAGTATAAAAGCACCACTAGAAAAAATTGTAAATAATACCCAAGCTAATCTAACCCAAATTACTTCTATACCTAAATAGTGTCCTAGTCCAGAACTTACTCCACCAACATAAGAATTTGTAGTGTCTCTAAATAACTGTCTAGATGTTTTTGGAGTATGATATGAAGCTTTAGGTTGATCCTCAAAGATTTCTTCATCTAATCTGTAATCTTCGGGCTGCCCCATTACATCAATTATTTCATCTACCTCTTTAGTCCCGATAACCTGTCGTTCGTCTCTTATTTTTTCACTAAACAACTCTGCAATACGTGCTTCGATATCCGCAATTATTTCATCTCTACCTTGTGAATCGGTAAAGGAGCGTTTTATAGCGCTAAGATAACGTTGCAGTTTTAGATAAGCGTTTTCGTCAATGTGAAAAAATATGCCTGCTAAATTTATATTAACTGTTTTGTTCATTTTACTTCTTTTTTTGTTTGGTTACAAGGTTTACAGCATTCTGTAATTCGTCCCAAGTGGTGTTTAATTCTTTAAGAAACAGCTTTCCTGTTTCTGTAAGTCCATAATATTTACGTGGTGGTCCAGATGTAGATTCCTCCCAGCGATAACTAAGTAATCCAGCATTCTTTAATCTGGTTAATAAAGGATATATAGTACCTTCTACCACAAGCATTTTTGCATCTTTAAGGGTTTCCAAAATTTCAGCTACATAAGCATCATCGTCCTTTAGGATAGAAAGTATGCAATATTCTAGAACACCTTTGCGCATTTGCGCTTTTGTGTTTTCTATCTTCATAAAACTAATTTTTAATTGTTAAACTGTTCATTTTTTGATTGATGTTTGATGATTATTTAAAAAAAATGGCATTAGAGGATGTGTACAGATTATATGTTTAAAATAAATATAATTGATGAGGTTATATTTTAAGTTTACTATCCTCTTTTTTTGATTGTTACGCTACTTTATAAATCGTATAGTTAATGGGTATTTATAATTTTCTCCTTTGTTAGCTTTTAAAGCTGCCGAAATCACAAAAACTATTTCCAGAAAAAAACCGATTAGTGCTATAACTCCAATAAATGAAGCCCCTATTAGTGTTCTAAACCCTCCTGCATTAGAAAAATTAATAGAAATATCATTAAAATGAAATAAATCTGAAACGCTAGCATCTCCAAATACATTGAAAATAAAAAACGGAAATGAGAAAATCCCTAAAATAACGGTGTATAATAAAATACTTAATTGAAAATTAATAGCTTCTTTACCATGATCGTCTATAAAGTTGGATTTATCTTTATTAGAAGACCATAGTAGTACAGGAACAATATAATTTCCAAAAGGAATAAAGTATTTAGAAAAAGCACCTAAGTGCATAAAAGTTGCGATGTTTTTGTGATTTTTGATTGACATTTTTAAAAGTATATAATAGTTTCTTATGCAAATATATGGTTAAAAAAAGGTATTATGCAAAACATAGTACCATAATTTAACATATATTTAAGATTTCGAATTGTTTTATAGGGGGTTTCTTTTACTTATATTGTGAGAACTAAAAATCAAACTGATGAATATTACTCCAAGAAAACTGAATATATTTTTACTAGTTAAATTACCTTCTGCGTGGTTATGTGGGGTACGCGTAAAAAACATTGATAACACTAGGTGTATTGTTAGTGTAAAACACCGATGGATAAATCAAAACCCTTTTAATTCTATGTTTTGGGCAGTACAAGGAATGGCGGCTGAATTAACTACAGGTGCATTAGTGACTAGTTATATTAAAAATAGTGGTAAAAATATTTCTATGTTGGTTGCTAATAATAATGCAACTTTTACCAAAAAAGCTACTGGTAGAATCACTTTTGTGTGTAATGATGGGGGTTTGGTAGAAGATGCAATTAAAAAAACAATTGAAACGGGAGAAGGGCAAACATTATGGATGAAGGCCATAGGAACTAATAAAGAAGGTGTTGAGGTTTCTACTTTTAATTTTGAATGGACAGTTAAAATAAAGAAAAAGAAATAAATGATTTTAATCCACATTGTGGAGTTTAATCTATAGAATTCCTCGAGGCTAGCCTCGAACAAAATATATTTTCGGAAGCATACCTCGTAAGTTTGCTCCGAAATTATTGATTTAATGGAATGAATAGAATGTAACATTTTCTTAAAAGTGCTTACTTATAGATGGACTATTCATTACTCTATATTAATAGATTATAGAACAATAATTTAAAAAATTAAAAAATGACAGCACACGAAATAGACTATGAGATAATAGGAGAAGAAATGCAATATGTAGAAATAGAACTGGATCCGCAAGAAGGAGTGATTGCAGAGGCGGGTAGTTTTATGATGATGGAGGATGGTATAAAAATGGACACAATTTTTGGAGATGGCTCTGAAAAAAATAAAGGGGTCATGGGCAAAATCTTTGGAGCAGGTAAACGATTATTAACTGGAGAAAGTTTGTTTATGACGGCTTTTTATAATCAAGTAAGTGGTAAAAAGAAAGTAAGTTTTGCGTCTCCTTATCCAGGTAAAATTATTCCGATAGATTTAACTAATTATGGTGAAAAATTTATTTGTCAAAAAGACGCATTTTTATGTGCTGCAAAAGGAGTATCTATAGGAATAGAGTTTTCTAGAAAACTCGGTAGAGGATTATTTGGAGGAGAAGGCTTTATTATGCAAAAGCTAGAAGGCGATGGTATGGCTTTTGTTCATGCTGGTGGTACTACGTGTAGAAAAGAACTACGACCAGGTGAAAAACTAAAAGTAGATACAGGTTGTATAATAGGTTTTTCTAAAGATGTAAATTATGATATTGAGTTTGTAGGAGGTATAAAAAACACTATTTTTGGAGGAGAAGGTTTGTTCTTTGCAACCTTAACAGGCCCAGGAGTAGTATATATTCAATCCTTACCTTTTAGCAGGTTAGCAAATAGAGTTTTAGCTTTAGCTCCACGATCAGGAGGTAAAAGCAAAGGAGAGGGGAGTATTCTAGGAGGACTTTTAGATGGTGATAACAATTTTTAACAATGTTAAATAATCGCTAAAATACGATCTTATAGCTTTATTTGCATATATTAGCTATAGCAATTTTAAAAATTATAAGATTATTCCTACATTTTTTTGTTTAAACATAATGTTTATAAACCCCTATTAATTTATGGCTAGAGCAATGTTTGATTATACTAAAACTGTACTAAATAAAGTAAGTTTTGATGTTAATCTTTTTACAAAGGAAGTTCTCAAAGCACTAAACAGGCTACTTCCACACGAAATTGAAGAATTGAAAATTTGGATTCAATCTCTAACAGTAAAACAACCAGAATTAGAATCTTGTTTAATCTATTTAAAAACATAAAATAAAAGCGACTATTTAGTCGCTTTTTATTTTTGTTAAAGGGCTTATAATTTGTACGTTTTGAAAAGTAATAGCTCCTTTTACTACACCAGCTATAGTAGAATGTAAAGCTTCTATAATTTGCATTTTTAATTCACTTTTATTAAAGATTAAGCTAACTTCTCTCGCGGGAGAAGGATCATTAAAATAATGTAAGTTATTTTTTTCACTTTCTTTTATATCCAAGGTGTGCAAATATGGTAAGAGAGTCATTCCTAATCCTTCATTTGCTAATTTTATAAGTGTTTCAAAACTGCCACTTTCTAATTGAAAGTGATCTTCTTCATAACTTTTTTTAGTTTTGCATAAATTGATTATTCCGTCCTTAAAACAATGCCCATCTTCAAGTAATAACATATCATCAATATCTAGATCTATAATATCAATTTTTTTCTTTTGATTAAGTCTATGGCTTGAAGGGATGTATCCAACAAATGGCTCATAATATAAAACTCTTTCTTTTATAGATTCATTTTCTAACGGAGTGGCTGCAATTGCGGCATCTAAATGACCATCCTTTAAGCGTTCTATAATTGCTTCTGTATGTAACTCTTCAATTTTTAATTTTACTTTAGGATATTTTTTTATGAAGTTATTCAAAAACATAGGTAATAATGTTGGCATTATTGTAGGAATTACTCCTAATTTAAACTCGCCACCTATAAACCCTTTTTGTTGGTCTACAATATCTTGTATACGCTCACTTTCATTTACAATATTTCTTGCTTGTTCCACAAGTTTGTTGCCAACTTCTGTTAATTCAATTGGTTTTTTACTACGATCAAAAATAAGAATATCCAACTCTTCCTCTAGTTTTTGAATTTGCATGCTTAGGGTAGGTTGTGTAACAAAAGTTTTTTCTGCAGCTTTAGTAAAATTTTGATGTTCTGCTACTGCTAAAACATATTTTAACTGTGTAATGGTCATAGTTTATGATTTTGGAAAACAAAAGTATAAAAGCTATTGATATTATTTATTAATAAATTATTAAAAATTTATTTTATCTATTGTTTTTTATGTAGAGAATACTTAAAAACAGAAATATCTAGATAGTTATCTAATTTCTTTTTATAGATGTATTAAAAAATATCATTTTTAGTGTAGCCGAAACTTACTTAACGAAATGAATAGCTCTCGATAGGGGGATCAAATAAACAAGGTAGATTTATATAGATGATATTGTTAATCAGTTTTTTTTCTTTAGATAAGGTTATCTTGTACATGAATAAAAACTAACAAGTTGTTGTTTAAAATCGATTTTTTAAAACAGTTGCTATTTTGAGGTTGAATTGTAAAAGGTTAGAGAGTTTCAATAAATAATTTGAGACAAACTAATAATCAATTAGATTTGTAGATAATATAAGGTAAACACAGCTAATAGATATGACACAAGAACTATATCAAAAAGCAATCAAATTTGCTGGAGAAAAACATAGTGAACAAAAAGTTCCAGGAACAAATGCTAATTATCTTTTACATATTTCAAATGTAGCTATGGAAGTATTGCTTGCATATCATTTTGATAACTCCTTTGATATAGATTTTGCGATACAAGTAGCAATTTTACATGATACGATAGAAGATACAGCTACAGATTTTGAAGAGATTAAACAAACTTTTGGAGAATCTATAGCCAAAGCGGTACAAGCTTTAACCAAAGATGAAAAGTTGCCGTCTAAAGAAGAAAAAATGAAAGATAGCCTAACTCGTATAAATGCACTGCAAAAAGAAGTTGGAATAGTTAAAATAGCAGATAGAATTACAAACTTGCAAACTCCACCAAGGCATTGGTCTAAAAGTAAAATAGTGAAGTACTACGAAGAATCTAAATTAATTTCATCTACCCTTATTAATAAAAATGAATATTTAAACAAACGGCTAGAATCCAAAATAGCGGAATACAAACAAAGGATTGAAGCATTGCAATTGTAGATGAAATACCTATTTTTCTATGATGAATAAAGGAGGTGTTGAGATTATCAAAATGCTTAATGAAATTAAAGTAAAGTATTTTATCAAAGTAAAAAAAGATGAAGTAAAATAAAAAATGATCTAAACTTTAGGATCATAGAAGCTTAAATTAAATGAAAAACATCTGGGATAAAATAAAAATCGAATCCGAAAGATTTATTAATAACGAACCAGTTATAGAAAAGGTAATACGCTATAATATAACAGGGAAAGAGAATTTTTGGGCTTCAATTGCATCTATATTAAGTAAAAAACTAGCTAATGAGTATTTACCTAAAAAGGAATTGGAAAAAATAATTATTCAGATACTAGAAGAGGATAAGGAGATCCAAAAACAAATTATTACAGATCTTCAAGGATATTATGATAGAGATTTTGCTTGTAATTCCTACTTAGAAGTCCTTTTGTTTTATAGGGGTTTTCAAGCTGTATCTGCGTATCGAATAGCAAGAAGTTTTTATTTGAAGGATCAAAAACTGACCTCTAAGTTTTTTCAAAATAGAATTTTTGAGGTATATGCAATGGATATTCATCCTAATGCTAAATTAGGTAAAGGGATAGTGATTGATCACGGTATAGGATTGGTTATAGGAGAAACTTCAGAAATAGGGGATAATGCTTTTATTTTTCATAATGTAACATTGGGAGGAACAGGGCATGCAGGAGGAGACAGGCACCCAAAAATAAAGAATAATGTATTTATAGGAGCGGGAGCAACTATATTAGGCAACATAACAATTAACGACAATGTTAATATTGCTGCCAGTAGTGTAGTAACCAAAGATGTAGATGCAAATACTACTGTAGCAGGGATTCCTGCAAAAGTAATTGGAAAAGCAAAAAAGTTACAATAATAAAGTCTTTTAGTCTTTTTTTATAAGGGTTATAGAAGTCCTCTGGCTTTAATCTCTAGGTATTTGTTTATGGTATTTATTGTTAGGTTTTCTGGAGCGGTAAGAATAGAATGTATACCATGTTTGCTTAATTCATTAACGATCATTTTCTTTTCATACACGAATTTTTCTGCGATTGTTTTTTCAAAAATCTGTTGTGTAGTACTTGCAGGAATATCTAAAAGAGACTTTAATTCTGTGTTCTCAAAGAAAATTACAACTAATAAATGTGTTTTAGCAATTGCTTGTAAATAGGGGAGTTGTCTGTGTAATGCATCTAAGGTCTCAAAATTGGTGTATAATAATAATAAGCTACGATGGGTAATACTCCTTTTTATATCGATATACAGTCGTGCAAAGTCAGATTCTGCAAAATCGGTAGTAATATTATATAAAGTTTCCAGAACCAAATTCATTTGGCTTTTTCGTCGTTGCGCTACCACAGTATTTTCTACTTTACGAGAAAAAGTAAACATACCTGCTTTATCTTGTTTTTTGATTGCAATGTTCGAAATCACCAGAGTAGCATTAATAGCACAATCTAGTAAACTTAATTCATTAAAAGGCATTTTCATAACACGCCCCGTATCGATAACCGAGTAAATAGGTTGTGATTTTTCGTCCTGGTATTGGTTTACCATTAAATGGTTTCTCTTTGCTGTAGCTTTCCAGTTAATGTTACGAATATCATCGCCAGATACATATTCTTTAATTTGTTCAAACTCCAGAGTGTTTCCTATCTTTCTTATTTTCTTAAGTCCGTATAATTTTAATCTATTGGTAAAAGCTACAAATTCATATTTTTTAAGCTGTAGAAACGAAGGGTAGTTAGGTACCATAGCTTCCGTAGAAAACTGTTGTTTTCTGGATATAAGACCAATAGGAGAGGAGGTGAAAATATTAAGATTTCCAAAATGATATTCTCCTCGCTGCGTTGGTCGAACGGTATATGTAAATTTTCTTTCTTGAGAAGGTTTTAAGGTAGATGTTATATGAAAACTTCTATGTTGAAACTGTACGGGTAACTCATCAATAATAGTAATGTTACTTTTAAACTGATATCGATTGGTTATGGTAATTTCAATATCGTTTGGATCTCCGTTAGATAATTTTTCGGGTAAAATCCTGTTGGCTTGCGTTCCTAATTTATTTTTATATAGAAGTAATATATCAAATACTAATGCTATAATAAGCATAAAAAAGAATAATCGGGCAATACTAAATATATTCTCGAAAAAGTAAGAAATAATAAACAGTATCACAATGCTAAAGAATGTGATAAAGAATAATTTTTTAAGATATATACTTTTTAAAAAAGTTCTCACTATCTAGGGATTTCTATAGTTTCTATAATTTGTAATACTGCTTTTTCTGTAGTAAAACCTTCCATTTCTCGTTCTGGAGTTAATATAATACGATGTCTAAGTACAGCAGGAGTTACTTTTTTAATATCGTCTGGTGTAACAAAATCCCGCCCGTTAATTGCAGCAAGTGCTTTAGAAGCATTCATTATTGCTATAGAGGCTCTGGGAGAAGCACCAAGGTATAAATTACCATTATTACGTGTATTATTTACAATTGATGCTATATATTTTAACAGATTATCTTCGATAATAATATTTTTAATAGTTTCTTGATATTCTGCGATTTGGGCTGCATCCAGAACAGGTTGAATTGCATCGGTAGCAACTGCATTTTTTCTTTGGTGATGCCCTTCAAGAATTTTAACTTCTTCTTCCAGAGATGGGTATCCAACATTTATTTTAAACAAAAAACGGTCTAATTGCGCTTCTGGTAAGGCATACGTACCTTCTTGCTCGATTGGATTTTGTGTGGCAAATACCAAAAATGGTGCTTGCATTTTATTTTCAATACCGTCGATTGTAATTTGGCGTTCTGCCATAACCTCAAACATTGCGGCTTGTGTTTTTGCAGGCGCACGGTTAATTTCATCAATTAATATGATATTAGAAAAAATAGGACCTTTTTTAAATTCAAATTCTGAGGTTTTTATATTAAATATAGAGGTTCCTAAAATATCACTGGGCATTAAATCTGGAGTAAACTGGATTCTATTAAAACCTACATTCATTGTTTTGGCAAGTAGCTTTGCGGTTACTGTCTTAGCTACTCCTGGAACACCTTCAATAAGCGAATGGCCATCGGCTAGTATCGATAAGATTAATAACTCGATCATATCCTGCTGCCCAACAATAATTTTACCTAACTCATTTTTAATTTGCTGTACTGCTTCTTGTAAATTTTTTAGATCTATTCTGGTATTAAATTCTATAGGGTTTTCATTTTTTTCTTCCATAATCTATATCTATAGTGTAAATTTTTCTATTTTTTTGTTTAGTGCAATTAGATCAGCTTCGGTATGCGCAATTCTTCCTTTTAGGGCATGAATATGATCTACCAATTCTTTAGTATCAGTAAGAGAATGACCGCTTTTTACCGCTAATTTATTGATGAACGTTGTATCTAATTCGTTGGTGTTTAGATAGTATTGGCTTCTTAGTTTTTCTAGAAAGTATGTGATCTTTTTAGAAATAATATCGCTATAATCTTTATGCTGAAAGTAAAGGTCACCTATGGTTTTAGCAAACTCGATAGAGGTGTTTTGTAATGGTTCTACAACAGGAATAATTCGTTGCTGTCTTTTTCCTTTAAAAATAATAAAAATCAATATCCCGATAATTAAAAGGTAATATGCCCATCGCAAGGGGATTTGGTTTAATACAAATCGCATAGGCGAATTTATAATTTTACGACCAGATTTTAGATAATCATCCCAATACAAAGTAGGATTTTTTTGTAAAAAGGATAGAGTGTTAGCAGCATATACACCGTTATCTTTTAGCATATAATAATTAGAAAAAGCTTCGGGTATGGTGTTTAAATATATCTCTCCTTTGCCTTCGGTAATTTTTATAAAATTTATCTGACTTAGTTTTTCTTCTTCATTTTTTAGATACCCAAGCACTTTAGTTTTTGTAGTATCAAAACTCTTAAAAACAGATTTATAAACCCCTTTTTTAAACTTAGGCAAGGAATCTTGTTGTAGATAGGACGAAAAAAATGTAGGTGTAATTTCTTCTTCGGTTATTTGATAATCAATATCGGTTTCGATACGTAATGAGTCTTTTAGTATTTCTCCAAAATATCTTCCTGCCAGGAACACAGAGTTTCCTTGTCTTACAAATGCTATTAATTTTTCGTAGGAACGTTTATCAAAATCCAGATTTGTATTGATAAAAAGGTATGCAGAATTGGTATTGTACGTAGAATCGCTTAAGAATTCATATGGATTTTTAGAAACTAAATTTACATTTTTGTCTTTATAAGTTTCGGTAAGCTCTTTATAAAGAATGTAACTCCCAAACGGGATTTTATCTACAGAGGTATAACTAGGTTTCCAATTAATAGGTTTTGGTCTGGTTACCTCAATTACAATAATAGCAAGTAATGCAGCTCCAAACAGAATGAGTATGTTTCTAGATTTTTTATCCAAGGCTATTCATTTTTGTATGTAACTGATCAAATGATTTTTTTGCATTTTGATACCCTTCTTCGTCTAAATCAAATTCGCCATACCATATATAATCATATAAGTAGGATATTCTGTTAAAATTAGTTTTTAGCGAAGAGTCTGTTATTTCTTTATAATAATCGGTATTTGTTTTTTCAAAATGATACTGAATAATATTTTTTATAGATAAATCTTGTAGCGCTTTTAAATACATATATCGTATGGCGAGGCGGTAATTTTTTTCACTAAGCGCATTGGTAATTAGTTCGTTTAGATCTATATTCTCTATATGTTCTTCTGTAATATGTATAGGAGCTACCAGATTATTTTTATTCTTAAAAAAAGACACAGCATCTTTGCCTGTAAGCACACGAATTACAAAATAAATAGCAACAATTATTAATAATATATATATAATATTTTCTATTAGTTTTGCAAATTCTGGAGATATGTCAATCCCAAAAATATCTTTTAAACCATTGAAAAGCCAATCAATTGCGCGAGCTAAAAGATTTTGAGTTTCTCCCTCAAGGGTATTGTATTCAAATTCTTTACCATTATATTTTTGGCTAAGGTTTTCTGAAAAATCTTGCAATATAACCTTACTACTGTCTATTTGGATAGTTATGTTTAACGAGTCTTTTTGTGCAGCCATAGGCAGACTTAAAAAAGTAACAAACAAATAGCAAAATATGTAGAAAATATTTTTATTCACTTTCTCCAATTTGATTTATTTTTTCGCGGGTATGAATGTTATATTTTTCTTCATGAAGAGAGAAATATAAAATACCATTAACAAACTGAGATAAGGATTGTGAATAGGCAGAAACTATTAGCAAGATACAAAGCCCAAACGTATAAACAATTTTTGCTACGATAGAGTCTCCAACATTAAAACCACTATCCACTACATGAAATGTATAAAACCCAACGATAACGCCTGGGATCATTAAAAGAAGTAATAGTAGTATGCCAATAAGCATTCCTAAAATAAAATTAGTGCCTACACATTTCCAGAAATTATTTTTTACTAAATCCCAGCCTTCGCCTAATGCCTCTGTAGGGCTTTTATTTTCATAAAACATAGCCATAAACGAAACTCCAAGCCATGATGAAATACCAAAACTCATTATTAGACTGGCAAAGAACCCTAGTATAGGTATAATGCTAACTATAAAATTTATAATACTATATACTATATATATAACCACTAATAAAAGGATAAATACTATTATATTACTAGAATTGTATTTTACTATAGACCATACATCTGTTCTGTTTTCTATAATCTGTTGTTTTTTATCATATTGTATTATATATGCGGATGCCAAGCTGTAGTTTAACGCAGCGATAACCATAAAAACAACTAAAAATAGAATTACTCCAAACCCAATATACATAGTAGATTCAACCTTGCTAGAGTTGCCAAGACCAGATTCTACATTAAACATCCCTATAAAACCAGTAACTAACAAATAACTTGCTCCTAGTAATAAGAATATAAAAATACCATTGTAGGATATAAAAACGTTGGTAAAACTTTTTATATTTTGTTTTAAAAAATCAAAATAAGTAGAAACTATTTCTCCTACATCTCTACGTTGTTTGAGTTCAATGTAATTTTCGTTCATAGTTTTTATTTAAAATAATAGGATATACTATATAATAAAATACAATTAGAGCCAAAGAGCTAAAAATTATAGTCATTGCCAACCATACGGGCATATTAGAATATCTGGTAATAAAACCTTCAATAAAACCAGCAATGATAAAGAAAGGAATAGTACTGATCACAATTTTTAATCCATTTTTTGCACCTTTCATAAAAGATACTCGTCTTGAAAATGTTTTGGGAAATAAAATACTATTCCCCATCACTAATCCTGCGCACCCGGCAATAACAATTACAGAGATTTCTATAGTACCGTGCAGCCAAACAGATTTAGAAGCTTCAAATAATAATCCTTCGGTATAAAAAAATGTCATAAAGGCTCCTAACATAACCCCATTGCTAAATAAAATATATGCTGTTCCTACCGAAGTAATCACACCAAAAGCATAAGCGATAAAGGCTACTCTAATATTATTTATGGTAATCCCTAAAAAAGAGCCTACCATGCTACCACTTTTGTAAATAGCAGTCGGTTCTCCTTTTTCGATGTTGTTTAAGGTTTCATTTACATAGGCATCCCCAAGTATTAATCGTAAAAAAGAGGCATCATTAAGTGCAGACAATATCCCGATACAGCAAGCCACACCAAATAAGATAAACGTATATAATAAAGTTTTTTGATGAGCATAAAAAAATAAGGGAAACTCTGTTTTCCAGAAAGATATAATTCTGTTTTTACTTTCTTTTTTATTTCTGTATATTTTTTGATGTGCCTGAGAGGCAAGTGAGTTTAGATACAAAAGTGTTTTACTGTCAGGATAATACGTTTGAGCATAAGACAGATCATTGGTTAATTGGATGTAATAATCTGCAAGCTGATCTGGACTGATCTTAAAATTTTCTGTGATAGCTTTTTCAAAAGCTATCCATTTTTCCTTATTTTGCTTCACAAAAGCTGCTTCCCGCATCTATCAATTTTTGAGATAAAGATAATTACTTACTTATAAATGGCAAATTTAACAATTAATACCACACAAAACGTAAATCTAGCGTATAAGACTGTAGGCATTGGAGAACGAATACTAGCTTTTTTAATAGATGCTTTTATATTATGGCTATATTTATTTATAGTAAATTTTATCACAGCTTTAATAGGAACTGCCTTTGTAGATAATTGGACTGTTTTTGGTATACAATCCCTTTTGTTTTTGCCAATATCTTTTTATTCTTTATTCATGCATATTGTTTTTAATGGAAGAACTGTAGGTAAAATGGTTTTAAAAACTAAAGTAGTACGAGTAGATGGATTACCTGCTAATTGGAGTAATTATATGATACGTTGGTTATTGCGATTAGTAGATATATGGATGTTTTTAGGTTCTATAGGTATTTTAAGTATTTTGTTTTCTAGTAAACACCAACGAATAGGGGATGCTGCTGCTGGTACAGTGGTTATTACTACAAAACAGAAAGTAAAAATCTCGCATACGATTCTAGAAGAAGTAGAAGAAGCCTATCAGCCTAAATTTTTGAACGTTACCAAACTGTCGGATAAAGATGTTCGATTAATTAAAGAAACATACCATATTGCCTTAAGATCTAACGATTTTAAAACAATGAAAGAGTTGCGTAATCGGGTAGAGGAGGTTTTAGAAATTAAGTCTGATTTGTATGATAGGCAGTTTTTGGACATTATTTTAAAGGATTATAATTATTATACGCAGAAATTGTAAAAATAGGTTTTGGGTATGTAGGTATAAAATTGTTTAATGTAGATAGAGTTTCAATAACTTCAGCCCCATAGTTAAGATTTTAATCTTAAGGGGTATATATTCTAGGTTTACAAAATCAAGGGCTTACAGATTATTCTACTACTTCGGCTTTTATAAAAATATTTTCTTTAGGCCATTCGCTTGTATCTACAGGCACATTAGAGATTTTATCTGCTATATCCATTCCTTTTACAACTTTTCCAAAAATAGTATGTTCTCCATCCAGATGAGCAGCTCCGTTTTTGGAAATTACAATAAAAAACTCAAATGGGGTAGAACGATTAGATGGATTATCCACCCATTGTTTGGATAAAGCAACAGCACCTCTTACATGTTTCAGCCCATCAACGGGTTCTTGGGGTATGGTATAATCTCCTATTTCAAAACGTTTATTTGCCATTTGTTGGCGATCACTGTTGCCACCTTGTATAACAAATCCTTTTGCAACGCGGTAAAAAAACGTTTCATCAAAATATTTTTGTTTTACCAAATAAATAAAATTAGCTCTGTGTATAGGTGTTTCTGTGTATAGTTGAATATGGATATCCCCATAGCGGGTATTTATTTTAACCAAAGTCTCTGGATTATCTTTTCCGTATTGTGTCATAAATTCTCTTAAATTATCATTGGTTAATTTAAAAGGCTCTTCTTCCAAAATTTTATCTTTTGTAGTGGTATTACCTTTTTTTGTTTCTTTTTTATTTACAGAAACAGAGTCTATATTTGCTTTTACATTCTGTTTATTTTTTTTAGAATGCGTATCTTCACAATTAGAGAATAGGATAATAGCTATACAAAAACATAAAATAGATTTGGTCAATGACATTTGAAACGTTTAAAGATTTAATACCAAAAATAGAAAAAATGTCAGTACCAGGAGAGTCCTCTCATTTTATTATGGCTCCAGAGATTCGTTTAAAGGAATTAAATCGTTTAAAGATAGAGGAAAAAAATCCTCGTAATGCAGCAGTAATGATGCTCTTTTATCCCAAAAAGACAATTTCTCACTTTGCATTAATTTTACGTCCAGAATATGAAGGAGTGCATTCTGGACAAGTTGCACTACCAGGAGGAAAAGTAGAGACATTTGATTTAAATTACATGGAGACCGCATTGCGCGAAACCCAAGAAGAGGTAGGGGTTCCTACAGATACCGTTACGGTTCTTAAATCGCTAACCAAAGTATATATACCTCCTTCTAATTTCTGGGTGCATCCATTTTTAGGATTTGCAGAGCAAAGACCTAATTTTATTCTTCAAGAAGAAGAGGTTGCTAAAGTAATCGAGGTTCCTTTGTTTGAATTACTTAATGAAGATAATGTGATTACTAAAAAAATGACTACTTCTTATGCTAAAAATATAGAGGTACCTTCCTTTGAATTAAATGGTTATATTGTTTGGGGTGCTACAGCAATGATGCTTAGTGAGCTTAAAATGCTTTTAAAGACCTCTATAGAGTTATGATTTTGTATATTTGGCGTTACTAAATACAACTGTTTTTTCACATATGGGATTATTTAAAAGAAATCCATTTGGACATATATTATTTTTAAAAAAATGGCTTATCCGTATTATGGGAGGCTTAACACATAGTCGCTATAGGGGGTTTAATGAATTACAAATAGAAGGAAGCGAAATCTTTAAAAATCTTCCAGATAATGGAGTGTTGTTTGTATCCAATCATCAAACTTATTTTGCCGATGTTGTTGCCATGTTCCATGTATTTAATGCTAGTTTAAGTGGACGTACAGACTCTATAAAAAATGTAGGGTATTTGTGGCAACCGAAGCTTAATTTATATTATGTAGCGGCAAAAGAAACAATGAGAGCCGGATTATTAGCAAGAATTTTGGCTTATGCTGGTGCAATAACAGTAGAACGTACTTGGAGAGATAAAGGTAAAAATATTAATCGCCAAGTAAAAATGAGTGATATAACAAACATATCCAGAGCTTTAGAAGATGGATGGGTAATTACATTTCCACAAGGAACAACAAAACCATTTAATCCTATTAGAAAAGGAACTGCTCATATTATACGAAAATATAAACCGATCGTTATACCTATCGTAATAGATGGTTTTAGAAGATCTTTTGATAAAAAAGGTATTCGAATAAAAAAACGAGGAATATTACAATCCATGGTGATTAAAGAACCCTTGGATATTGATTATGACAATGACTCTATTGATGATATTGTGAGTAAATTAGAGTTCGCTATAGAACAACATCCTTCTTTCTTAAAAGTTATACCTCAAGAAGAATTAGATGCCGAAGAAGAATTAAACAAAAAAAGAAAGTGGGAGTATTAAAGATTTTCTCTTTACAGTTTTTATGAATATAGGTATGTGATAATATCACTTATGGTATAATCTAATAGAATGGATAATCTACAATGTTGCTATTAGAAAAGACGAAAAATTTTTATTTTAATCCACATTGTGGAGTTTAATTCTCTAAAAAAAAACCATCCTCTGTACTAGCGAGTGCAGAGGATGGTTTTTTAGTAAATATTTTTTTTAAAATATTCTATATCCAAATATTATAGAAGGAGATTGGTAATTACTATTCCAGGACGAGCTCTCAAAAAAATTTGATTTACTAGGTAGTCGTGCTTCAATACTATATTTATCTTTGTATTTATACCCAACTCCTAAAACAAAAGTATCAGAGCTTTTTCCTTTTATATCTAGACTATTTTCATCACTAGATTCAATTTTAGAGTTGAAATTTATATTTCGACTATAGGCAGCATTGATAAAAATTTTAGAATTATTTTTTATGAAAAAGCCATATCGTAATCCGATAGGTATTTGTAAGGATTGATAACTAAATTTTGCATTAGTAACTTTGGTTATTCCAAGAGCTAGTATTTGAAAATATTGGATATCTTTTGCTTCTGTTTTAGAGTGATGATATGTTGGTTCTATAAAAAAAGACCACTTATTATTATTAAAAGGTAAAATAAATTCTGCTTCTAGGCCTAATCGTACTCCTAAATTATTATCAAAATCGGTTTGTTTTCCTGTAGAAATATTTGTAACTGAAAATGATGTGATTTCTATTCCAGGTCTTATACTTAGATTGAACAAGTTTTTATTTGATTTTTTTGTGTAATCTATAAAACTTTCTTCTTTATTCTCAGAGTTATAGATATTAAAGTGCTTTGCTAAATCTTTTTTTGTGTATTCGTTTTTTTGAACATCACTTATTTTACTATTATTATGTTTTACATCATTCCATAATTGTTGGTGATACTTTTTGTTTTTTGCAATTTGTGTGTTACTCATTTTATATTCCTTATAAACCAAAGGCATTATACTATCATTATCGATAGAATAAAAATATTGCTTTTGATTATTTTCCTGATACATATATAAAGAAGCTTTACCATCTATTAGGTATTTAAGTAACACAGTTTTTTTTAAGAATTTAGGCTCTTTATTATAGTCTAACTTTTTGATGTTTTTTTTATATTGATTAACATTTACTTCGAATCTTCGGTATTTACTATTCTCAGCAATAGAAAATTCTTTAATTTGACTAATTAATAACGTTTTATTCGTAGAGTCTTTAGATATTTTATAATTAATTTCTGAGGGGTTGTATAACCAGTCTTTATTTTTAATAAAACATTCTGTTTTTACTCCAGCATTATCAATAAAATATCCTTTTTCGTATTTAGTTTGTGAAAAAGCTTTTGAATTTATAATGATTAATGATAATAATATAAATAATAATTGGTATTTCATTTTTTTGAGTTATAAATTATTGAATTTTATTTTGTGATTTTTTTATTAGCACAATATTAAGAAACAAAAGTTTCATTTTTTGCCACTTTCATTTTTAATATTTATTTTAAGCTAAACTACTATTAAAATTAAATTTAGGCAATATAGTAAATAGGGTATAATCCCCCTTTTATAATGCACGCTAGTATTTGATGTAAGAAAATTTACATTCAATGATTTCTACAGGAAATAGTTCTTCGATCCTAACGGAGAGAGAGAGAGAGAGAGAGTTTGCTATGAAAAAAATATTTATTAGGGTAGCTTTTTTAATCAATCTATTATATCGAAATTAAGGATGAAAAAAATAATTACTCTAACCACATTTTAAAATCTTTTACTCGTTCTCTTGCTACAATAATTTCTTGCTCATTAAAATGATTAAGTTTTACTTGTAATCGGGAGTTGGTATAAGAGATAATATCACTTATGGCATTTATATTAATGTAAAATTTTCTGCTGGTTCTAAAAAATTGTTGAGGATTTAACTCTTCTTCCAAAGACTCTAATGTGGTATCTATTAGATAATTTCTATTATCTGTAGTATGTAAATAGGTACCTTTGTTTTCAGAATAGAAGCATTCGATTTCTTCTACAGAAAATATTTTTAAATGTTGACCAACTTTAGCTGTAAATCTTTTTTTATAAGTTCTGTCTATTGGATTTATTAATAGTTTTTTAATATCTTCAAAATCTATTTGTAGATGTTTTTTGCTTGGTATTTGTTCTTTGTATTTGGCTACTGCAGCCCTCAATTCCTCATCATCTATAGGTTTAAGAAGATAATCAATGCTATTTAACTTAAAAGCTTTAAGAGCATATTCATCATAAGCAGTGGTAAATATAATAGAGCTTTTTATAGTAACTACATCAAATATTTCAAAAGATAATCCATCACTTAACTGGATATCCAAAAATATTAGATCGGGATGTTTATTGTTACGAAACCAATCGATAGACTCTTGCACAGAGTGTAACATGGTATGTGCTTCTATGTTTAACTCATTAAGCATTCTGCCAAGACGCCTTGCTGCTGGTTTTTCGTCTTCGATGATTATAATATTCATTTTGGTTCTTTAGTTTTTGAGTGATTTAGTTTTTAAGTATTTGTACTTTTAAGTTCATATATTAACTTACTCAAAGATTCTCGTACTAACTGAATCACTCCCATAGTTGTTTGTTATTGTCTTGTTCTTCTTCCATGTATTTTCTAATTTTTTGTTCTTCCCAGTCTTTATTGAACATAGGATTAACTCTATATGCTTTGATAGCATGAAAAATAATACCAATCCCCCAACCAAATGCAGCCCATAAAAACCAAGCGGATCGCCACTCGTTTTGGTAATAATTTATACCAGCCAAAAAGCTTATGATTACTGTGTAGGAGATAAGATTATTATAAAATTTTTTTAGATCTTCTACGCGATTTTTAGCACGTTCATATCTTTTTTGTTCGTTAAAATCCTTCATTTCTATTTTTTTTAAGGGTTATAAACTTAAAAATCTTCTTTGTCCATTAATTCTTTGATCTTTCGTTTTTCCCATTCAGATCCAAAAACAAATCTTTTAAATATTTTACTTAAGAAATTATTTTTTTTAAATACGCGGAGACCATGAATTAATAAGCCAATTCCCCATAAAATGGGAGTAGCGAGTAAATTCCAGTTTAGCCATTCTATAAAGCCTTTATCAGTAAATGCATTATTGTTGTCTGTGTAAATAAACCGATTTATACATATAATTATAATATTTATTACAATATAAACAACAAGATGATTGTAGAATCCTTTTTCATCTTCTACCCGTTTTTTTGCTCTTTTATATCGGTTTTGTTCTTTTTCTGAAGTATTCATAATTACTTAGGTTTAGATTCTTCCATATATTTTTGTAGTTTCTTTTTTTCCCAATCTTTGCCTAAGATGTGAAAAC
This sequence comes from Aquimarina muelleri DSM 19832, assembly GCF_000430665.1. Lineage (GTDB taxonomy): Bacteria > Bacteroidota > Bacteroidia > Flavobacteriales > Flavobacteriaceae > Aquimarina > Aquimarina muelleri. The sequence continues at coordinate 9,243 of NZ_AUML01000038.1, read as the reverse complement.
CAAAAGCATCTGAGGCATGAAAAATAAGTCCAATTCCCCAGCCAGCTAACGGAAAGAAAAACCAAGGAAAGTTAAACCCATTTGTTTTATAATTTATAAATATCAGAAAAGGTATTACAATGCAATATGCGGTTAAACTACCATAAAATTCTTTTATTTTTTTAACTCTTTCTTTTGCTCTTTGATATTTTAAGTTTTTAATTTCCTCAATATTTAGCGGGATTGTAGAGTCCTCTATTTGTATTTTTTTTGTTAACATTGGTAATTCTGCAATAAATGAATGATTTGTTTTATATACCGAAAATTTCCTTTTTGTTAGTAAAGCATACCGTTGTTGTACATTAACTAGCCCTACACCACTGCTGTGCTTTATAATTTTTTTTGGTTGCAAATTATTTTCTACAATCAAAAAATTATCTTTTTCATAGATTTTGATATGTAAAGGTTTTTGGGGCATGACTATATTATGTTTAACCGTATTCTCTAATAATATTTGTAAGGACAAGGGAACTACTCGGGCAGTTGGGTTAGATGCTTTTTGTGGAATCTCAAATAGAATACTATCCTCAAAACGTAATTTTATTAAAGTCATATAAGTTCTTGCAAAGTTTAGCTCTTCGTCTACAGTAACCAGTTCTTTATCTTTTTGTTCTAAAACATATCGATACACTTTAGATAAAGAGGTAGTGAATTTTTGGGCTAATTTAGGGTTCTCTTCAATTAAAGAGGTTAATACATTAAGGCTGTTAAACAAAAAATGAGGGTCTAATTGATTTTTTAAAGCTGTAAATTTAGCTGAAGCAGTACTTGCAATTATTTTTTGTTCGGTAACTTTCTTTTCTTGTAAAGCTCTGTAAAAGTATATTAAGTGAAAAAATAGAGAAGCTATGATAGTTAAAAGTAAAGGAAAAATATAGTCTTTAAAAGATTGATTAGTAATGAATTCTGAACTTTTTTGGGTTTTAAGTATAATTACAGCAACAATAAATTGGCATATTGTATACCCGACCATTGTTATAATTATAGAACCTCCTGCACCAATTAAAACTCTTTGTAATCCTTTATTTTTCCATTCGAATTTATGATTGATAATATTAAAATAAAGAGAATTAAGATATGTTAAAAAGAAACAATATAAATATGCAATGGCCCACCACTTTATAGTAAGAATTTGCTCAAGATTAAACCCGTTTACAGATAAAGTAACTAATGCCACTACTACAGAAATAATAAGAGAAACAAGAGCTATTTTTTTTAAATCATTCATTTATATTTCTTTTTATTTTAGAGTCCCATTAAAGGTTTGATTTTAATCAAAAGCTGGTTTTAATCCACATTGTGGAGTTTAATTCTCTCGAGGCTTGTCTCGAAAACAAAATATATTTTCGGAAGCATACCTCGTGAGCTTGCTCCGAGGTTATTGATTTGCAAAATTATCCTTTACAGTTTTTCTGAACACGTTTCACTTCATTTTTACCCCATTTTGGGTAAAATGGAATATCCTGTGTTTCGTTTTCAAAATACAATATAGCTTTTTCTACCTCAGGACAAAAGGCTTTTGGGTCACTTCCAAAAAATTTAGCACTTCCCATTTTCCATTCGGCATGGTATAATACAGCTCTTGGGTTTTTTGGTTCTAATGCTTTTGCTTTTTGATATAACTGTTCTACTTTGGCAGAATGCGTCATGCCATATACAGAAGGGTTATAAGCTACGTATGCGGTGTTTAAAAGGGCTTCCATAATATATATTTCGGCATTTTCTTTAGCAATAGTTTTAGACTCATTTAGATATTCTTGTGCTTTTTTTAATCTGGATTCTATAGCTTCGGCATCTTTACTACCAAAAGTTGAAGTAATATGTATTTGGGCAGCATAATAATATGGTAGCCAGTTTTCTTTTTCTGCTTTGGCAATGCGCTCAAACATATTAATTGCTTCTTCTGGAGTATTGTTTTTCCAAAGTTCAAAAGCTTTATTCATCCCTTTTTCATAAGAAGATTGTGCATTAATGGCAGTTAAGGTTAAAAAAGTGAGTAGTATTAAAATTGTTTTCATGATGGTGTAATTTTTTTTGAAGCATACCTCTTGGGCTTGCTCCGAGGTTATTGATTTTATTACTGTAAAGATCATTAGGATGCAGATCTTTTTAAAAAATTTATGACCAAAGTGTATTTTTTAATGGATGAAATGTAAATACATCTATAATTGGATAGATTGCGAGGTGTTCTTATCCAAAATAGAGAACTTAGCTTCTTCCCAATTTGGTGGACCAAACTTACCTTTAGCATTATTGCTTACCCCATAAGGCTCTGTAGGGATTTTAAAAAAAGTGTTAAGCTTCTTGTTATTATCTTTATCATGATATAATGAAATAGCATATGTTCCCTTTGGAACATTTTTAAAAGCAATTTGCAGACTTCCTTTTTTAGCCTGTATGCTGGTAGATGTATAGGGGATGTTTAAAAAACTACTTTTACTATTGTACAGACCAACCTGTATGGTTCCTTCGTTTGATTCTATATTAGATATAGTAACGGTTAGAGAATGTTCTTGTTCTTGAGCAAGAATAGTTGTTTTTGCAAATAACAGGAGTAATAGGAGAGTAGTGAATTTTAAAGTTCTCATAATAGTTTGTGTTTTAGTTTAAGTAACTTTTATAAGTTATCTAATTGATTATCGGTTTTGTTATCACTTATGGTCCAGAAAAAACCGACAATAAAAAACCGATCTGCATTAGGACGTATGGTTCGTCTAGAAAAATTTCCGTTTGTATTAGGAGTATTTGCATATTGATAGTTAAAAACATTATCAAATCCTAAAACATTAGATACAGATACATACAATATTTTTTGTTGACTTATTAAATATGCCCAACTTACATCTACAGAGTTAAAAGTTTTGGTTTTACTATTTTGAAAAACAGATTGATTAGGGTTATTGTATGGTCTGCCAGAGGCAAAATTATAGGTAGTACTTAGTAAAGATTTCCAATCTTGGACCCAGTATTTAGTAACTAACGAGACATTGTGCTTTGCAGCAAAATTGGGTGTTGCTTTGGTTGGGAAATTTTTATAATCTCGTTTGGTGTCTAAATAAGAATAGCTTAGCCAGTATTCTAAATTTTTGATAGATTTATTGTCTCTCCAAAAAACATCAACACCACTAGCGTAACCACTACCATTATTGGTATACATGCTATTAAACTCTGGAGTATTGGTATTGTATTTAATTAGGACATCATACGATTTATAATATCCTTCAGCTCTAAAAGTTCTATTGTTGTTTTGGTATAGATAATTAAATATATAGTGGGATGATTTTTCAGGTTCTAGGTCTGCAGTATATTTTAAGATTTCTTGTTGTGCTGTTTGATAAAAATCACCGTACGCTAAGGATATTTGTGATTTAGAAGAGGTTTTGTATGCTAAAGACGCTCTGGGAGAAATTTTGGTAACATCTATTAAAGTATTATGTACTCCTCTAACTCCTATTTGCATAGCTAGCTTTTTACTAAAAAATATGTTTCCTTCGGCAAAGGCAGCAGTACTATTGTTGTTAAAAGCAGATCTAAAAGTTCCAAAATCAGTAGTTGTTGCTTTTTCAGAAAAGGAACTTATAAATTGTTCTGCTCCAAAATTAAGTTTAAATCGATTACTAAACCTTTTTCTAAGTTTTACTTTAAAGTGAAAACTATTATCTTCGTTATCCACAGTAGTATTGTCGATTTTAATGTCGTTGTGATCATTTGCAAAACTTGTTCCGGCACTAATTTTCCAATCGGGGGCTAAATCTCCATTATAAGAGGTGTTGATATAGGTATTTCGGTTTTTAAGGGCAAAGTTAATTCCATTAATCCTATTAATATCTTCTTGTATAAGATCAAAATTACTATAACTTAATCCTCCATAAATTTTTAAAAGTCCTTTGTCAAAAACATGTCGGTATACCGTTTCACCAGATAAAGACTCATAAGGTTTTATCCAATCTATACGTTGAGATATGATTTCCTGATATGGTTTCAAATTCAAATAAAAAGAATTAATACTTAAAGAATTTTTATTCCATTTTTGTGTATTTTCTGCACCTAACCCTACATTTATTAACTGAAGCTCTGTTTTTTTTTGATCGGGTTCATCTATAGTATTTAATAATAAAACACTGGATAATGCATCTCCAAATTCTGCAGAGTATCCTCCTGTAGAAAAATTAGTACCATTAAAAAGAAAAGAAGAGAATCGACCTCTGGTAGGGATATTATTGGCAGTAGGATTAAATGGTTGAAAAACCCGAAGTCCATCTATATATATATTAGTTTCTTTAGCGTCTCCTCCGCGAACAAAAAGTCTGCCATCTTCAGACACGTTAGAGGTGCCTGGCAAGGTTTGTAATGCACCGATAAAATCACCCGCTGCCCCTGCTGTAGTGACTATATCCATAGGAGTAAGTACAGATGCTTTACTGTTGTCTCCCGCAGAAAATGTTCCTGCATTTAGTAGTACACTATCTAATGAATTTACGTCTTCTTTTAATCTAATTTTTAAATCTTTCATTTCTAAAATAGTAGTAGTTATAGAAAAGGTTTCAAAGGATAAAAAAGAAACTAGTAAGGTCTGTATACTTTTCTCAGTTGTAGTAAAAGAAAAAATACCATTATCATTAGTAGATCCGCCATCGTATGTGCCATCTAAGTACACATTAGCTCCTTGGATTGCAGTTCCCGCAGGATCTGTTACTTTTCCGGAGATAGTGGTTTGCGCATTCGAAGTGCAAAATAGGAATACTAATAAAATAAGATATAATAGTAGTTTCATGTGTACATTTTTTTGTTTACAGATCAAAAGTCTGACATATACACATGAAATAGAATTGAATCTTACCGAACTGTAGAAAAACGAAGATAAATTGAAATAGGATTACCTTTTACTATAAATTCGAGTGATAATTGGTATGAATATAAGAATACACGATTAAGAAGAAAATAAAGAGAATGTTATATTAAAAAACATTCAAGCTTGAGTTTTTTTACTCAAGCTTGAATGTGAAAAAATACGATTAGTATTTATACTCGATCTATAATGTCTTCTTTATTTTTAAAAGGTCTTACAATTAAACGGGCAGCTTTGTCATAATTTATATAGTTATAGGACCAGTTAAAAAAAGTGACGAATCGATTTCTGAATCCAACCAAAAACCATAAGTGAATAAACATCCAAATAAACCATGCAAAAAAACCGCCAAATTGAAATTTACCTATATCAACTACAGCCTTATTACGGCCAATAGTAGCCATGGAACCTTTATCAAAATATATAAAAGGAGTCATCTTTTTACCTTTTAAAAGGCGTTTTAAGTTTTTAGCTAAATGAGATCCTTGCTGTATTGCAGGTTGTGCTACCATAGGATGCCCTTTTGGATAGTTCGCCGTTTCCATAACAGAAATATCTCCAATAGCAAAAATAGTATCATAACCTTCGATTTGGTTGTACTCATTTACTTTATATCGATTAGCTCTTGGGATTAAAGATTCTGCATTTATACCTGATACGGGTGCTCCTGTAACTCCCGCAGACCAAATAAAAGTAGCCGTTTTAAGAGATAAATTGGTGTTAGTACTTACCAGATTGTTTTCATAATTAGTTACTTGGGTACTGGTATGTATATGCACTCCCATTTTTTTTAAAAACTTTGTAGCTTTTTTAGAAGCAAATTCACTCATAGGGGGTAACACTCGAGAAGCTCCTTCTATTAAGTGGATTTCCATAACATCAAAATCCATATCTGGATAATCCTTAGGCAGGACATTTAGTTTTAATTCTGCAATTCCTCCTGCTAATTCAACTCCAGTAGGACCAGCCCCTGCAAGTACAAAGCGCAAGAGTTCTTTTCTTTCTTCGGGATCTGTAGTAATTACTGCTTGCTCTAGGTTTTCTAATAATAAACTACGCAAATTTAAAGCCTGTGGTAGATTTTTCATTCGCATAGCATTGCTCTCTATCGTGGTGTTGCCAAAAAAATTAGTTTTAGCTCCTGTCGCAATAACAAGATAGTCATAAGATATACTACCAATATTGGTATCTATAATTTGTTTTTTAGGATCTATAGAATCAACCTCTGCCATTCTAAAATAAGAATTTTTGCCCCTCTTTATAATTTTTCGAAGTGGATATGCAATAGAGTCTGGTTCTAAAGAGGAAGTGGATACTTGATAAAGTAAAGGTTGAAAAGTATGGTAATTATGCCTGTCTAATAATACTAGTTGCACGTCTTCTTTAATCATTTGTCTAGCTAGTGCAACTCCAGCAAAACCACCGCCAATAATAACTAATCTAGGTAAACTAGTAGAAGGAATATTCATATACTATATATTGTTTTACAAAGATAAAATGATAGGAGTAAATACCCTAATAATAGCAGGTTTATATGTTTAATTAATATAGATTTATATTTTTATGTAACATAAATGTTTTCTTAGCTACATATAAGATGTAACACACCAAAGTGGATAAAGAATTAGAACATAGTTTTGTAACCAATCTCGAGCAGAATCAGAATATTGTGCATAAGGTATGTAGGATATATACCAATGATCAAGATTCACATAATGATTTGTTTCAAGAAATAACGATACAACTTTGGAAAGCATATCCTAAGTTTAGAGGAGATGCAAAGTTTAGTACCTGGATGTATAGAGTTGCTTTAAATACAGCAATTACTTTGTACAGAAAATCTAAAAGGAGTATTAAGACTACTGATCTGGATACTATAAATTTTAGGTTAAAGGTAGAAGAATATGACGATGAAATAGAGCAACAATTAAAATTAATGTATGCTGCAGTAAAACAACTTAATGATATAGAAAAAGCATTAATTTTTTTGTACCTAGAAGATAAGTCTTATAAAGAAATAGCAGATACTATGGGGATTAGTGAAGTAAACGCCCGAGTAAAAATGAATAGAATAAAAACAAAATTGCAAAAAATATTAAATCCGTAACTATATGGATGAATTAGAATTGTTAAAAAAGGACTGGAAGAAGCAAGAAGGTGGATTTCCTAAACTATCCTATAAAGAAATTTATTCGATGATATTAAAAAAATCATCATCGATTGTACGATGGATTTTTATCATCAGTATTATTGAATTTCTATTATGGGCATCTTTAGATATCCTAGTTAGGCTAAATGGAATGTATGCAAAAGTAGAACAACCAGGGATGGATACATTTTCCTTAATAGCATCTGTTATATCTTATAGTATTTTGATATATTTTATTACCCGTTTTTATTTAAATTATAAAAAAATTGAAGCTACAGATTCTGCAAAAGTACTAATGGAAAATATTATTAAGACAAGAAGAACTGTAAAACAATATATATGGGTAAATATTGGTTTTTTTACCATAGCAATGATTGTAACCATGGGGTATATTCTGTTTTTTACGGAAGAATTTAAAAACCAACCAGTAGGAAATCACCCTCCTATTTGGATTGTTTTGGTTGGAACATTAATTTTAATCGCTGTTTTTGTAGCAGGTATAGCGCTGTTTTATAGGTTGATATATGGTATTTTAACCCGTAGGCTTAAAAAGAATTATAAAGAACTCGAAAGATTAGAGATATAGTTATATAGGCTATCCTTTGTTTTCATTAAAAGCAGAGGGTAATAACTGAGGGATAAACTTAACTAATAAAGGAAGTAAAAGACTTCCTCCTGGAAGAATAAATATAGCCAAAGAAGGGATAGTTTTACAAATATCTAATAATTGTTTTTTTACTTGTTGTTTTTCTTCTATAGATAAATCACGTACGGTAGATTGTCCAAGCAAAATCATTAAATCCTTACTCTCAGATATTTCTTTAATTAAACGTTTTTTGTTTCTTAAAACCAAAAAACTAACAGTTTTTGAGGTTTGTTGATAAAAGTGTAATGCTGGATGTGAATAGTTAAAGAATGAGATCTTATTTTTATGATTATCTATAAATTTTTTAACCAAGTCAATAGACTCTTCAACAGTAGTATTAGATAACTGTAATTCTGCCCCTAAGGCAGACATGAAACTTAATTCACCTTTATCTAACTCTTTATCATTCCAAACAGCTAAACTAGTAAGATCTAGTATATATTTTTTTTCGATTTCATCAGTATAAGAATCCAATTCTATATAATCAAAACTAGCATTTTCTTCAGTCGAAATACTGGTATATCTAACAGAGGAAGAGAATAGTTTAACTAAAAGTTCATCGTATTTATCTTTCTTTTTTTTAGAATTTAGAGCAAGAAAAACAGTATTAGTTAAAGTTTCTTCCAATTTTGCGGCATAATCAAAAGGATTTTTGTCATGTATTAAAAAATATTCAAAAGCTAATACATCAATAAAAAGCAAAGCATTAGTCAATAAATGACTAAAGTTTTTCTTTAGAATTGTTTCGTTTGTTTGTATGCGGGTATGTATTATTTTTTCTAATTTCTCATTAATTTGAGTAGGAAGAATATTACTAAAAGAAAAAAAAGATTTTTTGGTATCTAAAAAGTTATAAAACTGAAGCATTGCTTCCATGCAGTCCTTTTGATTGGTGTTTTCTATCGTATCATAATAGGTAACAACCAATGCAGCAAATAAGTTGATTTTAGTTTTTTCTTCTTCAGAATAGATAATATCTGAGCTTTTATCTAATATGATATCTACAGAAGTGCCATAAATAAAACCAACTCTCCTAAGATTTAGATATAACTCATCGAGCGACCATTTAGCCATTTGAGTGTGGCTATCTAGCTCTCGTAAAAATTTTTCTATCCAACCAGAAGTTGAAGGATTCATTTGGTTAAAGTTTGATGCAAAGTTAATTTTATTTTGCTAAAATTCTATTTTAGAAAGTTATTAAATAGATTACTTACCAATCCTGTCCTAAATAAATTTGTATCATAAAAATTTTAGCCATTTTACATACCTATCGCTATATTTAAGTAAATATTCAAAAAAGAACCCCTTGTATATATTGATTTGGCGGAGGTTGCTTTTTCTGAAACGGATTGTCGAGCCATTTATGGAGGTTAACCTTTACAAAAAGGTTAAGTCTTATGAAGGCTACTAAATTAGACAAGTACCAAGGATGTTTTGCTTGTGTTTTTAACGCTTTTAAGATAAGAATTGTGATCAGAGCAGTCCAAATTTGTATCATCACGGCATTTTGGGTAGTTCCGATAAAAGATTTAATATGTAGTTGTTGCTTTATATCTCTAA
>NZ_AUML01000037.1 GCF_000430665.1 Aquimarina muelleri DSM 19832 | reverse complement strand
TTCTCGTTCTGTTCCCAAAACGAATAATTTTGCTTTAATCATTGGTTAATTTTTAGGTTTTAAAAGTTAGCCATTGTTTTAATTTAGTTGCTCCAATGGCTTAGAACGCCAACTATATGAATCGGAGCAATGCAAGTATGCCTTATCTAATCGATTTATCTGCGCATTTTTATTTCTTGTTTAATTTATAAAAACCTAATGCTATTGCAAAAGGGAATTATTTTTCGATTGGCACTAAACTTTTCTTTGATTTTATATATAATATGTGTGCCTAGCATGGGCATTTTTTATTTATCGAAGATAAATAATTCATCTAGAGGGTGCAAGTCTTTTATGGAGAGGGGGACTCCTTCGGTCTTGCTCAGGACAGTCTTATTGAATCATTAGTAAGTCACAAGCTGGTTTACTGTGAGGTATGCAGTGAATATTTCGATTGAGCCAGCTGAAGCAGGGAGGATAGAAAACGTAAGAATCGGATTCGATTAGGGATTACATATGGACAAGCCTATGCTTGGAGTCGAACCCGAATGGGAGGATGGGCAGTAGCTACCATTACCATATCCAGACTTAAAAGAAAAGGATACGTTCCTCCGCTATCTAATGATGGCAGAGCCATCTACACGATTACCCACTGGCTTTCTCCGTTCAGATTGGTTTCGAGCGTTGGAAGAGACATACTCTTTTACAGTTTGGGTTAAGTTTGGTTGGCGCGACTGGGAAAGTGTATGGCTCGTAGCCTTGGCTTTCTCCAACATTAAATTCAATTTTTCAATTGATTTATTAAATCCTTTATATATGTGTAACTTGAATCTTCTTTATTAATCCAATTTGCAACAAATTGAAGAATTGTAGATTCGTATTGAGTGTTTTCACCGTAACATTCACGACAAAAATTGAAAAGTAATTCTTTAGAGTTCGTTGATATATTTGTAATCGCTGAAATATCTTTTTCTGGTTGTATTAATTTAAGTAATTTTTTTGCAAATACTTCATCCCAGATGATGTCTTCAGGTATTGAAAGTGGTAGGTAAAAAACATTTCTATTATAAAATTCTAAGTATTTTTTTGCTAGACTATGAGTTTCTTTTTCTTTTAATTCTTTTGATTGATTCCCACCGTTTAAATAAAATTTCACATCGCAACCAGTTTGAGACTTTATTAGTGCTTTTAATTTTATACTGGTATCTTGTTGATTTAGCGGAATTGAGTTCAAATCAATTGGCATTTGAAGTTTCTTCTGGTCTCCATCAAATACCACATATGTATCATCAGTAAATTCCATAATAGTAGTAAGTCTTTGATTTATATCATCAGCACCACCAGAAAGATATTTTGTTTCAAAAATATCTTGTGTAGCTTTTCCCAATTTTTCAAGTGTCTTATCAATGACGATTTGGGCAATTTTATCCTCCACAAGAATATTTTTTTTATTGGTATTTTCTATTTCCAATTCGTGAAATGCCTCTTTGTAATTTCTGTCATTATCAATTACGAATTTACCACTACTACTTAGAGTGGAAAATACCTTAATTGAATCATTAGGCATATTCTCGATAAGAAAAGGTGAATGTGTGGAAATAACTACTTGATGTTTTTTCTTGATACATTGTTCTATTAAAAATGACATTAATCTTTTTTGAGCACCACTATGTAGAGATGTTTCTGGTTCATCTAATAATATTAAACTTTCTTTTTCAGCATTAAATATTTTATGGACAAGAATAACTATAGCTGTTTCACCACTTCCAGCAAATGCTTCTGAATAATTAATGTTTTTTTGCTTTAATCGAATTGAGGTTCCCCAATCTTTAAATAGGTTGTGTTCGATAATTTCAATAGTTTCAAATTCTTTTCTCAATATTTCAGAAACTATTTTAGTTTCAATTTTTGTTAAAACTACTTTTGGTTTATTTCTATTTGGACTATAGTAAGATATGATTTTATTAGTATCAAAAGCCTCTTTAAGTTTATTGGAATAGAAACGAAGAAAGTCTTGTTTGGTTTTATGCGTATTAGAACGAAATTTTAAAAAATGAAAGAATTTATCAAAAGCACTTAGTTCTGTTCTAAAATCAAGATAAACTACATCTTTTTCTATTGGGGAAAACCGTTGTGAGTTTAACATCCCGTAACGCTTAATTGGTTTAGCCGTTTCCCAATAATCTGGGTCATTATCTCGGTATATTCTTTGTTTTATTACCTCGTTAATTGAGCCATTGTCTTTATATCCATATATAAAGCAATTTCTATTTTTGTCAAATTCTTTAATTGGGTCTAACTCAGTTGTAAACCAATAATCTCCAAGGCTATATCCTTTTGGACAACCATAGAGAGATTGTAATGTTGAACTTTTACCTCCTCCATTTTTCCCTACTAGAAATGTAATGGGGAAATCAAATGTAATTTTAGAATCTGGTGCTAAGTTTCGAAAGAAAGGATACCTTATATACTCTATATACTTTTTATGAATATCATTGTCTTTTAATTGTTGAAGAGCATTTATATTTTTGACAATTTCATAAATCATACAAATCTTATTTGTAAGTTAAGCTTAAAGTATAATGTTCCATTTTCAACATATATTTTGCCAAATTCGTGACGTGAACTACTTGCTGTATCTAATTTCGTATTAGCAAATAGGTAATCTTCAAATTCATTTCTATTATAAATATGATAGCAAAGAACATCGCCATTTTGTTTTACTATTAAATAACCACCGGTTGCATCATACTTTCCGCTCCAAACTTTAGACGGCATCATACCAAGAGCAACATCTGTCAAGAATCGTTTTATTTTGTATTCGTAAAATTTATGCTCGTTTTCCATATCAAATTCCAAAGGATTTTTATCTGCTGTCAAACTTACCAAATCTGTTAAATGTGAGAATTCAGTCGAATAAAAATCAAAAATAATTTGTGAAAGTAATTGAGGTAAAAGGCTGTCTATTAAAACAAGATTATTTGAGAATATCTGTCTTTCCGTTTTTACAAACTCAAATTTTCCTCCTTTGTTTTGAATTTGAGAAATCCTGTCCATTATTTTACTTCTTGTATCAATAGTATTAATCTGGTCAATCTCATCCTCAGTTAAATGAGTAAAATCAATCTCATAAATAAAGTTTGTTGTTTTACCAGCATTTAGTAGAGTAGATGGACTACCTAATTGTGATTTTATGCTAAAACCTAATGTTGGTTGTTGATTCGTTCTTTGGTCGTGAACAACAATTGTAATATCAGTTTTTGCAGAAGAACTAGCTTTTAGTGAAATACAGTTTATTGATTGCATAAACATCTCAATTTCTGGAACGGAAAAAGTCCTTTCCTTATTTTTCTTGATTGCGTTTAAGAGAAAAAGAGCTTTGTCTTTAAATTCTGAAATTGGGATTTTCAAAACTTCTTCATTACCCGAAACTAAAATAATCTCATCTTGAATAGAATACTCAAAATTACCGTTGTTTTCGCTACGAAGTATTTTGATGATTGGATAAACTAAACCTTCTAACTTTTCAATGTCTTTGTTTCCAAGAAATAATTGTTTGTCGCCTAATAATTTAAAAAGGGCATAAATTTCGCTCCATTCTCCTTTATTTCCTGTTATCATTTGCAGCTAAGTTTTTCTATTATTTTTTCGGCAGTTGCTTGAATTGCTGGAACTGCAACTGAATTTCCGAATTGTTTGTATGCTTGTGCATCTGAAACTACTATTTTAAAATTATCTGGAAAGCCCTGTAATCTTGCCCATTCTCGAGGTGTCATTTTTCTAATTCCTTCTCGGTTTACTTTTCCAGAAATATTAGTTACAGGTTTGAAATTTGTTAACCTATCATCAAAAACTAAATTTCTTTCTCTTCCCATTCCTCCACAAACAACAGCATTTGCAGTTCCATCATTTGGTATTATTTCATAGCCAAATCCGTTTCCTTTACTTTCGTGCCTTGCTTTATGTTTTCTTAATGTGTCTATGTAAGTTGTTGAAAGATAATACTTAACTGAAACTTTATTTTGTTCTAAAACATCTTCTAAAACTCTTTCTTTATTGGTTGGTTTTGGATATTCAAAATCTTTGATACCAGTATCTTTGTGGAATCCAACTATAAAAATTCGCTCTCGATTTTGCGGAACACCAAATTCTTTGGCATTAATAATTTGAGGTTCTGGAACATAATAGTCTAAATCTTCTCGAAGTACATTTAAAATAGTTGCCAAAGTTTTTCCTTTGTCGTGATTTCTTAATCCTTTTACATTTTCGAGAAAAATTGCTTTTGGTTGTTTTTTCTTTATGATTTCTGCTACGTCAAAAAATAGCGTTCCTCTTGTATCTTCAAAACCTCCACGTCTCCCTGCAATCGAAAAGGCTTGACAAGGGAAACCTGCACAGAGCACATCAAAATTATCTGGAATATAATTTTTTGTTTCAGGTTTTGTTATATCTCCAAAAGGAATTTCTCCAAAATTGGCTTTATAAGTTTGTTTTGAATATTTGTCCCATTCGCTTGTGAAAACACATTTGCCTTTAAGATTTTGAAAAGCTAAACGAAATCCACCAATTCCTGCAAAAAGGTCAATAAATTTGAATTTCGGTTTTTCTGGTGCTGGAAAAGGAACAGATTTATTGAGGTCAAAAATCAAATATCGAAGAGCTTCTTCCGCTATTTGATTTGTGATTTTTTCTGTGGGATATTCTTTTTTAAGAATTTCTTTCACATAAGAAAGTGCATCTTTTTTGTAAAATTGAGAAACTCCATTCTTATGGTTATGTAAATAATGCGTAAAAGAAGCTGGTTTGGAATTGTCTGGGTCAACTACTTTTATTTCAAATAGTTGTCCGTCAATGTTTTCTATGTCAATTCTTTCTTTCATCATTATTTCTTGTTTAACCAAACAAGGTAATAAAGTTTATTATTCCGATTAGTTGATTTTAATATTTTTTATTCACAATTTTATTTGGGTGGCGGTGGGGAAGTGAAAGCTCTTTTGGTTTTTTTAGCGTTGGATTCGAGCTTCAGATAAAACCAAAAGTGCTTGAACGTGCGGTGGTTTTTTCGGCTTGCAGGTAACAATGTTATAATAGCAATTGCTATTACATTCCATGTATTTCTTACAAATCTAGCAGATTTTTAATGAACTTAAAATTATTTATAGCTTAGAAGTATATATATCGTTTTATAATAAAATACCAATAGGAAAAGGTGTTTTGTTGTGATAAATTAAAGGAGTAACTATTTTTATATTAATTTTTTATGGTAGCAAAGCTTTTAGGTCCCTTATTACACTAATATTATGTCTAAGACTGGCAAATAGTATAAATAGTATAATTATAGCAGCAATAAACCCTAGTAAAATTCCATTATTATTACTAGACATCTTTTTAGAAGTCTTTAAATAAGCTTTAGATAATTTTTTGGTATAATTAGACACTAAAGCAAAAGCAGGGGCAAAGATTAATACTACAATTAACATATCTATTAGTACTAAAATATATCCTTGTTGATCCACATGCTTTTTTACATACTTTATGATAAATTCATTAATTAGAGTAGCGCATAAAACAGCAACGGTATAGATTGCATATTTGGTAATTTTTCGATTATTCATAGCCAGGGTAACTATTGTTATTTAGTAGGATTAATTCTGGTGGCAAGTTAAAATCTTATAGGGTATTTTCAAAATGAATAGTAGCTTTGATAGGACTCTTTTATAGCTATAATCCTAGTAGATACATCTTTATTGGTGCTAAAAAACGTTTCCCGTAAGGGGTATACCTTGTCCCAGTACTAAAAAATGCTTCCCGTAAGTGGTATACCCTTTCCCAGCAGTAGGTTTACCCTTCCCGTAGGTGGCATACCCTTTCCCGGCAGTAGGATTACCTGTCCCGTAGGTGGTATGACCTGTCCCGGCAGGTTGGTATACAGTCCCGGCACTACTTTGATGTCTCCCTGCTGCCGGGACGAGTGTACATGCGGCAAGGAAGCAAATAAAGAGCGCCGGGAGTTGCTAAAGTATAGCTGTATAATACAATAATAACATCAGGAATGACTGTTATATACCCAGTACATCCCTAACCAGTATACTTTTTATATGTATAGTATTGTGGTTACTTTTTGTTGTACCTGCTGGTATATCCTCTATAGCGTACAGGATCTTTTTTAAACACATATTTACCTGCTTCTCGCACTTCGTCTGTAGCTTCTTTTAGATGTGCAAAAGCTTTGTCTCGTATTACTTTTGCTTTTGAGTTTTCTAGAGTAGCACCATTGGCTTTAGCAAGCATTTCTGCTAGACTATTCGATAATTCGGCAGCAATATTCAGATTTTTCATTTTAAATTTTGCGGCGATAAGCTCTTCGGTATTACTTTTTCCTAAAACGCTAAGATCACTAAGATCCTGTATCATATCTGCATCTCCGTTTCCGTTATAAATTTCTTTAACTCGCCCCAAAAGATCATTACGTTTTCTAAATGCATATCTAAAATCATCGAGTAAATCATCTCTAAGCTCATATGCTTTAGGAGATTCTTCTTTCCAGATTTTGTTAGCCTCTTCTTGACTATAGCGTTCTTTTACCCATAGTGATTGTGCATGGCGTAATGCTCCTGCCCGAACAGGGATATCTACAACAAATTGCTCCCAATCTAATCCAGAGTTTTTAAGCAGGGCATCTTTATCTGCATCTGCCCAGATATAAAGGTCTTCGGCTTCTTGTAATGCTGAGTCTACAGGCATATTAGGAGCTTTTACATCGTTTGTTGCTATGGCATCTAATACCATAAACTTGTGGTCATAATTTTGTTTTGACATACAATAAATAATTAAAAATTAATACTAGGTTTTGCCCATTTTACGGTATAAAGCAGGCATAAAAGACAACGAATCTCTATGGGATGTCGAGAAGTACGTGTGTCTTATAATAGAGTACAAGAATACTACATAGTAGTTTCATTTTTTAACACTACGGAAATTATTTTTGACTTTTATAGAAATAAAAAAGATCGCTAAGGCAAAATGGAGTTCTTTTGTAAGGCAGAAGAGGTGTGGGAGGAAGATAATCGAATAGAGTACAGGTTATTTGTAATACCATAATTGGCATAACCAGAGAGATAATAAAAAAACAGTTATAAACTTAAGTTTATAACTGTTTTTGGTAAAGTGTTTTTTAAGGAAACAACACTTGTGTTTATTTTTTTATAAAGGGATATTGCCGTGCTTTCTATCTGGTCGATTAACCGTTTTGTTTTCTAGCATACTAAATCCTTTAATTAGTTTTCTACGGGTATCTTTTGGTAAAATTACTTCGTCTATAAATCCACGTTGTGCTGCACGGTATGGGTTTGCAAATTTTTCGGCATATTCTGCTTCTTTTTCTGCTAGTTTGGCTTCGGGATCTGGTGCAGCTTGTATTTCTCTTCTAAAAATAATTTCGCTGGCTCCTTTGGCACCCATTACAGCAATCTCGGCAGATGGCCATGCAAAGTTAAGATCTGCGCCAATATGTTTAGAGTTCATTACATCATAAGCACCACCATAGGCTTTGCGAGTAATAACGGTTACCTTAGGTACTGTAGCTTCACTTAATGCGTATAATAGTTTGGCTCCGTGTACTATAATACCGTTCCACTCTTGATCGGTACCGGGTAAAAATCCTGGCACATCTACTAATACTAATAATGGGATATTAAAACAATCGCAGAAACGTGTAAATCGAGCTGCTTTTTTAGAGCTGTTTACATCTAATACTCCTGCTAAAAACTGTGGTTGATTGGCTACGATACCGATACTTCTTCCGCCCAGGCGGGCAAAACCTACAATAATGTTTTCGGCATAGTCTTTATGAATTTCATAAAAAGAATCGGTATCGATAATCCCGCCGATTACCTCGTGCATATCATACGGTTTATTAGGGTTATCGGGCACAAT
The DNA here is from genome assembly GCF_000430665.1 of Aquimarina muelleri DSM 19832. Lineage (GTDB taxonomy): Bacteria > Bacteroidota > Bacteroidia > Flavobacteriales > Flavobacteriaceae > Aquimarina > Aquimarina muelleri. The sequence goes on along the minus strand of NZ_AUML01000037.1, from coordinate 52,060 downwards.
AGAGGATAAGGATTCTCTTACTTCATCCTGTAAGGTGTATTCTATTTTTTTAGGAAGCTCTTTATTGCTTTGTGGCAGGTAGCTTAGTAGTTTTTTAATATCCTCTAGACATTCTACATCATTGGCAGAGGTAATATGTGCTACTCCTGATTTTGTAGAGTGTGTACTGGCTCCTCCCAGCTCTTCAGAGGTAACTTCTTCATTCGTTACTGTTTTTACTACATTGGGACCGGTTACAAACATATAACTGGTTTCTTCTACCATCATTGTAAAATCCGTCATTGCAGGGGAGTAAACGGCACCACCGGCACAAGGTCCCATAATAGCAGAGATTTGCGGGATAACTCCGGATGCTTGCACGTTTTTATAAAAAATATCGGCATATCCACCCAGAGATCGAACTCCTTCTTGAATTCTTGCTCCACCAGAGTCATTAAGACCAATAATTGGCGCACCTACTTGCACAGCCATATCCATTACTTTACAAATTTTTTCGGCATGGGTTTCAGACAAAGCTCCTCCAAAAACGGTAAAGTCTTGTGCAAAAATGTAGATCAGTCTTCCGTTTACGGTACCATATCCAGTAACGACACCATCGCCATAATAAATTTCTTTATCCATGTTGAAATCTGTAGTACGGTGGGTTACCAAAATACCAATTTCTTCAAAAGATCCTTCGTCTAATAAATATTCTACTCGCTCTCGTGCGGTTAATTTTTTCTTTTGATGTTGTTTTTCTATACGTTTTTCTCCACCACCTAACTTTGCTTGCGCAATTTTATCTTGTAACGTTTTAATTTTTGATTCCATAATACTTATAGTGTTGGTATACGTAGGGTTTTTTGATCTTCGATGTATTGTTGTAAAGCTATTAATGCAGCTATTTTTGCTTCTTGTTGGGTTGCTGATTTCAGGATATCGGGAGTATAGTATTTTTTTACAAAATGGGTATCAAAATCTCCAGATCGAAATGCTTCATGTTCGCATACAAATTTACCAAATGGTAGTGTGGTTTGTACTCCTTCTACCACATAGTTGTCAATAGCCTGAATCATTAATTGTATGGCTTCTTCTCTGGTTTTTCCGTAGGTGATTAGTTTAGATAGCATGGGATCATAATAGATAGGAATATCCATACCTTGCTCAAACCCGTTATCTACTCTAATTCCTTTTCCTTCAGGAATGGTATAGGTGTCTAGGTGCCCTACACTTGGTAAAAAATCATTTATTGGATCTTCGGCATATACTCGCAGTTCTAAGGCATGCCCTTGTATATGCAAGTCTTTTTGTTGTATTGGTAGTTTTTCTCCTCTGGCAACTTTTATTTGTAGTTCTACCAAGTCGGTTCCTGTTATGAGTTCGGTAACAGGATGTTCTACTTGTAGTCTGGTATTCATTTCGAGAAAGTAGAAATTATGCTTTTCATCTAAAAGAAATTCTACGGTTCCTGCTCCCAGATAATCGCATGCTTTGGCTACTTTTACGGCTGCGTCTCCCATTTTGGTACGTAGTTCTGGGGTAAGGACAGCAGAGGGGGCTTCTTCTACTACTTTTTGGTGTCGTCGTTGTACACTGCATTCTCTTTCAAAAAGGTGTACTACATTGCCATGGCTATCTGCCATTACTTGTATTTCTATATGTCTGGGGGATGCTACATATTTTTCAATAAATACAGATCCGTCTCCAAATGCTGAAGTAGCTTCGCTAATGGCACGATTCATTTGGGACTCTAGATCTTTTTCTTCATCTACCACCCGCATTCCTTTTCCGCCACCTCCTGCAGAGGCTTTGATTAAAATAGGGTATCCTATTTTTGTGGCAATAGATTTTGCTTTGGCAACATCGGTAATGGCTTCATCAATACCAGGAACCATAGGGATATCATAGGCTTTAACAGCTTCTTTTGCTGCTAATTTGCTACCCATTACTTTTATGGCTTTGGATTTTGGGCCAATAAAAATGATGTTGTTTTTTTCTACTTCTTCTGCAAAGTCAGCATTTTCACTTAAAAAACCATATCCCGGGTGTATGGCATCTACCTGTAATTGTTTGGCAATTTTAATGATTTTAGATCCTAATAAGTAGGATTGATTAGAAGGTGCTTCGCCTACACATACGGCTTCATCAGCAAATCTTACATGTGGCGCATTTCTATCTACGGTAGAGTAAATAGCAACGGTTTTGATTCCCATTTTACGAGCAGTAGTCATTACTCGAATTGCTATTTCACCTCTGTTAGCAACTAATATTTTTTTCATCTGTTTGTTTTTTGTTCTGTACCCTTCATTATACTTTAACTAAGTAAAATACGGGTGTAGAATTTGCTAATTACTATTTTAATTTAAAACCTATGGCTTTATACTATGCTTAATTAGCGTTTATTCGAATTCGATTAACAATTGTCCTTTGTCTACGGCATCTCCTTTGGTTGCAGAAATGGATTTAATAACACCATTTCTGGGCGAAAGGATAAGGTTTTCCATTTTCATAGCTTCCAGAATAAGTAAAGGGTCATCTTCGTTAACTTCTTGCCCAACTTTTACTTGTATGTCTAATAATAAACCTGGCATAGGGGCTTTAATGGCATTTATCTGTTTTGAAGAACCTACAGAAAATCCCATTGCTGCAATTCTAAGATCCAGATCATTGGCTATAGAAACCTGATAGGTTGTATTGTTAACTTTTATAGAATATTTTTTGGAAGTGAAATCTGATTGTGCAATCTCTGCATGATAAGATTTGTTGTCGTAGAGTATGTGGTAAGAGGTGTCTGAGTTTTTTATAGAATTTATTTCTGAAATATCCTGATCTGTAAGGTCAAACTCAAAATCTTTATCAACTCCAACTTTGTATGTAGTGTGCATATGTATGAATATTTGATATGCAAGATATAAATAGATATTAAAAAGTACCAAAGATTGGGTAGAAGTTTATTCCTTAAATTTATGGACTATCTTCTGTATACATTTTAAGATGTGTTAAAGTGATATGGTATAGTTATTTATATATTTGACACTCCTGTTTTTGGTTGTACATATAAAGGGTGAATAGTATAGGTGTTAAAAGGGTGTAAATGTATTTATTAGAAGGATATGCGATAGGATTGGGGATGATTATTTTTATAGGTCCTGTTTTCTTTTTGTTATTACATAGTAGTATTCAGTATGGTTCTAAAGCAGGAGTTGCAGTAGCTTTGGGTATAATTTTTAGTGATATAGTTTGCGTAATGCTATGTTATTTTGGTTTGTCTTCTTTTATACTAGTGCCACAGCATCAATTTTGGATTGGGAGTATTGGTTGTATTTTACTTTTTGTAATGGGAGTTAGTTATATGTTAAAAAAAGTTCGCCCAACGATAACATTTTTTATCGAGCCTAAAAGACTTTCTGGTTTTTTCTTAAAAGGATTTAGCGTTAATTTTTTTAATCCTTTTGTTTTTATGGTTTGGATTGGAGTGTATAATTATGGGCAGTATACATATCCTGAGGATGGAGTGTTACTAATTTTTATTAGTGCGGTTTTGGCAGGTATTTTAACAACTGACCTTTTAAAAGTGTTTTTATCTAAAATGGTGAAGAGGTTTATTTCTACACAAAGATTGTCTTTGCTTTTTAAAATTACAGGGGGTGTTTTAATACTGTTTTCTATACGGTTATTGTATTTTGTTTTTTAGGTATTCACAGTATTCTAAATTAGAATTACGAGGTTTAAGTTTTGCCTAAAACTCTATTAAAAAGTTTTTTTAATAGGGGAGAGGCTTCTTCCATATCTCTTTCTCGTTCTTTAGCTTCCAGAATTCCTTTGTCATTATAAAACAGCTCATAACTAAAAACAAATCTACTGGCTTCTTTACCCATTCCTAATTGTCCGAACCTTAAATCATTAAAAAAGAGTTTGCCATCGGTGCTTTTTTCTATGGTATACCATCCTTCGGATAATTTAATTAATCTAGGTAGTAGAGGATCGTTTTTCATAGCTCCAAGTAAGTGGTGGTCTTTTGAGTATTCTGAAAAAGTAACCACAGGGTCTTTATCTAATAAAGAATAGTAGCCAATTAAGAAAGAATCTTTTGTTTCTATATTTGCAGACCATAAAATACTATTTAAGGCGGTGGGTTTGGTTTGTATTTCTTTATATTGAATATGTTGATTGTCTAAATTTGTTTGAAACACACCGTATGTATACCATTTTAACCCTAATGTTATTATCATATATATGCTGCTAATATATAAGCCTATGGTGTTAAAGGTTCTTCTTTTAGGGTGTGTTCGTTTATAAAACATTGCTAAAATCACAAAAATTAAAAAAGGTACTGTATAAAGAGGATCTACAACAAAAATATTCTTGAAAGAGATTTTATACTCGAAAGGCCAAAATAATTGTGTTCCCCAAGTGGTAAATGCATCAAGAATAGGGTGTGTGAAAAGACCAAGAAACATTAATTTGGTCCAATCTTTCCAGCTTGCTTCTTTATTATTATAAATTTTAGCAATTCCCCATCCTAATATGGGAGCAGCGAGAATGCAAAATAATATGGAGTGAGAAAACCCTCTGTGTAATTCGTTTGCAGTAATAGTATCTACAAAGAATTTAGATAGTACATCCAAATCAGGGATAGTGCCTGCGATAGCACCCCAAAGTAATGCTTTATTACCTACTTTTTTTCCTAAAGTAGCTTCGCCTACGGCGGCACCTAATATAATTTGAGTTAATGAATCCATTATTTTGATTGTAGTTTAAAAGGGTTTCTTATTTCATACTCATTTGGTGAAATTAATTCTATTAATGGTTTTAAAAGGGTATTAGAGATGGAGTTTCCGTGTCTTACATATAGTTTCATATCTACAGGTTTAGCACCTACAGAACTTTTTATGGTTTCGGCAGTTCTTCCTAATCTAAGTTCTTCTGCGTTTTTACTAATAGCCAAAGTGACGTAATTGTATAACATTTTTTGGTAGATAGCGTATTTTGTATTGTAGTTATAATCGATACCAATATGATTTGCTTCTATTGTATTGTCTTGTATAAAAGAGGTAGTAAAGCCTACTAGTTTCTGCTCCAAAAAATATCCAGTAAAAATAAAAGAGTCTTTTAGTTCTTTTTTTAAGCTTTTAAAGGTAGAAGCATTTAATTTTTCTATTTTAAAATCCGCTTTTTCGATAACGGATAAATAAAGGATGTTAATTTCGTTTTTATAAGTACTAATATCTTCTGAAGTAAAATCCTTTATAATGATATTTTCTGATTTTTTAAAAACATTTTTAGCTCGGGTTCTAAATTTTGTTTTAAGACTAGTTAAGTAATCTTCAAAAGTATGCCAGTCAGAGTGTATTTTTAAAACCATATTTACATCGATTTTAAATTCTCTAAAATCATGTTTTTTACTATAATCACTTTGGCTAAAAGATGTAGGCCAAAATTCTTTTAATAATATAAAAGATGGTTTGTTGGAGTTTTTAGATTTTCGTATTTCTTTTAATGCATTAGATAAACTGTCATATATCATTCTAGAAGAAACAAGATTTGAGTTGTACACAAAACCATGTTCACCACAAGAGAATAAATTTCCACAAATTAAAACCCCGACTTCGGTATTTTTTAATAAAGTATTTTTGATAGTATCACTTATTCTACAAGGAAATCCTTGAAGCTTTAATTGTTCAGGATTGAATTTTATAAGTTGTGTTGTAGCAAAGCCAACTGGAGTGTTTTTATCATAAAATAGTATATATCTAAAACTAATAGTTTCAGAAAGGGTACGCTCTAATGTTTTTAAATAAGATAAAGAAAGAAAAATGTTTTTTTTGGGGTTTACTAAATCCCAATTAATATTAGGAATATCATTGATGTGATTATAAAAAACATAGCGTAATGGTATGTTTTTATATTTGTTGTTTAATTTATGAACCATGTATCCCTAACTATAATTCTTAGACAGATCTAGTCTGATGTGCTTCAAATTTACATTTATTTTTTAGAGTCTTTATTAAAAGTATTTCAAAACTACTATTAATACTATTTACAATTTGAATTTACCGTAATAAAATGTTCTTTTTTCGCTTCAAGTATCAGAATAAAAATAAACCGTAGCCCTGCTATGCTTAATACCAGATCGATCCTGGTACAAGCTTTTCTTCTTCACTGAAACAAAAAAATCTTAATTTTCTTTTCCAATAAACTCAAACTACAAATGGTATAAGTATATATTAGGTCATGGTTATTTATTAGATGAAGAAACGATGGTTTTATATAAGTAGAGCATTTTAACAGGCTATTTATGCTTTTAAACGAAAACAATTTGATAAGTATAGTTTTGTTATGGTAATATGAATTAAGTTCATTTACTTTGAGCGTAATTGGAAACTTAAATGAATACATTGGTTAATTGTGTCTTGTTAATAGATGATGATAAGGCTACTAATTTCTTTAATAAAAGAGTGGTAACGAAACACGAAGGATTTAAAGAAGTATATACGGTGCAAAGCGGTATGGCTGCTCTTGAATATTTGATTTCTGTAGGGGATAATAAAGCTACAAAACCAGATCTTATTTTTTTAGATATTAATATGCCCGCAATGAATGGCTGGGAATTTTTAACTGAGTTCTCTAAGTTAGATCATAACTTAACGAAAGATATTAAAGTTGTTTTATTGTCTACATCTTCTAATCCAGATGATGTTAATGCCTCTTCCAAAAATCATTCTGTTGATGATTTTATTAATAAACCTTTATCCTTAAATTTATTAGATAGTGTATTAGAAAATCATTTTTAGAAACCATAGTTTGTATTCTTATTAATGTGCTTCTTCGGATTTTATTTTCATGCTAATATAAGATATAAGTAAGAAAATCATTTTTCTTCCGACTAAAAGACAATCATTTACCTGATTTTTTTGTATTTAAACGTTAAATGGCTACCTGTTTCTTTAGTTTTTTTACTGCAATAATTATTTTTTAAGTTATTTTGTAATGGGGATTTGTATGAGGAAGTGATTTCTTACTAATTAAAGAAAAAGGAAAACAAAAAATAGTATATCAGAATTATAAACTTTATGATAGTCTGTTGATTTAAATCAATAAGTCTAAAGCAGTTTTCCGAGACAAGTATCGGAGAATTAAACTCTACAATATAGATTAAAGGGTTAGAGTAATTTTGGTAGTCACACACTGAATCTATTTTTTTTGGGGGATCGTTAAAAAAATATATTTAAAAATGGAAAAAATGAAACATTTTCTTTTAGTAGATGATAGTAATGCTACTAATTTTTTTAATAAAACAATAATAAAAAAAACAGAATGCGTAGAGGAGGTATTGATTGCAAAAAATGGTAAAGAAGCACTGGATTATATAAAATCAGGAATATCTCCTGAAATACTTTTTTTGGATATTAATATGCCAATTATGGGGGGATGGGAGTTTTTAAAAGAGTTTCAAAAACTAGATAGCGATTTAAAAAAATCTATTGTTATTGTTTTAATGATTGGTGCAAAGCTTAGTGAAGAAGAAATGGAAAAAGCAAAAAGTTTTTCTGAAATAAAAGAGTTTCAAGAAAAAATGCTAACAAAAAATATTGTTTGTAATCTAGTTACCAAATATTATGGTAATTCAATTTCTAAGGTGTGTAATGAATTGAGTGGTTTAATATCATAAAAATATAAAAGATGTGATTTTGTAATACGATTATTTATAATAGCTTTGAAGAGAAATTATATATAATCTTTAAAATTTAAATATCATTAAAATTAAGATAAAAAAAAGCGCTCAAAGTTTATCAAAGCAATATAAGACACAAAGTGTTTTTGTATTGTTTTTTTGCGTTGTTTTTGGAGTTTTTTCTCAAACAAAAGCAGTTATAAAGGGTAATGTTTCTGATCAGTTTGGTAATTTACCTGGAGCAAAAGTTTTTATTGAGAGCACAGATAAAAACACGACTACTGATATTATTGGTAATTATAGTTTTGATGTAGATGAAGGAGAGTATATAATAACATCGGGATTTGTTATGTATACTTCTGTTTCTAAAACGGTAACAGTAAAAGCGGGAGATACATTAACAGTTGATTTTATTCTGGAAACAGGATTTTCTATAGATCAACCAATTTCACTTGGATCAAGAGCTAAACCAAAATCGCTTTTAAAAAATACTGCAGCGGTAGATATTATATCACCGCAACAATTAATTAACTCTTCTCAGGTAGAATTAACTCATATTTTACATTATCTGATTCCATCTTTTCATTCTACAAACCAAACCATTGCTGATGGTACAGATCATATAGATCCAGCAACTCTAAGGGGATTAGGGCCAGATCAGGTACTCGTATTGGTTAATGGTAAACGAAGACATAATAGTTCCTTGTTAAATGTTAATGGTACTGTTGGTAGAGGGTCTGTAGGTACAGATTTTAACGCAATACCTATAGCTTCTGTAGAACGTATTGAAATATTGCGAGATGGTGCTACTTCACAGTATGGCTCTGATGCGATAGCTGGGGTAATTAATATTATACTAAAAAAGCAGATTGAAACTATTCAGGTAGATAATAGAGTTGGTGTAAATACAAAAGGAGACGGGCTTCAGGTATATTCTTCAGCAAATTTTGGACTAAAAATAGGAGAAGAAGGATATGTTAATGTTACTGCAGAATATAGAGATAAGGAATCTGTTAATAGAGCAGGAGATTATACAGGAGCTGTATACACTAATAATACTACTAATGATCAAGTATTAATAGCTCAAAATGATTTTTTTTCTCAAAACACATACTCAGATAAGCAAGTAATGGAGATTGGTAGTGCAGAGACACAAAACCTTGCGCTATCATTTAATGGAGAAATACCTATGTCGGATTATGCTACATTTTATATGCATGGCGGTAGAAATTATAGAGAAGGTAAGTCTAAGGGGTTTTATCGTTTTCCGAAAGATCAGGATAAAGTTGTCTTAGAACTTTTTCCTAATGGTTTTTCTCCAGAAATTCTTACAGATATTCAAGATGATGCAATTACAGGTGGTATAACTGGTATTAAAAATAATTGGGATGTAGACTTTAGCCATTCTATAGGAGTAAATAGATTGGATTACACCGTAAATAATTCTAATAATGCCTCTATGGGGGTTACCTCACCAAGAACTTTTTATGCAGGAGGTTTTTTATATAAACAAAATACTACTAATCTTGATATATCAAGAACATTTGATTGGTATAGCGGAGTAAATATAGCCTTTGGAGCAGAATTAAGAGTAGAAAACTATCAAATTATAGCAGGAGAAGAAGCATCCTATGTTAATGAAGGAAGCACCTATGTCAATACCCAAGGAGTAGAGTTGCCACGAATAGTTGGAGCGCAGGTTTTTCCAGGGTTTCAACCAGAGAATGAGTTAAACCGATTTAGAACAAATAGCTCAGGGTATATAGATGTTGAAGCAAACTTAACCGATAAATTATTAGTAAGAACAGCTGCCAGATATGAAGCATATAATGATTTTGGAGGGCAAGCTATTTGGAAACTATCAGGAAGATATAGGGTCAAAGATGCTATTAGTGTTAGAGCAGGATATTCTACAGGGTTTAGAGCTCCATCTCTTCATCAAGTGTTTTTTCAAAATATAAGCACACAATTTATCAATGGAGAGAGTATGCAGGTTGGTACTTTTAATAATGAAAGTGCTGTTACAACAGAAGCATTTGATATTGGAAAACTAAAACCAGAATTATCCAGTCATTTAAGTGCAGGAATAAGCGGAAAATTATATGAGAATATTACTTTTAGTTTTGATTATTATTTAATTAACATTAAAGATAGGATTGTTTTATCAGGTAGGTTCGCTAATGGATATGAGGATATATTAAAACCTTTTGATGTTGGTGCGGCTCAATTTTTTACTAATGCTATTGATTCTAGGACTTCTGGTTTTGATATGTCATTATTCTATAAAACAATACTGGGAGCAGGAAAGTTTAATACATCTATAGGTGCTAATTTGACAAAAACCAAGGTAAAAGGTCCAATCAAAGTGTCAGAAACATTAATAGGGCAAGAAAAAGTGCTTTTTAATAGAGAGGAAATAGCAAGGGTAGAATCTGCACAACCAAATTATAAAGTAAATTCTTTAGTGTCGTATGAGTTGGATAGGTTTAGGTTTCAATTAATAAATTCGCTTTTCGGAAAAGTCAAATTTGTTTACCCAAATGACGGAAATCCTGATAATTGGGTAGTAAATGATTTTACTGGAGTAATAGAAACTAGAGATCAAACATTTTCGCCTAAGATAGTAACAGATGCAGCAATTTCGTATCAGATTAATGATTTTGTAAAATGTACAATTGGAGGAAATAATATTTTTAATGTGTATCCTGATAAGCATAAACACTCTGCAAATACAGAAGAGGGTAATTTTCAATATAGTAGACGAGTACAACAGTTTGGCGTTAATGGATCCAATTATTATTTGCGATTATTACTTATATTATGATATATAGACATCAAAGTATATCTATTATATACTCTAGCTTTACTATAATTGTTATATGGTTTGTTGCTTTGTTTTCGCCACTTAAAGTACAAGCCCAAGAAATAGAAAATGAAGAAGTAAAGAGATTACAACGAGCTATATTCATTTTTAACTTTGCACAACAGGTAGGGTGGCCAGATATACAAAAAAATCAAGATTTTAAAATAGGAGTTTTAGGACCCGATCGAACTATATTAGATCTTTCTACGCTAGCTAAAAAACGTAAAATACACGATAAAAATGTTGAGATAGTTCGATTTCAGTTTGCGAAAGATGTAAAAGATATTCAGTTATTATATGTAAATCATAAATATAATTACGATATACATTATATTTTAAATAAAATTTCAGGTAAAAATATACTATTGGTTAGCGAGGATTATAATTTTAATGCCTCAATGATCAATATGGTTAATGTAGGGGATTCTTTTGAATATGAGATAAATACAAATCGCATATATAAAGAAGAGTTAGCTTTTACATCTTCATTAAAAAAGCACGCAATCACTTCTTCTGAAAAATGGAAACGTCTATATCGCAAAACAGAGAAAGTATTGTATAAAGTTCAAGAAGATAAAAACAATCAAGATATTATAATAAAACGTAAAGAAAATCAGATAAAGTATCAAAAAAACAAAATAAAAGATCACAAAAAAGAAATATTTAATAAAGAAGGAGAAATAGAAGAATTATATACTCAAAACGAAATACAACTAAAAAAATATGAAGAAAAAGTTGTGATAGAGAGAGAGTTAGAAAAAAATATTCAAGAGCAAGTAACCTTTATTAAAAATCAAAACGAAAAAATAGTAAAAAGTAATCAGGAAATTAAGCAACAGAAAGATTTTTTGATACGGCAAATAGATAAAATAAAAGAACAAGAAAAGATCTTAAACAAACAAGCAGATAAGATTAGTTTACAAAAAAAAATAAACATATTACTTATTGTTTTAATCCTTTTGGCTATCGGAGCTAGTTTTTTTATCTATAGAGGGTATGTAGAAAAGAAAATATTTAATAAAGAGTTAGAAAATAAAAATAAAGCTATACATGCACAATCTTTAGAGCTGGAAATTAAGAATCAAGAACTAGAGCAATTTGCATATATAGCTAGTCATGACTTGCAGGAACCCTTAAATACAATATCCAGCTTTATAGGAATGTTGGAAGAAGATTATGGTGAAAACTTTGACGATGTAGGTAAAGAAAGTATGATCTTTATAAAGGATGCAAGCATACGTATGAAAAAACTAATCGATGCTTTATTAGAATACTCAAGACTAGGTAGAAGCAGAGATTATCAAAAGGTAGATTGTAATATAATTTTGGGAGAATTAAAAAATGATCTAAAAAGTATTCTAGATAAAACCAAAGCACAAGTTAGTATAGAAAAATTACCAGAAGTAGAAGGCTCAGAAATAGAATTGCGGTTGTTATTTCAAAACCTTATTAGTAATGGTATAAAATTTAGAATACCAGATACAATACCAATAATACATATATCATCTACCCGTATAAATGACCCAGAAAATAAGTCTAAAGGCTATTGGCAATTTATGGTAAAAGATAATGGTATAGGGATTCCAAAAGAACATCAGGAACGAATATTTGCTATTTTTCAACGGCTACATTCTAGAGAAGAGTATGAAGGTACTGGTATTGGTTTGGCACACTGTAAAAAAATAGTCGAAGCTCATGGAGGTAAAATTTGGTTAGAATCTAAACAAGAAACAGGAAGTACTTTTTATTTTACAATCCCTTTTCTAAAGAAAACATTTTCCCCCTCCTAGATACCCCTGAAAACAGTGCATGTTTTAATGAAAATACAGAGTAATTTTATGTTATATTATTAGTAGGTATAGCGTTTATACTTATCGATTAGAAATTATTAAAAAATAAAAATATGGGTTGGGATATAAGCTATCATCCAATATCAGAAAAACAAATTAAGGCTTGGTATTTTGATGTATTAGATAATCAAAATTTAATAGAGCAATTAGCTTCGGAAAATGATATAGAAGATTTTTATAAAGAGAAGTATGCCGAAACAATTAAAATAGGAATACAAACTAAGGTAGACGATGTGTTTGATAAAAGTCATGGATATTATATAGCTGTTATTCAAGGGTTTTTTCAGAAATTTTTCTACACCAGAGGTTCTGCTCTTTCATTTTCTGAAAACCAATTGCTTAAAAAATATTTTAAAAAATGGGAAGAGTTTTTGCCAAACGAAAAACGAATTAAAAACGTAAACAATCAAATTATAGAGAATTATTGCTCGGGTGTTTACATCCCTAAAGATAAAGTAATAGAATTAATCGATGATTATAAAAGTGAACCTGAAATTAAACAAGAATTAGATCAATTGTTTTCCAATAATAGGATACATGTTTTTTTTAAAGCATTGAGCTTTGCAAAAGATAATCATCTGGGGTTATTAGAAGCAACAGAGGTAATTGAGCCTAATCCAATAGATTTAAATAGTTCTTCTTGTTATTCAAATTTATTTAATTGCGATCCAGAAGGAGCTATGCTTTATAGACAAGCAGCTATGGAACAAATTGAAGAGATGGAGAAAAAGGAAAACTTAGAAACAGGAACTATAGCATCAAAAGCAGAATATAAAATAACCAATGTCGACCCAATTGAGAAGAAGGAGAAGAAAGGACTTTGGAAGAAAATATTTGGGAAATAAAATATATTCAGGAAAGCCTTATAAGTTTACTTGTTAATTATTAGGTGTAATAGGCATTTTTTTATTTTTATCAAGATAATAAATCTCAGTTACTATATTTGTTTAAAAAAATTTAAAAATAGAAAGTATTGGAAATCTCTTCAGACTATATAAATATCCTTAAAAGAGAAGGAGATAAAGCACTTACAGTTTGCAAATCTCTAAATACTAAGACAGAATTTACAAACACGATTTCTTCAGTTGTAAAAGATGATTTTCGAGGAGTTAGCTACAAGGCAGAGCATATTCTTTTAAGAGATGTTGTAAAGGTGTTTGAAGGTTTTTTGGATATACATCAAGGTTCTTTTAAAGTAGTAACAAAGATTAAGTTTATTTTAGTTTATTTTTATGAAAAGCTACAAGGCAGAGATCTAAGTGCAACTTATGATTTAAAAAAACTAAATGAGCTACCCTTATCTTCACATTTTGATAAGAATATAAATATTATCAGGACTGCTTCTTTTTTTGAAGCTGTAGAGGAAATGGAAAATGAATTTGTTTTACCCTCTATATTACTAAAAACCCAAAGCGAACAAGCACTAAATATTATTTCGTTTATAAATAGAATAGCTTTACTTATCGTAAACGCAGATGGTACAATAACAGAAAAAGAACGAGGGTTTTTAAAACAAATGTCTGATAAAACAAATAACCCAAAGATATTTATTAAAAAAGCAAAATATAATGAAGTTCCTGAAGACGATACTATAGAGATTGTACTTCAGGAATTGAATGAATTAATAGGTCTTAGTGATATCAAAAAAAATATAGAAGACCTTACTAATTTTTTACAAATTCAAAAAATACGAGAGGAAAAAGGATTAAAATCCTCAAACAACTCTTTGCATGCTGTTTTTATGGGACCTCCTGGTACTGGTAAAACAACAGTAGCACGTTTGTTAGGTCGAATATATAAACATTTGGGGTATTTAGAAAAAGGACATTTAGTAGAAACAGATAGAGCAGGAATGGTAGCAGGGTATGTTGGACAAACGGCTATCAAAGCAGACGAAATTATTAAATCAGCAATTGGAGGTGTTTTGTTTATAGATGAAGCTTATGCGCTTACTTCTGGAGGATTGAATGATTTTGGCTCCGAAGCAATCGAGGTGTTACTAAAACGAATGGAAGATTATCGGGATGATTTGGTTATCGTTGTAGCAGGTTACCCAGATGAAATGCAAGGATTTATTCAGACCAACCCAGGATTACAATCCAGATTTAACAGGTATTTTAAGTTTGATCATTTTACAGCAGTTGCATTATTAGATGTTTTTAAGCTTTTTGCAAAAAAATCAGATTTTAAACTAACAGAAGATGCAGAAGAAAAATTAAAAGAAATACTAGACAGAATTTATGAAAAAAGACATAAAGGATTTGGTAACGCAAGAACAATTAGAAACCTATTCGAAAAAATTATAGAAAGACAAGCTAATAGAATTATTTCGATAGAGCCAATTACCGAAGAAATATTAATGACGCTAACTGAAGATGATATTCCTGAAATATTAAAAACAGTAAAGGAAATCATTCTTTTTGAGGTAGAGGAATAAAAGAAAAGAGCTTATAGAGTTTAATATAAAAAAGTATCTTGGATTGTGAAAAAGTAAATAAGGAAGAAAAACCAGAGACTTAGAAACCAAATTTTTGTTGTTTTTTTATCATAAAAAAGTGTATTTTTAGAATTTTATACACTTGGATTCTAAATACTTATTGGTGTAATAAATAAAACGAAACAAATCTAAATAAGATAACACTAATACAATAAGGTAAACAGGTATAAAATTATTTGTTTAGAAAAAACAGGTAATTATAGGGCTAGGTTAGGTTAAAAAACAGGTTGTTTATTATAATTTGCATAAATTTACACCTTGATCAGTATTTTAGTACTAATACGTTTATCAAATATAATTTTAAATGGCTAAAGAAAAATTTAATTGGAAAGGTCTTTTTATAAATGACCAAACATCCGAAGAAAAAAATATTACAGAAACATCACAACAATCACAACCTAGTTCTAATTCTTTTCCAGAATCTAGTAAACCAGTTTCAAAATTCCCAGAGCAACCACCAAAAACAACGTTGGTAAGCGATAATGTATTAAATACTGTAATAGAAATGTACGAATCTGGTTTTGATTCTCTTAATAAACCAGGATATGATTTTTATGAATTCTTTAAAGCTATAAAAGCAGTAGGTTCAAACGATCCATCTGTATATAAGATGGCATTAACAATGGCACAAGGTGTAGATAACAGTGTGACCAAAGATACACTTCTTACACAAGCAGATTTTTATATCAATGAAATAGAAAAAGTACATAAACAGTATCAAACTAAAGGTAATGGTAAGAGAACAAGTATATTAAATGCTCAAAAAGTAAAAAAGGATACCTTAAGTGTAGAGATTTCTGATTTAGAAAAGAAATTAATAGAAATTCAGAATCAAATAAGCGTAAAGAAAAATATGCTTCAGTCTTTGGATGCAGATATAATGTCAGAAGTTTCAGAAATAGACCAAAAGATAGTTGCTAATGATAAAGCAAGATCAAAAATATTAGAAACGATAGTAGCTGTTGTAAACGGAATTAAAAGTAATATATAAGCAATACATTAATGGATCAAGAATCAAAAAGTCATTTATTAGATCTTCCTATTCTTAAACATTTCGATGATGAAAAAGGAGAAATATCTTTAAATCCTAAAAATTGGAGAAATGGCGAAAAAGGATTAAATGCTTTTCTTAAAATAGCATTATTTGCAGGATTAGGATATGCCGCATGGGTATATGTTCTTCCGCCTTTGTTTACGGCATTAGGACAAATCATAGCACTTGCAGGAGTAGCTGTTTTTGTTATATTTTTCATTTTGATGTTACCAGTAATCTTTAAATTTTTGCGTAGAGTAACAAGAGGAATTCACAAGTCGTTGATTAAACACGACCCTTTTGGAGAATTGCAGGAACAAAAAGAAAAAATGCTGTTGAACAGAAAAGTGTTTAAAGATTCTAAAGCAAAAATTAAAGCCTTAAAGAGTAATATGGAACTAGAGGCATCCCGAGCAGAAAAAGAATCTAAAGAGTTTCAGGATCACGTATTAACGTTACAAAAGCAAGCAGAAACTCTTCGAAGCAAGATGGAAAATATTATAGCTCAAAAAGGACAGGCGGGCAAAGATACAGACGAGTATGTAGAGTTACATAGCGCTTTGGCAAAAAAACTATCACAATCACAACAAATTGCTCACCAATTAAAACAAAGTAAAAGCTTTATTCAAAAATACGGTAGTAGAGCTAATGTAATGGGTAAATTAGATAGAAAACTAACACTTGCAGGAACCGCTATAGATATTAAAATATCAGATTTTGAGGTAACCATAAAAATGTTGGAAAAAGAATATCAATTTGCTAAATCCGCAAAAGCAGCAACAGATGGCGCCAAATCAGCAATGCTATTTACTAAAGATTGGGAACTGGAATACGCATTAGATGTAATAACAGAAACTATTGCGATGGATATAGCAAAAACACAGGAAAATCTAACCGATATCGATATGTTAACCTCTAAGTATGATATGGATAGCGATGAATTATATTCGCAATTAGATACACTGGCAGATAATATTAAAACAGGAAAAGACTATATACCAGACTCTAAAAAATACAAAAATCCTAACTATAAACTAACAGCAGAAGACAAAGATGCTAGTGGTGGTTTTGGAAATATGTTTGACTAACTAACTGAAATAAAAATTATTATAAAAATTAAAAAATGGGTAAAATCTTAAGAACGAAGAAACTCACAACATTATCCGAGCTTATCCTTGTAATTATTTTACTAGGAGGTATTCTGGGGGCAGTATATTATTTTGCTCCAGGATTAAGAGTTGGAGAAGCTAAACAATTAGACGAACTAAACATAAATAAAGACGAAGTAGATAATATTACAACTTCAGAAAAATTAGAATTACCATCCACCAGTCTTTCTAGCGATGTAAAGAATAAGCCACTTGTTAGAATGGCAGCCTATGCATGGAACGCTCAGTCTGGTATAATCGTATCTAATGGAGGTCCAAAAACTACAAAAGGTTCTCTAATGGAAAAAAATGGAGTTAATTTAGAAATAATTCGCCAAGATTGGCTTTCTGAATTAAGAAACATGCAAATGAAATTTATAGAGGAGTTTGATAGAGGCGAAGAATTTCCTGATGCAGATAAAAGTGCATTTGCAATTATGATGATGGGAGATGGTGCACCTTTTTATATTAGTACTATGCAACAAGCACTGGATGATAAATTTGGGAAAGATAAATATCATGTGCAAGTGGTTGGAGCTGTAGGGCTTAGTTATGGTGAGGATAAATTAATAGGACCACCAAGCTGGAAAGTAGATCCAAAAAGTATGAAAGGAGCTTTAATTTCTGCAGTACTTGGAGATGGGGATTGGGTTACCGCTCTTAACTATGCTTTTGCTAATGGTTTAAAAGTAAATCCAGATGTTACTACCTATGATCCAGATGCAGTAAACTTTTATCCATCACAAGATGATGATTACATAAAATCAGCAGAAGAACTTATCAAATCTCAAAAAGCAGGATGGACAGTTCCTCTTAAAGAAGTCAAAAATGGAAAACTAACAGGTAAAACAATAAACAAAAAAGTAGATGGATGTGCTACTTGGACACCTGGAGATAAAATGGTTTTTGATGCCTTAAGTGGATTTACAGATATTATCTCTACAAAGGAGTTCAATAATCAAATGGCAACAACGGTAATTGCCGTTAAAGAATGGTCTGTAAAACATCCAGATATTGTAAGTAATATCTTAAAATCTGCTTTAACAGCCTCTAATCAAATGAAACAATATGATGATTGGAGAGTAAGAGCGTCTGAGGCAATAGCAAAAACATATGACTTAGAGACACCAAAATATTGGTATGATATGTTTAAAGGGCAAAAAGGAAACAAAAATGGAATCGACTATAATATGGGAGGATCCAGAGTTTTCAACTATGCAGATGTAATGCAATATTATGGGATTACCGATGGGACTAACCGATACAAAGCAGTATACAATCAAGTATCTTCTTATTTAAGTGAACTTAATCCCTTTGGGTTTAATGAGTCTGTAAAACGGATAGTACCTTATGATGAGGCTGTAAATCTTTATTTTATCAAAAATATCAATGATATAGATGCAGGTTCTGCTTACAAAGCAGATTATACTAAAGAAGCAGAAGAAGTACTTGCTTCTGGAGAATGGAATATTAATTTTGATACAGGAAGTGCTAATATTTCAGGATCTTCGGCAAAAACTTTAGAAACCATATACAACCTTCTTATTCAAGCAGAAGATACAAAACTTAGATTAGAAGGGCATACAGATAATACTGGATCGACACAATCTAATTATGATTTGTCGCAACGAAGAGCACAATCAGTAGTGAATTTCCTTAGAAGTAAAGGAATACCACAATCTCGTTTTCAATCCGTAATCGGAAAAGGAGAAGATCAACCTATTGAAGCTAATACTACAGAAAAAGGTAGAGCAAAAAATAGAAGAGTAGTGATTACACTTTTAAAGTAATATGATAGTAAACTAATAAGAGCCGTCTTATCTATACAGGATAATTTATTCTATATATAAGACGGTTTGTTTTTAGAAACCAGTCTTTTATGAAGTATTTGTTTAAACCATTTGAAAAAATAAGTAAAAACAATCGATTGTTAATCATCGGTGTATGGATAGTCATAGTTCTGGCTTTCTGGTTCATTTCCAGTATGGGAGATAGGCATTTATTTCCATCTCCAAAGCAGGTGCTAACAGGGTTTACAGAACTTTATAATGAAGGTTTGGTAGTACACATAGGTAGTTCCTTATTATTATGTGTAAAAGCAATATTAATAGCAGTAGTGATTTCTCTAATAGTTACTTATTTATCCACTATTCCTGTAGTAGCGCCGATAGCAAAGACATTAAGTAAACTTCGTTATCTTCCACTTACCGGAATATCATTTTATCTTGCGATTCTTATTAGTGATGCAAGAACCATGCAAGTATGGGTGCTTGTTGTATTTATGAGCACATATCTCACCACATCCTTATTAAGTATGATTAGTTCTATACCACAAGAAGAGTTTGACCATGCACGATCTCTACAATGTAACCGATGGGAAGTACTTTGGGAAGTGGTTATAAAAGGAAGAATAGATTATGTAATTGAAGTGATCCGACAAAATTTAGCAATTGTTTGGATGATGTTAGTTACGGTAGAATCTATTTTGGTAGCAGCAGGAGGATTAGGTTTCTTGATCAAAAATTCAGATAAGTTTATGAATCATGGTAGGATTATAGCATTACAAATAGTAATATTATTGGTTGGTTTGTCTATAGATTTTGTATTAGACTACTTAAGAAAAACTTTTTTTAGATACTCTAAAATTTAGATAAATGAATTATAGTACGCATAATACATTATTATATGTAGAAGATTTAAGTGTCGCTTATGGTGATAAAACAGTAATAAAAGATATTAAATTTGTAGAAAAAGATGTCGTTAGAGCAAATAATGTTACAGGACAGGTAATTGCTTTTGTAGGTAGATCAGGTAGAGGTAAATCTACTTTGTTTAGAGCTATGACAGGTTTAGTGAAACCAACTACTGGTAAAATATTGATAGCTGATACTACTACAGATTCAGAAAATGATGCAAAAGAAGTACATGAAGGAGATATAGGCTTTGTAGATCAAAAATATACGTTGTTTAGAAATAAAACAGTATATCAGGCATTATTGTTTGCACTACGTAAAAAGAATATCTCTAAAGAAGAAAAACATAATCTTATAATGAGTTATTTATCGGATTGGGGGTTAGAAAAAGCAAAAGATCAATATCCTAATGAATTATCAGGAGGACAAAGACAGCGTACCGCAATTATAGAACAGATTTTATGTTCTGGTCATTATATGGTATTAGATGAGCCATTTTCAGGTTTAGATGTTGGTAATATAGAAGATGTTAAAAAAGCATTTCATTTAATAACCTCTACTCATGAGTTTAATACTATTATATATTCTACACATGATATAGAGTTAGCAGTTGAGTTAGCAGATAGTGTATATGTAATAGGGTATCCTACTATTAATGGTAAAAAAGAGGAGTATGGTACCATAGTAAAACATTTTGATATGAAAGAGCTAAATCTGGCTTGGAAAGATTATGGATTGGATCATATCGAAATAGTAAAGCAAATAAAAGCAACTATGTTGGCTTCTTAGGTAGTATTTGTGTGATTAAAGTATTTAAGCTTGAAAAATATAATATCAAGTGATGAGGGTTATGTTTCATAGTAAAAATTAAAAAGATATAAATACGTATGGGGTATAACATTGTACTCATAGAACCAGAAATCCCTATGAATACAGGAAATATAGGTCGACTTAGTTTAGCATCAGGATCTAAATTACATTTGGTAAAACCTTTTGGTTTTGAACTGAATGACTCCCGATTAAAAAGAGCTGGTTTGGATTACTGGAAACACATTTCTGTACATATTTATGATAGTATAGAAGAGTTTTATTTGTTGAATAAAGATAAAAATATGGTTTACCTATCCAGTAAAGCAAAGGAAGACCACTATTCTATAGATTATGAAGACGATATGTTTTTAGTCTTTGGAAAAGAATCTGTAGGATTGCCGGAAGATATAACTACTAAAAACTTAGATAAACTTTATAAAATACCAATGTATAGCACTCATATTAGAAGCCTAAACTTAGCTAATGCTGTTAGCATTGTTGTTTACGAAGGATTAAAAAATATTCACAAATAATTAAAATTATTTATAGGCTATTTCAAAGCTAAAATGAGATAAAAGATTAAATACTTTAATTCGTCATTAAAATGGACAATAAGGACCTGAATAAAGAACAACCAAATAATCCTTTACATGGGTTGAAATTAGCGTATATATTAGAGTTTTTAGTAGAATATTATGGTTGGGAACGATTGGCGATGAAAATCAATATTAACTGCTTTAAAAAAGATCCATCAATTAAGTCTAGCCTTAAATTTTTAAGAAAAACACAATGGGCAAGAGATAAGGTAGAACAGCTTTATCTTAAAGTGAATAAAAATATTTAAAAAAAAGAAGAGATTAAGCAGTGTAATATAAAGATTAATTTAATTTACATTTTAGAGTTTAATTCTCCGAGGCTTGCTTCGAAAACAAAATATATTTTCAGAAACATACTTCGTGACTACCTCCGAGGTTATTGATTCGTTATAGAGAAATTTTACTTAGTGATTTTTTTCCATGCAATCCTTAAGATAAAAAGTAAGGCTAAAAAGAATAATAATAAATATTGAATCCTTCCAACAAAAAATACTCCAAAAAACATTTTTTGTAAAACGTAGGTTATTATAAAAGTAATAGCAATTATCACAAATAATCCAGAAAGTTTACCAAATCCTGGTATTAAATACATAGGGACTGTTTTGTTTATAATAAATAGGACTATTATCATCGCAATTATAGGAACAAAATAGGCAAGAATATTAATCTCGAGCAAATTTGTTTTCAAAAATAAAAAACTATATGCAGTTATAATCAAAGCTAATAATCCAGGGATAGTTACTGCATACACTAGTAAACTATATAAGAGTGTAATTGGTGATTTAAAATTTCTTCTATTAACTATAGCAAGACCTAATAAGGATATGAAAATAAGGATGGTAAAATAACCTATTATAAGAAAGGGGTAATTCTCAAACCATTGAATTATATCTTGTACTGTCATAAATTATTTTATTAAAGGAATGGATCAATTTTTATTTTAGGAAAATTTTATAGAAGATAAATTTAGACTTTAAACCATTAATAAAAAAGTAGAATTTAAAAGTAATAATTTACTTCTATGATTTATAGAAGTATAAAAACACCAAACACCCTGTTTTCGGGGTACTGTATTTTCACTGAAAAGAGTGTTTGGTGTAAGAACAAAATATATCAAATTTGTACCACCAATAAAGAATAAGAATTTATCTAAATAGTTAACATTAAAAAAAAAACAGATCATGAAAAAAGTAATTTTAAACCTTTCTTTAGTTATAGCGATATTATTTGCGTCTTGTAAGAACGAAACTAAAGAAACATCAACATCTTCAGAAAACACAGAGAATACAGAGAAAACCGAAGAAAAAGAAGAGAATAGTTCTGAAGGATCTACTAAGGTAGGTGTTCCGAGTTTTAGCGATAAAAATGTTCAAGAATACGTAAATGCTTACGAAGCATATATCGAAGATTATAAAAAAGCAGTAGAAAGTAAGGATATGACAGCTTTTGCCTCTCTTGGTCAAAAAGGTCAAGAATTAGGAACAAAAGCACAGGAAGTAATGGGGAACCTTTCTGGAGAAGACGTTACAAAACTAAGTGAATACATGCAGAAAAAATCAGAGCAATTACAAGAGTTGTCTCAGAAAATGATGCAATAAATTTACTTATTGGATTCTTTATAGTTAGTGAGTTGAGTTGGACTGACCTTGTTTTTTATAAGAATGAGGTCAGTCTTGTTTTTTAATAACTATAAGTTCTGTTCAATTCCATCCAAGATTTTTATTTTAGAACATATGGGATTCTTGGTTAATGATTGTAGGAAGTTTAATCCACATTGTCGAGTTTAATTCTCCGAGTCTTGCCTCGAAAACAAAATATATTTTCGGAAGCATATCTCGCGATCTTGCTCCAAGGTTATTGATTTTTTATAACGAGTAGTGAGTAAAAAACTATTTTCAAAAGATTATATATTCCTATAAAAAAAGGAGAACAACCACAAAAGAATATCTTACACATAAAGTGACTATACCCCATCAGTATATTTAACACGTATACAGGAAAAACAAATGAGTTTTCAATCAGACATGATTTAGCAATTTGTGTAGTATTTAAAAGAAGAATACAAGAAGAATACAAGAAGAAAAATTTTAAGAATGTATCTATTTGTAACTTTTAAAGTAGCTCTTAATGGAAGGTTATCAAGGTTGCTTATAGACCCTAAAATTGATTTATTACATTTAAATTGTATAGATGATATCTATGATCATTTTATAAAATAAATGATTTATCATTTTTACTTTAATTATTTGTATAATTTTATGATTTAAAAGTATGGTGTAAATTATTTAGAACTGTAACTTTGCAAATCTTAAGAAAGTAAGCTTGTGATTCAGGATATAATTATTGCAATTTTGTGGAGTATTTCTCCTTTTGGAGAAGCAAAAGTAGGAATTCCTTATGGAATGTTTAGAGGATTAAATATTTACTTAGTATTTGTGGTATGTTTTGTATCCAATGTATTGGTTTTTCCTTTAATGATGTTTTTTCTAGAAAAGGTAAATAATTATTTTCTTAAATGGAAAGTATATAAAAAATCTGCAATTTATATAGCTAGAAAAGCAAAGGTAGGATCAGGAGATAAAATTCAGAAATACGGATTTTGGGGACTAATATTTTTTGTTATGATTCCTTTACCTGGTACTGGAGTGTATGCAGGCAGTATTGCAACATATTTATTTAAAATTAGAAAAAGAGAAGCCTTTGTAGCTAATACTATAGGTATATTTTTCTCGTCAGTGATTGTTTGGGTAACTACTCTTCTTACGATGAAAGGAATAGGGTAGATCTTTTAACCTTTTTTAATAACTGATAAAAATCATAAATTAAAATCACAAAAAAAATTAACATTGGTGCTTAATTGCATTTATGGAAATTTCAAAAGATATTGTTTTACGTCCTAGGTTTTTTAAAGAACTGGATATATCTTCGGAAAAAGCATTACAAGCTTTTGAGAAAATAGGAAAGAGCAATCCAAATTTTGTAGTAAACCGAATAGATCATCATGTTTTTATACGTATACCAAAAAGCAAACAGCATTTTTGGTCTCCACAACTTCATTTAGAAATTTATGAAATTGCAGAAAAAAAACATTTGCTTAAAGGTCTTTTTGGTCCAAGTCCAACTGTTTGGACATTATTTATGTTTTTACATTTTATAGTTGCTATGTTGTTTATTGGGTCTTTGATATGGATGTATGTTAATATACGTTTAGAAAAACCGCATCTATTTTCTATAATCGCAATGGTATTTCTATTTATTATATGGTTTGTTCTCTATTTTGCAGGAAGTTTAGGAAAACAAGCAGGAAAAAAGGAAATGCAAGATTTATATAATTTTATGGAGAGAACTCTACATTTTGTAGAATTAGGCAGATAATGGTTTCTACAAATTCTGTTTGTGTTTTATAGTAAATACCTACAATACTTTATGATGATGTTACAGAAAAAATACTTCATCTTAAGTATCAACTGTATAAAATACTTTTCTTTTATAATAAACACTTCTTTTATATCGATTTTAAACACTCAGAATATTTTTTTCATTTTTTTACAAAGTGTCGGAAAACGAAACTACAATGTGTTAATATTGCACTAGAATTTAATGGTGATATATTATTAATAGCAAATCAAGTTCTAAAGTTTTGATTTTTTTTTTCATTTTTTTACAAAGTGTCGGAAAACGAAACTACAATGTATTAATATTGCACTAGAATTTGAAATATTAATAAATGTAGTTTGATTGTGTGTATTTATAAAATACTTTTTCGTTTCATACTACTTATAATATAGTTATAAATAACCACTTAGTTTAATATACGAATTTATCTAGGCTTTAAAATTAAGGCTTTGTAATCATTAGGTTATAAGTAGATTATGTTTTTATAGAGTGTTTTTTTACGTCTTAAAGATATTGCTTAATGACTAATTATAGGATTGATTTTCCGTTTTTGTAAAAATGCTAAACCATAAGTTTATATAAATATAAAAGAGTTATGAAAAATAATTATATCACATACCTTGTCATATGTAATATTGTTTTATTAACAATCGTATGTATAGTATTGTATCTTTTTAATGCCTCATCAAAAGGTGTTGTATATGTAGATAATATAGAACTTTTCAATGGATTTAATATGTCTAATGACTTAGGGAAAGTGAATGCTAAAAAAATTAATTTCCAAAAGAAGAAGTTAGATAGTTTATATACGATCTACTCTATTTTTAGACAACAAGAAAATTTAGAAAAAATGAAGGAGTTAGAAAATTATTTAAGAGAAGAAGATCAAGAGTTGAAAAAAATGAATGATGTTTTGTCTAAAGATATGCATGAAAAAATATGGGGTAGATTAAATCAATATATAAAAGAGTATGGGGAAATAAATAAATGTAAAATTATATTAGGCACACAAGGTAATGGCAATATTTTTTATGGTAAAGAAGGGGTGGATATTACAACAAAAATATTAGAGTATGTAAATACCAAATATGAAGGGAATTAAAAATAACGATATTAAAATATAATGAAAAAAATAATAAGGATTTTTATTTATACAGTATCTATTTTATTAAACATTCTTTCTTGTTCGACAGATAAGAAAAAAGAAGAAACTAAGATAGAATATAAGTTATTTAATCTAGAAAAATCAGGTTGGAAATCGAAATCAATTTCTCATTTTTTATCAAGTATAGAATACAAAGCCACTTTAGTTCCTTTGCAGTATTATATCTTAAAAAACGAAGGAGTAAATAACTTTGAAAAAGTTGATTCCATATATGAATCCCTTAAAAATGAACGTGTAATAGAAGTAGAATTTCAACAAGAAAAAGAAGAGGATTTATTAAAATCAGAATATACAAACTTAGATTACGAGTCCGCAGTAAAATATATGTCTTTTTCTATTGAAAAAGATTTTAAAGTTGTTACCCAGTCAGGAGATACTATCTCATGTTCAGGAGTAACGTTTGAAAGAAATTTTAAAGTAGCTCCTTTTAAAAGATTATTACTTCATTTTGGTAACATTTCTCCAACTGAGAACATAAAGCTTATATATGAAGATAATTTGTTCGGCAACGGAATCATAAAATTCAAATTTACAGAAACACCCATTAAGTTATAAATTATAACATAGCACAAGTGATATGATTAATACCATACGAAAAAGTAGAGTAACAAAAGTAATAGCAAGTTATTTGGCAATACAAATGATTGTACAAATGACACAGCCTATACAATTATGGGCTTTAACTAGTGGACCATCACAACCAGAATTCAATTCCTTTACACCTATTGGTACTTCGGATATGGTTAATCTGTCCTCTGGTAATTTTAATTACAATATTCCTGTTATGGATGTAGGTGGATATCCTTTAAATCTAGCCTATGATTCAGGTGTAACCATGGATCAGGAGTCCTCTTGGGTTGGTTTAGGTTGGAATCTTAATGTAGGGCAAATCAATCGACAAGTGCGGGGGATTCCAGATGATTTTAAGGGAGATGAAATGACGTATGAAAGCAA
This sequence comes from Aquimarina muelleri DSM 19832, assembly GCF_000430665.1. Taxonomy (GTDB): domain Bacteria; phylum Bacteroidota; class Bacteroidia; order Flavobacteriales; family Flavobacteriaceae; genus Aquimarina; species Aquimarina muelleri. The sequence continues at coordinate 25,401 of NZ_AUML01000037.1, read as the reverse complement.
TATGCGACCCAATGTTACGGTTGGTGTAACGGCCAATGTAGATTATCAGATATTTGGATTCGAAGAAGTGGATGGAGTAAATAAGGTAGATAAAGGAGGAGTTGGAATTACTGTTTCGGCAGGAGTAAATTTAAAATATAATAACTATACAGGTCTATCTTTTACTCCATCATATGGCATTGCGTTTGATTTAGCAAATGTAGTAACCGTTGGTATGGATGTGGAAACTTCTGCCATAGATGGAGTAACTGTTTCTCCAACTATTGGAGCGGGAGCTACACTCGGAAAAACAAAAAATTTAGCGATAACCGGAGGTCTTAATGCAGGGGTTTCTTATAATTCTAATCAAGGACTGTCTTCTTTTAATATATCGAGTTCTTTAGGACTAACTGGTGTAAGAGATAGAGAAAATGAAGGACATAAAGAGGTAGAAAGTACTAGAAATGGTACCGCAAACTTTAAACAAGGCTCAGGATCCGTTTCTTTTAATAATATTACTCTTACTCCTCGTAAAAGGACTGCTTTTGTGAATAATAATGGTACGGTAGCAGTATCTCTGGGTGGAGATATTTGGGGATTAGACATAGAAGGAGAAATATCAGCAATGGGATCGGTACAGAAGGTAAAAGACTCTATAAAAAATGAAAAAGCTTATGGATATGAATTTACAGGATATGCAACGCCTGAAGATATAAAAGATTACAACAGAGAGCAAGATCGGGATATTAGTAAGACTACCTTAGCACTACCAGTATCTAATTATACGTATGATTTATATACCGTACAAGGACAAGGTTCTGGAGGTATGTTTAGACCATTTCGTAGCCAAATAGGGCAAATTAATGATGATTTGGTAGAAGATGAAAGCTCTAGTCTAAGTCTGGGGGTAGAAATAGAGCCAGGATCAGGATATCATTTTGGAGCCAATTTTACTAGTGCCCCATCGGTAAGCAGAACAGGAATTTGGGATACAAAAGCTTTACAACATTTTAAACAAGAAAAAGAAAATGTTAAAGAGGCTGGAGAATCTTTAGACTATGAACCAGTATATTTTAAATATATAGGAGAACCAAGAGTAGATAAAGATCAAAAATTATTTGAGGACTTGGGAGGATATTCTCCAATAGCTTTAAAAATAAGAGGAAGTAAAAAGAGTTTTAATAAATATGCAGATAATAGGTTTAGAATAAAAAAATATAATGCTAAAGGTACTCCTATATATGAAGATTTAGGAACCACAAACTTTACTTCAAAGTTTAAAAGAACAAGAGATGTTCGTAATCAGAATGTGCAAAAAATAAGTGCAGAAGAACTTTCTAAATTCTATAATGCTGGAGATTACCTGAAATCTATAACCAATAAAAACTCAAAACCACATCATACAGCCGAAGTTCGAGTGTTAAATAGCGATGGTTCTACCTATGTTTTTGGAGAAACTGCCTACAATACCTTAAAAAAGGAAGTAACATTTACTACAAATAGTACTAATGTTAATTGTGCAGAAGGTTGGGTACAATATTTAGGAGGTGAAAACTCAAGCGGAAATAGAAGTGGCATAGATAATTTTTATGATGCAGTTACTACGCCTGCATATGCCCATACTTATTTATTATCTTCGGTTTTATCTTCAGATTATGAGGATTTAGAAGGCGATGGACCTACAGACGATGATTTAGGTGCTTACACCAAGTTTATATATGCTAATAAAGAGGATACCTATAAATGGAGAATACCTTATGAAGCAAATAAAGCATCATATAATGCTGGTTTAAATACAGATAAAGCAGATCAGAAAGGGAGTTATATTTATGGGGAAAAAGAGATTAAATATATAGATAAGATCGTAACCAAAACTCATGTAGCAATATTTGATCTTTCTCCGCGTAAAGATGGGCGAGGTGTAAACGGAGAAAATGGTGGAGCTCCATCTTCGGGACAACAAATGTTTAAAATAGATAAGATAAGATTGTATTCTAAGCCAGAAGCGATCCAAGCCAATCTTTTAGATGATAATACAGGTAATGATTTACCTATAACAGCTATAAAAACAGCAAATTTTATTTACGACTATTCCCAATGTAAAAATATAAAGAATAACCATGGGGGAGCTGCAAGTGAAAATGAATTGAGTAATGAAGGAGGTAAGCTAACCTTAAAAAAAGTGTATTTCACCTATCGAGATTCCAAAATGGGAAAATATACTCCGTATACATTTAATTATAATGAATTTAATCCAGATTATAATCTAAAATCCTATGATGTTTGGGGAGGATATAAACCTAATGCAGGTGGTGGGTGTAATACCCAAGATCCTATCACTGTACCAGAGTTTCCTTTTGTACAACAAGAGGATAGACAATTGCAAAATAAGCATGCCGCTGCATGGTCTTTAGCTTCTATAGGTTTGCCATCTGGAGGTAAAATAGATTTAACTTATGAAAGTGATGATTACCAATATGTTCAGGATAGAGACCCTTTACAGATGTTTAAAGTCGTAGGAGCAGGAGAAAAAGATGGTTCTGTTTCTTTTGATCCAACAACAAACACAAAATTGTATAAATTTTCAGGAAATAAAGATGTAAAATATCTATATGTAAAATTACCAGCAGAGACCGATAAAAATTTTGATTTTAGATCAAAATATTTAAAAGGAATAGAAAATAAACCTATTTATTTTAGGTTTTTAATGAATATGACCAAAGCAGGTGCATTATCTACTTCTAGTAATGATTATGATTATGTAACTGGATATTTTGAAATAGATGGAACTACAAACATTTTTAAAGCTCCCAATGGTTTCATTTATGCAGCTATTCCTATGAAAACAACAGACATGGAGGGCGGTATAACTGGTACTAAACAAGTAAATCCAATCACTAAGGCAGGATGGTATTTTGGGAGAAGATATTTAAACGGACTGGTATACGGGTTAAATGCAGATTATAGAACAGAAAATATACAATCTATAGCAAAAAAAGTAATAAGTAGTTTTCAGGCAAATAAAGATATTCTTACTGGACCAAATGGAAAATTAAGGAGTAATCAATTTTTGTGTGCGCAACGTTTTGATCCTAAAAAATCATGGATTCGTTTATCGACCCCCAGAAATTATAAATTAGGAGGAGGGGCCAGAATCAAAAAACTGGTAATGAAAGATCAATGGAATAAAATGGTGGATACTGCAATTCCTGATGATAACGAAAGATATAATAAGCGATATGGACAGACGTATGACTATACTTTAGAAGATGGAAGTTCTAGTGGCGTAGCTACCTATGAACCTAACCAAAGTAAAGAAAATCCATTTGTAGAGCCATTCTATAATCATTCAGATCGATTGGTAGCACCTAGAGAAGTAAATTATGTAGAAAAACCATTTGGAGATTCTTTCTTTCCTTCTGCAACAGTTACTTATAGTAGAGTTACCGTTAGTAACCTAGAACGAGAAAACATAACACAGCATGCTACAGGAAAAGTAGTAAATGAATTTTTTACTTCCAAAGATTACCCAACCAAAGTAGATTATACGGATATCGATAGCCCAGAGAACTATGCCACAGATCAAAACCAATTTTTGCAAAAAATGTTACAAGGCATTTTTGGCGGAGAAGTAAAGTCCCGAAATGAATATGCATTGTCACAAGGTTTTATGGTACATACTAACGATATGAATGGTAAAATGCGCTTTCAAAAAGTATATGCCGAAAATCAAGACAAACCTATATCCTCAGTAGAGTATAAGTACAGTACTAACGAAAAAGATATTACACAATTAGATAATACATTACCAGTAATAACAAAAGAAGGTAAGGTTTTGTATGAAAATCAGATAGGCGTGGATTATGACATAGTTACTGATTTTAGGGAGAGTTATTCTAAATCCAAAACAGAAGGAGTAAAAGCGAATGTTGTAGTCTTGATAATTGGAATTATACCAGTACCTATACCAACGATAGTTCCTTCGCGAACACAGCTTGAAAATGTAGCTTATTCCACCATAACAACCAAAGTGATTCATACCACAGCAGTTTTGAAAGAAAAAGTAGCTACCGATCTAGGTGCTAAAGTATCTACAATAAATGAAGCTTGGGATGCAGAAACAGGACAAGTATTATTAACCAGAACTATTAATGAGTTTGATGATGAATACTACAATTTTAATTTCCCTGCATATTGGGGCTATGATAACATGGGGCAAGCATCTCGTAATATTGGTATTACAGGAACATTAAAAAGGTCCGGGAATTTTTTCACTATAGCAGATGCAAAAAAATATTTCACATTAGGAGATGAGATAATAGCTACCTATGGCAGAGCAAAATCAAGCAAACGATTATGGATTGTAGGATTTAATCCTGCAGAGGATGGAGTGATGTTGATGACTTCTGGAGGGGGTATTATTAATGTATCCGATGGAATTCCAATTACCGAAGATATAGAATTTAAAATCGTACGATCTGGATATCGAAATCAACAAATGGCAAATATGGCATCTATTACCATGATGAAAAACCCTATTCTGGATGCAAGTGGTAATAAGCTAAATTCTATTAATACCGATACTTTTAAAGTACAAAATACGACTACTACAGCAAACAATGTAAGGGTTGTTAATGCCAGTGCAGTAGAGTATAAAGAGTTTTGGAATTGCCAGTGCGAGAGTAAACTTCCTTATGCGTATGAATCTTTGGATGGATCCAAGCTAGAAGATATTTCTCAGGCAGATTATCCGTTGGAAGAACCGTTTAATCCTTATAAATACAACGTTAAAGGAGAGTGGAGAGCAAAAAAATCGTATGCTTATTTAACAGAGCGTACCGATGTTAAAGAAGGAACAGTACCTAAAATAAATACAAGAAGAGAAGGCTACTTTAAAGAGTTTACTCCGTACTATGCTTTACTAAATCAGGCTTGGGGGAAAGCAACAGATGCAAATCAAAAATGGACGTTTGCAAGTGAAGTTACGCAATATAGTCCTTTTGGTGTAGAATTAGAAAATAGAGATGCTTTAGGTCGATATTCTACTGCACAATATGGATATAATTATACATTACCTACCGCAGTAAGTTCTAACAATAGATATCGGGATATGGGTATGGATAGTTTTGAGGATTATAATTTTAAAGCATCTGATAGTGCACATTTTAATTTTAAAAGTTCTGCCGACAAAGATGGATTTGAAGGAATACAAATAACAGAAGCAGTCTCTCACACTGGCAGGAATAGTTTGTTAATACCTGCCAATAACCAAGCTATTTTAGAACGAAATTTAATTGGGGTATTGCCAAAAGATACAGATTATGATAACGATGGAGTAGATGACCCTGAGGATAATTGTCCTTATGTAAAGAATCGTAGTCAAGATGATTATGATGAGGATGAAATTGGAGATGCATGTGATGATGATGTAGTTCCTCAGATTATAAACAAAGAAATAGGTGCTCAAATCAGAGGTTGGACAAAAAAATCAAAATTTGAAATATCAGGAAGACCTAATGATACCATAGAGTATTCAGTTAATATATTAAGAAGAGGTCGAAATGGCTTGAATATATGGGTAAATGATGAACAAATATCCACATCTCAAGATCGATATTTTGGAGTTTTATATTTAAATATAGTTGGTAAAACATCTGTGAGTTTCGATGTTCAGGCAATTAAAGATAAAAAAAAGGGAAGGGTTCTTGCTGAGTTTGTTTTGTTACATAAAAAAACAAGGTTACCATTAAGAAAAACAGAAACCCGCTTATGTCCTAAGGCATATAAAAAAGTTGGAAGTGGAAGTGGAGACACAGGAGAACCAAGTTGGGATTGTGACTAATAAAATTTAAAGTAGACTTAATCTTCTTATTAAAAAAAACACTAAAAATTATACATGAAAAATCTAACCAAAATATCATCAAGAGTAATAAAGTACTTTATGTTGGTTTTGCTAACTGTATATAGCGGTTTAACTAGTATTGCTCAAGTTTCTCCTTCAGAAAGACAGGCATTGATTAACTTGTATACTACTACAGTGGGGACAAATTGGACCAATACACAAGCAAATAATCAACCATGGTTAATTAATGATTCAAATTCTTTAGTACAAGATTGGCATGGAGTGACTGTTGTTGCAAATAAAGTAACTGGATTAACGCTAGATAATAATAACTTAGTAGGAACTATTCCTAACTCCATATCTAATTTAGTAAATCTAAAGACATTATCTTTAAGCAAGAATACGCTTTCGGGTAGCATCCCTGAAGCTATTGGTGGATTGGTAAATTTAAAGACCTTATCTCTGGAACGTAATAAATTAACAGGATCAATACCAGTAACAATATCCAACCTGTCTAATCTAGCAAACCTTTCTTTATATTTAAATAAATTAAATGGAACCATTCCTTCAGAATTAGGAAGTCTTACAGAATTAAAAGTCATTCATATTGGATTTAATAATCTTCAAGGTTCTATTCCTGTTAGTTTAGGGAATTTATCAAAGCTTACTTTTTTACATCTTAGTGGTAATAAATTAGAAGGAGTTATTCCAAATCAATTAGGTAATCTGGTAAGTTTAGTAACCTTGGGAGTATCCAATAATAATTTATCTGGAAATATCCCAAAAGAGATATCTAATCTAACCAAACTAGCAAGTTTTAGTTTTGAAAATAATGGTTTTGTGTTTAATGATTTTGAATCAGAACATACATACCATAAAACAAAATTTAGAACATACGGATATTTCCCACAAAGAAAAACAGATATAGAAGAAACACTTTCCTTAGAAAAAGGGCAATCCATCACATTAACAAGTAGTGATCTAACAAGCATAAATAATACATACCAATGGTATAAAAATAACATCCCTATTTCAGGAGCGACAAATAAAAATTTAGTAATTTCTAATGCTACAGATACAGATGCTGGAGTATATCATTTTATAGCCAATAATGCAGTAGTAATTGATTTAGCTTTAGAGCGTAGTTCCATTACTATATCTGTTGCTTCATCCCCAGTAGATGATATTGTAAAAGTTTCTGAGGCAGAACGCCAAGCATTGATTGATTTATATACAGCTACAGCAGGAGCAAGTTGGACGAATACACAAGCAAACAATCAACCATGGTTAATTAATGATCCAAATTCTTTAATAAAGGATTGGTATGGAGTAACTGTCATAGATAATAAAGTAACTGGTTTACAGTTGGATAATAATAATTTAGTAGGAACTATTCCTAATTCTATATCCAACTTATTAAATTTAGAATCATTATCCTTGATTAGAAACACGCTTTCTGGCAATATTCCTGATACTATTGGTGGATTAATAAATTTAAAAACACTATCCCTTGAACGTAATACATTAACAGGATCAATACCAGCAACGATATCCAACTTATCTAAGCTTACTAATCTCTCCTTATTCCTAAATAAATTAAATGGGGTTATACCTTCAGGATTAGGAAATCTTACCGAATTAAAAAGTATACATATTGGGCACAATAAACTTCAAGGCTCTATTCCTTCTAGCTTTGGAAATTTATCTAAGCTTACTAATTTATATGTAAGTGATAATAACTTGGAAGGGGAGATACCTAAAGAATTTGGTAATTTGATTAGTATAGTTTCTTTATCAATTTCCCATAATAATTTTTCAGGTAAAATACCAAGTCGGATTTCTAACCTTACAAAACTTATCAATTTTAGATTCGAAGGAAATAGTTTTGTGTTTAATAATTTTGAAACAGAGCACCTTGCGAGTAAGGCAAAATTTACAAATTATGTGTATTCTCCACAAGGTAAAGTAGATATTGTAGAAACACTATCTGCACCTTTAGGACAATCTATAAACTTATCGAGTACCGTGCTAACCAGTACCAATAATAGCTATCAATGGTATAAAAATAATGTAGCGATTACAGGAGCTACTAGTAAAGATTTGGTAATTTCTAATACTACAGAAACAGATGCAGGAATATATCATTTTACTGCAACTAATAGTGTGGTTAAAGATTTAATATTAATCCGTAATCCAATTACTTTATCCATAAGTGCTGCTGATGCGTGTGGAGTATCCGCAGTAGAAAAACAAGCACTAATTGATTTATACAATAGTACAAATGGTGCTAATTGGAGTAATAATACAAATTGGTTATCTGCTACGATACCAGTTTGTGATTGGTATGGAGTAACTGTAGTAGATGGTAAAGTTACTGCCGTTGAATTAGTAAGTAATAATTTGGTTGGAGATATTCCATTAGGAATAAAAGGATTAACAAATTTGGTAAAACTGAACTTAGAAACAAACCAGCTTACAGGGACTATTCCTATAGAATTAGGACAGTTAACGAATCTGCAGTTTCTTTCTTTAAATCAAAATGACCTGTATGGAGGTATTCCTACAGAATTAGAATTGTTAAACAAATTAACATCATTGTATTTAGGGCATAATAAATTAACAGGATCTATTCCTGTCTCTTTAACCAAACTTAGTAATCTTAGATATTTACACCTTCAGGGAAATAAACTATCTGGAGTTATTCCTGTAGCGCTGGGGACTTTATCTAACCTTACAGATTTAAACCTTTATAGCAATGCTCTTACGGGAAATATTCCCGCAGAATTAGGACAATTATTAAATTTGAAATCACTTCATTTAGATAATAATCAGCTTACAGGAAGTATTCCTGTTACTTTTGGAGAGTTAATTAATCTGGTAGATTTAAATCTATATAATAATAATCTTTCAGGTAGTATTCCTGCAGTGCTGGGGAACCTATCAAATTTACAGTCTTTATATATTTATAATAATCAACTCTCAGGAACCATTCCGGTTACATTTGGACAGTTATCTAATTTGAAAACATTAGATGTACATAGTAATGAACTTACAGGAGAACTTCCTAATACACTAAGTAAGTTATTAAATTTGGAATCTTTATGGGTGCATGATAATCAATTTTCAGGAAAAATACCTTCTACTTTAGTTACATTACCTAAACTTCAACTATTGTATCTTAACGATAACCAATTTGTGTTTTCTAATCTTGAATCTGAATTCAACGCATATATATCAAGATTTGGATCTGGATTAAAATATTTCCCTCAAGGTAAAGTTGATCTAGAAGAGGAGCAACCTGTTGTGATTGGAGACGAAATTACACTAAGAACAAGGGTACTAACAAGTAGTAATAATAGCTATAAATGGTTTAAAAATAATGTAGAGATATCAGGAGCCACTAATAGCACATTAAAAATAACAGCAGCAAAAGAGAGTGATGCAGGAGTATACCATTTTGAAGCAATTAACTCTACGGTATATGATTTGAATTTAGTACGTAACCCGATTACTTTAAAAGTTACATCTGATGTATGTTCAGTATCTGCTAGAGAAAAACAAGCACTTATAGATTTTTATACACAAACTGGGGGAGAAAGTTGGACAATAAAAACGAATTGGCTTACAGATATACCAGTATGTAATTGGTATGGAGTGACAGTGGTTAATGGTAAAGTAACAGGTTTAAAACTAAGTAATAACAACCTTTCAGGAACTATTCCATTTTCTTTATTTCAGTTATTCAATTTAAAAGATATAGATCTTTCCAATAATCAATTGATAGGTGAGATTCCTAATGATTTTAAAAAATTAATAGAAATAGAGGAGGTGTTATTGTATAATAACCAATTACATGGAGGTATTTCAAAGGTATTTGGGCAGTTAATTAAGTTAAAAAGAATTCTTTTAAACAATAATCAATTAATTGGTAATATCCCTGTAGAGCTTACTCAAATAAGTGGTTTAACAGAACTAAGATTAAATGATAATCAGCTATCAGGAGATATTCCCTTAGGGTTTGATCAACTTGCTGGGTTAACAAACTTTAGTCTTTTTAATAATCAGTTTGTGTTTTCTCAAATAGAAGCCTCTTTTATTGCTTTACAAACAAAATTAGGAACAGGTTTTGTATATCAGCCACAGGAAAAGGTAGATCAAAATGAAATAATATCAGTTGCGATAGGAGAACCTGTTACTTTAACCAGTATAGATTTAACTAGTGGAAACAATATTTATAAATGGTATAAAGACAATGTAGAAATTACAGGAGCAACAGATAAGAATTTTGTAATAGCTGCTGCAAGTGATTCTGATGCAGGTACTTATTATTTTACATCTACAAATAAGGTGACTACTGGGTTAACACTGACTCGTAATCCGATTAAATTAGAAGTAGGAACTGTTTCTTGTGAAGTACCTGTAGCAGAACGCCAAGCTCTAATCGATATATATAATAATACTAATGGGGATAATTGGGCCAATACGTTGGGAAATAACAAACCTTGGAATATTAATGATCCTAACTCTAAAGTGTGTGACTGGTATGGAGTAAAAGTAACTAATGGAAAAGTAACCTCATTAAAGTTAGTAAATAATAATTTAGCAGGTAATATTCCTTCTTCGCTATTTCAATTGATAAATTTACAAGAGATTCAGCTTTCAAATAATCAACTTGATGGTATTATCTCTTTAAAATTATTGAATTTAAAAGAGCTACGGGTGTTGAATTTAGAAAACAATAAATTAGAAGGAGAAATTTTAGAAAATATTGGAGAATTATCGAATTTAGAACATCTATTACTATCAAATAATAATCTAACTGGCAATATACCAGAAACATTAAGGCAGATAGCAAAACTAGAAAATCTTCAATTAAATACAAACAAACTTACGGGTACTATTCCTAAAGAACTAGGAGAGCTAATTAATCTAAGATCATTAATATTGTCTAATAATCAATTATCGGGTACAGTTCCTGTAACGTTTAACCAATTAAAAAAATTAGAAGTATTAATGTTATCTAATAATCAATTATCAGGTAGTATTCCTACTGGATTTGATCAGTTTGTTGGACTTAAAAACTTTACCATTTTTGATAATAAATTTATATTCTCAGAAATAGAACCTACATTTACTATTTTAAAAGCTAAATTAGGAATAGGTTTTATTCATAATCCACAGGCTAAAGTTGATGAAATAGAGTCTAGAACTGTTGTTGCTGGTTTAAATGAGGTTTTAACATCTAAAGCACTCATCAGTATCAACAATAACTATCAATGGTATAAGAATGGTGTAGCTATTCCAGGCGCTACCAATAAAGAACTAATACTTAATGATGTTAGTAATAACGATATTGGAATATATCATTTTGTAGCGACCAATAGTGTTGTAACCGAATTAATAATAGAACGTAATCCGATAACAATATCTGTAGCTCCTTCTGACTCTTGCGGAGTGTCAGCAGCAGAAAAGCAAGGGCTCATAGATTTTTACACAATTACAAATGGAGCAGGCTGGACTAACAACACTAATTGGTTATCTACTACTGTTCCAGTTTGTGATTGGTATGGAGTTACGGTTGTAAACGGGAAAGTAACAGCTTTATCATTACCAAAAAATAATATAACAGGAAAAATTCCTACTTCTATATCTCAATTAGTTAATCTTACTACATTACGACTAAATGATAATAAACTATCAGGGGGTATCCCATCTACTTTAGGAAAAGTAGTAAGTCTAGAACATTTATATCTTTCCTGGAATCATTTAACAGGAGAAATTCCATCTTATTTAGGGAAATTAAAAGGATTAAGAACTCTGGAAGCTATGGGGAATCAACTTACAGGAAATATACCTGTAGAACTAGGTAGTCTTACGAGCCTGGAAAGACTCAGCTTGTACCGTAACCTATTAACAGGAAGAATTCCTGTTGAGTTAAGTAGCTTATTCAATTTAAAATATCTTAGTTTAAGTGATAATCAATTATCAGGAAGTATTCCTACATCATTAGGTAGTCTTACTAAATTAGAAGAGCTTAGCTTATTTAGAAACCAGCTTACAGAAGGTATTCCTGTTCAATTAGGACAATTAAGCAGTTTAAAACATCTCTATTTAAATCACAATCAACTTTCTGGAAGTATACCAGCGGAGTTTGGAGCATTAAGTAATCTTCAGTATTTATGGTTGAGCACAAATGAATTGACTAATAATATTCCTACAGAATTAGGAAACCTAAGAAAGCTTCAAGATTTTAAAGCAAATGATAATCAACTTTCAGGAAGTATACCTATAGTTTTAGGAAATGTATTAAGTCTTAAATATTTAGAATTAGCTAGAAACCAATTATCTGGACCAATCCCAGTTCAATTTGGACAATTGACAAATCTAGAGCAATTATACCTTAGTGATAACCAACTTTCGGGAAGAGTACCCACAGTATTAAGCCAGTTGACTAGTTTAAAACATCTGATGATTGATTCGAATAGGTTTGTTTTTTGGAATGTAGAACCAGAATTTAATACGTATAAGTCAAACCTTACTAGCTTTTTATATGCTCCTCAAGCAAAAGTGGATAATGTAGAAAATTATACTATTTATACAGGTAAATCTATAACTTTTACAAGTAATGCTCTTACGAGTATTAATAATAGTTATCAATGGTATAAAAATAATATCGCGATACCAGGAGCAACTAATAAAGATTTGATCATAACCAATGCAACTACTACTGACGCAGGAGTATATCATTTTACCGCTACAAATAGTATTGTTACAACATTAACTTTGGTGCGTAATTCTATCACCCTTTCTGTACTTGTACCTAATTGGGAATCGACCCAATCTTTTTGTAGCTCAGAGAAAATACCAACAGTAAGTGATTTGGTATCTCCGATACCTAATATACCAACGGTTACTTGGTATGAAACCCAAAGAGGAGGTATGGCTTTAGTTGGGAGTACAGAATTAGAATCAATAGTATATTGGGCAGAAGGAAATGATAATAACCCTAGAGTGGGAGTAAAAGTAAACATCAATGAAGGTGCTCCAGGAACTGATGAAGAAGATTATCAGGTGTTTTCAATAGTATCAAATGCTAAAATAAAAGACCTTAAAATCACAGGAACAAATATAACTTGGTATGGTGTGTCTACAGGAGGCATAGCTCTTGATATCAATAGTATATTAGAGGATGGGAAATCATATTACGCACAAAAAGGCGCAGCAAGTTGTAGGTTTGAAGTTGCTGTTGCAGTAAAAGTATTCGAACCAAACGGAGACACATGGCAAGCGTTTTGTAAATCTGATGATCCTACGATTAATGATCTTACAAAAAGATTTACAATTTTAGGTAGCGATACATTGATTTGGTATAGAAATGCATCTGGTTCTGAAGTGTATAACTCTACAGAAGGGCTTGTCAATAAAGGAGTATATTATGTTTCGCAAAGAGATGCACTTAATAATGAAAGCTCTAGAAAACGAGTTACAGTTACCGTCTACGATATTCCTGCACCTGTAGTTACAAGAAAAAATCAAACATTTTATACAAACGACCCTGTTCGTATTTCTGATTTAGTAGCTTTTGGAAATAATATCTTATGGTATGACAAAGCTTTTGGAGGGGTAGCATATAACCCAACAGAGCAACTAGTAGATGGAGCAACATATTATGCAGGACAAACCGATTATAATTGTACCGCAGGAGAGGCAGGATGTTGTATAAGTACCCTAAGAGAAGAGGTAACTGTGCGTATTCTGGAAAAACCACTTCCTTCCTTAGTAGGGTGCGAACTATTTCGTCCGCAACCTGGTGAAAAATATGTAATAAGTGCTTGGGTAAGAGAAGATGGATTACAGGCAATTAATCCCGTTACCAGAAATTTTAGTGAAGTTAGCAGTGTTTTTACGAAACTATTAAATCATTTGGTTAAGGACAAAATATTTGCACCAATGATAAAAGATAGGCATATACCAGAAGTGTATGTGCCAAAACCAGAAACACGAGAATTCGACATACTAATTCCATTTATTAAAAATGCGGTAGATAAAAATTTAACCATATATAATTTTAAATATGTGAAGGAAAAACAAGATGGAATTGGTCCTGAAAGGACTGTAGGATTCGAATTTTCATTGGTTCCTAGTACAAATGCATTTAAAATTAAATATATTACACCAAGAGTTAAAAGAAGAAGTACAACATACAATTACCACTATCCACTTTTAAAAAACCCTACACTTGTTTTAAATTTTAAGGAAACTTCTGTATGTGGAGCTAATTTTTGTATGACTTCTTATTTTAAGATTGATGGAGGACAATTATCGTATAGCAGGAATACTATTGTAAATACCAGTAGTAGAGCATCCGGAATATCTTCAAAAATCATAACCTACACCTATATCCCTGATCCTAATTATCAAGCAATGGAATATGCAAATTCGTTGTTATGGTTACGTTTTAGAGATGAAAGTGGCTTAGACATTGTTCCTCAAAATAGTACAGATATAGAATTTAAACCAAAAGGAGCAGTAATTGATGGCTGGCAAAGAATCTCAGCAGAATTTACTATCCCTATAGAGGCTACCAATATGCAAATTCGTTTAGAAAGCAGAATCAAGCCAGACGGACCACAAGACCTTAACGTATATTTTGATGATATCCGAATGCATCGTTTTGATGGCAACATGAAAACTTTTGTATACGATCCTGTTACCCAAAGATTAAAATCAGAATTAGACGAAAATAATTACGCAACTTTTTATGAGTATGATCAAGAAGGAGGATTAATACGTGTTAAAAAAGAAACAGAGAGAGGAGTCTTTACCATTCAGGAAACACGTTCAGGAAATTCTAAACTTAATAATGCACAAAAATAATGAAAAAGGAATATAAGTATATCATCTTTTTATGGTGTTGTATATACTATATAAATAGTAATGCACAAAACCAGCAAGTAAAAGATCTGTTTAATAAAATAACAAAGGTGTATAGTGCTAAAAAACAATATGAAATAGATGTAACCTATGCTATGTATCGGGGAGCAACAGGGAACAATATAACCGAATCTTATACAGGTAAAATGGTTAAGAATAATGATTTTTCTCAGTTTACAGTATTAGACTCAGAGATGCTTCAGTTTTCTAATACACAATTAAGTATAAATCATAAAATAAAAACGATAACATATATACCAGTAAAAGGGACTTCTGCGCAAGATATGTTGTTTAATATGAATACTTTTTTACAGTATTATGACAAAGCAACAATTACAGAAAAAAACGGAATAATAATTTGCGATATGGTGCCAACAAAGCATAACGATCAAAATCAATATGGCAAAGTAACCTTATACATTAATAAAGATAGTTATCTAATAGAAAAACAAGAATTATTTTTTTCAAATTTAATACCATTTGTAGAGGATAAAAACACTACAAAAATGGATATAGGTCGATTAGTAATTGTTTTAAAATACAACCAACTAGCGAGTAAAACAGCACCGACTCTTAATGAGTATATCCAGGTTTTATCCACAAAAAAGGTAACACTGGCAGAACAGTATAAAGGATACCATTTAATCAATCAAGCACACTAAAAAAGGAAATGTATTTATGAAAAATACTACCAAATATCTAACGTCTTTTATTTTATTTTTAGCTATAACTTTGGGGTATAGCCAAAATAAACGAGAATATGGTCCATCACACATTAGTTCTGTAATTACTAATGGAAGACCACTAAACTTTAGTCCTGACCTTGGATTTATAAGCAATGCAACTATAGTTTCTGCTGCTACTAGTATTAGTTTACGTGTAAATTCGGATCAGGCCCCGCATGGTTGGTTTCGATATACAGTAAAACTCAATATTACTCCCAGATTAGAAAATGGAAGCTTTGATACCGCAAATACCTATCCGGTAGAGCTTTCTATAGAGCATAACATGGTATCCGGATCTGGTAACAATGGGGTAGATATAAAAAAACATATCCTAAAAAATAGTTATGGTGCTCGAATAGCGGTACAACAAGGCAGTTATGAGAACCTACAAGCAGCAACCGCAGCAGATATTAATGGATATATCCCAGAAAATATTCAGCTTATAGCGCAATTAGAGGTAGAAAGTTATAAAGAACTCTCAACAACAAAGATCACTCCAACAGCTACTCTTAATACAATATCAAGAGATTTAGAAATAAATTGGCCTGCAGTAAATGGAGCAGACCATTATCAATTAGAATGGACATGGATAGATAATTATGGAGATACTTTTACGGCATTAAGACCAGAGAATGCTATTTCCTTCACGGTAAATGATTTTAAAAATAATAGTACACGTATTCAAACTAATAACCTTAGCTACGCTATTCCGTTAATTTATGCAAAAGGTTTTGTAATATATAGGGTAAGAGCAGTAGGGCAATATAGTGGTACAGAAAACAAATCAAAGTATAAATATGCTATTTGGAGTAGTGGGGTAAATAACGAAACTACAGTAGCAAACTGGCCTCATAAATATTTGATAATAATACAAAATGAACATCAAAAAGATAAAAACTGGCAGTTTCAGGCAAGTTATGCAGAAGAAGGTAAGAAAAAAGAAGTAGTAAGCTATTTTGATGGTACTCTGCGTAATAGGCAAACAGTAACCAAAATAAATTCAGATAAAAATATTATAGTAGGAGAGGTCGTTTATGATGCACAAGGTAGACCGGCAATCGAAGTCTTACCCGTTCCTATATCTTCAGATAGTATAAGCTATTATAGAGATTTTAATCAAAGTACCAGGATAGCAGGTTTGCCTTATGATTATACAGATTTTGATAAAAATAATCAAAATATATTGGATCAGCCAGATCTTCAAAAAGCAATGGCGACCACAAAAGGGGCTAGTAAATACTATTCTGCATCTAATGATATAAATGACGATTTTAGAGATAGAGTAGCAAATGCAGAAGGACATCCATTTTCGCAGATAGAATATATGCCCGATAATACAGGTCGTATACGCAGGAAAAGTGGCGTAGGAGTGACCCACCAATTAGGTAGCGGGAAAGAAATGGAATATTATTATGGTACTCCAGAGCAAAAAGAACTAAACCGATTGTTTGGGTATAGTATTGGTAACAAAATACACTATAAAAAAAATATGGTGATAGATCCAAACGATCAAGCCAGTATTAGCTATATAGATCCACAAGGCAGAACTATTGCCACTGCTTTATCTGGATATAGCCCATCTAATGTAACAGGCTTACCAGACGAGGTCGATGCAAATTTGCATAAAACCATAACAACAGATTTATTAGGAAAACTAGCCAGAACAGATAAAGATACCATTGCAGATAATAATATAAAAACTTCTACACAGGTATACGGGCCTTTACAAGATGCATTAGAATATGCAGGAAGTAAGATTTCTCCTTTTGAAGAAGATCGCAACTTTAATTATACACTAGCTAATGATCCGGTATTCAATTATGCATGTAACGAAACGAATACGGTACAATATCCATTTATATATGACCTTGCAATAGATGTAGTAGATATTGATGGTAACACCCTTCTTCCTGCTCCTATAAAACAGGAAATAAACCTGCAAAGTGAAAATGGAAACTTTGCAATACCTAATCTAACAGGACGTGTAAAAAGAGGAGGATATAGCATAATCAAAAGTTTAATAGTAAATCAAGAAGCATTAGAGAGGTATGCAAACGAGTATGTAGTAAAGCTTCAGGATGAAAACGATGTTTGTTATGTTGATCCAGAGGCAGATTTGCCTGTACTTACCTTTGAAGGTTGTTTTGTTACCTGTGCCGATTGCGAAGCTGCCCTAATTGCAGATTATGGAGGAAGATTTGCTTATATAAATACACAAATAGAAAATTACGACTATTCAAAATTAAAATATTTAACCCCTACCGAATTAGAAAATGAAAAAACAAGATTGCGTACCGTATTTGGTATACAATGGGATGCGTTGATCAGGGCTTGTAATGCACCATGTAATGATGGCACTTTTATCGATGAACCTACAGAAGATATTGTTGCAAATTCTATTACTTGTGGTATTGCAGAATCTACTATACGTAACGATATGAAACCATTAGGGCAATACGGTGCATATACTGCAAATGTGTATAATAACCAGAATTCTAATGGCTCCGGCACCTCTGCAAACGATAGCAAGCTTAATATTTATAATAAAGATAATGAGTTGTATAGTGCCAGAACTTCCGATGGTAAATTCAATAGCTGGCGCAATCCAAAACATTACCAGTTTGATACCGCTACTGCTAATGGGTTATACACGCTAGGACACTATTATAATAAAGATGGTGGTATTAGTTATATAAAAATAAAACAGGATATAAAAATTTCTAAAGATAATAATGGTAATACAATAGAACAGATAACATATACTCCACCGATATTAGAAGGAGTAGAGATCATTGAAATTGCAGGAGATCCTGATTTTGTATATGTAGAGCCAAAATACCTTACTAATGTATCCGATTTTTTAAGGGAAGATATCTGGCAAGACCAATGGGTAGAATCCTTAATGCTATACCATCCAGAATACTGCTATCTGGAGTATGCAAAAGCAGTTTGCGAAGTTACCAATGCATCTGCTGGTGGAGCAAAAATGAACTCAGATGGGTTTGATAACTACTTGCAATCGGTAAAAACATTTGCAGATGCGGATAGTGCAAATTTACTATCCGGATTAGAAACACTTTCGTCCTTAGATCCTTATTTTTCTAAAGCAATACCAGGAGTAGAAAATGCGACCTCCTTAGGAGCAAGAAAAGATATTATAAAAGAATCCCTTACTCAAAACTATAATGGTAGTGATAAAAACGTAATGGAGTTTACTTATGCTACCTTGGTATGTAATAGTATTTCTAGTTGTGATTTGGGATTAGGCGCAAATCCTGCGGCAAGTGCTATAGTCACTAAAGTACGAGCATTTAGTGATCCAGTTAAACGAGATCAATTCTGGAATACCTATAAAGCTAATTACGCTACTGCCAAGCAGACTATACAAAGTCTTTTTGCTAATATATATGCAAAGAATAATGGGTGTTATAATGGGTGTATAGGGTCACAAGCACCACCAACTACCTTATTAACCGTATTATCCAATTATAGTACAGCGATAAACAATAAAGTAGAAGGGTTAATTAGCACAAATACAAAAAGTATTTGCGAGGATACCCATGTAGCAAAATACCAAAGTAAAGAAAAACGTTTTAAGCCATCAGATAACTTATACAGCTCAGGAGACAACTCCAGAGATATTTATGATGATTTGGCAGGGTTTACCAATTATGAATACTATATAGAAACAGGAGTATGCCCTAAGGCAAGGGATTTAGAGTTGTACCTTAATTATTATTTTAAAGAATATGCTACAGCAGGAATATCTTCTTCGAATCCGTATACGGGAGCATACCTTAGTCCTGCATTATTTGCAGATTTAGGAGGAGAGCACCCAACCGATGTGGCAATTACCGTAAAGAACACAATTATTAATAGCGGTAGAACGTTACAAATTCGATTTGAACAAAATAATCTGGATGTAGGGGATATTCCAATCGAGGTTACCTTACCGCCAGCTGCAACGTTTTCAAATACATGGAATAATTACGGAGGAACTAACTGGACCATTACCGCTATAAAACAGATTGCCCCATCGTATGATACCACTGCAAAAATATTTAAATACGATATATTGGCACAAGTACTTGTGGGTACTACTACCCAGGAGATTATTTTAACAGGTACTACACAAGCCAGGATTGCCGAATGTAGTATTACCGAAACCAATGGTGTTGGCGAATATATAGGAGATGGTAGTGGTAATGATAATTCTGGATGTAATATAACCACTCGTTTTGAAACTAGTTTACGAGATTTGTTGTATGAGTTAGAAAAAAATAACACGATTAACAATAGTAGTGTATCTTTAAATACTCTGGAATCTTATACTAACAAATATTTAAATACATTTTTTGGTAGTGGAACAGCAGTTTGGAAAGCAGATGGAACAGGGACTTATACTATAGAAGTTGCAGGAGTAATCAAATTTACAATGGTGTTAGAAAATGTTTTGGATGTTGCAACTATCAAAATCATTACAGGTGCCAATGTAAATTACACCTATAATGATAAAGGAGAAATAACAAAACAAAACCTTAATATTACCTATCGGGAGGCAGACCATTTTCCTAAAGTGATTACTGCACAACTCTATGAATCTTGTGACGCTACTACGGGCAAGTGCAGATTGATAAACTTATTATGTTGCGGGGATATTAACGATTTGGTAGGAGATCTGGATACAACAGAGGTAGTAGTATGTCCAGCTCAAGGAGATACAGAAAAACTGTTTGAGAGTTATATGATGAAAGTTATTAATGATGGGATAGCAAATGTACCAGAAAGTACATCCTTTACCACTTACACCTCTGCAATAATCAATGAATTTAAAATAGCAGCAAAGCTTAAAGAACGCTTTGAGGTAGACTCATTTGTAGGTTCACAAGGAAGTGATGGTCCCTTTGATATTTCGCTTACACAAATACAACATACCTCTTCTAATGCAGGGAAATTTGAAATTAGATTTTCTGGTAGCGAAGATTTTTTTGCAAAGGCAGCCATAATAGCAGTTGATTTTTCAAAATTTAACACTACAACCTCTGCGATTACAGAAATAGTATCTTTTGATATCCGCGAATTTAAAGAAGTAGTAATTAATGAATTCGAACCACCTAGATTAGTTTCTTTAGTTAGAATAACCTATAAAAACGGAAATGGTATTATAGAGGTTCGAGACGTAAGTTTATCTATTAGATACAGAATCCCAGGTTTAGAATTAGAAATTGTTAACGAAGATCTTTGTAAATTCTTCGAAGAACCCCCTGTAAATGTAAACTGTTCTACACCAGTAATTATGTGTATTTCGAACGCTGCTACAGAGAAATTATTTGAGACGTATATGGTTGATTTGTTAAATCAAAGTTTTACTAATTATTCTTCTGGAGTAGTATATCAATCAATGAATACACCTCTAATACAAAGTTTTAAGAACGAACTTAATTTGCAAACTAGGTTTCAAGGACAAATTAATAAATTATATAGATATATATACGGTAATAGTTTTTCAAGAATTAAAATACCACAAACAGAAATACGATATTACTCAGAAACGAATTCGAGTGGAGTAGTTACTAAAAATAATATCGAATTTAAATTTTCTGAAGGAGGAAATTCAAATCATGCTATTATAGGAATTGATTTAAAAAATATAGACGAATATGGGAATCCTTATTGGTATCCGTACGATGTTAACGAAACTGTTATCAAAGTGTCGGAAATTAAAGAAGTTTTATGTGTTGATATGCAGGAGATTAAGAGCGGGGGTATTTCGTTTAATGAGAAGAAGAAATTTTGGAATTCAGGTAGTCTTTGTTCATCTATAGAACTTCCAGTTTTACCATTAGGAGGAGGATATAAAGTTTCTGTCACTTTTAGAGATCAATTAGGGAATATACATACCCGATATGGTATGTTAAAATTAGATTATAAAACTATAGAAATAGAAAGTTCGGGATATGATCATTGTAGCTTTTTTGAGGATATAACCCCATGTTCATATGGGCATATGAGTATTGATCAATTTAATCCTTTATTTGAACAAGTATTGAATGATATATTGGTAGATGCAAAGGCTAAAATGGTAGCAAATGCATCTTTAGATAATATAGATATTACATTATTTTCATCATTTCAGAATTTAATGACTCAGCACCCTATAAAGGAGTATTTAGAATATGCGACGTTTACGGCCAATGGATTACCAATTATAAATAAGTTTGATTATAACAATGCAACTTACACGATTACATTGCTTAATAATAGTACAGGTATTTTTAATATAAAGCTTAAGTTAAATGACTATTATGAATTTAATATTAAACAACATGCAGACAATGCTTTTGTAGATTTATTAAATTCTCAACCACCATATTCATATAATGCTATAATACCCCAAAATATGCTTTATAGCGGAAATTCGAAAGTGTCTTATGATTATGAATACGGCGGAAGTATCTATAAAAATACTACCTATGGTGATATTGTTTTTGTTACAGCAAATGATTTTAACTTGCCTATAAGTGAAGCAAATAAAAAAGAAGTAGATAATTGTATTTTCTTTAATGTAAATGAACTTAGACAAGCCTCGTTTTCAAATAGGCAAGTGGTACCTTCTAAGACAAACTTTTTAGTACGATCCGCCGCTATTATAGAAGACCAACCCAACCCTTGTGGACCAACGGTATGTATACCACCAATTGTACCACCGGTAAGTTGTACAGAAAAATATACAGCCTATATAACTTTAATGAATCGTATAGCAAATAAAGAAGAAGGCGATATGGTCTCTGAAGAAGATTTTTGTAGCAACTCGTTACAATATCTGGTAGAGGATTACGATTATTATCTTACCAAATTTGGGATTACTTCGACCTTAGACTTACATTATTTATCTATAGGGCGTTTTGGAGCTACCGAGTTTAATTTTGGATATCCAGGGATGAGTAAACCGTACAAAGGTAAACCAGCTATTATTGATACCTATGTAACGTATGCAAATACAAAAACTTGGACAGCATTTACTACCGATTATCTTAACCAACTAGGGAACGAGGATATTTGTGTGCCAAGACCGTTCCCTACCGATTTTACGACCACTACTATAGATCTGCCAGAAGATACCGATTGCCAGCAGTTTGTAAAAAGTGTACGTGCCGCCTATACCAGAGATGTGTATGATAGCTTTATCACCTTTAAAAAAGAAGAATTTGTTAAAAAGTATGTAGAAAAAGCCATCGATGATGCAGTAGAAACTTTTGATATGACCTATCAGGATAAAGAATATCAATATACTTTGTATTATTATGATCAGGCAGGTAACCTGTTACAAACAGTACCACCGGCAGGAGTAGATCGTTTTACCGATGCAGAGTTAGAAACAGCAAATACATCAGGAGTAACCCTTAACGATCAAATCAATCAGCATCGTGCTAATAATATAGTCGTAGAAAACACCAATCTACTGCCAAATCATGAGTTGCAAACACAATACCGTTATAACTCCCTAAATCAATTGGTGTGGCAAAAAACACCAGATGGTGGTATCACACGATTTGCGTATGATAAATTGGGCAGGATTATCGCATCGCAAAATGCAAAACAACTAGCAAATAATAAGTTTAGTTACACCACCTACGATCCTTTGGGAAGAATTGTAGAAGCAGGAGAATTAATCCCTAATACGGCAATAGGTATTCAGGAAACCACAGGAAAACTGATTTATACAGTTAATGGGGCACAGGTTTCTACTAAAGTAGAAGATAATTATCCGGTTAATATCGCTAATACCCGTATAGAGGTTACCCGAACCAGATATAATAATCTACCAATTGCAGCAACAGAAATTTTTGAAACCGTATTCGATCCAATAGTATACACAAGTAATACACGTAATCGGGTAGCAGTTATTTATTACTTCGATACCTATGATAATACTACTCTGGAAAGGCAATACACCAATGCCATTTACTATGCCTATGACATACACGGTAACGTAAAAGAATTAGTGCGGCATAATAAGCAAATGGCAATAACGCTGGATGATTTTACCTCTGGTATGAAACGTACGCAATATGAGTATGATTTGATTAGTGGTAATGTAAACAGGGTAACGTATCAAAAAGATAAAAAAGACCAGTTTATCCACAAGTATCAATATGATGCAGATAACCGTATAGTTACTGTGCAAACTTCAGATAATGGTGAGATATGGGAGCAAGATGCCAATTATAAATATTTTGCGCACGGACCACTTGCCAGAACCGAACTTGGAGCTAAAAAAGTACAAGGAATAGATTATGCCTATACGTTACAAGGATGGCTAAAAGGTGTGAATTCAGAAAACCTGACTCCTAATACAGATATGGGCGAAGATGGAGCGACAGGATCGGTAGTCGCAAAAGACGCAATGGGATATTCTTTGAGTTATTATACTGGAGATTATAAATCGGTAGGAACTACCAATGCTACCTCATTTGCATATAGTAATGCTACCACAATACCACAAAACGGCAAGAACCTGTATAATGGTAATATCAAGCAAATGGTAACCAGTCTTTTAGATAATAATGAGTCCATGTTATCTGCACAAATAAACCATTATGAATACGATCAGCTTAACCGAATCAAAAAAATGCAAGGATATAGTGCAAGCTCAGGAACCCCTAAAAATTATGGAGCAGAGTATACCTATGACAATAATGGAAACCTACAAACCTTAAAGCGAGCTACAGTAAATGGACAGGGTACTGTAGTAGATATGGATGCACTTAGCTATACTTACAAAACGATAGCAGATCCAGAAACAGGAGAGCAAAAACGATCGAATCAGTTAGGGCATGTAGATGATGCTATTATGGGAAGCATGTTTAACGACCTGCAAGATCAAAACCCTAACAATTATGAATATGATGCCATAGGGCAATTGATAAAAGATACTAAAGAAGGGATCACTAATATCGAATGGCGTGTAGATGGTAAAGTAAAAAAGATCACAAAAAATGACGGAGTAACCATAAGCTTTGCATATGACGGATTAGGAAATCGTATTTCTAAAACCATTATGCCACAAAATGTTACCACATTGTATACTCGCGATGCGCAAGGAAATACCATGGGAGTGTACGAAGCCAATACCAGTGGAGCAGTAGCAACAGATTTGCGTTTAAAAGAACACCATATATATGGTAGTAGCCGATTAGGACTAGAACAAAAAAATATACAGATTACCAACAATAATACTTTTACCCCTATTACTATTAGCAATTTGGTAGGAGATAAACGATATGAGTTGAGTAATCACTTGGGTAATGTAATGAGTGTGATAAGTGATCGTAAAGTAGAAGGAAACATATCCTCTGGCTCTAACTCAAATACAATAGTATACTCAGATACTTTTGAAACTCTGGATCCAAGGTGGCAGTCTTTTAGCGCCAGTATCTCTGGCGATCAAAAATTAAAAATAGAACACAGCGGATTATTAACTGCAAGTTTTACAGATAAATTTACGATACAGGATAAGCTTAAGATAACTTTTGATTTGGATGATAGTAATTTTACTGGGGGTATAATCTATTCTGTAAATTATGGTAAAAATAAAGTATATGAAGAAAATATAACTGGAAAAACAAGTGTAGACATCCTTATAGATAACAGTACATTAACCTCTGGTGATGGCTTAAGTATAAATATTGATGATGATAGGAATTCTGGTAATAGTGGATATATTACTATCGATAACATAAAAGTTACTACGCTAAGTGTAGAAAGTTCTCCAAATTCTTATACCTTTGCACCAGACGTTCTTACATTTAATGACTACTATCCTTTCGGTATGCTGCTGCCTAACAGGCATGGGAACTCTGGGGATTACCGTTATGGCTTCCAAGGTCAAGAGATGGATAATGAAATCAAAGGGGAGGG
>NZ_AUML01000036.1 GCF_000430665.1 Aquimarina muelleri DSM 19832 | reverse complement strand
GGGGTTCTTTTTTGAATATTTACTTAAATATAGCGATAGGTATGTAAAATGGCTAAAATTTTTATGATACAAATTTATTTAGGACAGGATTGGAACAAAGCTATTTTTTTTCACTTCCATCAAAAAAAATAGATCACTGTATAGTTTCGCAAATTAGAGTGCTTAATTCTCTAGCAAATTCGGGTTCTGTATATAAACTATGTCCTTTTTTATTTTTTATAACAGCAATGTTATTCATTTTAGACAACCATTCCTTATTGGGGGCATAGGTATCGGTTTCGCCAAAGTAAAGTTTTATATCTCCATCAGGTTTGTTCGTTTCATACCGTAACCTTGTAGCAGAAACAGCGTATAGAGAAGCTACTTTTAAGCCTTTTAACATAGATTGCCACGCAATAGTACCACCAATACTAAATGCAAGAATATGTACTATTTCGGTCTCTTTATCGATCAGGTTTTGTACTGCTAATTCGATGCCACCATTAACAAACTGTTGATGAAGGGCTTCTTCGGTATATTTTGAGGTATTTAATTTACCCAAGGTACAGCAATCGTAATATTGTATTTCAAATTTTTCGTTAAGTATATCGGTATAATAAGGTAACCAATCTGATTTTTTTAATCCCCAAAGATCGGATAAGATAAGTAGTTTTTGTTTTGCCATATTAATTTTGCTTAGCTATTATTAGTATTGGACTCCATTCTTCAACGGAATGACAAATGAACTCATTTCGATGTTCTGTAAATTTTTTAAGAAGAAAATCTATCCGTACTATTCTATGCTCCTAATAGGGGTAGGTGTTTGACTTTATGATAAGTCAATGCCAATTGTATACATTGCTTTACTTCGGTTTCTGGTATTTTATCTTTTAGCTTAAATATTATCGCCCTGCCTCCTTCAAATGTAAATATATCATTATAAAGAATCCTAAAGGTTGCAATCAGGCTGGATGTGCATTGAAAGTATATGGCATATTGTTCTGGATTTTTTGCTTTCCAATCGATTCTTATTGTACTGCCATGTTTTGTAAGATAACTTGGTTCTCCCCATTTTAGGGTTTCTTCTAATTCTGTAAGCCCTTCTATAGCCGATGCGGTTTCTATAATTAATTCTCTAAGACGTTGCATTTGTAGTAGCACAGATTCTGGATACGTATTAAAAATGTTTTTGACCTTTGGGTTACTTATTAGTTGCATTTAATAGTTGCTTATTGTGGGTTATTAGGTGTAAAAATGGTTTAATTTTTTTGTTTTTTTAGTTATTAAGGAAGAGTTTTTTAGTTTGCTATAATCAATAATAGTGCAATTATTAAAAGAACTATCCAACCAGGATGTTTTCCTTTTGTTCCTACTAATACCAGTATAGAGGCTAAGAACATGGCATACATTATAATCATTAACATAAAGTCTATTATACCAGAATTTGATTCATTATGGTCTAAGGATATTTTTATTAATATAGCTCCAATACACCAACCAAAAATAGAAGCCAAATGCCATGTAGCCCATAGTATTCTTAAATGTCTTTCTTTTAATTCGACACTTCCTTTTGAAGGAACTAAATTTCTTTTATGTCTTTTGCTTTTAAAAATCAAATACTCTCCTAGAATGGAGTGAGCTATACCCAAAGCGAAGCATAAAATTCCTGCAGTAAGTATATATATGTTCATTATCTTATTTATTTACAATAATTAATTTGGTGTTATTTTTAGTTTCTTTTTTATGAACAGCCAAATTATATGTTGTGCAATTTTAAATATATAATAACAAAACAGAAATCCAATTAGAATTAGTACAGTTACTTTAAGAAATGTGTTTTTGGTTTTATCCATATTGTGGAGTTTAATTCTCCGAGGATTGTCTCTAAAACAATATATATTTTTGGCAACATACTTTTTGAGCTTGCTTCGAGGTTATTGATTTGTTTTTTTTTCGATCATAAGGTTATATTCTTCGGGTATTTTGATTCCTTTAAATTTATTGGTTAGTCCATAAAAGGTTACGATATTTAGTATAATTCCAAAAGTCAAAATTAAGATTGATTGTTTTTTTGGAGTTAGTCCAAAAATAGGGTGTTTCATTTTTTTGTAATGAATAGCAGAAATATGACCAAAAAAAGAAAATATAGCAAGTCCATAGTAAGGGATAAAAAACAAATTAAGAGGAAAAGTATTAAGGCCTGCAACTCCAAAATAAATATTAGTATCAAGATTTAAAAAATACCTACCCATAAATATTGCGGCAAGATGAAAGACAAAAAATATAGATAAATATAATCCACTCCATAATTGTAATTTTTCAAAAAAACCAGTAACAGTTTTTTTCTTTTTTAAAAACAATTTTATTCCAGAAATAATTTGAATAAAAATAGCAATCAATAAAATTGTTTCGGCAAGAATATGTCTATAAACTAACCGGAAGGAATTCATTAATTGGATATGTTGCTCTACTCCAAAGAGACTGAACATATGATTAAATAAATGAAAGGTTATAAAAATTGTAAGTATAATGCCTGATAGATAATGAATTTGTTTCACCTTTTTTTTATTACAAAGATGTATTCAAATTATGACTTATCATTTGATTTAGATCAAATTCAACTTTTTAATCCTCTTATTCTACTTAATGTTTCTAAAGTAATACCAATATAAGATGCAATATGTGTTAAAGGGATTCTTTGTGTGATGTTAGGGTGAGTGGATAAAATATCTTTATATTTTTGTTCTGCAGATTGAAATTGCATAGACACAATTCTTTCTTGCAAGCGTAACATAGTGTTTGTTACTATTGTTTTACTTAATCGTTCAAAATCATGGTATTTATCGGATAATTCAATTATGCTATCTCTGGATATTTCTAATAAGGTTGAGTTTTCTAATACTTCTATAAAATGCGGGCTTTGGATATTACGAAAAAAACTATTTATGGAACTAATAAAATCATTTTCAAAAGCAAACCAATCTGAGATATCTTTTCCGTTTTTTAAATAATAAGCTCTCGAGCAACCCTGTACAATAAAGTATGCTTTGTCTGAGTATTGACCTTCTTTTACTAAAACCTCTCCTTTTTTTATACCTAATATTTTAGAATTATTGGATAGTTCTGATTGACATTGAGAACTTAAAGGAGAATATTTTTCACTAATAATATGTATTATTTTTTTTTTGTTAGTTAATGTGTTGTGTAGTGGTGTTAATTTTGATAAATCTATATTTTGTGGAGTCATTTTTTTTGGTTTATCACTAACATTAGTTTGTTTTAAAAAACAATAAACTAGGTAGGGGTTTGAGTTAATTTAAATAATATATTTCCACAGATAAAATTTCAATACAATTTTTGTTCGTTTTATTATATCTTCTTATCTGATGGTCTTTTTTAATCCACATTATGGAGTTTAATTCTCCGGGGGTTGCCTCTAAAACAAAATATATTTTCGGAAACATACCTCGTTAGCTTGTTCCAAGGTTATTGATTAATTTCTTATATCAAACTAAGGTTTTAAGAAATATAATTCCATATATTTTTATGTTTTGCCATCTGTTGATAGGTGTACATTAAAACTTTATTTTTTTCTAAAGCTAAAGAAGGATCTTCATTTAGGATCTTAACTGCATAGTGTCTTGCTGTTTTTAAAATATCATTATCTTTTACTATATCTGCTATTTTTAGGTTAAGCACACCGCTTTGCTGTGTACCCATAATATCTCCTGGTCCACGTAGTTTTAAATCTACTTCGGCAATGTCAAAACCATCATTGGTACGCACCATGGTTTCTAATCGAGTTTTGCTATCGGCAGATAATTTAAAACTGGTCATGAGTATACAAAAACTTTGCTCGGCACCACGTCCCACACGCCCTCGTAGTTGATGTAATTGAGATAACCCAAAACGCTCTGCACTTTCTATAATCATAACACTAGCATTAGGAACATTAACCCCAACTTCAATAACGGTAGTGGCTACCATGATTTGTGTTTCTCCTTTTACAAAGCGATCCATTTCATAATCCTTATCTACGGGTTTCATTTTGCCATGTACGATAGAGATTTGATATTGTGGAGCAGGAAAGGAGCGGGCTATACTCTCATAGCCATCCATAAGATCTTTATAATCCATGGCTTCCGATTCTTGTATTAAAGGATATACAATATAGATTTGTCTTCCTTTTTCGATTTCGTCTGCCATAAACTTAAAGACCTTTAAGCGGTTACTATCATAACGATGTACCGTTTTAATAGCCTTTCGTCCTGGGGGCAGCTCATCAATTACCGAAATATCCAAATCCCCATATAAGCTCATCGCCAGAGTTCTGGGTATAGGTGTTGCCGTCATTACCAAAACATGTGGAGGATAGGTGTTTTTATGCCATAATTTGGCTCGTTGTGCTACACCAAATCTATGTTGTTCATCAATAATTGCTAGTCCCAGATTTTTAAACTTTACTTTATCTTCGAGTATAGCGTGGGTGCCGATAAGGATGTGTAAAGTACCATCTTCTAGTTCTTGATGGATTTCCCTGCGTTCTTTGACTTTAGAGCTACCCATTAATAATTTTACATTAATATCTAGATCTTTGGTAAGCTCTGTAATCCCTTGGTAGTGTTGATTAGCTAAAATAGCTGTAGGAGCCATAAGGCAGGCTTGAAAACCATTGTCCATGGCCAAAAGCATAACCATTAGGCCAACTATAGTTTTGCCAGAACCAACATCTCCTTGTAAAAGTCGGTTCATTTGTGCACTACTACCAATATCGTTTCGTATTTCTTTTATAACACGTTTTTGAGCATTGGTAAGCTCAAATGGTAGGTGGTTGTTATAAAAGGTAGTAAAATATTCTCCAACATCAGTAAAAGGAAACCCTTTGATCTTCTGTTTTCGAATCAGTTTTTTGATGATAAGCTGTAGTTGTATATAAAATAATTCTTCAAATTTAAGACGATATTGTGCCTTTGCTAGTAACTCCTGACTTTTTGGAAAGTGAATATTAAAAACAGCTTCGCTTTTTGAAATCAATTTTAATTCTTCTAAAATCTCGGCAGACAACGTATCATAAAACCTAACATTAGTTTCGATAAAAAGTTGTTGCATCATTTTACTTAGCACCCTGTTGGTAATCCCTCTATTCGATAATTTTTCGGTCGAAGGATAAATAGGTTGCATCGCAGTTCTTAAGTTTTGTTGATGCTCTGCTAGCAATTCCATTTCTGGGTGGGGCATATTAAATCCATTATAGTATTTCGTCTTACCAAAGATTACATATGGTGTATTTAGTTTAATATTTTCTCTAATCCACTTATGTCCTTTAAACCATACCAGCTCTATTTCGCCAGTATCATCTATAAATTTGGCTACTAATCGTTTTCCTTTTTTTTGCTCTACCGTTTTAAGGTGAACAATCTTACCTATTATCTGTACTTCGGCAGAGTTACGCTGTAGCTGATTAATTTTATAGTATTGTGTTTTATCCAGATATCGATTAGGAAACAGATTTAATAAATCTTGATAAGTATGGACGCCAAGTTCAGACCGAAGCAAAGTAGCACGAGTAGGTCCCACGCCTTTAAGATAATCAATCGGAGTTTGTAAGATATTAGGGTTCATTAGGACGAAGATAGTACTTATTCAAAAATAGTTCAACCCCTAATTATAAATGTTCCTAGTAAAAGTTGCCACATTAGGATACTAATTTCGTTATTTTGGCAGAACATTTGGTCAAAAAGAAATGGAGTTTATATTGTTATAAATTTTTAAGATTTTTAAAATCAATAAAAGTAAGAACTCTTTTGAAGCACCAAAGAAAATATTTAAGTAAGAAACAAATGAAATTTATTTTAGCCTTTTTTATACCTTTTATTTCGGGTATTGGGATTGCCCAAGAAACCTCTCCTATATTATCTTATACGGTAACAAGAGAACAACCGTATGTTGATTTTTTAGAAAGTACAGCCACTTTAAACATCAATGCAGAAAAAAAAGAAGTAGATGGAAATGTAATATATACTTTTAAGATTCTGAAACCAACTAAATCGATATACATAGATGCTCAAAATATGAACATCCAACAAATTACCTTAAACGGAAACAAAGTAGAGTATACGTATGATAATAAAAAGATAATTATACCATCTGATTTTAAAGAAGCCCCAACAGAACAAAATATAACTATCGCATATACCGCTACTCCAAAAAAGGCATTGTACTTTGTAAAGGATTATAGCGGTAATGATCAGATATGGACGCAAGGACAAGGTAAATACACCTCTAATTGGTTACCTAGTTTTGATGATATGAATGAAAAAGTAGTGTTTGATCTTCAACTACAATTTAATAAAGGATACGAGGTGATTGCTAACGGAAACCTTATAAAAAGCGAATCTGTAAATGACTCTATACAAAGTTGGCATTATGATATGCAACAACCAATGAGTAGCTATCTGGTAGCTTTTGTAATTGGTAAGTACGAAAAAGTAGTGGAGGTTTCTGCTAATGGTACTCCTTTAGAGATGTATTATTACCCAAAAGATAAGGACAAATATGAATCTACTTATCGGCATAGCAAAAAGATATTTGACTTTTTAGAAAAAGAAATAGGATATACTTTTCCTTGGCAAAATTACAAACAAATACCAGTAAAAGATTTTTTGTATGCTGGGATGGAAAATACCGGTACTACTATTTTTTCGGATGCTTTTGTAGTAGACGAAACTGCTTTTGTAGATCAAAATTATATAAATGTTAATGCGCATGAATTAGCACATCAATGGTTTGGAGATTTAATAACCGAAACCGAAGGAAAACACCACTGGTTACAAGAAGGTTTTGCTACGTATTATGCGCTTTTGGTAGAAAAAGAAATTTTTGGCGAAGATTATTTTTTATATAAATTATACGAAAGTGCAGAGCAACTTACGGAACTATCTAAAACAAAAGAAGCTACTTCTTTACTAAATCCTAACGCAAGTACGCTAACTTTTTACCAACGAGGAGCATGGACAGTTCATGCTCTTAGAAATCTAATAGGAGATACTAGTTTTAAAATTACTATTCATAATTTTTTGGAAAAATACAAGTTTCAAAATGCTACTACAGCAGATTTTATAGCAGTAGCAGAAGAGGTTAGTAAGACAGATTTAAGTGCTTTTAAAAAATTGTGGATAGAGAATGTGAAATTTCCTTCGCAAGAAGCATTGGATATACTGGCAAAATCACAATTTATTAAAGATTATTTAAGTTTAGCACAAGAGCGAACCCAACCTTTGGCAGGCAAATGGAGTGTTTTGGCAAAAGCCCTCAATTTACCGACAAATGATTATATGGGGCAAGAAGTTAT
Source organism: Aquimarina muelleri DSM 19832 (assembly GCF_000430665.1). Classification (GTDB taxonomy): domain Bacteria; phylum Bacteroidota; class Bacteroidia; order Flavobacteriales; family Flavobacteriaceae; genus Aquimarina; species Aquimarina muelleri. The sequence goes on along the minus strand of NZ_AUML01000036.1, from coordinate 56,017 downwards.
TTATCAGTTAGGAGGGGATACTTCTCCAGAAGTAATAGCACTGTATGACAAAGCTTTTGAGACAAATAATATTTTTGTTCGTCAAGCTATTGCAAATACGCTAAGTACGGTTCCAAAAGACTTACAAGTACAATATGAATCTTTATTAAAAGATGCCTCTTATGCTACTATAGAAGCAGCTCTGTATCACTTGTGGTCGGGTTTTCCTGAAAAAAGGAAAGAATACTTGGATACAACAAAAGAAGTTGTAGGGTTTGCAAACAAAAATGTTAGAATGTTATGGCTGGTTCTGGCTCTAAACACAAAGGGTTATCATATAGATCAGCATCAAAAATATTTTATAGAGCTAACAGAGTATACGTCTTTAAAACATGGTTTTAGTACTCGCGAAAGTGCTTTTACTTATTTAGAAAGTTTGCAGGCATTTTCAGACGACTCATTAGTATCTCTTGTCGAAGGAGCTACTCATCATAATTGGCGTTTTAGAAATTCATGTAGAAAAATTATGGATAAATTACTACAGGATGAAAAATATAAAAAGAAATATGTAGTTTTAATGAATAGTTTACCCAAAAATCAACAGGATTTTTTAGAAAAAAAAATAACCCCATAATATAAAGTATGCGTGCATTGGTAATTTCTGGAGGCGGTAGTAAAGGAGCTTTTGCAGGTGGCGTTGCACAGTATTTGATTCAGGATTTAGATAGAAAATATGATCTCTTTCTTGGTACTTCTACAGGTAGTTTATTAGTTTCTCACTTGGCATTATCAAAAATTGAAGAAATTAAAAGCTTTTATACTTCAGTAAACCAAAATTCTATATTTAAAAATTGCCCGTTTACTATTAAAAAGAAAAGAGGATATACCAATATCAATATCAATCATTTTAATGTTTTGCGTAATCTAATTAAGGGCAATAAATCTTTTGGAGATAGTAGTAATCTTAGAGAACTTATAGAGAACGCTATTTCTGAGTCTTTTTTTAAAGAATTACAATCTAGTGATAAAGATGTAATTATTACAGTAACAAATCTGTCTGCTAATGAAGTGGAGTATAAATCTATAAAAGAATGTTTATATAAAGATTTTTTAGATTGGATATGGATATCCTGTAATTACCCTCCATTTATGAGTTTGGTAAGGAAAAACAATTGTGATTATGTAGATGGTGGTTTAGGATCTATGGTTCCTATTGAAGAAGCAATACGAAGAGGAGCAACAGAGTTAGATGTAATTGTATTAGAAACAGAAGTTAATTACCTAAATCGAATGCCTACTAAAAATCCTTTTTCGTTAATCACCAATATGGTAGATTTTATGATGGATAGGATAGAGCATCAAAATATTAGAATAGGTAAATTTAAAGCTTTACAAGAAAATGTAGCACTGGATTTGTATTATACACCTACTGTGCTTACTACAAACTCTTTGGTGTTTGATAAAGAAAAAATGACGCAATGGTGGTCAAAAGGTTATAAATTTGCAAAACAAAAAAACATATCTAATCCAATATAAAATATGCGGGCACTAGTAATTTCGGGTGGAGGAAGTAAAGGAGCGTATGCTGGAGGAGTGGCACAGTATTTAATTCAAAAGCAAGGCAAACAATATGATATGTTCTTAGGAACTTCGACAGGAAGTCTTTTGATCTCTCAATTGGCTTTAGGAAATATCGATAAGATGTATGATATATATACTAATGTTAACCAAAATACTATTTTTAATGTAAACCCTTTTGTGGTACGAAAAAAAGGGGATAGAGAATACGTGTCGATCAATTTTTTTTCATCACTATGGCAGTTTATGAAAAAGAAACGAACGTTTGGTGAAAGTAAAAACTTGAGAAGATCTATACGTAGAAATTTTTCTGAAGCTGAATTTAACTTAGCACGTAAAAAAGTAGAGGATGTTGTTGTAACGGTATCTAATCTTACTAAAAACAGAACAGAATATAAATCTATAAATGATTTTTCGTACGAAGATTTTTGTGATTGGATATGGATATCCTGTAATTATGTTCCTTTTATGAGTTTGGTTACCAAAAACGGTTATGAATATGCAGATGGTGGTTTTGGATGTATGGTGCCCATACGAGAAGCTATACGGCGAGGGGCAACAGAGGTAGATGCTATTATTTTGGAGTCTGAAAATATGGAGCACAATAAAGTATTAGGAAAAAATCCATTTTCTCTTATGGTAAATCTATTTAGCTATATGTTAGATCAGGTAGAAGGTCACGATACTGTTGTTGGTAAATTAGCCGCAATTAATAAAAAAGTACCATTAAACTTATATTATACCCCATCTAAACTCACTGAGAATTCTTTAATTTTTAATAAAAAACTTATGGGAAGTTGGTGGAAACAAGGATACGAATATGCTGCAAAAAAGGCTAAACTGGCAGAAGATAATAAGCTTAAGAATATTGATCTAGCAGGATAGCCTATAATTTTTTTAATCCACATTGTGGAATTTAATTCTCTAAAGGAGGCTTGCCTCGAAAACAAAATATATTTACAGAAATATACCTCGTGAGCTTGCTCCGAGGTTATTGATTGGTATGATAATTAAAGATTAAAAAACAGCACTAATTTCTTCTTTAATAAAGGCTAAGGCAGCATCACTAGGAGCTCCTTTTTCTACAAGTTCGGTAAGAATTACTTCTCTCATTTTATTAGCAGAATCTATTTCTTCTTTCAGTGTATTTCTTCTAATCAAAGCTATAGTAGCGTTTTTTGCTGCTTTAATAGTATTCCAACATTCATCAGAGATATAAATTTGTTGCGTAAGATTATGTTCGAATTCTTGATCTATAGTGCTTGTTAATAAAGACTCATAGTCTTTTTTATCCTCTCCTAAAGGAGATATTCTAATAAGTAAATTACCTGGTGAAATTCTTTCTAATAACAAAACCATACGTTCATATGCTTGTAATTTAAGGGGTAATGCTTGTTTTTTATTTTCTCTGTGCAATAAGAATCTTCGACGTTTTTCTTCATTATCCGTATGTGCTTTAAAAAAATATATTGAAAGCAAAGCAATTAAAATTGCAGGAACTAAAGAAATGATTAGTGGTAAAATTTCGATTTTCATGTATGTTTAAATATTATTTTTATGTTCAAAAGTAATATAATTACTTATTTAACTCTTTATAGTTTTCCTCAAAAAAAACATATTTTATGAATTTGTAGTGAGGTTATTGATTTATAGTTAAGAAGCTTGTTGTTCTATTTGATTTTTATAATACCCACCAAGATAGGTGCAATTTTTTAAATCTTGTGCACAGGTATATTCTACAGGAGTCTTTGTATATTTAAAAGATTGTTCTAATGTTCTGGTAAGCTCTCCATCATCTACATTTAGGTCTATATCTTGCATGGTAAATTGACAAGGGTGTTCATGACCTGTTGCATGTGTTATTTCTATAAATTCTTTTCTGAAAGTTTTAAAGTATTGTGCTAAACGATCTGATTTTAAAGGAATATCAATTCCTTTTTGTAACCATTTACTTTGTGTTGCTATCCCGCTTGGGCATCTATTGGTGTGGCATATTTGTGCTTGGATGCAACCGATACTCATCATAGCTTCACGAGCAACATTTATGCAATCTACTCCCATTGCAAATGCCATAGCTGCTTTTGCAGGAAATCCTAATTTTCCACTACCAATAAAAACTATTCTATCTGTAAGGTTGTATTTCTGAAAAATTTTATAAATAGCAGTAAATCCATACACCCAAGGCAAGGATACATGGTCGGCAAAACTAGGAGGAGCAGCACCAGTACCACCTTCGCCACCATCTATAGTAATAAAATCAGGGCCTTTATTGGTTTCCACCATTAGTTTGGCAAGAAGTTCCCATTGCTCTGTTTTTCCTATAGCGGCTTTAATTCCTACAGGAAGTCCAGTTTCATTTGCGATATCTTCAATAAATTGTAAAAGTTCAGGAACATCTGTAAATGCTTTATGTGAAGAAGGGGATAGGACATCTTTTCCAACCTCAACACCTCTAATCTCGGCAATCTGTGGGGTGATTTTAGCACCAGGTAGGACACCTCCTTTTCCTGGTTTTGCACCTTGAGATAGTTTGATTTCAATTGCTCTTATAAATGGGTTTTTAGTAACAAGATCTTTCATCTTTTTCATAGAGAAATTACCATCCTCACTTCGTACTCCAAAATAACCAGTTCCAAAATGAAAGATTACATCACCACCATTGCTATGATATGGCGAAAGTCCTCCTTCTCCAGTATTATGATATGCATTAGCTTTTTGTATGCCTATATTTAAAGATTCTACTGCTCGAGCAGAGAGAGAGCCAAAACTCATAGCAGAAACATTGATAACGGACCCTGGGCGATATGGTTTTTTACGATTATTATACAAACCCATTACTTTAGCACAAGGTAAAAAAGTCTTATCTTCTTTATTAGGATGGTCTTTATCCATTTTGTATGGTATCATACAATTTTTTATAAAGATATGTTGGTGTTGGTATATATCTCTATCAGTACCAAAGCCTTCGTAATTATTTTCATTTTTTGAAGATGCATAGACCCATCCTCTTTCAATTCTGTTAAAAGGAAGTTCTTCGCGGTTGTTAGCAACAAAGTATTGCCTTATTTCAGGGCCAATACTCTCTAAAAGGTATCTTAGATGTCCTACTATAGGGAAGTTATGGCTAATTGTATGCTTTTTATTTAAAAACATATCTCGGATAGCTACTAATATTAAAGCTATAATAATCCATATCCACCAAGATATAGAACCTAAAAAGTTAAGTATATTTTCCATTTTTAATTTACCTATTTAATATTAAGATAATCTAATGTTAGTTGAGACATTACTTTTACGCCTAATAGTAATCCGCTTTCGTCAATATAAAAATCAGGTGTATGATGTGGGGCAGCTTCCTTAGATCCAGGTGTTTTTCCTCCTAAAAAGAAATAGAACCCTGGTACTACTTCTTGAAAGTAAGAAAAATCTTCTCCGCCAGTAGTTGCTTTAGATAAAAGTACATTTTCTTTACCGGCAACACCTTGGATGGTCGGGAGCATTTTTTTGACAAGATCTGGATCATTATAAGTAATAGAGGTGTTATTTTGAAATACAATAGTTGCATCACCGCCATATGCTTTTGCAATGGAGGGTACCATCTCATTCATTCTTTTAATAATAAGAGTTCTCATTCCAGGATCCAGAGTTCTAACAGTGCCAATCATTTCGGCACTTTCTGGAATAATGTTAAACCGTACACCACTAGTGATTTTGCCAACAGTAATAACAGCTGCTTCATTGACTAAAGGAGATTCTCTACTTATGATGGTTTGTAATCCATCAATAATTTTTGCCGAGATTAATATGGGATCTACTCCTGCCCAAGGAGCGGAACCATGTGTTTGTTTTCCTTTTACATTGATAACAAATCTTTCTACAGCAGCCATAGTTCCTCCTGGTTTATAACGTATTTTGCCTACATCGGTTCCAGAATTTATATGTAAACCAAAAATAGCGTCTACATCTGGATTTTTTAAGACTCCTTCTTTGATCATTAATTTAGCTCCACCTTCTTCTCCTGGTGGGGGACCTTCTTCCGCAGGTTGAAAAATAAATTTAACAGTACCATTTATTTTATCTTTATGTTTAGAAAGAATTTCTGCAACCCCCATTAAGATGGATGTATGAGTGTCGTGACCACAGGCATGGCTAACACCGACTTCAGTATTTAAAAAATTAGCTTTTACTATAGATTTAAAGGGTATATCTACTCGTTCTGTTACAGGTAGGGCATCAATATCCGCTCTTAAAGCAACAGTTTTTCCTTCTTTTTTTCCTTTTAAAATAGCAACTACACCTGTTTTGGCAACATTTTCCGTTACTTCTAAGCCTAAACCTTTAAGGTGTTTAGCTATTTTTTTTGCAGTTTCAAACTCTTGGTTAGATAGTTCTGGATTTTGATGAAAATCGCGCCTCCATTCAATTACTTTAGATTCAATTTTTTCTGCGGAAGCATTAATGTCTGGATCTATTTGTTGTGCATAGGTCGAACAAAAAACCATTGTAATGATTAATAAAAAAGTTTGTGTTTGTTTTTTCATTAGGGTTAAAAATTAATGAGTCTGTAATTTTCGTTTTGTAATTGTACTAAGGCAGTCATTGCAGATAAAGCAATTTTTATTTCGGGTAGAGTTTTTTCTTTAGAAATATTTCTATGCGCAGCAGTCTGCCCACATAAAATTATTTGGACACCTTTTTCTGCCAAAGCAGAAAGCAATGATGTATTAGGGTTATCTATACCATACTTATTTTTATATTCGGTGTTATTTAATATATCATTTGCTGCTTCTCCATGAACGACTAAGGCAACATGTAGTTTTCCAATAGGTACTCCTGCATCTGCATGCATATTAAGGTATCTGGCAGCTGTATTAAAAAGAGGGTTTATTGTAGAGTTGTCTTTAAAAGTTCTGCCAATATCAAATACTACTTTTAAGTCTTTTTGAATATTAGTTTTAAAGTCGGGATTGTTTACCGTATATGTTTTACCAAACTCAGTAATTATTTTACCTTGTTTTGTTTTTTGTTGTGAAAAGGCTAGTATCGGTAACAGAATAAAAATATAGTATACAATTGTATTTTTCAAGGTTTGAATTTTGGTTTCTAAAGATATTCAAAAATCTATTAAAGGAAAGTTAAAAACCTTTTTAGATTTATATAGATAAACAAAGCATATCTTTTTTGGATAGATATGCTTTGTTTTTTAGATTTTAAAACTATTCTCTTATAAGTTTACCTATTGGTTTATTATTTATAAGTAAAATGTATAAACCATTAGATAATTCAGAAATATCTATTTTAGATATAGGAGCAGATTGAATTACTATTTTTCCTTGAAGATTAACGATTGTTACATCATAATCTTCTGGTGTAAAACCATCGATATATAAAAAATTATTATTGTTAATTGGGTTAGGGTAGTAGGTAAATGTTTTGTTTTGTCTGATTGAGTTAAGTAAAGTTTGATCGATATTAATTTTTTTTGATAGACTTTTACATCCTGTTTTATTAGAGATTTCGATACTATATTCCCCTACTTTTGTTGGTAAATGTTCTGATTGATCAGCACCATCAATTACCTTTCCATTATAATACCATTGATAATTATAAAACTCTGAGGTAACGGCTAATTTTTTATTTTGATTAATCTTTATTAATGGTTGTTCTGGGGTATCAGATATTGTTACTTTAACTTGGGTTCTAATTTTGGTAATACAATCTCCAATTACCCCTTCTATATAATATGTTATATTATTATCTAATGGGGGGGTAACAAAAGTTGTCCCAGAAGCAATACTTGTATTTTCTGTAATACTGGTGTACCAAAGATATTCACTATTACCAGATACAGTTAGTGTAGCGGATTCTCCTCTACAAATATTTAGATCAGAAACAGTGGGTTGATTAGGGGTTTGTATATTTATAAAATTTACTTTTTCTTTTGTGTTATCCCCAGTATCATTAGTTGTCGTTAATGAGACTGTATAATTACCTTGTGAGGTATATGTGTGGCTAGGGTTTTTGTTTGTAGATGTTGTACCGTCTCCAAAATCCCAAAGATAAGAGTTGATTTTATTAGTAGAATTATTTACAAAATTAATAGTAAAACAATTTTTTACTGCTTCAAATTCAGATAATGGAGGGTTTTTATCATCTCCAGGAGTATAATTACCAGATATAGTATAATTACCTAAAGACGAAAAATCAGAATATCCATTATTTACAGTTCCTTCTCCAACACCGTCAATTTCTATGTAATAAATTCCTTCGGTAAGGATTTGATTAATAGATGCATTGAGTCCGTTAGGGTTAGAAATAGCAATTTCTTGCTCCAGTTCATTAAGTATTCTTGCTTGGATATTTAAATTAGGATAATCTGGGTCTGGATTAAAGTTTAAAGACACAGTTCCAGTTTCTACAGCAAAGGTAAATACATCTTTGTCATCTCTGGTACTAATTAAACCAAAATTTTGATTAGCATTAACGACTCCTTCAGGGGTTACTTTTATAGATGTAGCATTACTTGTATCATTACTATGATCGTCGTTTTGAAAGCCAACTCCGTTTCTGCTATTAGCGATAATTGCAATATCATTTTGGTTACTTGTTGCATTATCATATTCGCCAGCACTCCATTGTCCGATTGGTTTATTTACGCTCCATCCCATAATAGGGCTCCATTGCCCATGTCCGGCATAATATTCTGTGCTTCCTTGTCCATCATGAGATAATCCTAAAGTATGTCCAACCTCATGAGATCCAGTTTCTCCAGCAGCTCTTGTCGATAGATTATATACCCAACAAGGATTATCTACATTAGAAGAAAAAGAGTTTACATAAGCGACACCTCCAGAGCCTGGTTGAGCATCATTAGTAGGAGTGAAGATACACATCATTCTACGGTTTATAGGAGCTGCATCAAAAAGATCTCTTCTAGTTGTGACATTAAGATTAAATGGTCTAAAATCTTCTGCCATTATTTTCCAAACCTCTATTATTTTTTGATCAGAAAAATTTGGAGATTCTGCATCGATAGTAGCTCCACCTAGCCAAGATGTACCTGAGACTAATTCACCATCAAAATCTAAATAGATAATACCTAACGCTCCAGGCAGACTCTCTAATATTAATGGAGAAGCCATTTTTGAATATTTATTGGTTGTAGTTCCTACTTCTGTATTAGCCTTTTCAAAGTCTACACAAATAATTTTATTGATATCAGTTTCTTCAATAAATACTTTTCCATTTGTTTCAGAATATAGTAGATATGCCTTTTTTGCATTGTTTAATATAATATGACCATTTAAAATATTATCTATTCTGGAAATAGAAAAACTAGATAATTTTTCTCCATTTACGGTTCCTAATAAGGTAAGATTGTTTTCTTTTTCATTTTTAATATTTAAATCAAACGAAAAGCTTTTATTTCCTTTCGTTTTAAAAGTGGAAGATTTACTTTTATTAGAACTAATCAATTTATTTACAAAACTTTCTTGATTGTTAGATAATAGATAAGATTTTTTAGATTGTCCATAAGTATTGTATCCTATTATAAATATAATAAGCAATAGATAATTTAGTATTTTTTTTTTCATGTTGGGTTTGGGGCGCGGTAGTAATTTATTTTCAGACTTTATTTTTTTAGAATTTTTCAAAGTTATAAAACTATTATAAATAAGTATCAGAGTGCGAATAAAACATTTCTAGAAACAAAAATAATATAGATGTTTAAAGACATCTATATTATTTTAAAAAAGGAAACAGATTTTATATCTCTGAGGCTTACCTTGCAAACAAAATATATTTTCAGAAACATACCTCGCGGCTTGCTTGCTCCAAGATTATTGATTTATGAAATACTTATTATTCTTTCTAAAGGAATGATTGTAGATTGTTTTAGAATTACTTCTTTATCGGTTATTCCCCATATAGTGGTTTCTACTTTTTTTAAGCCTTTATCATCTACAAAAACGATTCTTACTTTTTCATGCTCTAAATTTCCTAGAGTAAGTGCTCTTTGTAATTCTAAAAATCGATCTATTTGATCTTTTCTTTTATCTAAAACATCTTCTTTTGGAAATTTCAAAAATTTTATTTGTTCTTTTTGTACTATTTGTACATTCATTTTTGGGGTCATAAGTATCGAGTTTAGTTAAGTTTTGTTTTCTTGTTTTGCTAAAAATATGATTTTTATCTTTAAAAATTGCTTTTTGTCTATATTTTTTGTTTAAAAATTAATAATGTAGGAATTTTAAGTATTTGGTGGTGTAGAAAACATAAGATATTAACAAAGAGGGTGACGGACTATAAAAACTAAACTTTTAGATAATTTATATAGAACCTTAAGATAACATTATAGCCTTAATTTGTACTCATATTTTAATTAACCAAACTTAAAATTATGAAAAGTACTATTACTCTTATATTAATGTTATTATTTGCAGGTTCATTTTTTGCACAAAAGCATCCATCTACAGGAGAATGGAATGTATATTATGGGCATTTACATAATCATACAGGTTTATCAGATGGAAAAGGGACACCTACAGAAGCGTATACACATGCTAGAAATGTTGCGGGGCTTGATTTTATGGGATTATCAGAACATGGTATCTTATTAACAGCAGATAGATGGAATACATTAAAAAATAGTGCTAATGCAAATAATGTAAATTCTGAATTTGTTACTTTTTGGGGATTTGAATGGACAAGTAGTTTAGTTTATGGGCACATTAGTATTATAAACACAGAGGATTTTACTAACGTACTTTCTGATTTTTCTTTTTCAGATATTACATCCTGGTTAGAAAAAAGAGAAGGCATAGCTTTTTTTAATCACCCAGGAAGAGAAAATGATATTAGTTTAGAATTTGAGCATTTTGAAACTGTTCCTACAGATAAATTTGTAGGTATGGAATTATGGAATAAGGGTACTGGATTTGATAAGTTTTATTACAATGATGGGTATTTTAAAGAAGATCAAAATAGAAGTTTTTATGACGAAGCAATTTCTAGAGGATGGAAAATAGGAGCTGCAGGATCTCATGATCATCACCAAAGGGAATGGGGTGAAACAGATATGGCTACTGCAATTTTAGCTAAATCACTAACACGAGATGATCTTTATGAATCTTTAAAAGCTAAAAGATTTTTCTCTACAGAGGATAGGAGTATAGCGTTGTCATTTACTCTTGATGGTAATGAGATGGGATCTACTGTTTCTGGAAGAAGTGAAAACAAAATTAATATAAAAGCTTTTGACACAGAAAATGAAATTTTTACTAAAGCAGAGTTATACAGAAACGGTATTTTATTATTCCATTGGGATGTTAATGTTACAAATGTAGATATCTCTTATGTTATAACATCTTCTAATAATGATAGTTATTATGTTAAAGTAACTCAGGAAGATGGTGATGAAGCTATTTCATCTCCAATTTTCATAGAAGGAAATATAGGAAATACACCTCCAATAGTATCACTTACAAGTCCAGAAGCAGGTAGCTTATTTTCTAATGGAACAACAATAACATTATCTGCAAATGCTAAAGATACAGATGGTTCTATAAGTAGAGTAGATTTCTATAATGGTGTACAAAAGATAGGAGAAGTATTATCAAGCCCCTATAGATTTACATGGGCTAATGTAGGTTCGGGAGATTATCAATTAATAGTAAAAGCAATTGATGACCAAGGTATGTTTGGAGTTTCTACACCTGTAAATATAAAAGTTTCGGACTCTTCTTCGATTCTCTCAAACTTAAGAGTCAAAGATAAAAATGATGACGCAGAGCAAGGGTGGACAGGAATAATGTACAGAAAAAGCTCTGATCTGGAATTGGTAAATGACGGATTTTTGAATGGAAATCAAAAAGTAGGTATTAGATTTAAAGATGTAAGCATTCCTAAAGGAGCCATTATTAATTCAGCGTATGTACAGTTTACAACAGATGAAACAGATAGAAAATCTACTGATTTAGTAATCAAAGGAGAGTTATCAGCAAATTCAACCTCTTTTGATTCTCAAAATATTTCTAAAAGAGATTTAACACAAGCTAAAATGAAGTGGTCTGTAGAAAAATGGGATACTGTAGGAGAAACAGGAAACAAACAAAGAACACCAGAGCTTAAGGATATAGTACAAGAAGTAATCAATCAGCCAGGTTGGGGTATTTCTAGCGCACTTACATTTGTGATTACTGGTAAAGGAAGAAGAACTGCAGAGTCTTATGATGGATCACCATCCCAAGCCCCATTATTGGTAATAGACTATTCTACTGTTACTTCTCCGCCTTTTGAACTACTTAAACTTCCAGTTTTATCCCCTGCAAAAGAAAATTTAATAAGCTTGAATGATGATCATCATCATTTGGAGCAGAAAAATGCAGATATAGATTCACAAAGCGTTTTATATCCTAATCCATTTGATGATACAATAATTGTTAAGGTTTCTGACCAAGATATTGCAGCAATAAGGATTTATAATTTACAAGGACAATTAGTTGTTTATAAAAAGAATATAAACGATAGCATGCACATAATCAACACATCAAGATTAGAAAAAGGTACTTATGTTATTGCTATTACTACCAATAAGGAATTGATAACCAAAAAAATTATAAAAGAATAATACTTTATCAATTATTAAGAGTTTAAACAATATCTCTTTAAGTACAATAATTTTATCTCTTATTGTACTTAAAGAGATATTTTATATAGGTACTATTTTTTAAATTGAGTTATGCTTATAAATAATATTTAAATTTATACGTAGTATCATTTTAATCCCCATTATGGAGTTTAATTGTACGAGGTTATTGATTTATAGCAAAAAAAGAGAATAGTTAATAATTGGTTTAAAAGAAACTGTGTAGTTGTTTTTATAACCGTAGTTCTTTCCTTAAATTTCGCTTTTAAAACTTTACTACTTTGGAAGAATATATAGCAGAGCTAAATGATGCGCAAAGAGCTCCAGTACTTCAGATAGATGGGCCAATGATTGTGATTGCTGGTGCCGGTTCTGGTAAAACTCGTGTACTTACCTATCGTATTGCCTATTTAATGCATAAAGGTGTAGATTCCTTTAATATACTGTCTTTAACATTTACTAATAAGGCAGCTCGCGAAATGAAAAAGCGTATTGCAAGTATTGTAGGGCCTAGCGAAGCTAAGAACCTATGGATGGGAACTTTTCATTCAATTTTTGCTAAAATATTACGGTTTGAAGCAGATAAACTAGGGTATCCTTCTAACTTTACTATCTATGATACTCAGGATTCTCAACGATTAATAGCTTCTATAATCAAAGAGATGGGTTTAGATAAAGATATATACAAATATAAGCAAGTATATTCTCGTATTTCTTCTTATAAAAACAGTTTGATAACAGTAAAAGCATATTTTCAGAATGCAGATCTGGTAGAAGCTGATGCAATGGCAAAACGTCCACGTATGGGAGAGATTTATGAACACTATGTAGATAGATGTTTTAAGGCTGGTGCAATGGATTTCGATGATTTATTATTAAAAACCAATGAACTATTAAATCGTTTTCCTGAAGTTCTTGCTAAATATCAAAACCGTTTTAGGTATATATTAGTAGATGAGTATCAGGATACAAACCATTCACAGTATCTTATTGTAAGAGCATTGTCTGATAAATTTCAAAATATTTGCGTGGTAGGGGATGATGCACAAAGTATATATGCTTTTCGTGGAGCAAATATCAATAACATTCTTAATTTTCAAAAAGATTATGATAATGTACAGCAATACCGATTAGAACAAAATTATAGATCTACGAAAAATATTGTTGAAGCAGCAAATTCTATTATTGATAAAAATAAAACTAAGCTAGATAAAGTAGTTTGGACAGCAAACAATGATGGTCCTAAAATTATTGTAAATCGTTTAATAACCGATGGAGATGAAGGAAGATTTGTGGCAAGTTCTATTTTTGAAAACCAAATGCAACACCAACTAGGGAATGGTAAGTTTGCAATATTATACAGAACTAATGCTCAGTCCAGAGCAATTGAAGATGCTTTACGTAAACGAGACATAAAGTATAGAATTTATGGTGGACTATCTTTTTATCAAAGAAAAGAAATTAAAGACGTATTGGCATATTTGCGATTAGTGATTAACCCTAAAGATGAAGAAGCACTAAAAAGAGTAATTAATTATCCAGCAAGAGGAATTGGAGGTACGACGGTGGATAAGTTAGTAGTAGCTGCAAACCATTATGATCGTTCTATCTTTGAAGTGATAGAGAATCTAGATCGAATTAATTTAAAAATTAATAGTGGAACTAAAACTAGGCTAGAAAACTTTATTACAATGATCAAGAGTTTTCAAGTAACAAACGAAACTTCGGATGCATTTATATTAGCAGAAGTTGTTGCTAAAAAAACAGGGCTGTTACAAGAACTTAAAAAAGATGGAACTCCAGAAGGAATAGCCAGAATTGAAAACATAGAAGAGTTGCTTAATGGTATACGGGATTTTGTAGAAGGGCAAAAAGAAGTAGCAGATGTTAGAGGGTCTTTAGCAGAATTCTTAGAAGATGTAGCGTTGGCCACAGATTTGGATCAAGATACAGGAGATGATGATAGAGTAGCACTAATGACAATTCATTTAGCAAAGGGATTGGAGTTTCCTTATGTCTATATCGTAGGGATGGAAGAAGATCTTTTTCCATCAGGGATGAGTATGAATACCCGAAGTGAATTAGAAGAAGAACGACGTTTGTTTTATGTAGCATTAACTCGTGCAGAAAAACAGGCGTATCTTACCTATACACAATCTCGTTATCGATGGGGTAAATTAGTTGATGCAGAGCCCAGCAGATTTATAGAAGAAATAGATGAACAATATCTAGAATATATGACCCCTGTAGATGGTTATAGATATAAACCATTAATTGATTCTGATATTTTTGGAGAGGTAGATAAAAGTAAGCTAAGGCTTAAAAAACCAGTTACTGGAGCACCACCATTAGCACATAAACCAACAGAAGAGCAGTTACGTAAATTAAGAAAACTTAGACCAGTTACTGATGGTACTACAGGAGAAAATACTACAAATCTTTTTGATGGAGATTTAATAGCAGGAATAGCTGTAGAGCACATGCGATTTGGTAGAGGAAAAATTCTTAAAATTGAAGGAGTTGGACAGGATCGGAAAGCCGAAATTCTTTTTGAGAAAGGTGGAATGAAGAAATTATTACTCAGGTTTGCTAAACTAAAAATTATATAGCATCCTAATTTTATGTTATATTTAGCACTATCTTTAATTCATAATTATTTATATGGCAGAGTTTGTAAAACTATATAACCAAAATCCTAATCCTAAAGACGTAAAAAGAGTAGTTACTTGTTTACGTAATGGAGGGCTGGTTATTTATCCCACAGATACTGTTTATGGGTTAGGTTGTGATATAACTAATAATAGAGCCCTAGAGCGTATAGCTCAAATTAAAGGAGTGAAGCTAGCCAAAGCTAATTTTTCTTTTATATGTAAGGATCTAAGTAATCTATCTGATTATGTAAAACAGATAGATAATGCAACATTTAAATTATTGAAAAGATCATTACCAGGACCCTATACCTTTATTTTGCCAGGCAATAATAATTTACCAACGGTTTTTAAAAAGAGGAAAACAGTTGGTATTCGTGTTCCAGATAATAATATATGCATTGCTATAGTTGAAGAATTAGGAAATCCAATAGTATCGACTTCTATTTATGATGAAGATGAAGTGATAGAGTATACAACCGATCCAGAATTAATATTAGAAAAATGGGACAATCTGGTAAATATGGTTGTAGATGGGGGATATGGAGATAACATGCCTTCTACAATTATAGATTTAACCAGTGGAGAACCTGTCCTTATAAGAGAAGGAAAAGGTGATATAGATATTATTTGATGATTTTTATTAAGACTATAGAGATCTTTAACAAATTTACAGGGTTGACTTTATATTTCTTCTAAAAAAGTCATCCTAATTTAGTGTTGATTATTCAATATTATAATACCAGTATATTATAAAAACAAATAAATCCTTGAGAAACACTTCTCAAGGATTTATTTGTTTTTAATAACTTGAAGTTCGATTAACCTAAAAGTTTCAGTAAAATTCTGTTAAGAATTTTGTATCGAAAACCAGTATTTCAGTACTAAAAACCTATTATCGATAGAATTTATCTCCATTTTAACATGAAAAATAACTCAAATCGGCGGTTTTTGTGGTGCATTCAAATATTAATCGAAACTCAGATTAATAGATTAAGAAATATAAGTCTTATTCTATAACTAAATTTATTTCTACTCTTCGGTTTTGGGCTCTTCCTGCTTTAGTTTTATTAGTAGCAATTGGTCTGTCTTCACCATATCCTATTGCAGATAGTCTAAACTTATCTACACCATTTTCTACTAAATAGTTTTTTACAGAATTTGCTCTGGAGTCAGATAGCCTTTGGTTAAGGGTGTTACTACCAGCACTGTCTGTATGACCTTCTACTGTAAACTTAGCAGTAGGGTATTCGTTTAAAATATTAATAATATCACCAAGTGCTTGGTTAGATTCTTTTTTTATGGAAGATTTTCCTAAATCAAAAAGAATAGTTTTAGCATAATTATTAAGTGTTTTTTGAATTTCTTCGGTAACTTCTGGACAGCCATTATTGGCAACAGTTCCAGCTATATCTGGGCAATTATCATCTTTATCCAATACACTATCCCCATCGGTATCAGGCCAAGGGCAACCACCATTATCTATAGGACCTGCAACATCTGGACAATTATCATCTTTATCTAATATCGTATCTCCATCGGTATCAGGCCAAGGACAACCACCATTATCTACTTCTCCAGCTTCTTCAGGACAGTTATCATCTTTATCTAATATTGTATCTCCATCGGTATCAGGCCAAGGACAACCAAAATTTTCTTCAGGGCCTTTAACATCTGGGCATTCGTCAACTTTGTCTAAAACACCATCTTCATCTTTGTCTTTAGGTTTGGATTGATACACAGGTACTTTAAGACCTACATATACATCTGCAGCTTTCATTTCACTTCCGATTAATGCAGATAATACAGATCCAGAACCTACATAAAATGGACCAGCTCTAAGTCCTGCTCCCCATTGAAAACCACTATGCTGTACCATACTCAAAGGAGAATAAAAGCTAAACCATTTGCTTTCGAAACGAGGAGTTAAGGATACAACATTTGCAATTCTACTTCTATTTATTTTATTTTTTGCCGTTAAAGATAAATCTCCATTTAAATTAACATAGAATTTTTGATTTATATTCCAGTCAGCGTTTATATGCAAAGCAGTAGGTAATATTGCTGTATTTGTTTCAGCAGAAGGTAAAACAGTATAGAATTTTTCTAATTCATCAATTTCAATATCATTAAAAGTATTTTCATTTAATGTGTTAGTGATGTCATACCTTTCTTCTTTACCATCTTTATAATTTATAGATCCAAGATCAGTAAGCGATATTCCAAATTTAAATTTATATTTATTTATGTCTTTAGGCATATAAGAGTTTCCTTTACTATCTGTAGAGGTATACTCTTCATAATCAGGTCTCCATTCATATACAAATCCTAAATCTAGACCAATTCCATTAGCAGAGTTAATCATTTCAAACTCATCGATATCATCTTCTAAATTAGAACTATATCCATAAGAAACTTCTCCTGTAGTTTGTACACTACCAACTCTATCTCCTGAAGGTAATAAAGAACCATCAGCATCATAATTTAAATTAACATTCTTACCTGCACTATACGCATTACCAAGCCCTTGTAGGTATTTAATAGTTGCTCCTCCTTTAAGGAAATGCTGTTCTTTATTCATTATAACTCTGGCATAAGATACACCAAGTTCTGCCCAAGCATGAACGCTTGAAAATAAATCTCCTTCGTTTATTGCAAAATCTTGATTTTCATTAAAATCATTAGTTACGTTTTCAAAAGTTCGGCCATTAATTTCACTTATGTTGTAAAAAGTTCTTGCTCTTGTAGAGATAGCGATAGAGCTTTTTTCATTAATGTTAAACATAAAAGATGGACCAAGAATATCTATATTTCCTAAGATGTTATTTTTTTCTTTAGGAAATTTTTTAGCGTCATCTTCAATATCATAATTATCATCAAAGATATCATTGAAATTTACAGCATAATAATCATTGGCAGCAAAAGCACTAACCCCAACCAAATTAATATCGGTTTTAAATCTAGAATCAACAATATTTGCTGGGTTATTAATGACACTATGTACACCACTATAGTTATCGGTTAGAAATCCCATATAGGATTGTGATTTCACAGATACTATACTACAAAGAAACATTGTTGTAAGTATGAGTTTTTTCATTTTTTTTAATTTTAAGATTTGGTTTTTTTTTGAATGCGCAAAGATATTAGTATTTTATTAACACAAAAACTTAATAGCAATAAAATGTATAATAAAAAAAAGGGCCATTAAATAATGACCCTTTTCATACTATAATAGTTGATTATAATTTAGTTACCTCCTTGAGAAGCTTTTTTCATACCATCCTCGATCATATTATAAAATTGATCTAATTTAGGTAAAACAACGATTCTTGTACGTCTATTTTTAGCACGGTTTTCTGAAGTACTATTGTCAGATACAGGAATATAATAACTTCTTCCTGCTGCTGTCATACGCTTAGGATCTACTTTAAAATCTTTTTGTAAAACCCTAACTACAGAAGTGGCTCTTTTTACACTTAAATCCCAGTTGTCTAAAAGAACTTTGTTTTTAATAGGCACATTATCGGTGTGTCCTTCTACTAAGAATTCGATATCTGGTTTATCGTTAACTACTTTTGCTACTTTACCTAATACTTCGCGAGCTCTAGAGGTAACATTGTAACTGCCACTAGTAAAAAGAAGCTTGTCTGAAATAGAAACGTATACCACTCCTTTTTCTACATTAACTTGAATATCTTCATCAGCAAGATTTCCTAAAGCTCCTTTAAGACTTGTTACTAACGCAAGAGTTACAGAATCTTTTTTAGTCAATGCATCTTGCATTGTTTTTATTTTCAAATCTTTTTCTTTAATGCTTTCTAAAGATTTTTCTAAATTCTCAGCCTCTTTAGTAGATAGTGTGGCTAAATTACCTACATTATTTAATAAAGCAGAATTTTGATTTTTTAAATTCGATACTTGATCTTGAAGCACTTTAAGCTGCGAAGTTGAACTTGCTTTTTCCTCAAGGCAGCTATTTAACTTAACCGTTGCGGTGTTTAATAAATCTTTAGTCTCTTTTTGTTTGGCCTCTAATTCTGAAAATTTCTTCTGTGATACACATGAAGATAATAGAATTGCAAGGGAAGCCCCAATAATCATTACTTTTTTCATTAGAAAATTTGTTTTAGTCTTATTTTGGTTATATAACTCAAAATTATTAAAAATGTGACGTATTACTTAGTCATTAACAATAATTTATTATATCTCCTTATAATTGTTTGAAATGTTTATGTTTTAAAATAAAATATTGCCATACAACGGAAAAAATGGAGTAATATTTCCCTCCTTTTAAAAGTTTTTTACGTTTTTTTATTAAAGTGCTGAAATTCAAATAAAAACTTATATGAGCTTTAAATATAGTAAAAAAATGTAAGAATTTTCCTTGTGTTAAAAACCTAAAAGCAGCAAGACCATCTAATAGCATTCTGAAAAGAATTACAAACCAAACTTTATTCCCAGGAACATTTTTAACCAGAAGATATAAACTGTTTCTAAAATTAAGAAAAGTTTTTTTAGGATTCATGGTATTTAATGTAGCACCACCTAAGTGATAAACAGTCGAAGAGCCCTCATATATTATAGTATACCCTCGATTTTGTATCCGCCAGCAAAGATCAATCTCTTCTTGATGGGCAAAAAAATCTTCATCTAGTTTTCCTACTTCTTCAAATACTTGTTTCTTTATAAACAAACAGGCTCCACTGGCCCAAAAAATAGGAACAGTATCATTATACTGATTATTGTCCTCTTCAAGTGTGTCGAAAATTCTTCCTCGGCAATATGGGTATCCTAGTTTATCTATAAAACCTCCAGCAGCTCCTGCATACTCAAAATGTGTCTTTTTTTTATAATCTAATATCTTTGGTTGTATAGCTGCAATGTTATTATCGTTTTCGAAGTTTTTTAATATAGGAGTAAGCCAATCTTTAGTAACTTCTACATCACTGTTAAGAAGACAATAAATATCTGCATCAATTTTGGATAAAGCATCATTATATCCTTTTGCATAACCACCGTTCACTTCATTTGTAACAATTTTTACATCAGGAAAACTTTCCTTAACATACAATATAGAATCATCTGTAGACGCGTTATCTGCTAAGTAAACCGTCGCTTCTTTAGAGTATTTGATAACCGACGGCAAAAATTGCTTTAATAAAGATTTTCCGTTCCAATTTAATATTACTACTGCTATATTCACATTTGCAAAGTAAACAGTTTTATTTTGTATAATCAGGTATATTTTTTAAAAAAGTATATTGTTTATCTATAAAATTCATTTGACAATAATAATGATCTAAACCATTAGTTATCATTAAATATTCGGCGTCAAGGACAAGATTATATCTTGCAATTTGATCAAATACATTTTGAGTAATTTTTATTTTATGAGATTTACACTCTACAATAAGAAATATACTACCATCAGGATTAAAAATAATAATATCATATCGCTTGTTGAGGTCATTATAATGTATTAGTTTTTCTACATTAATTAAACTCTCAGGATATTTTTTTTCTTCAATAAGATAATGAACAGTATGTTGCCTTACCCATTCTTCGGGAGTAAGAATGATAAACTTTTTGCGAATTCGGTCAAAAATGGAAACTTTATTTTCGCTATTTTTGAACCGGAACTGATACTTAGGAAAGTTAAGTTTTTGCATAACACAAATTTGATGATTTTTTCTTAATGGATGAAGTAAAACAAATCGTAAGTGATATAAAAAAAGGAGCTATTAAACCTATTTATTTTTTGATGGGGGAGGAGCCTTATTATATCGACCGTATTGCAGAATATATAGATAAAAATGTGCTAGCGGAAGAGGAAAAGGGGTTTAATCAAATGGTTTTATATGGTAGAGATGTAAGTATAGAGGATATAGTTGCAAATGCAAAACGTTTTCCGATGATGGCAGAAAGACAGGTTGTGATTGTAAAAGAGGCACAAGAATTATCCAGAACTATAGAAAAATTATCAGATTATGCCAATAATCCCCAACCATCTACGGTATTGGTTATGTGTTACAAATATAAAAAGATAGATAAAAGAAAAAAGCTTTATAAAATAGTAGCAAAAAATGGGGTTATTTTTGAAAGTAAAAAATTATATGAAAACCAAGTTGCAGATTGGATAAAAAGAGTTTTGGCAGGATCCAAGTATACTATCGAACCAAAAGCAGCCCAAATGCTAGTTGAGTTTTTAGGAACAGATCTAGGAAAAATAAATAATGAATTAGATAAACTAAAATTAATTATTCCTTCTGGATCCCAGATTACAGCAAATCAAATAGAAGAAAATATAGGAATTAGTAAAGACTTTAATAATTTCGAATTACGTAAGGCTATTGGTACTAGAAATGATGTAAAAGCACACATGATTATAAGATATTTTGCACAAAACCCAAAAGATAACCCTTTGGTAGTTACTATTTCTTTATTGTATAGTTTTTTCTCACAAGTGTTGCAATATCATGGTTTATCAGACAAATCTCCAAGAGGTGTTGCAAGCGCATTAAAAATTAACCCATATTTTGTAAAAGATTATTCTGAAGCTGCTCATAATTATCCTATGAAAAAAGTGAGTAGTATTATTGCTAGTTTAAGAGATGCAGATATAAAAAGTAAGGGAGTAGGAGCAACAAATCTTCCACAAGGAGATATCCTTAAAGAGCTTTTGGTTAAAATAATGCGGTAACCTTAAATCATTAAGGTTTTTTGCGAAAATTAGAAAGTTTAAGGAATCGGTAAGTATGAAAAATCTTTTACCTCAGTCATTACAAATGAACTTTGTACTTTAGAAATGTTTTCTAACGAGGCTAATTTGTTGGATAAAAAATCCTGATAACGTTCCATATTTTCAGCATATATCTTTATTAAATAATCAAACATACCAGCAACATGATAGCACTCTACAACTTCTGGGAATTGTTGGATATCTTTTTCAAATTTTTTTAGATAATCAGTTTGATGTAGATTTAAAGTTACATTACAAAAAACCATTAGCTGTAGTCCTGCTTTTTTACGATCCAAAATGGCTTTATAAGACTTGATATATCCCTCTTTTTCTAATTTTTTTACTCTTTCAAAAATAGGAGTGGTGGTTAAGTTTAACCTTTCGGCAATTTCTTTAATAGTAATTTTTCCATCTTTTTGTAATAAAAGTAATATTGATCGATCTGTTTTATCCATAATGTTTTTCTGTAAAAAAGCTTTTTTAATCCACATTGAGGAGTTTAATTCTCCGAGGCTTTCCTCGAAAACAAAATATATTTTCGAAGCATACCTCGTAGCTTGCTCCTAGGTTATTGATTAATCAAATATAGAATAAAATTCTTTTTTATTATATAATATAGGTTGTTGTTTCTTTAAAATTAAGAGTATGTAGATTTTAATTATTATATATGTAATTTTAATACATTGATTATATAATAGTAATTTACCCAAAAAAGTAATCTGTTAATAATACGATTTAGAGTATTATTAAAAACGGATTTTTTAACCCCTTATCGAGGGTTTAATTCCTCGAAATGCCTCGAAAACAAAATATATTTTTGGAAGTCTGCATGAGCTTGCTTTGAGGTTATTGATGGAGGTTTTCCTCAGGATAAATAAATTTCTAAGTAAATTGAAAAGAGGCAACAATTTTATAACTAAAATAAAATATTTTATAAAGAATTAATCACTAACTCTATTTGCTTCAAATGTTTTAAATAAGATACTTTTATAAGCTCTTATATAACAGGTGTTTTTGTCTTCATTGTTTATCCATACTTTTACACTATAACTTTTGCCACTATCGGCATTGTATATAGTGCCTCCGGATAAAGCTCCATCCTCATAAACTAGTTTGTCTAGAATAATCATTCCTAATAAAGGTCGTTTTTGAAGTTCTTTTAAAGGGTTATTATTATCTAAACCATTAAGGTTTGATATTGGGTTTTTGGCGCGTTTATCTATTTTTCCATAGAAAAAATTGCCTTCTTTATATATTTCTATAACCGAACCTCCGGTAATTTTCCATTTTCCGATATAGGTATCAGAACTAACAGAAGAAGAGGAAACAAAAAGACATGATATAATTAATAGTATACAATATTTCATTAACGTAAACTTAACAATTAAATTAAGTTAAAGCTAAAAAAATATTTAAAAATGATTTTGTAGGTTATTTTTTTAGTAGCTATACTTTATATAATTGAAAATAAATATATTTTAATTTTTCATTGAGACCTTATTTTTACTAGGCTTGTTTCTAAAATAAAATATATTTTAGAAATATATTTTATAAGTTCACTACGATATTATTAATTTTTTAAAATTTATTAATTAGTATATAGTATTATTATAACATACATATTAGATGTTATTAATCTTTTAAAATTATGATTTTATTTTAAATACGATATAATATAATCTAATCAGTTGTTAATTTATTTAAGATCTAAATGCAGCGTAGTATATTATATATATAACTGATTATAATAATTTATTAACTTAGTATGTTTATAAAGCAACGTATCTTATTTATTTAACAAATGAATAAATTAAAAACTTAGCGTATTAAATATATTTAATAGCGTACTATAATTAATAATAAATAGATATGTTTAATACTTGAAGTGTATTTGCTTAATATATACTAATCTATAATGAGGTATAAAATCAATTTACATGATAACGTTAGTTGGATATACGATAAATTAATTTCTCCTTTTCCAGAAAATAGATGAAGACCAACGTTTTTCTTGTTGATAAAATTGTTTTCTTATTCTTAAGTAATTATCAAAATTATTAGATACATCCTTTTGATATGAAACAACTCTTTTTGGGTCTTTTTCTAGTAATTGATGTTTAATAATTCTAGCAGCATTACAGGCCGAAGACATAGCAAAACCAATCCCCATGGACGAAATAGGATCAAACGAAGAGGCTGCATCACCAATGGCAATAAAGTTATTATGAAAGGATGAATCTGAGATCTGAGTACAAGCGTTGCGAACCCATACTTTTTTAGACAGTGATAGAGTGTCTTTTAATTTATGTTTTATAAGATTCGTGCTTTGTAATAAATCATACCACGTATCATTTTGATTTAATTTATACTCTGATATAATATCTGCATCAGAAAAAAGCGTGGTAACAATTGTTTTATCAGGTAGCACAGCATTATACCACCAACCAAATTCATTAGTTTCTAATACTTGATTTTGATTTAATTTATGCCCCTCTTTAATTTTAAAAAAGGCACCAACCCCCATTAAAGAATCTATTTTTGTTGAAGGAGCTCCGATTTGTCTGCATACACTTGCTTGTCTGCCAGTAGCATCGATTAAATATTTTGCAAGGACTGTAAATTCTCCTTTTTCAGGATGTTTTAAAGTTATTTCCCATTCGTTATTCTCAAGAAACAGGTAATTTAAACATTTTGTTCTAGGAAAAACAATTCCTCCTCTTTCTGCGACTTGCTCAACTAATTTAAAATCAAATTTATCCCTGTCTAATTGAAAAGTTGAAGTTTCTACAGTAAAAATAGATTCGGTAGAAGTTGGTTGGTTGCTCCCCCAATATGCAGTATTACCGTAACTAGGGATAAAACTTCCTGGTTCAAAATCATCTTTGTTTATTTTTAAATATTTTAGAATATCAAACAGGCTAGAGGATATATGTTCGCCTACGCGGGTATTATTATAATCAGATTGTTCTACTATCATTACAGTAGCATCAGAGTAATTTAAAAGACTTAATGCGGCAGAGGTCCCAGCTGGACCTCCACCTACAATAAGTACGTCGGTTGTTAACGTTTGTACTGTCATATCATTATTATCTTCTGGATCTTGTTCCAGAGCGAGGTGTTCCTAAAGTTTTTCCAGATATTTTAATCGATTTAAAAGCTCTTTTTTCAAGAAAGGCAACCATTTTTTTAGCCCTTTCGCTTTTTTCTTTTATTTTTTCAGAATTTTCTTCTATAAAAAACACAGGGATAGTAGTTTCGTTATCTTCGGAATTTCCACTAATAGTTCCTATACCGACTTCTTTAAAAGAAAACAATTCATTATTTCTTTCGGTTTCTGTAAAGTATGGAAATCCTTGGTCTTGAGCGTTATTGTTTCTAATAAAGGCTAAAGCAGACCAATGTTCTACCATTTGTGTAAAACTATTAATACCACGGGCATAATTCATTTGTTGTCCTGCAGGAAGGTAAGATTCTTGTTGTTTTTCTAGGGTAAGCTCTCCTGATAATACATCCCAAGGGCTTTGTGGTGGCCACCAATATGTGTAATAGGATGGAGGTAAAGGTTCTTTGGATTCGGTTGTAGTAACCTCTGTACTCGAATATTCAGCTCCGGATTGTTGCCATGTTTTTTTGGTAACAAGTGTATCTGTCTGTAATCTGGTATCCTTATTGATTTCGGGGTCGCTAAAATTAATGTACTGTATTGTACATTGAAAAAAATCTGCTTGCCACGGACATGCCATTCTTTTGGTTAGGTCACCAGGTTCGCAACCACCACCCTCACATTCATCTCTGGATGGAGTAAGCCCAGTTGTGTTGTACCCATTTTTTCCTTTTTGATCAGAAATAATATATGGAGCAGAGTATATATTTTCATTTTGAAGACTCCATGTAACTTCTATACCAGGGCACATTGGTAAACCAACACAGTTTCCTACACTAGCCATATCTATCTCGCTAATTGCGTATGGTGTAAACTGTGGGTTATTTACAAAATTACCGTTAACCCATTGTTCAAATAAAAATAATTGTGTTTCGTTTAATGCTAGAAATTTTTCAATAGTCTCATTACTAACCGAATTACTACCAGAGTTTAATGGCATCATAGGAAATATATCACTGCCATTTTCTTTAAATAGTTTTTCTTGAGGTTGATTAGGAGACGGGTTCAATTTATCGTTAGCTTTTCTGAAATAAGAAAAATAATTCGTTCTATTAGCCTTATTAGTTTCACTAGGATCTGAAAAATCAAAAACATTAGATGTAAATGCCATCATAGATTGCACATTTGATACCCATTGATATGCTCCTAGCCGTTTGATGATCGGAAGGATGTCTCTTTGGTAGTTTGCAACATAAGAAGGAAGATAATCGCCATCTGCAAACATTTCTGGTACAAGATTAAATTTACGTACTCCTACATCAAACATACTGTCGCTTAGTGTAGAAATGTTTACAATTTCTGGAGCAAAATCCGGAGAACCAACAATTACCCATGCTTGTAACTCTACTGTTGGAGTATTATCATTAAAAGTTATAGTGCAATATACTGGCCCATCAGAAATATCATCATGCCATGTATTTGATCCCCCATAACTAGTTAGAGGTTCATTGCCACCAGCATGCCCGTAACCTCCTAAGACAATTAACCTTCCTTCATCATCGGTTAAAAGATCGCCTAAAGTAGTAATAGAAGATCCATAATCTACCTCATTTGGGGGGTATGAAGATGGGTATCCAGCTGGCACATTGTTTTCATCAAATCCAATAGATTGTCTAACTCCACTTATAGTTCTTGGCCCTGGGTCAATGATTAATTGCTGTCTGTTTTTTTCGTCTGTTATTTCGGGGTTTCTAAAAGGTACTTTTCTATTAGAATAGCTATTTTCATTTCCATATAATAGATTACCTTCTAATTCACTATATTGGTACCAAGCAGCTTTTTTGTTAGCTAAATGAGCAGTCCATACTATAGAGTTAACATTGGTTGATTCTAAAGTGATTTCTGTGCCATCTTCGTTAAAGATTTTAAAAAGTTGACCTTGTCTTCGTACTTGCCCAGAATCATCTTTAAACTGAATAATAGTTCCTTTTTTGTTTCCAAATGCATCTGCTTCAAATGGAAGTCCACCAATAGTATCTGGAGACAGGCAAAACTGTTGAGGACTGTTTCCTAGTCGGGCAACACCGACTGAAGGGCTAATTTTTAGGTTCATAAATTTTGGTTTTAAAAGTTAATTTATTTTTGACCTCTCATTGAAGGGGTTAATTTCTCCATGGCTTACTTCCAAAGCAAAATATATTTTCAAAATCATACCTTTGGTAGCTTGCTCCAAGGTTATTCCTTATGTTTTATAAGAAAAGATTGGTTTTAAGGCAAATCTTATGTTATAAAATATAGGAAGACATATTTTACTACAAAATTTTTGGAATTTGTAAATAGGGGTAATTAGTGTGGGAGTAAGTATCGAATATAAGAATTACTTTTTAAATAGTTTCTTTTTTTAAGAGAAAATTTCCCCTGATGTTTTTGGTTTCTGATGGAGAGGTATTTCTTCTTTGCTAGTTTCAGAAATAAAATATATAATTTTCAATAGTATACCTCCTGAGCTTGCTGCGAGGTTATTGATTAAGGTTTTCTTTTGTAGAAAAAAAATAACCTTTTGAATTTTGATATCCAAAAGGTTATTTTTATAGAGGAGGTAGTTTGTGTTATTTTAAAGCACCTACCATATCTTCTGGTTTTACCCAGGCATCAAATTCTTCTTCAGTTACATATCCTAGGGATACGGCTTCATGTTTTAGTGTTGTACCGTTTTTATGTGCTGTATTAGCAATTTCGGCAGCTTTATAATACCCAATTTTTGTATTTAGAGCAGTTACTAACATCAACGAATTATTTAATAATTCTGTAATTCTTTTTTGATTAGGTTCAATTCCTTGTGCACAATGCTCATCAAAAGAAACACATGCGTCTCCTATTAATTGTGCACTTTGGAGCAAGTTTGCAGCCATTACTGGTTTAAAAACATTTAGTTCAAAATGTCCTTGCATACCACCTATATTTATAGCAACATCATTGCCTAGAATCTGCGCACATACCATGGTTAAAGCTTCACATTGCGTTGGATTAACTTTTCCTGGCATTATAGAGCTTCCTGGTTCATTAGCAGGGATGATTAGTTCTCCAATACCACTTCTTGGCCCAGAAGCAAGCATTCTAATATCGTTTCCTATTTTATTTAAAGAAACGGCTAATAATTTTAAAGCTCCGTGGGTTTCAACAAAAGCATCATGTGCCGCTAGTGCTTCAAATTTATTTTCGGCTGTTATAAAAGGTAAACTAGTAAATTGAGCAATAAATTCGGATACTCTTTTAGCGTATCCTTTTGGAGTATTTAGTCCTGTTCCTACAGCTGTTCCTCCCAAAGCTAATTCTGCCATGTGTGGTAAAGTGTTTTCTAAAGCTTTGATACCATGATCTAGTTGGGATACATAACCAGATAATTCTTGGCCAATAGTAAGAGGTGTAGCATCCATAAAATGGGTACGTCCTATTTTTACTACATTTTTAAATTCTTCAGATTTTTTCTTCAGAGTATCTCTTAATTGCATTACTCCAGGAATGGTAACAGATACTATTTTTTTATAAGCAGCAATATGCATTCCGGTAGGAAAGGTATCATTTGATGATTGAGATTTATTTACATCATCATTTGGTTGTAATGTCTTTTCTCCTTCACCAATTGTTTTACCAGCTAATTGATGTGCTCTGTTAGCAATTACCTCATTTACATTCATGTTACTTTGCGTACCAGATCCAGTTTGCCATATTACCAAAGGAAACTGATCATCGTGTTTTCCTTCTAATATCTCATCACATACTTGCGCTATTAGATCTCGCTTTTCTATAGGTAATACCCCTAGTTCACAGTTGGTGTATGCAGCTGCTTTTTTTAAATAAGCAAAACCATAAACGATTTCTAATGGCATAGATGCTGGCGCACCAATTTTGAAATTATTTCTTGAACGCTCGGTTTGTGCTCCCCAAAGCTTATCGGAAGGTACTTTTACCTCGCCCATTGTATCTTTCTCTATTCTATATTCCATTAGTAAAGATGATTTGTTTTTTTTTAAGACTGCAAATTTAATCATTTGTAGCACTATTTTGGAATAAAGAACTTACTTTTTAGAATATAAGTAGGCTCTTCTTATCT
Source organism: Aquimarina muelleri DSM 19832 (assembly GCF_000430665.1). Lineage (GTDB taxonomy): Bacteria > Bacteroidota > Bacteroidia > Flavobacteriales > Flavobacteriaceae > Aquimarina > Aquimarina muelleri. The sequence continues at coordinate 27,205 of NZ_AUML01000036.1, read as the reverse complement.
ATGTAAAAATAAATTAAATTTCTACTATGACATATAAATAAGAGTTACTATATTTGACAAAATTTGAAAATTAGAATATCGTTATGTTTGAATTCGATCAGTATCTTGGTTTTTTAGCATTCTTAACTATCCTTACCATTGGTTTTTGGTTAATGATTTTTTTATTAACTTTTGTAGTTCCTTACTGGATTATTGGGGCTAATATTGAGAACTTTAAATTATGGAGAGAATCTAAGCGTAAAGCAAAGGAAGAAGCTTAAAAAATTAAATTATATAAATAACAAAAAAGGAAGCCATTTTGGCTTCCTTTTTTGTTACTCATTATTATTAACTACCAAAATCATCATCACCATTAAAATCCTTTGGTGAGCGATCTCTTTTCTTTTTTTGGTTAAATCTATAGGTAAAAGATAGATTAAAGCTACGTTCTCTCCACTGAAATTCACTATTAGAAATAAATGTAGTAGTAGTAGAGGTACTAACTCGTTTTCGAGAATTGAAAACATCATTAATATTAAAAGTTAAGGATGCTTTTTCTTTAAAAAGATCCTTGCTTAAAGCTAGAGTCATACTAAAGACTGCATCATTCTTAGTTTGTGCATTTTCACTTGGACCACTATAAAAAATACTGGTTTGCCAATCAATTTTAGCTGGTAAGGTAATTTTATTGTTAAATCTGGCAAACCAACTTAGATTATCAGCATCTAGATTTTCACCATTATAGTTTCCTTTAACCCTATTTTGAAAAGCATTAAAATTACCATTCATCCTCCATTTTTTATTAGGATTATAGGTTAAGGTAAATTCAAATCCATATCGATCAGAGCTGGTTAAGTTTATAGGTGTTCTTCTTATAACAGGTACTTCTGTTCCCGAATTATTTTCATCAGATCCAATAATAGCAGTATCTCCGGTGTCTTCTGATATAAAAGTAAATACTTGAGTAGAGTGATTGTAGTATATCGAGGTATTTAAAGTTAATTTACCTATTCTGTTCAAGTAACCTAAATCAAAGGCATTGCTATAACTAGGATCAAGATCTGGATTTCCTTGAAATAAATTAGTAATACTGGATCTAGAGGGAAAAGGATTAATAAATCTAGATCGAGGCCTTTGTATTCTTCTATTATATCCAAGAGTTATACTTTGGCGTTTAGAAATTTCATATCCTAAATTTATGGTAGGAAATATATCTGTATAATTTTTTCTACTAAGATCACCATTAGTTTGTTGATGAATTATGATTTTAGTATCCTCTGCTCTAAGGCCTAATAAATAAGAAAATTTATTCCATTTACTTCCAAATTGAGAATAAACAGCGTTAATTCGTTCGTTATAGATTAGATCATTTGATAGATCAGTATTAGTTGTTATACTGTTATTTTCTTCTAGTTGTACTAGATAGTCTGTATTTAATTTATTAAAATTACCTCTATATCCTACTTCTAATTGATTGTTTTTTCCAATAGGAAGAACATAGTCGGTTTGTAATAAAATACGTTCTTGTTTTTCAAGAGTGTTAACAAGTTCTATACTCGTAATGTTTTGTTGAGTGATTTTTGAGTTTTCATTCTCACTGCTATTTTCTAATTGAAAATCAAAAGTTAACTTGTGTCCGCTGTCTTTAAAGTTTTTTGTATAATTTAGAGAGTATTGTTTAGTAATATCTTCTTCAATTTCTGGATCAAAACGCAAATTTTTACTTAAAATTTCTTGATTAGAATCTAACTCTACTATAGTATTAGTCGTGTTCCTGTTATTATCACTCGATCTATACAAAAAAGAAGTGGTTATAGAGGACGTTTCATTAACATACCATTCCATTCCAATATTAGAATTTTGCCCTTTACGAATTCTATCAAATTCTCGAGTTTCATTAAGAAAAGAATCAGAGTTATCTATTCCATCTGTAGTATTATTTAAAAATTGAGTATTAGAAAACGAATTTCCAGGAGCTTCTCTGTAATTATACCCAGAAGTAGTAAAAAAATTAAAATCGCCTGTTCTATAATTAAGATTTCCAGAAATTCCTGCAGAAACAGGATAACCAGTATTAAGAGTTATGGCTCCATTAATACCTTGTAATTTACTTCTTCTTAAGATAATGTTTAAAATTCCAGCAGTTCCTTCTGCGTCATAACGTGCAGAAGGGGAAGTGATTACTTCAACTTTTTCTATGGATTCTGCGGGTAATTGCCGTAAAGCGTCTGTGCTATTAAGACCAACTAATCCAGAAGGTTTTCCGTTGATCAATATTCTTACATTATCGTTACCTCTTAGGGCTACATTACCTTCAACATCTACAGAAACAGAAGGAACGTTGTCTAAAACGTCACTAACTGTACCACCACTAACAGTAAGATCTTTTCCTACATTATAGATTTTTTTATCTAATTTAATTTCTACAGTAGTTTTTTCTGCAATAATTACAACATCATCTAATGCTTCTGTATTTAATTTAAGAGTTATATTTCCTAAATTAGTATCTTTTAATAATTTCTGTTTCAATAAATTTTTCGTTTTAAACGAAATAAATTCTACATTTATATCATATACTCCAGTTTCGACTTCTATATTAAATTTACCTTGTTCGTCTGTGATGCCTCCAGTTACATTTTTTTGTAATTTGGGACTGAAAAAGGCTATAGTAGCATACTCCAAAGGTTTATTTGTATCTTGATCTAATACAACTCCTGATATCGATACAATTGTTTTAGAAGGGTTTTTATTTTGAGCAGATATAATATAAATAGGAGCAAAAAAAAGCAATAGTAAAATTTTTTTCATTTTAAAATGTATAAAACACGGTCAAAAGTATCTAAAGTGATATCAGGAGACGGTTAATGGTTTATTAAATATTTATGTATTAGACTATAGATTATTAGGAAGGTTTAATTCTTTTAAAAAAATATGAATAAAACAATACTTTTAATTTTTGTTTAAATTCTTTTGAGATAAAAATGAAACTTGAAATTGAGATATCAAATCAATTTTTGTTAGAAAAAGTTGTCTTTTTGTTATTTATAGTAGTTGGTAAATTGCTATTTTCATTAGGATTATTTTGTTTAGTAGTTAAAACCTCAATTTTATTAAGAGTAGTTTAAGTAAAAATGATTAAAAACGTATTTGTAATGAATAATTGATGATTTTAGAACTTAAAAGGAGTCTAATGTTACTAAATTGTTAAGTAATTGGTTTTTTTATAAAAAATAATATTTGCTTAATATTCACGTAACTTGATCAGAGTTTATTGAAAATATGCTTGTTTTAAGAAGGAATTACATAATTGAGAGTTTCTGGTTGGTTTTATTGAAATCTTCTTATTTATGTTTTATGTCACAATAAGGTTTTTCTCTTTGAATAGAAATACCATTTGAATTTTGTATGTGTTTTTTAGATACTTTTGCCCCGATTTACACTAAAATATTTAACTAACAGAACAAACTAAATTTAAAATGGCTCTTAAAAAACTTATATTATTATTCGCTATTACTACTGTATTATTTTCATGTGAAACAGAATCTTTTAAAGATGATATCTTGGTTGAAGAGGAGAATCCTATTGAAGATAATAATACTGGGGATAATGAAAAACCACCTATAACAGAAAATGGAACTAATGTTATTGATATGTATAACGATCCAAATAATGGATTGTAGGAGGTACAAGATATAACGTATTTGATAATCATAAAAAGTGTTCGGTTAAAACTATTTTAACCGAACACTTTTTATTTATAAGATATCTATAATTTTTTCTGGAGGGCGTCCTATAATAGCTTTTCCATTTTTAATAACAATTGGTCTTTCTATCAGTTTTGGATTTTCACTCATTATGATAATTAATTCATTATCATTTAATTTTTTGTCTTTATAGTTTTCTTTCCAGATAGGTTCATTTTTTCGAACTAAATTTATAGGAGGAATATCTAAAAGAGTTATAATTTCGCTTAATTTTTCTTTGGTTAAAGGGGTTTCTAAATATTTTACTATTTCAATATTTTCTTTTTTTTCTTCTAGTAAAGCAAGAGCTTGTCTTGATTTACTGCATCTAGGGTTGTGATATATAGTAGTCATGGTTATTTGTGCTTTTAAAATCATAAACTCGAAAACATAAAGGAGTGTAGATTAAAAAAACATTCCCGTTATTTTGTAATCTCTGATTTTTAAATTAATCTTCATTTTTTTGTCCCATCATCATTAAATATGCTTTTAAGAAAGGGGAAATGTTTCCGTCCATAACTGCATCTACATTACCTGTTTCTTCTGCAGTTCTTACATCTTTCACTAATTTATAAGGATGCATAACATAATTACGTATTTGCGATCCCCATTCAATTTTCATTTTTGATGCCTCGATTTCATCTCGTTGTGCTCGTTGTTTTTGGAGTTCAATTTCGAATAATTGAGATTTAAGCATTTGCAAGGCTTTTAATCTGTTTTCTTGTTGTGACCTAGTGTCTGAACACGAAATTTGGATACCAGTAGGGAAGTGAGTAAGTTGCACTTTGGTTTCTACCTTGTTTACATTTTGTCCACCAGCACCACTAGATCTAGAAGTGATAATCTCATAGTCTGCAGGATTAATATCTATTTCAATACTATCATCTGCTAGGGGGTATACATAAATAGAAGCAAAAGAGGTATGTCGTTTTGCATTGCTATCAAAAGGAGATATACGAACCAATCGATGTACTCCATTTTCTCCTTTAAGCCACCCAAAAGCATAATCCCCTTCGATCTCTAGTGTAACGGTTTTTATACCGGCTACATCTCCACCCTGATAGTTGAGTTCTCTAATTTTATACCCTTGTTTTTCTGCCCACATTAAATACATACGCATGAGCATGCTAGCCCAATCACAACTTTCAGTTCCTCCTGCGCCTGCTGTAATTTGCAAAACAGCACTCATGTTATCTCCTTCGTCACTTAGCATATTTTTAAACTCCAAATCTTCTATTAAAGATTTAGTTTCTTCAAAACGTTCCATGACTTCAGATTCACTAGCATCTCCTTCTTTAAAAAATTCATATAGAACTTCGAGATCTTCTGCTAAGGTTTCTCCTTTCTCATAATCAGAAACCCATTTTTTCTCAGCATTAAGAGTTTGCATCAGTATTTCTGCTTCTTGTGCATTATCCCAAAAATCTGGAGAGTAAGTTTTTTCTTCTTGATTAGCTATTTCTATAAGTTTGGCATCAATGTCAAAGATACCTCCTTAACGCAACCAGGCGCTTTCTGAGATCTAATAATGTCTCGGTAGTTATCATATATCTAATTATTTTTCACAAAAATAGGATTTAACAGTTCAGTAAGAAACAATTTTGGTATTATTTTATAGTTTTAGAAACTTTACAGGCTTTTTACACATAAACCATCATTGTTATGAAACTATATTTTACTTGCGTATTGTTTTTAATTGGGAATATTATTTCTGCTCAATTTTTAGAACAACAAAAAAATCTAACATCATATGATGGGTATTTTAAGTTTCATTATAATAAATCAAAAGATGAGATTTATCTAGAAGTAGATAAACTAGAATCTGAATTTTTATATGTACACTCATTAGCAACAGGTTTAGGTTCTAATGATATTGGTTTAGATAGGGGGCAGATAGGCGATGGAGTAGTGGTTACCTTTCAAAAAGCAGGAAATAAACTATTACTTGTTCAGCCTAATCAACAATACAGAGCTATAACCGATAATGTATTAGAAAAAAGAAGTGTGGAGCAAGCATTTGCTAAATCAGTATTATTCGGTTTTCCTATTAAGGAAGAAAAAACAAATACTTATATCATTGATTTAACTCCTTTTCTTTTAGAGGATACACATGGTATAGCGGACCGATTAAAATTTCAAAAAGAAGGTACTTATAGCGTGGATAAATCGCGAAGTAGTTTAAGCTTAGAAAGAACCAAAGCTTTTCCTAAAAATGTGGAGTTTGAAGCATTAATAACATATAAAGGGGTATCGAGTGGAAAAAATATAGAATCAGTAGCTCCAGACTCAAAATATCTTACGGTTATTCAGCATCATTCTTTTGTAGAATTGCCAGATAACAAGTATAAAAAGCGAGAATTTGATCCTCGCAGTGGAGCAATATCTATTTCGTATATGGATTATGCAACCCCTGTTCAGGAAACAATTACTAAGCGTTATATAATTAGACATCGTTTAGAGAAAAAAGATCCGAATCAAGAGATAAGCGAAGCAAAAAAACCTATAGTTTATTATTTGGATCCAGGAACTCCAGAGCCTATTCGTTCGGCATTATTAGATGGAGCAAAATGGTGGGATCAAGCGTATGAGGCTATTGGATTTAAAAATGCATTTCAAGTTAAAATGTTACCAGCAGATGTAGATCCTATGGATTTAAGATATAATGTTATACAATGGGTGCATAGATCTACCAGAGGATGGAGTTATGGAGCTAGTGTAGTAGATCCAAGAACGGGTGAAATTATTAAAGGCCACGTTAGTCTAGGAAGTTTACGAATACGTCAGGATTTTTTAATAGCACAAGCATTATTAAATCAACCTTTTAAAGAAAGAGATAATAATTATCAACCTATGCTGGAAATGGCACTGGCGCGTATTCGTCAATTATCGGCTCATGAGGTTGGTCATACTATTGGTTTTGCACATAATTTTGCTGCTAGTATAAAAAATAGAGCATCCGTAATGGACTATCCCCACCCTGTAGTAAGCTTAAAAAATGGTAAAATAGATATATCTAATGCGTATAGCACTAATATAGGAGAGTGGGATAAAGTAACAGTAGCATATAGTTATTCTGAGTTTAGTAAAGAAATAAAAGAAAAGGAGGAGTTAAATAAAATTCTAAATGAAGCTTACCAAACCGGTATGCGTTTTATTACAGATAGTGATGCAAGAGCAAAAGGAGGAGCTCATGAATTAGCACACTTGTGGGATAATGGTAAAAGTGCAACTGAGGAGTTAGAAAATGTATTAAAAGTTAGAGAAGTCGCGATGACTAACTTTTCTATAGATAATATAAGAACCAATGAACCTTATTCTGTTTTAGAAGATGTTTTTGCACCTCTTTATTTCTTTCATAGATATCAAACAGAAGCAGCGGTAAAACTTATAGGGGGATTAAATTATAATTATGCAGTAAAAGGGGATCAACAAGCTATTGTAGAAACTGTTACTTCTAAAAAACAAAAAGAAGCGCTTACTCAAATTTTAAAAACATTGTCTCCACAAGTATTAGCTATTCCTGAAGATAAATTAAAATTATTTCCACCCAGAGCTTATGGATATCCTCGCACAAGGGAGTCTTTTAAAGGAAAAACAGGAGTTGGTTTTGATGCATTAAGTGCGGCTTCAACAGCGAGCGAAATGACTCTAAGTTTATTGCTGCATCCAGAAAGAGTCTCTAGATTAGTGCAGCAAAAAAGCTTGAATCAAAATCAATTAGGGTTGTCAGAAACTTTAGATAAACTAATTAAAGCTTCTTTTGGGACGAAAGCTGAAAATAATTATAATACAGAAATTCAGCATGTAGTAAATGCTAATGTTTTAAAACATATAATGAATTTAGTAAAAACAGAAAAAGTATATCCACAAGTTAATGCAATTGCACTTGCAAAAATTAATACTCTGATACCCTTTCTTAAAAAGAATACGGTAAATGTAAATGAAACAATGTATAATGCATATTATTTAAATCAGATAAATACATTTTTAGAAAAACCAGAGAGTTTTAAAGTATTACCCACTTCTCCAAAAATTCCTGATGGATCTCCTATAGGAAGTTTTATATGTAATTTTTAAAGTATAGTAGTTTTTATTTTTTTAATACAGGTTACAGTAGAAGAGTAATATTCCAAAGTATTAAGAATTGAATGATAAAAAGGTTAGAATCCTTTCTGGGGATTTAGAAAAAGATGACAATAGTTTTATAAAAATAATAAAAAAACATGAATGAAAATAGATCTTAGAAGCGATACAGTAACAAAGCCTACACCAGAAATGCTAAACGCCATGATGAGTGCAGAAGTAGGAGATGATGTCTACAAAGAAGATCCTAGTGTGAATAGACTTGAAAAGAAAATAGCTACGATGTTTGGTATGGAAAAAGCATTGTTTTTCCCCTCTGGTAGCATGGCAAATCAGGCGGCAATTAAGTTGCATACACAACCAGGGGAACAATTAATAGCAGATAAATATGCGCATATTTATAATTATGAAGGAGGAGGGGTTTCTTTTAATAGCGGAGTATCTTGTAAGCTTTTGGATGGTAATAGAGGTGTGATTAATGCAGTACAAGTTGAAGAAGCTATTAATCCTCCTGATTTTTATCACAGTCCATTAACAAGTTTAGTTAGTATAGAGAATACAACAAACAAAGGAGGAGGAGCGTGTTACGAACTTACAGAAATCAAAAAAATAAGAGAAGTTTGTAGCAATCATGGTTTAGGATACCATCTCGATGGTGCACGACTTTGGAATGCTTTAGTTGCAAAAGGAGAAAAGGCTATTGAATATGGCGCAATCTTCGATACCATTTCTGTATGTTTAAGTAAAGGTTTAGGAGCACCTATGGGTTCTGTTTTGATTGGTAATGCAGAGATTATGGAAAAAGCTATTCGGGTTAGAAAAATTTTAGGAGGAGGAATGCGTCAAGTAGGTTATATGGCAGCAGCAGGGTTGTATGCTATAGATAATAATATACATAGATTAGCAGAAGACCATAAAAGGGCTAAGGAAATAGGAGTTGTTATAGCAAAATTGCCATTTGTGAAAAAAGTAGAACCTATAGAAACCAATATCGTTATATTTAATATAGATAGTGATGAACAGGATTTTATTACTAAAATGGCAGAAAAGAACATTCATTTTTATGGTATGGGGCAGGGTAAATTAAGGTTTGTAACTCATCTAGATTATACACAAAAAATGCATGAGTATTTTTTAGAAGTATTAACTACAATTAAATAAAATTATCATAGAAAATCAGATTACTTTACTCCAGATAAAAAAGAAAATTTAGGATAAGGTAGCTTGGCTACCAATATATTTTATCTAGAGTAAAGTAATAATTTAAAAAAGTGTTTTTATTTAAGAATGGGAATAAGTATTAAAAAAATTAAATTTCTTTAGTATCAGAACTAGGGGCGTTTTCTTTAACAGAGTTGATGCCGTTTTCCATTCCAGATTCAGAAGTATACATTTGACTACTACCTATAATTTGACCATTGCCAGCTTTTAAGTTAAAATAAAACTTACCATTTTTCGCAGTTTTACGCTCATATCTTCCATCTTCAGATGCATTTTTCTTTACTGAAGCAATCCCGTTTTCTGCGGCAGATTTACTATTGTAAACCTCACTACTTAAAATAACTTGTCCGTTTTTAGCCTTTAAAGTAAAATGATAGCTAGATCCTTCCTTGCTTTTGAGTTCAAACATATTATCAGATTTTTAGTTAATTTTTTAGCTTTTGTTAAAATTATATAATTTAAAGGGAAAAGAAAAATGTATTATAACCGAATATTAAGGTTTTATATGTTTTTTGTCGAAAAAAAACACTCATTATCGGTAAACTATAGGTTATAAGATAGGGAAAAAAAACAACTATTGTTAAACACTTTAATTTCGCTATTAAATGTTAAAATTTGTAAGTTTATATAATTCTAACTTAAAACCATCAATAATGAAAAAAATTATTTTTTTAGGAGCTCTTATTTTTTTAGGAGCTAGTTTACACGCGCAACAAGATTTACCAGAAAATCCAGAACCAGGAAAGTGTTATGTTCGGTGTACCACTCCGGATGTTTATGAAAATAAAACAGTACAAGTGAAAATAACACCAGAATATAAAAAACTAAAAACATATCCAGCAAAATATGAAACAACTACAGAAAAGGTGATTATAAAAGAAGCATCTAAGAGGCTTAAGGTAGTTCCAGCAAAATATGAAACAACTACAGTTACCTTTGTTAAAAAACAAGCAGCATCTACGTTAAAAATAATTCCTGCAAAATTAGGGAACGATTCAGAAACTGTAGAAATTAAGCCTGCTTTTGCACAATGGGAATTGGGAACATCTGCTCCGGATTGTGCATCAGGAAATCCCGATGATTGTCGTTACTGGTGTTATAAAGGATATCCAGCAGAATTTACAACTATTCCTATTCAAGTGTTAAGTTCGGATGCTACTACAGAAAGTACACCTATAGCAGAGCAGAGCGGTAGCTATACAAAACGAGTAGTAGCAGAACCAGCAAAGGTTGTTGAGGAAGAAATTCCCGCAGAATATGCAACAATAACAAAAACTGTTTTGGTTAAGGATGCATATACAGAAGAAGAAGTAGTACCTGCTACTTTTAAAGATGTTACTAAGGAGGTGTTAACTCAAAAAGGAGGACTAACAACTTGGAAAGAGGTAGAGTGTTCTTTGGTAGAATATTCTGCTTTACCAATTAACTGGAATTTAGGGAGTGCTACTTTAACAGCTGAAGCTAAAAGAATTATAGATACTAGATTGATGCCAGTATTAGCTAGTAATGAAGGTGCGAAAATGGAAATAGCATCTCATACAGATGCAAGAGGATCAGGATCTAGTAATAAAGATCTTTCTGTTAGAAGAGCGCAGTCTGTAGTGAGTTACCTAATTTCTAAAGGAGTTAATAATAGTCGTTTAGTAGCTAATGGGTACGGAGAAACAAGACTTAAAAACAGATGTGCAGATGGAGTATCTTGTACCGAAAGAGAACATGCTGCCAATCGTAGGACAGAGTTTAGACTTATTCAATAAAGGATTAAAACTATATTTATTTAAGTAATAAAAACAAAAAAACTGACAAACATTACGTTTGTCAGTTTTTTTGTTTTTCTATTGACTTTGTTATAAGAACTTATCCAATAATTCAAAATGAAATCTAGGGTCTCTTAAATAGCTATACCCTGATATTTTATCAAGAATCTTACCTTTTGAAGATAAGACTATCACTAAAGGAAAAGATTTATTTTTATTATAGGTTTTTAATAAGTCATAATTTTGTATTCTTATCTTTTCTGTTAATAAATCATTGTTTCTAGGGATATCCACCAAATGAAACAGAAAAGAATTGGTGTACCTGTTAAAATTTTCAGTTTCAAAAAAGTCTTCTTTGAGCTTTTTGCAAGGAACACACCAATCACTTCCGCTAAAATAAAGGATTATCAGTTTTTTTTCTACTTTAGCTTTTTGCATGGTTGCTGTAAAGTCTTCATGCCAATCTATATTGCTTGTTTCTTGTTGAGAAAACACAATAATGCTAAAAAAAAATAAGATTAACGTAAGTTTATTCATTTCTCTTTTTTTAAGAGGTTACTCATACAAAAGTTACCAAAAATTATTCCATAAATTTATCTAACCCAGGAATATTTGGCATACCTTCTTTTGCTACCGCAGCTAATTCACTTTCGTTAATTTTTGAAGCTTTAGAAATAGCTTTGTTTAAAGTTAGAATTAAATAATCCTCTAATTGCTCTTTATCCTCAAGCAGCGAATTAGCAATATCAATATTTTTTATTTCCCTATTGGCTGTAAGTGTAATTTTAAGTAAGCCATCTGTACTTTCTTCATCTACTAAAACAGTGTTTAATCTCTTTTTAGTTTCTTCTACCTTTTGTTGAGCTTCTTTTATTTTGCTCATCATTCCCATCATATCTCCAAACATGTAAATATCTTTTTAAAATTTATAAAAACAAAATTAGTATTTTGGCTGTTAATAAACTAGAAAGATTATTATGAAAACCTCACATGTTATATTCTTATTATCTCTTATTTTTGCAACTTCATGTAAAAAAAATACAATGAATACATTGGATACCAAAATTCAACCACCAGTTGCAGATAAAAAACCTACAAATCTAGAAAAACATGATGATATTCGTGTAGATGATTATTTTTGGTTAAATGAGCGTGAAAACCCAGAGGTAATTGATTATTTAGAAAGAGAGAACGATTATAATGAAAAAATGACTGCTCATACAGGGGCGTTTCAAAAATCTCTTTTTGATGAAATGAAAAGTCGTATTAAAGAAGACGATTCTTCTGTACCTTATAAATTAAATGGATATTGGTATTTAACCAGATTTGAAAAAGGAAAAGATTATCCGATTTACTCTAGAAAAAAAGAAACTTTAGAAGCAAAAGAAGAAATACTTTTTGATTGTAATAAAGAAGCAGAAGGGCATAGTTATTATAGGTTAGCAGGCCTTAATATTAGCCCAGACAATAAACTTGCAGCATTTGGTGTAGATACAGTTAGCCGTCGTAAGTATACTATAAAAATAAAGAATATAGAAACGGGTGAAGTGTATCCAGAAACTATAGAAACAACTACGGGAGGTAGTACTTGGGCTGCGGATAGTAAAACTTTGTTTTATACTAAAAAAGATGAAGAAACCTTACGCTCTAATAAAATTTATAGACATGTTTTAGGAACATCAGTTTCAGAAGATGTAGAAGTGTTTAACGAAACAGATGATACTTTTAATACATTTGTTTATAAAACCAAGTCTAAAAAATACCTTGTGATTGGTTCTAGCAGTACATTAACTTCAGAATATAGAATTTTAAAAGCAGATAATCCAATAGGAGAGTTTAAAGTTTTTCAACCAAGAACACGAGGATTAGAATATGGTATTGCACATTATGAAAATCATTTTTATGTGTTGACTAATGCAGACGAAGCTACTAATTTTAAATTAATGAAAGTTTCTGAAGAAAGTACAGCAAAGGAAAATTGGAAAGATTTAATTCCGCATAGAAAAAACGTTTTGTTAGAAGATATAGAAATCTTCAAAGATTATTTGGTAGTTAGTGAAAGGGATAATGGATTAAATAAAATCAATATAAAAAAATGGGATGGTACCGTAGATTATTATCTTCCTTTTGATAATGAAACGTATACAGCTTATGTAAGCACTAATCCAGATTTTGACACAAAAAGCCTTAGGTATTCGTATAATTCGCTTACCACTCCTAATTCCGTTATTGATTTTGATATGGAAACTAAGGAAAAAGAATTAAAAAAAGAACAAGAAGTTCTTGGTGGAAAATTTGATAAAAATAATTATGTGTCCGAAAGAATATGGGCAACTGCGGATGATGGAACTAAAATCCCTATGTCCCTAGTGTATAAAAAAGGAATAAAAAAAGACGGAAACAATCCTTTATTGCAATACGGGTATGGATCTTATGGAGCAACTATAGATCCATATTTTTCTACTGCTAGATTAAGTTTGTTAGATAGAGGATTTATTTTTGCAATAGCACATATACGTGGAAGTGAATATTTAGGAAGGTCTTGGTATGAGGATGGAAAATTACTAAAGAAAAAAAATACATTCACAGATTTTATAACATGCTCTAAATTTCTTATAGATCAAAAATATACTTCGTCCAATCATTTATATGCAATGGGAGGATCTGCAGGAGGTTTGTTAATGGGGGCGATAGTGAATATGGCGCCAGAATTATATAATGGGGTAGTAGCAGCGGTACCTTTTGTTGATGTTGTAACAACAATGCTTGATGATAGTATTCCTTTGACAACAGGAGAGTATGATGAATGGGGTAATCCAAATGAAGAAGAATATTATCTTTATATGAAATCGTATTCCCCTTATGATAATGTCGCAGCTCAAAATTACCCAAATATGCTTGTAACTACTGGTTTACATGATTCTCAAGTTCAATATTGGGAACCTGCAAAATGGGTAGCAAAGTTAAGAGAACTGAAAACAGATACTAATTTATTGTTACTACATACTAATATGGAAGCAGGTCATGGCGGGGCTTCAGGTCGATTTGAAGCGCTGAAAGAGGTGGCAGAAGAATACGCTTTTTTATTAGATTTAGAAAGTATAAGAGAATAATTAAAAAAAATAATGTAACTTCGTACCGTTTTTATAACAGAATATGTGGTTCCCTCAATTTGTCCACTACCTGTTAAAACAACAATTATATGAGAGAAGAAATTAAGGCTTATAATAATGTTTTAGAGCTTATTGGCAATACCCCGCTTATAAAACTAAACAGGATTATGAAAGACTTTCCAGGTAATTACTACGCAAAAGTAGAATCTTTTAATCCAGGACACTCCACTAAAGATAGGATAGCACTTTATATTATAGAAGAAGCCGAAAAGAAAGGTATTCTTAAGCCAGGAGATACTATTATAGAAACAACTAGTGGTAATACAGGCTTTAGTTTAGCTATGGTTAGTGTTATTAAAGGCTATGATTGTATTCTTGCAGTTAGTTCAAAGTCTTCTAAAGATAAAATAGCAATGCTAAAAAACATGGGAGCTAAGGTATATGTTTGCCCTGCCCATGTAAGAGCGGATGACCCAAGATCTTATTATCAGGTAGCAAAAAGACTTCATGAAGAAATAAAAGGTTCGGTTTATATAAATCAATATTTTAATGAGTTAAACATGGATGCTCATTATAATTCCACAGGACCAGAAATATGGAAGCAAACCAATGGGAAACTAACCCATTTTATAGCTTGTTGCGGAACAGGAGGTACTATATCGGGTACTGCCAGATTTTTAAAAGAAAAAAAACCTGAGGTACGGGTTTTAGGAATTGATGCTTATGGATCTGTTCTAAAGAAATATCACGAGACCAGAGAGTTTGATGAAGAAGAAATATACCCTTATAGAATTGAAGGATTAGGTAAAAACTTAATACCTACTGCCACAGATTTTGATGTTATTGATAAATTTGAAAAAGTAAGCGATGAGGACAGTGCGCATACGGCAAGAGAGTTAGTTAAGAAAGAAGGTTTGTTTTTGGGATATACCAGTGGTGCTGCTTTGCAAGGAATAAAGCAATTGGCAGAGCAAGGAGAGTTTGACGAAAACAGTAATGTTATTGTTATTCTTCCTGATCATGGATCGAGATATATGAGTAAAGTTTTTAGTGATGATTGGATGACAGAGCAAGGCTTTTTTGATAGTAAAAATGAAATAGACGCTACTAAAGTTCAGTTTATAAAATAAAAAACTGAGATATAAGCAATGACTTTATATAAAACATCCCGATATTATTCGGGATGTTTTTTTGCTATAAATACTGTTTTTTTCTACTCAGTAAATTATTATGTTTTTGTTTTAATTCCTCTTAGGATCTTTTATAAACAGTTTTTTTAAATAAAATAACACTTTCTAAAAAGTGAATTTGAATATAATTATGCCATCAAATCAATTTTCCGTATTTTCGCACACTTATAAGAAACAATTTTTTGATAAATGAGAGATTTATTTGATAAAATTTATAAAGATAAAGGGCCATTAGGAAAATGGGCAGATCAAGCAGAAGGATATTTTGTTTTTCCTAAATTAGAAGGGCCTATATCAAATAGAATGCGGTTTCAAGGGAGAGAAGTTATTACTTGGAGTATCAATGACTATTTGGGATTAGCGAATAAAGAAGAGGTTCGTAAAGTAGATGCTGAAGCAGCAGCTGCTTACGGTTCTGCATATCCTATGGGTGCAAGAATGATGAGTGGTCATACGGACTTACATGAGCAACTTCAAGACGAACTAGCAGAGTTTGTCGATAAAGAGGCAGCGTATTTATTAAATTTTGGTTACCAAGGTATGGTTTCGACTATAGATGCATTGGTAAGCAAAGATGATATTATCGTTTACGATGTTGATGCGCATGCGTGTATAATCGATGGTGTTAGATTGCATCAAGGACAGCGCTATACATATAGACATAACGATATGGATAGTATAGATAAAAACCTGATGAGAGCCACGAAAATGGCAGAAAAAACAGGAGGAGGGATACTCTTAATATCTGAAGGTGTTTTTGGTATGCGTGGTGAGCAAGGAAAACTAAAAGAAATAGTAGCTTTAAAGCAAAAATATAACTTTAGACTATTTGTAGATGATGCGCATGGATTTGGAACACTTGGAGCTACTGGCGCAGGAACAGGAGAAGAGCAAGGAGTTCAGGATCAGATAGATGTTTATTTTGCGACTTTTGCTAAATCTATGGCAAGTACAGGAGCGTTTATTGCAGCCGATCAAGGGATTATTGATTATTTAAAGTATAATCTAAGATCACAGATGTTTGCAAAATCACTTCAAATGCAACTGGTAGTAGGAGCTCTTAAGCGTTTGGATATGCTTAGGACAATGCCAGAGTTAAAAGAGAGGTTATGGGAAAATGTTAATGCATTGCAAAATGGTTTAAGAGAACGAGGTTTTGATTTAGGTACTACACAAAGTTGTGTTACACCAGTATACTTAAAAGGTAGTATTCCAGAAGCTATGGCTTTGGTTAAAGATCTAAGAGAAAACCATGGGGTATTCTGTTCTATTGTTGTATATCCAGTAATACCTAAAGGATTAATATTATTGAGATTAATTCCTACTGCATCACATACAATGCAGGATATAGAAGAAACCTTAAATGCGTTTTCTGCAATACGTGAACTTTTAGAAAATGGAACATATAAGCGTATTTCTGCTTCTGTAGCTGCAGCTATGGGGGAGTAGTATAGTTAAATATTTATAAAAAAAACCGCTAGAATATAGCGGTTTTTTTTATGTAAACTTGTTAAGTATCTTGTGGATACTGTTTTTTTTTACCTTTAAATACTTTTTCTAAATGTTCTACGTACTTTATGTTGCTCATGCTCATAACCACTCCAAAGTGCTTGAATAGCTTTGTTTTCTTCAAGCTCAGGGTTTGTTTCTACTACTTCAATACCATTTCGTAAAAAAGCTTCATTCATTTCTTTGAAAATAAGGGCAGTAATTCCTTTGTTTTGATATTTTGGATCAACTCCTATAAGATAAAATGCTGCGGTGTCATTTCTGCGTTGTGCCTTTAGAATATGTAAAAACCTAAGAGGATATATTTTACCGTTCATTTTTTTTAAGGCTTTAGAAAAAGAAGGCATAACTATAGAAAAAGCTATAAGTTTTCCAGTTTTATCTGCAATACAGGTAATATATTCTGGATTTAGATATGGTAAGTATTTTTTCTTATACATATCTATCTGATACTGTTGTATAGGTACAAAAGTTTGTAAACTACTATACGTTTTATTCAAAAGGTCAAACATATCATCAGCGTACTGAAGTATCTCTTTACTTTTGTTAAACTTTAGAAGGTTTAATTCATAACGTTCTTTGATAACCTTAGCAAACTTAACTACTTTTTCTTTTGTTTGTTTAGGGATTCTAATTTTATATTCAACCCATGTAGCTGCGGGTTCAAAATTAAGTTTCTCAAGATGTTTAGAATAGTATGGGTAATTGTACCAAGTGATCATGGTGTTTAATTCTTCAAACCCTTTAATTAGGATACCAGCTTTATCCATATTTGAAAATCCAACAGGACCTTCCATGTACTCTAAAGAGTTTTGAGCACCATATTCCGATACTTTTTGTAATAAAGCTTTGGTAACTTCAAGGTCATCAATAACATCAAACCATCCAAAACGTACTTTAGGTTTCTTTTGCTCTTTTACTTCAATCCAATTTATGATTGCGGCAATTCTCCCAACGATTTTATTATTTTTATAAGCTAAAAAGTATTTTGCATCCGCATTTTTAAAAACCGGATTTTTCTTTGGATTCATTACATCCACCTCTTCTTTTATAATAGACGGAACATAATAAGGGGAGTCTTTATATAATTCAAAAGGAAACTTAACGAACGTGGTTAAACCTCCTTTTGAAGTAATTTCTTTAATCGTAATCATATATCATCTCTAATTCGTCACAAATATATAATCCTTTTATTAAATATTGTGATGCGGATGGATCATTTTTGATAAAATATGATCTTAATCTCTTTATTTTGTTACTTTAAAAGAGTTATTTAAGGTATAATATTGTTATAGATCTATATCTTTTAATTCTTTATCAAGATCTGTATCGGTATTATTGTCTTTTTTTTCTTGTTTTTTGCGTTTAGCTTCTTCTTTTTTTCTTTTCTTTTCTTCTTTTTGGCGCTTTTTTTCTTCTTTCTGAAGTCTTTTCTCTTCTAATTTCTGTGCTTTTTCTTGCTCTTTTTCATATTTTTCATACTCAGCATCTACATCTTCTTCTTTTTGCTCTATTTTTTCTTCTTGTTTTGTGTTTTTCTTTTCTTCACCGAGTTCTAATTCCTTTTCCATCTTTTCAAGTTCTTTTAATTCTTTATCGATGTCTTGTAGTTCTTGATCTACGCCTTGTTCTTTTTCCATTTTATCTAATTCGGCATCAATATCATCTACTAGTTTTTGCTTTTCTTTTTCGGCTTGTATTGCTTCTTTTTCAGCTTTTCTGGCTTCTTTAGCCTCTCTTTTTAGGCGCCTAGCTTCTTCTTTTCTAAACTTTTTATCTTCTTTTTTAGAGATTTTTTCATTTTCTATACGCTCTCTCTCAAGTCTTTCCGCTGTTCTTCTTTCATCTAGGTCTTTTTCAATATTTTGCCTTAGACTGTCATCTTCAAAATCATTAATAAATGGAGTTTTTTCTAATTTAAGACTGTCATTTTCGATACCTTCTCCTTCTTCTAATTCATCAAACTCTCTTTCGTCGTTATCTTTGTCTTTACCTTCGAGTTCTTCTTTTAATTTTTCATCTTCTTTAACACCGCCTTCTAATCCTGGTTGTTCTATAATTTCATCTTTGGTATGCCAATCAAAACGATATGAAGCACCAAAACTAACGGTAAATACAGAAGGGGTATCTTTAAAATTAAACGCAACATTTGCATCAAATTGTAAGTCTTTATCATAAAGGTATGCTCCTCCAAGCCTTAATATATTATCACTATAAAAATCACTTTTTTGTCCTTGATACTCCCCAAATGCAGCCCATTTTTCATTAATGGTATGTGTAGAAGTAACAATCCACCCAATAATAGGGTCTTCTGTAGTAATTTTATCTACAATAAAATTAGTTACCAATACCCAGTCTCCGTTTAAACTTGTAGACCAATTATTTTGGGTCATAATCACTATTTTAGGGCTAAACGGATCGTCATTAGGTGCAGTAAAAGGATTGTCTTTAGATACAAAATTTGCTCCTAAATATGCAGAAACTGCTGGGATTAAGCTTTTCCATTTAAATTTATGACGAGCTTTCCAACTTTTTAATTCATCATAGTTGATAGAATCTTTTTTTGGTCTTTTATATGGGTCATAAATTAAATATTTAGCACCAATAGTATTTAATTCAAAGTTACTTCTCTTTATCTTTTCTTCATTAGCCCCAATAGTTTGCTTTACACCATCGGCTCTAAATCTTCCATTTACTCTAATTTCTAATTGTTCGATCAAAAGACCATATCTGGCAGAGTAATCTAAATTAAAAACATTGGTTTTGGTGTTTAAGAGTTTATGTTTTTGTTTTCCAAAACCAAAACCTCCTTCAAATTGTAACACATTGTTCCCTACAGAGAAAGCTCCTTGAGAAGTTCCTGGTCGGTTAGTGTTAATTTTTTCAGTGTATTGTGCAGAAACCGTTATGCTAAATAAAAATATGGTAACTAATAACAGAATAGACTTAGGGTTCATATGCAATAGATTTGGTTCAAATATAGCAGATTTTATCATTTTTTTAGGACTGTATGCCTGTAATTGTATCCAGAGTTCATTATTTTTGAAAAAAAATGATATGCAAGAAGCATCGTTGCAAGGGGTATTGAAGATAATTCTCATCATAATGTTGATATATTATGGGCTAAAAGTATTAACGCGTTTATTTGGTCCTCTATTGCTTAAGTATGTAACAAAGAAGGCAGGAGAAAAATTTCAACAACAATTTAGCCAAAACCAACGACCTCAACAATCTACAGATGGTGAAATTACTATCGAGAAAAAACCAAAACAAAATTCTTCGAATAAAGATGTAGGAGAATATATCGATTATGAGGAAATTGATTAATTTGGCTTTTCATTTAGTAAACTCACATATATCATGTCTTTAATTAAAAGATTCTTGCCCCATATACTTGTTGTTTTTAGTTTTATTATAGTTTCTCTGGCATATTTTAACCCTGTTTTAAGTGGTAAAAAAATGCGACAAGGAGATATTGTTCAATATACTGGGATGGCAAGACAGCAAACTGATTTTAGAAACCAAACTGGAGAAGAACCATATTGGGCAGATAATGCTTTTGGAGGTATGCCTACCTATCAAATGGGAGCGCAATACCCGCATAGTTATATAAAAAAAATAGATAGGATTATACGTTTTTTACCAAGACCAGCAGATTATTTATTTTTATATTTTATAGGATTTTACATCCTTTTGTTAGTGTTGAAAGTAGATTATAGGCTTGCTTTTCTGGGGAGTTTAGCTTTTGGATTTTCTACTTATTTTATAATTATTATCGGAGTAGGACATAACGCTAAAGCACATGCAATAGGGTATATGCCTTTGGTACTTAGTGGGATTTTACTCGTTTTTAGAAAAAAATATATATGGGGTTTTCTGTTGTTAACTCTATCGATGGCATTAGAGATTGCAGCAAACCATTTTCAGATGACCTATTATCTCTTTTTATTGGTACTTGTATTAGGAGTTTCTTATTTAATAGATGCATATAAAAAGAAAGAGATACCAGATTATTTTAAGTCGATCGGTATTATGGTTGTAGCTGTTTTGTTTTCTTTGTTGCTTAATGCTACAAGTCTTTTAGCTACAAATGAATATGCAAAATATAGTACAAGAGGTAATACAGGTATCACTATTCAATCTAATGGTAAAGAAAAAAAGAGTACTGGTTTAGATTTTGATTATATCACACAATATAGTTATGGTAAATTAGAGAGTTTTAATCTTTTTATTCCTCGTTTTATGGGGGGAGCCTCTTATGAAAATTTGGGAACGAATTCTAATACCTATGATGAGTTATTAAAATTAGGGGTATCTCCAACACAAGCAAAATCTTATACAGAACATGTGCCTACCTATTGGGGAGATCAACCTATAGTTGGTGCACCAGCATATATAGGTGCTACCGTACTATTTTTATTTGTTTTTGCATTATTTTTAGTAAAAGGAAGATTAAAGTGGTGGATTGTAGGCGGATCGGTATTAGCATTAGTATTGTCATGGGGAAAAAACTTTAGTTTTTTAACAGAATTTTTCATTAATTACTTCCCTATGTATGATAAATTTAGAGCCGTTTCTTCTATACAAGTAATCATTGAATTATGCGTTCCTATATTGGCAATAGTAGGTATACATAAATTGTTTAGTAATGCTGTTTCTAAAGAAGAAAAAAATAATGCTCTAAAATATACTACAGCAATTACAGGAGGAATAGCATTATTGTTTTTATTATTTAAATCTAGCTTATTTAATTTTAGTGGGTTAGGAGATAGTATGCTAATAGAACAAGGTGGCCCAGATTATCTAAGAGCAATTAAGGAAGACAGAAAAGCAATATTTACAGCAGATACTTTACGGTCCTTATTATTTGTATTATTAATTGCAGCAGGATGTTGGATGTATTTAAAAGGAAAGCTAAAAGAAAACATTTTAATTATTGGGCTCGGAGTATTAATCGTTTTGGATTTAGTATTAGTAGATTGGAAATATGTAAACAAAGATAATTTTGTTTCTGCAAGAGAGTTTAATAAACCTTTTGTAGCAAATCAAGCAGATAAAGAAATTTTTAAAGACAAAGGGCATTTTAGAGTATTTGATTTAACTGCAAACCCTTTTAACTCTGGTAGAGCATCTTACTTTCATAATGCATTAGGCGGGTATCATGCTGCAAAACCAGGAAGAATGCAGGATTTATTTGAGTTTTATCTTGCCAAAAATGATGTTGGAGTAATGAATATGCTAAATGTAAAGTATATTATTACCGAGGATGAGGATGGTGTAAAAGCATTAACTAATCCTTATGCTAACGGGAATGCATGGTTTGTTTCGGATATAAAAATGGTAGATTCTGCAAATGATGAAATCCTAACTTTAAAAGAAGTAGACACAAAAAAAGAAGCAATTATTAATTCTAGTTTTAAAGAGGCTGTTCCCAATACTAAATACACTGTAGATAGTTTAGCATATATAACCTTAACAGATCATAAACCTAATCATTTAGTTTACGAATCTAATAATGAAGATAAAGGATTTGCTATTTTTTCTGAAATATATTATCCTGGCTGGAATGCTTATATAGATGGCAATCTTGTTACGCAGATACAAGCAAATTATACGTTAAGAGGGGTGCCTATCCCCGCAGGAAAGCACCAAATAGAATTTAAGTTCGAACCACAGGTGGTAAAAACAGGAAGCACTATTACACTAGCAAGTTCTATTCTTTTTATACTATTACTTATAGGAGGTCTGTATTTTCAATATAAAAAGACAGGGAATATATTACCTTTTACAAAAGAAGAAAAGTAGGATATATTTTGAAGGTTCTAATCATTACATATTATTGGCCACCTGCTGGTGGTCCTGGAGTACAACGCTGGCTTAAGTTTGTAAAGTATTTTAGAGATTTTGGTATAGAGCCAGTAGTATATGTGCCAGAGAATCCAACTTACCCCTTAGAAGATAGTTCTTTAGTAGCCGAAATTCCAAAAGGAATAGAAATACTAAAACAACCTATTTTTGAACCTTATCGATTTGCGGAGATTTTTTCAAAAAAAGAAAGTAAAACAATAAGCAAGGGTATTATTGCAGGTAAGGAGAAACAATCCTTTATACAGAGATTTTTATTATACATACGGGGAAACTTTTTTATTCCCGATGCTCGCAAGTTTTGGGTTAAACCCTCTGTGGAATATTTGAAAGATTTTATTATAGAAAATAAAATAGAAACCATAATAACGACAGGCCCTCCACATAGTGTGCATTTAATAGGAAAGGAGTTAAAGAATCAAACAGGTGTTAAATGGCTTGCCGATTTTAGAGACCCTTGGACTACTATAGGGTATCATGATAAGCTAAAACTTACCAAGCGATCTCTACAAAAGCATAAACGTTTAGAGAAAGAAGTTTTAAAAGAGGCAGATCATATAGTAGTGACTAGTTTTACTACTCAAAAAGAGTTTCAAAGTTTAACGGATACCTCTGTTTCTGTGGTTACTAATGGTTTTGATAAAGAATCAATCCCTGAAACGGTTTTGGATACTAAATTTACAGTTTCGCATATAGGCTCGTTATTGCAGGGAAGAGATCCAAAACTTTTTTGGAAAGTACTGTACGAACTAACGCAGGAAAATAAAACTTTTGCAGAAGCTTTTCAATTACAATTAGTTGGCGCAGTTAGTGAGGATGTACTTTTTTCAATAAAAGAAGCGGGATTATCTGACTTTATAGTATTTAAAGGATATGTTCCTCATATCGAAGCTATTCAAATTCAAAGAAGCTCTCAGATTTTATTATTGATAGAAATTGATAGTAAAGAAACAAAATGTATTATACCGGGTAAGCTATTTGAATATATGGTTTCTAAAAGACCAATTATAGCACTGGGACCTGCAGATGCAGATATATCCAGAATTATAAAAGAAACAAATTCAGGAGTCTTTTTTGAGTATCACGAATATGAAAAGATAAAAACACAAATGCTTCAGTATTTTAATCACTTTCAAGAGCAAAAATTAAAATCCCATGTTATCGGGGTAGAAAAATATAGCAGGAGGAATTTGACACAAGTTTTGACTGAAATATTAAAGAATACTTAGGTGTAAATTTAAGCCTTTCATTTTCGATTATTCTACTCAGTTTCGAGTCTTTCATTTTCAAAATATGCTTAGTCAAAACAAATGGATATTGCTAATCCCGTATTTTGTACTTTTGAGTTTTAAAATATAAATTTTCTGTAGTTAATGGGGGTAGTAGTTAATCAAACCATAAGAAACATAATTATCACTTGCTTTGGATTTGGGATAGGGGCTATAAATACGTTGTTTTTGTTTACCTATTTTATGGATAAAGAGCATTATGGGTTGATCTCATACCTTATGACAGCTTCAAATTTGATTTGGCCATTAATGGCATTTGGGATGCAAAATACTTTAGTAAAGTTTTTTACTTCTTACTCAAATAAAGAACAGCAGGATAAGTTTTTAACAGTTATACTTATTACTCCATTATTAGTAGCATTAGTTTTAGGGGCAATAGGTATTATGTTTTATACTACGATTCTTAGTTTTTTTGAAGATAAAAATACAATAGTGCAACCTTATGTTTGGACTATTTATATTCTAGCATTTGCCGCATCTTATTTTGAGGTGTTTTTTGCTTGGTCTAAAGTGAAATTAAAAAGTGTTTTTGGCAATATAATGAAAGAATTATTCTTAAGAATCTGTATAAGTATACTTTTGTTTTTAGTCTATTTTAAAATCTTAACAATTCATCAATTTATTTATGCTCTGGTTATAGCTTACCTATTAAGAACTTTAATCATGAAAATGTACGCACTTGGACTTCATCGATTTAAACCACGTTTTTCGTTACCAGATAATTATATTTCTGTTTTCAAATATTCTGGATTAATATTGATAGCAGGATCTGTAGCAAGTTTGTTAATCGATATAGATAAGGCAATGATCGAAAGATATTTACCTATAGAGAATTTGGCAGATTACCAATTATGTGCTTTTATAGCAATAGTTATCTCTATTCCGTCTAGAGCAATGCATCAAATTACCTACCCATTAACTGCTAAGTTAATTAATGAAAAAGCTAAGGTGCAATTAAAAGAATTGTATCAAAAAAGTTCTTTAAATCTTTTGATTACCAGTGGTTTGCTTTTTGTTTTGATAATATGTAATGTAAATGAGTTATACAAATTTATACCAGATAATTATAATTTGTTTATTTGGGTGATAGTTTTGATCGGAAGCGCAAAATTATTTGATAACCTTTTAGGGAACAATAATTCTATTTTGTATAGCTCAGACTATTACAGAATGATATTATACGTTGGAGTTGGGATGGTAGTTCTTACGGTTATATTAAATATGTTTTGGATTCCTGTTTTAGGTATAACTGGTGCTGCAATAGCTACTTTTATAGCAGTTTTTTGCTATAATTCGGTAAAATTGTGGATAGTATATACCAAATTTAAGATGCATCCTTTTTCTCAAAAAACATTTTTGACTATTTTATTAATTGTGAGTATAACATTTGGTTTTTACTTTTGGGAGTTACCATTTCATCCTATACTTAATATAGTTAGTAAAAGTATTTTGATAAGTTTGGTATATGTATTTATTTTTTATACTCTTAGAGTATCTACAGATATTAATACCCTTATAAAGAAAATCCCCCGAGGTGCCTAAGCATTGAACTCTAAGGGATTTTCTAAACTAACCAACCAAAAAGATAAATATTTTTTAATTTCTACTTCTGCTACGTGATCTTGAATCGTTAGACTTTGATGCTCTACTAGCAGAGTTTCTTTGTGTATTTGTAGTAACTCTGGAAGCTGTTCTTCCTTTACTATTATATTGACTATTATTAGAACGGCTTGTTACATTTCTAGAGTTATTTCTACTCGAATTTCTTTGTTTTTGTATTTGATTTGTTCTAGTAGCAGGTTTTTGTATTCTGCTATTGTTTTGACCAGATCTATTTGCTACAGTACTTCTACTTCTTTGGGTACTTTGTACTTGTTTTCTAGAAGGAGTACTATTGTTAGATCGAACCTTTTGTCTGGTTTGTACATTTTTATTAGTACTTCGTGTTCTGTTATCAGAAGTTACAGAACGGGTTTTATTATTATTGCCATTCGATCTGTTTCTTTGAGTAGTTTGCGATCTCTGTCTGGTTTGTCCATTTGTAGTAGTAGTACGTGTTCTACTATTAGATGCTATAGAACGCGTTCTACTATCATTTCCATTCGATCTACTTCTTGTAGCTACATTGTTATGATTACTTCTACTACGATTAATTTTGCTATAGTTTCTGTCATTTCTTTGGTACATTGTAGTTCTGTGATTTCGGGTTCTATAACCAAGATCCCGTGCACTAGATACTCTGTATCCTCTATTATAACTGTTTGCTCTACTGTATGGTCTGTAGTAATCTCGACTTCTGTAAGGTCTACTGTAATATCCACTATAATAATTACTTCTATAGGTGGTATACGAACATCTGTAAGGCGTATAATATCTTCTATATGGTCTTTCGTATACAATGCATCTGGTAACTACAGGTACTGTAAAATATGCATGATATGGTCTGTATTGATAATGTCTATTATATCTGTTAATATAACCAGTAGAGTTTAAGAAATTTCCATAATTATTATAGTGTATATATAATTCCCCTACTCTGGATATACGCCCATAATTGTTATAATTAATATAAACGTCTCCTGCTTGTATAATTCTACCGTAATAATCATAAAACACAGGTACTTCTTCTATTTGTACAACAGCGCCATAATCATCATATTGTACATACTCATCATAATCATATCCTGAATTAAAACTTATATTTACTCTAGGAGTATTAACATTAATGTTTACACCGTTTCTTGGTCTATTGATATAAAAATCGAATTGACCATCTGCATATATCGAAAACTCAACGCCACTTTCTGTAAATATGAAAGATTTACTATTATTATAACGAGTAGACGATTCGGTATTAGTTTCTGAAGCATTAACATGTAAAGATGCTAATAATAAGCCTGTGAATAGTATAACAATTTTTTTCATAATCTGTGGTTTTAAAATAAGAATAGAAATTAATTTTTCGCTCTTACTTTTTATAATATCAAGCAGCGTGCCAAAAAAAACAAAATACTGATATTCAGTGTTTTGTTTTTTTTCTTTCTTCTAATACAATGTTTAATATTAGAGCTTTATTATTTTAAAAAAGTATACTAAGGAATGGTAGGATGCTTTTTGTTTTAAAAACAGTAATAAAATAGAGGCTACTGAAAAAGTAAGTCTCTTTTCAAAAAGAGAGGTTCATATAAGAGATTTCACGAGCTAATTTTGTGAAATCTCTTTTTGGTTTATAGGTTCTCAAAGCTGTTTGGACTCTCTTAAAAAGGCTTATTTTAGTTTAAATGGTATGATAATCAAAACGGTATTGTTTTGTCTCATTTTGGACTAGCTTAATTTTAAAATTCTTTTCAAATTCACAGCAAATATGGTTAAGGCACTCTGCATTTCCATATTTTCTATACCATAAGATATAGCTTTTCCATAGCCATGGACATTTTTTAATTCTCCATTTTTAGC
>NZ_AUML01000035.1 GCF_000430665.1 Aquimarina muelleri DSM 19832 | reverse complement strand
GGATATAAAACTCCTCTAGAAGTAGAAATACAATATTGGAAAAATAATAAAAAAGTGGCTTGAGAAAATAGTCCCAAATTTAGTAGGTAGTCCAGTACATCTTCTATATTAATTTGCTCTAGTTCTTTGGCTCGTAATCCACAACCATAGCATAAATGTAACAGCAGGGTTTGTTTGCCTTTCTTTGCTACTTTATATAGTTGTTTTACTTCTTGTTGGTTTATAATCTCCCTGGTATTCTTAGCTTGTTTTATAAGTTGTAAATCATAAAAATTAAAAGGGTTTTTACTAATAATTTGTTCTCTTTCTAAGTAGATAAAAAATTGAGATACATTATGATAGTAATGCTTTATGGTATTACTGTGTAGTTCTTTTTTTTGTAAATAAATACAATAAAACTCAAGGGCTGTTTCGGTGATTTCCTGATAAGGTTTTTGGGTAATGGTTTTGAAGTTTATCAGGTTTCTTATTTTAGTAAATACCGTTTGTGGGGTATACCCTAAAGTGTCTAATTCTTGCTTATACGATGTAATTAACTGTCTGTCGGTTGACTCTTTTTCCATATTTCCGAACGCTAAGGTTAAATTACTGTTTATTAATGCTTTATTCTATTCTGGTGTTCGTTTGGCGTTCGGTTGGTGTTCGCTGGTGTTCGGTGGCGTTCGCAGGCATAGTCTCTTTTAGTATTTTTAACTGGTTCTTAAAATGCTTTTTTAGATCTTTTTTTATAGTGGTAATACTGTCTTCAAAGCCTATCTTATATTTAAATCCCCGATTACTAAAACCAAATTGCTGCAAGTATTCTAACTGTACTAATTGGTTTAAGTGGTATTGCAATTGGGTTTTCTTTAAGCCGGTAACTGCCATGGCTTCAAAACGGGTAAACGGATTGTTTTTAAAAGCTTTAAAAAGGGTTTCGTAAAATACGCGTTGTGTCCCTTCTAATTCATCTATTTTTAAAATAATACTATCAAACAAAATTTCTATTGCCTGTTCTATATCTTCTATCTCCGTATAAATGGCTCCGTTTTTTAAAGTTCTTTGTTTTTGATTAATAAAGGTGATTTGCTTGATAATACTTTGGAACATTTCGTTTAAACGCCTTTTTTTATGTACGCTATTGGGTAATTCCAGTTGTGTTGCGTATGGGTTTATTACGGGTATATTTTGTAGATCCCGTATGATTTGTTGTAATTCTTCTACCGCTTTGTGTTCGCTGTGGCTACTTATTTCTCCTGCGTAGCGTTTGTTTTGATAGTCTATTATTTTACTGCTTTGTGCTGCAGATTCGTCTACGGCCAGTAAAAAACTACGGTTCATATTATCTTCATAAATAGCACCTTTTGTAGTGGCACTCATACTGCTAAATATACCTTTGACTATTTTAGTGGTGCTCTTTATGTTTCCTTTTTTGTCTTTTATGCTCACCCCGCTACTTACCTGGTGGTTACTGACCAGCTCTCTAAAGGCTAACAAAGCTTCTTCTTTTAAGCCGTCTAAATCTTCGATTACAATGAGTTTACCCACTAGCATATCTTCGCTAAAATTATATAAAGCACTTTCGGTAATCCGTGTAAACCGCAATACATTTTCTCTAGGCATTACATCGGCTATTTTACTGATTAAATGCGTTTTGCCACTCCCGCTACTGCCCTGTACTATGGCGTGCAAGGGTTTATTTGTTTTGTAACTACTGGCGATTATAAATAATAATAATCGGCTGTTTTCTTCCCCTATAATTCCGCTTTGTGCTATGAGGTTATTAATGTAATAGAGTTGGTTTTTTTGTGGTACTTGTTTTGTTTTGGGTGGTGTTGCTTTGGGTTGGGTTTGTGCTATTTTTTTAAGGGATTCGTTTAATAGTATCGTAAATATATTACTGTCTTCGTGGTTGATCCACAGACTATTAATATCCTCGTCTTTTGGGGTATTAATGACACCGATGGTTATATTTGGATAGTCTTTTTGTAACTGGCTTTGTAATTTCGTTGCTGCTGTGCGACCTGCTTCGTCCCCATCAAAAAACAGGACAATGTCCTGCAATAAATTTAAACGATGTATGGCTTCGGCGTGTTCTGGGGTAAATCCGTTAGTGCCATAACACGCTAATACTGCTGTGTGTGTTGGTAATTTAGCATGCAATTCTAAGGTTGCTGCATCAATGATACTTTCGGTTAGGATTAAGTGTTTTGTGGTCGTATCGGGATATGCAGGATATAAACCTTTTCTATTGGAGGTGTAAAAGTGTTTGTTTCTTAATTCATTTTTAAAACTGCGACCATAAAAAGAGACCGTATTATTTTGAGCATCTTGTAATGGAAAAACAATACAGTTTTTTAAGTGTGGGTATTTGTATTGTATTTTGTCGTTTCCATTGCGGTGGTTACTACCTATTGCTTTTAGCTTTATCAATCCTCTGGTTTGCAGGTAAGCTGTTGCATTTCTGCTGCGTGGCAGTTGCTCTTTTAGAATCAGCAATACTTCGGATAAGCCCTCTACAGGTTTTTTTGTTATGGATGGTTGGGTTGCTGCAGGTGGTACTACCATGGCTTTGGCTTTTACAATGGCTTGGTGTTTGGTAACAGACTCTTTGTGCATGATAAAATCTATAACATCGATAGATTTTCCGCTTTTAGCACAGTTGCCAGAAAAACAATACACCGTATTGGTATTGGTATATACCTGCATGCTTGGGGTTTTATCGTCATGAAAAGGACACAAGCATTGCTTGTTTTTTATAAGCTCTACCCCGTAGTATTGTAGCACATCGGTAATTGATAATTGGGCTTTGATCTCTGATATTTCCATAAGGTTAATCTTTCATGAGTTCTATGATCAATACCTCCTTGTCTACCGTGATACGTACTTTATCTTGTGGGCTGAATCCGCAATCTTGTAACCACTTACCACATAGTTTTAAACTAGGATACGCTTTATACTTTTTATCAGCACATTTTCTGTGATCGGATTGTAGCGTGAGTTTTCGGTGTCTCATGAAGTTTTGTGTGTATTAAAAATTGTTGAAAAAAGTGTAATCT
Organism: Aquimarina muelleri DSM 19832; assembly: GCF_000430665.1. Taxonomy (GTDB): domain Bacteria; phylum Bacteroidota; class Bacteroidia; order Flavobacteriales; family Flavobacteriaceae; genus Aquimarina; species Aquimarina muelleri. Next base: position 61,556 of record NZ_AUML01000035.1, on the reverse strand, counting down.
GATAAATACCTCACAAATCTAACTCATTTAACGTTTTCAAACAAGAGTTATTGTAATTGTTTTTAACCTATAAGTCGTTTATATTTGTCTTAACCTAGTAAATAGGTGATAAAAACGAGGTATTTATGGCTTTTTCAGAAAGATTGGCGTTTGCCAGAAAACAAAAAAAAATCAAACAGGCTGATTTAGGGAAGATGGTAGGAACATCTGGAGATATTATTGGTAAGTACGAACGTGGAGAAAACACACCATCTATTGATGTAGCTACTAAAATAGCAGATGCACTTGGGGTTACTCTAGATTATCTGGTAAAAGATGGGGAGTATGAGCAGATTGATAAGGAGACTTTAAAACGACTACAAGATATACAGCAATTGACCCCTGAGAATAAGGATCATGTTTTTGCATTGCTTGACGCTTTTTTAAAACAAGTGAAGCTGCAAAGTATTATGTAACAAAAAAACCACAACAGATGTTGTGGTTTTTTTATGGTTATCTAGTATTATCTACACCCCTAGAAACTTAGAGGCTTTACGTAAAGCTTCTAATTGTGCTGCGGTGGGTTGACCTCCAAAATCTTGTTGTGCCTCGTTATATAAACTCCTGCCGTGACCATCTGGGGAGCCTTTGCTGCCCGTGTGTTTTATGTGCGATTTCTCGGCACTTTTACTACCCGCTGCTTCTAACAGCGCCTTGGCTTTGTTGTAATCTCTGTCTTTGATTGGCATATCTTTGGTTTTAAGGTTACTTTATCTTTTATCTTATTGCTTACTCGTAATCGGTACTAGTTACAAACTAGCAATAGCAGGGTACTTTGTTTTTTATACCATGCTTACTCTTTGACGGCACGAGCGAGACGCTCGCGCTAGCAGGGGAATAGCGGGTCATTCTAGGAAGTTACTTCTCCAAACAACTCTTTAATAATACGTTTTTCTAGTTGTGAAGGCATCCATATTTGCCAACGCTCATAATTTTTAGCTTCAGTTTCACTTATTTCAGTTTCTTTACCGTTTTGCCATAGGCTATAATCATCCCCATCTTGTAAAACAATTTTTATGTCCGAATAGTTAGAATCACGTTCTTTATCATAGTTCTCTTGTACATGAACTTTTCTCCATCTTTTGGTAGTTATTGCCATTCCTGTAATTGCGATTGGCTGAAAAAGTCTATTTGAACTAATAATTTTTTCCAAACTTTCATTCAGATCACCAACTAAATCAAAGATTTCGGTTAAGTAACCACTTCCTCTTCTATCTTCTATTATTCTACAAAAAACAAACTCCTTACCTCTATCTGTAAATTTGTTTCTAGCAAAACTTTTGGTGCTTTTTTCATCAGAAAGAAATAATGGTATAGCATATATCTCTCCTTCTTCTAATTTAGATGATTGTCTCATTCTATTTTATCCACATTTAATTTTAGGTTTCCCTTTTCCTTTAGCCTTGTCATATTCAGCTTTAAACTTTTTACCTCTGGCATCAGTTCTGGTTTTATCAAATGAATTTATTTTATTTCCTTTGTTATTTGGTCCAATTTCTTCACCTATTGTTCCTGTTTTGGTTCCATGTTTTTCTATAAGATGTTGTTCATTTCCCCTTGCTTCCGCATAAGTTACATCTTCTAAACCTTTAAAAACTTTCATTTCTCCTGTCTCAGACAATCTACCACTATCCATATGCTGAAATGCTCTTCTTTCAGAGTCATTACTAATACCTATATAGTAAGGTTCTTTTGCCCCTGCTTCAAATAAACCATATACGGAGAATCCTTGTTGACCTAAGGGAGTTAATCCCATAGGGTCAATCAATAAGTTTACATCTTTTGTATATGCATATAAATTGTCGCCACCACTAAGCCCGATCGGGTCTTTGGAGATATACGTCCCCGAGTCTGGGGAGTAATACCTAAACCTGTTATAGGCTAATTCTGTTTCCTCGTCGAAGTATTGTCCTTGGTATAGGAATGGTACAAAACGATTATCCCCCTTCCTTACTTTACCATAAATATCCAGTTCGCGCTCCCAAACTTTTTTACCATTTTCATCAAAAGATAAAATAGGAGTACCCAAATAATCTGATATGATACTAAAGATACCGTCTTCTGTAATTTTGGCCGAAGGAACAAATGTGCCTTCATCAAATACCCAAGTAATTAGGTTTGTTGTAGGTTCTTCTTTATCATAACTTAACCTACCTAAATCGTCTGCTATTACTTTTGGTCTATCTTCAAGAGCATACCTAAATTCATGTAAAAGAACGTTGCCGTCGTAAATATAACGATTTATTTCTTTTTTATAATGGTTTATTTTTGCGGTACGCCTGCCCAAAGCATCATATTCAAAACTTGTAACTTTGCCTCTAGGATCTTTTACACTTTTTAGCATGCCATTGGCTTGCCATGTGTAAAACCATTCGCCATGTTGCCAGTGGGTTAATGGTGTTTTTGGGTTTAGATCGGGTTCTGATTCCTCGTCGTCTGTATACCCAAAAACTCTATCTATCCATGTGGTTTTTATAGACGCTGCTTTTTCTTTTTCTTTTTTAAAGTCTGCTAGTATTTGCTCTTGGTTATTTTTTGTTTTTTTAATAAGGTTACCTTCTTGGTCATATAAATACTGCCAATTTTTATCGTGCTGTAATTGCCCGCCTTTACCGTATTTACGTTCGTCTTTTTCTTTGGTTTTGTATAGGTTCCCCACTTCGTCTGGCAACTTATAATCATAACTATCATCGGCATAATGGGCACTTGCCAAGCTACCAAAGGCATTATAGGTAAACTGGGTATTGTTGTGTGCCGTGGCGTCGAATATTTGTTGTAGCTGGTGATTGGGGTTCCAGGTGTATTGTGTGTTGCGGTAGCTACGTGTTTTGCCATGTACGTGGTGGGTGCGTTGCCTGCCCGCGCGATCATAACTGCGACTAGAGGTTATGCCCCCTGTTACCACTCGTTCTATTTCTTGCCCTAGTGGGTTATATTTTGTTTGCGCTGTGTATGTATTGTTGCCATTTTGTGCCTGGGTATTTACACATTGCCCACTGGCATTGTACTGGTGTTGTATATTGGCGCCAAGACTAGAGGTTAGTGCGGTACGATTACCATTGGCATTGTAGTTGTTCTGTAGGCTGTAGCCTTTTTCGTTGGGCAGGCCTGTGCTTTGTTTTTCTTCTACAATGCGCCCTATAGCATCGCGTTCTAAGCTTACAGCACTATTGGGATTACGGGCTTCTATAAGTTGCCCATTTTTGTTATATGAAAAGGTTTCCCAAGTGCCATCGCTGTATTCTGCACGTGTTATTTGCCCCAAGGCATTGTATTCGTACTCCGTAAACTGGTTGTTGGGTCGTTCTACTTTTATTACTTTGCCTGCACGATCCCGTCTATAGGTGCGTTGTAGGGCATCGAATCCCTTTTCGGTAATTATTTCGCCATTTTTATTACGGGTAAAGCTATAGGTTTCGTCATGTTCATTCTTAATGGTTTTTAACTGTTCCATTTTATCATAGCCAAAAAATACTTTTGCGCCGTTTTCTTCGCGCATTTGTAAGCTACCAAGTGGCGTGTAGGCAAAATCTATTTTGGTTTTGTTGTTAAAAGCCTGTATAACTTCGTTATAGGCATTGTACTTTAATTCTGTTTCGTGATCCCCATTATTTGCTACACGGGTTACACGCCCTAAGGCATCGTAAACAAAACTTTGTTGTATTCTACCATTAACACTTATATTTGAAACTTGCCCTAAGTGGTTATATACCCAATTAGTAGTATTGTTGTCCTGATCTTTAAAACTGTCTAAATTGTACTGTGTATTGTATGTTAGATAACTTTTTTTGGTATTGTTTTTTACTTCGCTTACTAATTGGCTGCTATTGTAGGTAAAGGCTGTAATACTATTATCGGGTTCTACAATGCTATTTACTAAGTGTGGAGTTTCTTTTTTATAGGTATAATTACGTTTATTGCCTTCAGGATCTATCGTAATCAATAATCGTCCAGCATCATTATACATGTATTGCGATGCAGATCCGTCTGGGTACACTACACTTGTTTGGTTGCCTTGCTCATCATAGGTATACCCGGTTACATTACCTTCTTGGTCTATCTCGCGATACAGTTCCATATACTCTGTATACTCCATATATTCGCTATCACCCTCTCCATTTTTAATTTCGGTAACTAAACCTTCTGGAGTATAGTAGTAATAGGTTACAATGCCATTGGCATCGGTAATTTTGTTATAGCCTTCTTGGGTATGGTATTCCATATAGCCTTCTTGCCAGCCATTATCACCCCAAGTGTGTATACATTTTGCTGCGGTACCTTTGCCTTCATACTCCCAATAAAAGGCTTGTCCGTTACGGTCTATTTTTTTAACCATAAGATGGTCTTGGTACTCCATTATGGTTTGCTGCTCTAGCGCATCTGCAATACCAATCATATTGCCCAAAGCATCATATTGATACGCTACCATAAGTTGTTTGTCTTCTTTCTTTTTTAAATAGATATTACTTACAAAACCTTGTGGTGTATATTCTAAGGTTAATTCTCTATTAGAGGCATCAATAATTTGAGTTAGCCTATTGTTTTTAAAAATAAACTGGGTTTTAAAACCTCGTAAGTCTTCTATTTTAGTAAGCTTATACAGGGTTTGGTTATCTTGTGTTGTTTTATACTCAAAATGGGAGTACAACTCTTCGGTATGCGAATAGGCTACAAAATCTCCTTTGGGAGTTCTGGTAAGGGTTGTTTTTTCTTGTCGCATATATATAGAATCGCCACGTTCTAAAAAGGGAAATGCCAACATTCTGCCATCCTCAAACCGAAGCCCTACAGCATCTTGATCTGGAAAAAGCTCTACAGCACGATCGTACTTACAATGTACCCCATGCCCAAGTATGCCTACATAATCTGAATCTGAATCCCATACACGTTCCCATGCAAATGGAATAGGACTTGGGAGTTCAAAATCGACTCCTTCATAGGTGACAGCTCCTGTAACTAGATTAATAGGTTCAAAACCTAATTTACACAACCAACTGCTCATTTTATTCGAGCCATTGCCTATTTTTTTGGCTAGTTTATTTAAGAGTCTTCCTGCATATCGCATTATAGCTCCAAAACCAAAACTCATAGCTAAGCCCATAGCCATTCCTAATAAATCTGGACTATAAGGTGGTGCAACATTTACGGGTTTACCAGACGGGATTGGTAAAGAGTAAGATGTAGGCGCAAATATGGTAGGAACCAGTTTCCAGAATTTCTTTTTGCCTGGTGATAAAGATAATGGTATACCTATATCGTTACAACTCATTACCATATGCCCTTTGGGACTTAAGCGTGTGCCATCTGCTTTTACGGTTTCACTGGAAAAAAAGTTCATACTCTCATGCCCAATTATTGGAGCTGCAGCAAAAGCACCTACTATGGGAATATGAAATAGTGTTACCAATACCCCACTAGTATCTGAGACTCCTCTTTTTGCTCCATTAACATGCACTGTAGCGCCTATAAACGGAACATAATCCATAGGATCCAGAATAGCCGCTATAAAGGGTTGAAATGGATTAAAAGGTGGTACTACCGTAAAGTGTACATCTAATCCTATAACTGGTGTAAAATGATTGTCTGCTAATAACATAATTGTTGGGTATTATGATGCTAATTCTTTGTTTTTTATTTGCTTCCTTAAACTGGCGAACTGGGTTTCCCAAGTATCTCCAAACAAAAGCGTCATGCGAGTATCTATGGTTTTTAATTCTTCTTTTAGATCAGGGGTTTCCTTTTCTTCTCTCAGCAATTTTACATAATGAAATGCGATATAAGCAAACTCGGTTATTTTTAAAAGACTATCTTCTATAGCATAGCCGTATTTGAAAGCTATAGGAATAGTGTCTTTTACCTCGCTGATCATGCTACTCTGTTCGGCAAGTAAAAACGCATTTTTATAGGCAGTAATTGCAACAATGCTTTCTTCATTCTCTCTTGCTAGCGTGGCTTGTTTTATAAACCACTCTAGACCTTCTTCTTTTTTGTTAATAAAACTATAATAAGCAGCTTTATAACTGTATAATTGTAGCGTAACACCAAGTAGTGCTTTGTCTTCTGGTTGTTTTTTTCCTATTTGTATGCCTTTGTCTAATAAATTAGTAATACGCTCTGTATCTTTAAAACCAAATAAATACCCTGCATAGATTAGATGCGCAGATGCCCAAAAGGGCAAATCGGTTGTTTGTTTTGTTATATGTAATCCTTTTTCTCCCCATTTAATAAGGTTGTCTTGATTGTTTTTTGATGCGGCTTCTCCCATTTTCACCATACATTTTCTAAAAGCAACTTGCGGATCATTGGGATTGCCCTGGGTCATTAATTTGGTATATGCCCCTTGTATATCCTGGTTTTTCAACCTTATTGTTTGTTTCTCAAAAAACGCTTCTTCATTAGTAAAGACAGATTCGAAAAAATTGTTTTTTTTATAATCCGTAACTACAAAACCAATATTCTCAGGAAGTTGTTCTATAAGAGTACAAATCCATGAACATAAAGCGGCATGATCTGTTATCTTTCTTGGGTTTACACCAATATATAGAGGAGCGCTTTTTCCTTCGTAAGCTTTAAATTTGGTTAACAGTTCTACCAGAAAAAGATTTGCCAATACATTATTTTCAGGGTCTAATAATTCAAAATCCCTATCTAACGACTGATAATCTACCCATTGCAATTCTGGATGTTTTTCGCTTTCTGTTTTGTAAACCGCTAGCCAATCTTTTGCTAAAGCATAAGAAAAAGAAGTTTCAGATTCAAAATCAGTAAACATAACTACCAGTGTTTCTTCTATTTTACCGTAGGGTGACGATTCTAATTTATAAAATCCATTTACTAATGGCACATCGGGTTCATCAACCAACCATCGTATAAACCGTGCTTTAGGTTTTAATAATCGCTGTTGCATCCAAAAACTTTGTAGGTAATTAATACGTTGCGCTATAGGATTGTGCTCATTATTCATAAAAAAATCTAATTTAAATTCACAATTAGGCCTTTTACATTGGTTGGTCCGTCACCCACAATATCCATTGTTTTTGTAGCTTTAATTTCTGTAGTATCAGAACTTGTAGATATTTTTGGTGATTGTATCTCTACCAGAGTGTCACTTGTTTCTTTAATACTTTCTGTTCCTACAATAGTAACTTCTTTACTTTCTATATGCACTTTATCTTCTCCTAAAATATTAATTTCTTTAGAGTTCATTGTTATACTTTTAGGAGCTGATATGGTTATCGTTTCGTCTCCATTAAGAGTAACAATATTACCACTAGGATCACTTATTGTTATTTTCCCTTTTCCTTCGGCATCATCAAAAGTGATTGTGCTTCCTGTGCGAGTGGTAATGCTTTTTATTTTATTACCGTCTAATCCTCCTATTCCTGTAGTGCCACTAAACAAGCTACCCATTACAAACGGGCGGTTTGGATCGTTGTATCGAAATCCTATCATTACCTGATCGTCTACTTCTGGTATATGCACAAATCCTCTGTTAGTCCCGACATCATCACTTTTTCCTGCATCTGGAGTCATCACTCGTATCCATGAGGTTTTCATCGCTCCTGTTTGCCATTGAAACTGTACTTGTACTCTTCCTTTTTTCTTAGGATCTTCATTAGATAATACTGTTGCTATCTGCGGTTGTGCTATCGGAAACTCTACTCCTGGTTCTGGTAAAACCTCTACTCCAGACGAGATTGCCCGAAATTGGTTGGTATACTCGTAAGATCCTGTGGCATTATGGCTAATTTGTGTGATTATGTATTCGCCATAATTTTTTATATCAAACTCTCCTTTATCATATCGTGCAGAAGTTACTTTAATTACCGATCCTACGGTAAGTCCTTGCAAGTGACTAGTTGCACTAAGAACGTTTGCATCTGCTACGGCACTGGATTGCTTATTTTTAAGAACATTATCTATCTCGCTCTTATCTTTTACTCTTGCTACAGAAAATCCATTAGGCTCGATGGTAAAAAGTTGTTTGGAGCTATCTAAAGCAAAGGCTCCTAACTCGTTTAATCCTGCTACGTTCCCTTTGGTTTTGGATTCATTTTTTTTATCATCCAATGCATTATATGAAAAGTTAGTATAGTTATTTGCTTTGGCTTGTATAGATATACTTACGGTATTTATATCTTTTCCGTACTCTATTGGTATTGCTGCTTCTAAATCTGGTTTCCCAAAAACAAGTTTTACGCCATCATAATACAGCCACTCATTGTATTGCTTAGCCAATCGTTGTATAAACTGAAAATGACTTTCTTGATATTGCGCCTGATACTCTATCGGCGTGGTAAACACAGGAGATACAGCTGCTTGTACACCGCCAGCATCAACCGTATCGTTAACAATAGTAGAAAGATCTTTTTCTAGCCAGGACTGCATGTGGAGTCCTCCTTCTAATTTAATGGTATTAGAATAACCACTAACAATAAGCTTACTATTAAATCCATTATCGTGCATAAGTTGCACATTAGTAATCACTCCCAGAAATTCTTTTTCATCAAAATTGATTACTACTGGTTTTCCCAGCCAATCTTTTGATTTATCCAGTGTATGTGTTCCTATGGATTCAATAGTATCATAATCCAGAGTAATTTCAAAATCATGATGTTCGTTTATTTGCTGATTAAGAGATACATTCTCAAAGTTAACAAGAAATTCTCCATCTATACTTACTTTTGTTTTTGGCTCTATCATACTATTGTTATTTACATCAAAAAAATTATTTTTTTTATAGTTCTAAAAGTGTAATAGCACTACTAAACTCTTAGTTATTATACCTCTAAATGGGTATTGCTTTTAAGCTGCTCCCAAAAGATTTTTGACACCTATTTTACCAGGTGTTATTCATAAAACTGAATCGTTTGGTACTCTCCTGACGGTTTTATGACGTTAATTATTTCTTGCTTTATACGTTGCATTTCCTTAGCTGTAACTTGATAATCTAATGCAAATACTAAATATATTGTATTGTCCTGATGTACCCATATCCAATTTATTGTTTTAAAATAAATCTCTACTTCTTCATATTTTTTTAAACTCTCGAAACAGGATTTTGCTTTTTGTAGGTCTTTAAAATCCCATTGCTCTACAGATATATAACTTGATCCTTTATTATCTTCTGGAACTATGTACGAATAGTGAACAGAGGACACTTCTAAAAAATCTTTGTTTTTAAAATCTCTGGCTAATGTTTTTAAAAAACTCTTTTCTTTACGCTTCTCTATACTCTCTTCTAACTCCTTAGAAGTACTTTCAAAAGGATATTCTACAAATTGGGCTTGTATTTTTTTTGTGATTACAGAAATTTTTTCATTTTTATCTTGGGGTTCTTCCTTTGATAAAAAAACACGAAAAACCCTAATAGAGTCTTGCTCTTTTATAACTGTTTTTTCTTGAACAATCCTTTTTTGATTAACGACTTGTTCCTGTATTTTATCAGGTTGAGTTTCTTTTTTACAGCTTATACACAAAAAACATAATACACCAACACTAACTTTCTTAAAGTCAATACCTTTTGTTTTTGGTTTATTAAAAAGGTTTGTTGCTAATATCATTTATATATTATTCTAAAAAGAGTAGAGATATATTATTTACATCTAATGGTTTCCAGTTTTTGCCATTATACTCAGAATCATTAACATAAAAATCTACGGAAACACTTTTGATTTTTTGATTATCAAAATCGTTATAATGTATTTTATTTCCAGATTCATCTAATATAAATAACGTGAATGAGAAATCATTCTCTTTACTTGCTTCTCTTAATTGTTTAATCACCTTTACTTCTTCATCAATAGTCTTACTATTTACCAGCTGTTCCCAAGTATTTTTAATGGTGTCCATATTTTTATTTTTGCTATCACATGAGAATAAAACAATAAACATTACCAAACCAATGTATTTAGGCTGTATAAACATATATTTAGATTTTATTGCTACTAGAAAAAAGATTTTGTTACCACAAATAATTCTTCTTTAATTTATATTTTTCAGCATTATAAACTTTCATTTTATGCCTTTTTGTTTTATTATATTATTTAGCCATTTTAGATACACTACATCATGTCGTGCAAAAATGGTTTCTCCTCTATTCATAATCGAATTATAAACTTTTTCATGAGGTGTTCCTACTTTGTATTCGTCAGGCAAGCCTAACATATGTCCAAACTCATGCACAAGTCCTCTTTGCTTTACACCATAGCCTTTGTTAGCAAAGTTACCATCTTCACTATCTAACTTAACGGATCCTGAAATAGGATTAACCGAACTGGTACTAAATCCTCCTTTTTGGATTTTTTCTACAGTAATTTCCCAATGCTCAGAAATACTCCAGCCTCCTGACCAGGTATCAAATCTTATGTCTATTGTTATTTTTTTTCCTTTAGATAGGGATTTTAATATTCGTTTTCCTCCCCATTTTTGATTGATTTTCTTTTTAAAATCTTCTATAAATAAGGTCTCTTCTTGTGTAGTCCATTTTAATGAAGGAGACTCTTCAAATAAAAATTGCAACTTCATAAAAAGTACTAAGATGTAGTTACCGTTTACTTCTTCTACCAGATATAAATCATAAGCATCATTTACACCTCTTCCAAACCATCCTAAAGAACCAGATGTATAATCGGTTTCTTTAGCTATTAATTTTTCTCCAGGTTTTAATTTCATAAATGACATGTTTTTTTAAAGAAACGTAAGTGTAAAAAATCTACGCTTTGATTTTGCACAAAACAAAGTACCTCTAGCATTTCAGTACTAAAAATTTATTCTCGATAGCTCTGTTAAACTTCCCAAAGTATAGTTTTTCTCCATTTTGATATGGAAAACCACTCGAATTGACGGTTTTTATGGTACATACCCAAATATTAATCCAACTCGGGTTATTAGCATAGCTACCATATGTTATACAATTTATCGTACACGTTTATATATACAAACATGCTTTTTGTAAAACTATATGGTTATCAAAAAAACAAGTAAAAAAAGCAAGCCAAATAATTTGACTTGCTCTTGTACTAAATTATGAATTTGCCCAACGGTTAATATGCTCTGCATTACCTATGGTAATTTTCTCCGCTGATAATGTAAAGTTAATAGTCATTGGCTCTTCACCATTAACGTTTAAAGACTCCTTGTAATATACGATATACGCATTTACAATCTCAGCAGTTTTCAATTTTGTATCTTCATCAGTTTTCTTAAAAGTAATAGTTGCGTCTACAGCCTTAAACTGGCTGTTTAACATAGCCTCGATAATAGAAGTATCTGATGTAGATTCGACTGTAACATTTATTCTACCACCATATACGTTGGAGGATACTTTACCTTTTTTGTCTGTATCTCTACTGAATATGTATTCTACATCCAATACATCACATTCTATTTCTCCTATTTTTATTGATGCTCTAAATGATCCCATAATGTTTTTTTTTTAATAATTAATTAATAATTGATTTTGGTTATTTTGCACGTATAGCGACTAGTATTGTATAGATACAAAACAGACCTGATTTTCTATGCCAATAGAAAATTTTCTCAACTAAAAATAAACGTGCTTTTCTGGAAGAAACTTCCGAGTGAATACTCATTGAAAGACCCTAATAGATCTATGATCAGACAAGTATGACATTTATTTTACAAGAAAGAAGAAGATTCTAAATTGTCATTTGTTACATCAAATATACAGAAATAGTTTGTATAAAAAAAATATTTCTACTTAAAATATTTAAATTTTACCTTTAAAAAAAGTAAAGATAATAATTAACAAAAAGATGCTGTTACAGAGTATTATTTTATGTAAAATACCATTCGTATACGTAATGTTTTCGTTTATGTTTTTATCTAGTTGTTGCTGTATTATATTTAATCTGGATTGTTGCTGTTTTTGCAAGCTATCGGTAATCTTATATAATCTGGCTATTTCTTGCTCTACATTGGTATTATTACTATTTTGCCTGGAAAATAAATAGGATATGTCTTCTATTTTTTTTTGTATATTTTCTTCTTTATTATTAGGCAAAAACAACTTTTTTGCAGGCGTTTGTGTATCTACGATAGTATTAGGAGTTGTTAGCTTTGTAGATATTTCATAATCCCTATCCATCTTAGTATATAAATAAGTTATAACACATAATGGTAATAGCCCAACAAAAAAGAGTATTTTGCTTCTTATGTTTTTGATTTTTTTCTTAGATGGTTTTATGTAGTAGGTTTCTTTTCCTGTTTCAATCCCCTCTTCTTCCTCTTCTTCTTCGTATTTAGCTTTTTGGTCTAAAAACTCATACCTATCCAAACTGTATTTATCCAGATATATTTGTGCTCTTTTTTCTCTAACCAACCAATCTAATACCTCTCTCACATATCGTTCTGTAATTTCGGGATTATCAATTTTCCATAAAACATCTCCTGCAGTTAACCCAATTGGTTTTTCTCTATCTGCATTATACATTATTTTTAAGATAACGTCGTGTATAGGTAAATCTGTGGATGTACTCATTTTTTAAAGAATATGATGATCTGAAATAAAATAATATTGCTTTTTACTACCATCTGTATACATTTTTGTATTCTTTTTGGATAGTATTTCTTCTAACACTTCTGTTTTTTCTCTTAGTTCTTTGACTATTTTAGTAAAAGCAGCATGCGAGGTTCTTCGTTTTCTTTTTATATGTTTGATCTTAGTTTTAAGTAAAAAATCATTTTTTACTGGAATTCCTGTTTTTGTAAAAATTAAATCTGCCAGATAATCTTTTCTCCTTAACGTTCTCCTTAAAAGTTCTTTATTAATATTTCTACTATTTTTTCTATACATACGATATAATCGTCGTCGTTCTTTTCTCTTTACCTCTTTTGAGAATAATGGGACTAAGGATTTATAACTATCTATTGCAATTTCTAATTCTTCTTTACTTAACAAATACCCAGTAATGGCATCTGGATTATCTTGTGGACTATACTTTTTGTTTTTATAATATTTTTCATACATATAATTTCTGGGTAACATCCCTAAGCTATTAGAATAGGTGGTGTCTCTCAAAATCATTTCTTTTATTTTTTCTCCCGACTTACTTCTTAAGAACCCTAGTTTTTTTGCATGGTATTCTAAAGAGCCCGTAAACGTTGCATTAAACCGTATAGTTGTACTTAGTACAGAATCCAATGCTTTATCAAAGGATGTAGCAGATAATGTTTTATTAATTTTAGGAAAAACAACTCCTCCTTGGTATGTACTATTATCGGGAGCATCGTATACATAAATATTATCTACTGATGGTATACTTGTAAAAATATTTTCGTTTTTAATAAGGTCGTTCTCTACAATAAATGCTCTTATAAAACCTGAATGATTTGTACTAACTCTACCTAAAATATCTTTTGCTTGTAAAAGATAATCTTGATGTTGATCATCTACTTTATTCTCTAACTGGTAAAAAATTATTCTAGAGGATGTTTGCCCCAGTTTTCGGGTAATATCTTTGATATTTGGTGGGGTAAAAAACCGTTCTTCTCCGGCTACCATTATAATATTATTGGTAAAACTTTGCTCTGCCATATCTGCTATAGCATACTCAAAACATTGTTCTATCCCTTTTGTGTTTTTTTCGCTTGCAACATAATTTTTTGTATCCAAAAATATATTCTGAAGATAATCTACCCATAAGGAAAAGGATTTGGTTTTTGGTAAGGCATAAAATTTTCCACAACCATAAGAGCTGGCACTAAAACTAAACTCATATCCTTTATATTTTTCTTCGGTAGATAGTAGTACCCATATCCTCTGCAAGGAACTCATAAGCAGAAGCTGCTTTTTCTTAAGCTCCTCTCCACAATCAAAAATAAAATGAAAGTTTACAATTTTATTGTCTGTTTTTATATCTTTTAATTTTCTGATTAATACATCTTCTCCGTCTACATTTATCAGTTTATTATCATAGTGATTCCAAACACTTATTGGTACTGCTACCGTTGTAGAATCTTCTTTTTGTATTGTTTTTTCTTTATGTTTTGAAAGATCATAAATAAATCCTCCTCCTATTTCATTTGCATCAATATAGGTACAGGTTCCTTTCTTTTTTTCAAAAAAAGCTAGTGAATCTACTTGATCTATGGCATATACTTGTTGTTGTCCTATTTGTTTTAATAAAGATTCTGGTATCCAACCTATGGTTCGGGAAAGGGAGTCCTCTGGCTTAAGGTGTGCTAAATTAGAAACTAATGCTGCCTTTTTATTTGGATTGTATTTATATAAAAACACAAACTGATCCAGTATTAGTTTTTTATCGCTTTTTTCTTTAAATAAAGGATCTGTATACACGTATACAGAATCTTCTTTAACATGTTTTTCAATAGTATATAGGGTATTAAGATCATGTACTCCTACTACATATCGCATAGGTTTATAATTATACTCGCTTAATTTTGGATGTGCATAATGTATTACATTATCTTGATGAATCCATCCTATATATGTTGCTTTTTTGGCATCTTTAAAAGTTCTTTTTCCGCTAAATAAAAAGGAAAATAATCCTTTAGGTTTTCCTAGTATCTCAGGTTCTGCTGTTGCTACTTCTAAATAATCATTTTCTTGATCCAGCACATAATATGGAGTTAGTATATTTTGATTCTCTCCTTTTTTTTGTGCATAAGGATCTAAATACACCAAATTTTTGGATCTATCTGAATATACCTTATATACACTTTTGTCTTTTCTTTGTCTTTTTCGTGTTTTTGCGGTTTCTTCTAAATTATACGTATTTCTTTTTACTTTTTCGATTTTGGTATATTTTCTAACCTGTGCTAAAAGCGGTGCTTCCAATACTGATAAAAGGCTTAAAAACATCCCAAAAACAGATATGGTAATAATCTTTGACTGTTGTTTTATATTATGCTGCGAATATTGGATCATTGATTAATTATACTTTGTGTTACTTGTATCTTTTTTAAACAATTAAAGGTATCTATTGCTACTTCGTTAATAATTACCGTTTTTTCACCTTTTCCTTCTAAGTGATGTAATCCTTGACAATAGCTGTATAAATCATTATATCTAGCACCATTGATTACTACGATTACCTCATCTGCATCGTTACAAGTATACCTGTTTTCTATATGCTTTAAGCTTCTGTAGTAATCTCTTTTATTACTAATCGAAGCATCTGCTATGGTTTGCAATCTTATTTTTATATCCTCTTGTGCTAAGGATAAAGAATCTAGATTTCCAGATTCCTCAATAGGTTCAAATAATGGTAGAATCTGTATTCGATGAGTAACTGGATATTTAGAGGTGTTTGTTTTTAATTTTACACTATACATTCCTGGATTTTTATAAACATATACTACTTGCCCCTCATACGCATCTACAGTACCTGTTTCTCCAAACTCCCAAAACCAGGAATCTATACCAGGACCATAGGATGAAAAAACTAACTCCTCTCCTACATACCCTACGTCTACTCCATAGATTCTGGCTATAGAGTCTTTTGCTTTTTTCTTAGGTAACGAGATTACCTCTATATATTTAGATATTTTATACTTAGCATCCACCTCCAGAGTAACCATATACTTTCCTTTTTCGGTATAGGTATAATTAACATCGTGAGCACGCATTATAGTATCTCCGTTGCCCATATACCATATCATATCACGATTTTTATGATCTAAACTATCATTTATTGCAAAGTTTAATTTTTCGTTTATTTCATAATGATAGTTTTCATTAGAGTCGTATATAGAAAAATCCATACTACTTATAGCAGTTTTGTAAGGCATCCATATTGCTATGATAAGTGCTGCGATAATAGCTATGCCAAGTATTATTAATATGACTTTTTTATTAAATCTCATCGGTTTTAAATATTTGCTTTACATTCATTAAGGTTGTCCATAATGATTTTTTTGTTTTTTAGCATAGAACTATGCTCTTCTCTTGTATCAAAATAAATCTGTAATATATTAGCCGATTGAATCCCAAAAAAATATTTTGAATTCATTTTATTTTCTTTGTATACCGATCGAATGCCAAATATTTTTTTATTTATTTCATCCTTTTTTTGCACTTGGTGAATATCGAACTCCATTGCTTTTACTTCTTCATGAATATTTTTTACTTTTTCTGTATATTCATTTTGTTTTTTTATAATAGTTTCATAATTGCTAATCGCTTCCAATAGCTCTCCGTTATCCACTACGGGGATTTTTACTATAAATTTTGTTTGAATAATATAGAGTAAAACAATCGCTAATGTAAATAGGAGTATAAATTTTATTCTTCTCCAGAAGGATTCGCTTAAATTATCTGTCTTCATGTTTCTCGATGTGTTTATTACTTGTTTTTTATAATAAAGGCTTCTGTTATTTTTTTGATTTCCCTCCTTCTGATCTATATTTTTCTCTGCACTTTTCTAGTAATTCTTTATTATACAAATATTCTTCAGATTCGTTTTCATAGTCATCTACTATAGTTTGAATTGCTTTTATCTGTACTAATAATTCGTTGTATAATTGAAATTGATATTCTTCTACAACAGAGTCTGTATTTGCAATTTCGTTTTCGATATCTGTTCTCATATTAGATATTAAACCTTGAAACTGTTTATGCTCTCCTAAAGTTCTTTTTTTATTTTTTAATCTATATAGATATTTAGTGATTTCATCTAACTTAAAAGTTATAGATGCTTGTTTTTCGAAAATTTCATTATATTCTGCGTGCTTTTTTTCTAAAACACCTATTCCTTTTTTTCCTGTATGGATTGCAAACAAGCTACTACAGAACAAAACTGTTAGCGTTATCAAAAAAACTAACAAAAATCGTAATTGAGAAGCTTTTCTTTTTTTATAATTTAAAGGTTTCACAAGTCTATAAGTTTTAATAATTATCTAAGTTCATTTTATACATCACTAGTTTAAGATTATACCACTAATCTATTATAGACCAGGATTTGTTTTTTGGTATAGATTTTATGCTCATACTTTCTTCGCTAATCACAATATTATCTTTTCGTTGTCCTATATACTCCAAATCACTTAATCTTCGCCATAATTTATCCATAACTGCCATAAAATAATCTACCTTATCCAGGGTGGTATTAATATCCTGATGGTTATAGTTCATATCTATTACATCTCCTAATGTAGACTCAAAAACCGATGGTTTTATATCTATCCACTCGTAGTAATATTGTAATAGTTTTTCTTTTTCGGTCTCTTCCATAATGGCTAGTTCGTTAGATAGATAGTTTGCCAAAATAGATGTTTTTTGTGCAATATATACCGGGGGCTGTTCTTCTCCTGTTTGGTTAAACTCAAAAGTATGTTGGGCCACAAAATCCATTACCTTATCACTTAGCAAAAAGGTGTTACGAACCAGTGTATTGCTTTGTTGTTTGTCTCTATTTTTTTTATTGATGATCACTGAATAGTTTCGCAACCTTATTAGTACTTGTGCAATTTTTTTATAAAATTCATGCAATGGTTTGTGATACAAGATTCGGGATACGGGTGGGGTATATTCTTTATCGACAATAAAGCTGCCGTTACGCCAATACACTTTACCTGCTAATAAAAAATACGTATCCAAAAAGCTACTGTTAAATTGGCTTTTGGGTACTATTTTAAGGCTCACTTTTGGCAATACATTTGGGTGGTGCAAGGGTATTACCTCTGGATCTGGTTCTCCTACCGGGATTAGCTCAAATGGATTGATAGTTACCATAATAAAAAACTCTAAGTTGCTATTGGTATCTATATCTTTGGATTCTATCTTTGCTACAGGAGCTTCGCCCCCATACATATCTGTAGAAAATTTTATTTTACATCCTCCTGCGGTAATTGCATTACAACTTTGCAGTGCCAGTACCAATCGCTCTTCGGTATGGGTTTGGGTTTCTATTTCTAAGGCAGACAACATTCCTTGTTCTGCTTGCAACAAGCCATAATCATAGGTATGGATTCTGGTTTGCACGCTATCTCTAATGGTATCTACCGAGTTGAAATAACTTTCTACAAAATGATCTTTGGTTAGTTTTACTCCGTCTGTCCAATTAACCGCATAATGGTTGTTATTTTTCATCTGCTTATATTTTTATGTTTTTCAACTGTGCTATCTAATTTGCTCTTGTTGTTCTATTATTTTACTTAACTCTGCCTAAAATGGTTTTAGGTATTTTGGTTTCTTTACTCGATTTTCAAAACGGATAGTATAAGTACTATTGTGATCTTTAATTTCATGTGCTTATATTATTGTTTTAGAGGTCACATGGAACTCGCCAATAATCATTTTCTGCGTGTATAAAAAATTTTGTTATGCCTTGTTTCATTTTATAACCTTTTATGACTATTCATCTAATGGATACTCTTGGTCAAATTCTTTTATTATTTTTCCTGTAACACCATCAATAAATGCTCTTCTTAAACTGCTCTTGTTTTCTTTCTCCCATGTAATATCCCAACTTGTACCACTTTCATCAGAACCACGTGCAATAATTAGATAATCAGACTCCATATTTATATTTCTTTCTTTTATCCATTCTAATACCTCTTCCCAAGTAAATTTATACGGAGCATCATAGTTGGTTTCTTTTATTAAGTTACCTTGTTCATCGTATTCTTTCATTATGCCCGCTAAAAAGTCATTAGGAAAATCCTCTACAGTAGATTTTAAATTACCATTCTCGTAATATCTATTAATTGTCCTAAAATATGCGCCTTTGGGCTGAATGGTTTCAATATATTCAAATTGTCTTTTTCTTTGATGTACAAAGGTGCTGTCTTTTAAAAAAAACTCATATTCAAGCAAATGATCTTTATGCTTATCAAAAGTGTTTATATCAAAAACTGCCATAGGTTCTTTTTTAGGAAAATCCTGTGCTTTGCAGCTTTGTATGTAAAAAAACATACTTAGTGTTAAAAAGATTACCAATTTCAGTACTGCTTGCATCGTATAGCTTGTTCTAAGTTATTTTTGGTGATTTGATTATCTTTTCCGGTTTTTATAACCCACTTTAAGAACCTTCTTCAAAAAGATCCTTGTCATCAAGAAGTATTTTTCCTGTTTTCCCATCAATACGAATATTATAAATATAAAGCCCTTTCACATAATAGACCCACCACTCTCCTTCATCTTTTCGAATAGTGGTATTATCTGTATCTTTAATATCTACCTCACGTTTTTTTAGTAATTTTAATAAATCTTCCCAAGTATAGTCAAACCCTTTGTCATAATCGGTTTCTTTTATTAGATTACCTTGCTCGTCATATTCTTTTATATATTTAACAAATCTATTTGGAAGTCGTTCTACTAACATTTTCAACTCACCACTTTTATAAAATGATTTATAAATTTCAAAATAGGAGGTTTTCTTTTTTCTAATTTCTTCATATTCATATTCCCACTCTAATTGTCTTACTGTAGTACTGTCTTTAAGAATAAAATTATATTCATTATCTATTTTATGCTTTTCAAAAGTTTCTATATCAAAAACTGCCATAGGTTCTTTTTTAGGAAAATCCTGTGATTTACAGTTTATAACGGATAATATAAGTAGTATTGCGATCTTTAATTTCATTATTTATTAATCTGCTATTTTTAAACTATGCCCACTATTTTTTCTTACTCCTATCCTCATTCGCAATATGCTTGGGTTTAACTATTTTTTTAAATCCTCAAAAGGTTGCCACTCGGTATCTACTCTTGCCCGCTTATATTGCTTGTTTATTTCTTCTCCTGTTTTGCCATCTAAAGTAATTTTAATAACCCCCATAAAAATAGCATCATTGTTTTTTAGTACCAGAGGGACTAATCCATAAGAAATTGTCCATACTATAGGATCCTCTTCTGATAGCTTTGAGGAGTCTGTACGCCATAAAGTTATTGTTACTTTATGGCCTGTTGGGGATTTATCTATTTCTTTAATATTATTTTCTTCCAAATAATTCAAAACATCTTCTAAAGAAAAAGTGAAGTGTTGATCGTAGTTTTTGATTTCAGTTATTTCGCCTTTTTCATCAAACCATTCAAATTTTCCTATATGAAGATCCGAATTATAATACTCTCCTTTTTGTTCTATATTACCAGACTCATTAAATACTTTAGTTATACTATATTTACTGTCTTTTTTTTTCGTTTTCTCAATGTAATATCCATCTCTAAATTCTTGATTTACAGAATCACCTTTAGAATTTAAAAAAGTGTATCTATTAGAAGTTTTATTTTTTTCAAATGTTTTTATGTCAAATGTTTCTATTTCTTGTGCCATATTTGCTGTATCTTTTTGTATATTTTTATGTTGCGCACTACAATAATTTTGTAATAGTAGGAAGCAGACGATGATGGTATTTTTCATGATTATTCGTTTTTTACTTTAGGATTGGTCCATAATACCTGCCATTGCCATTTATAAAACTGGATAACAGGTATTGCCGGAGTGGCAATATCAGAATAGTCCATAATACAATCTGTTTTACCATACTCATAGGTATACGTCCCTAAGTTACTAAAACTATGGTATAATCCCATAGCATGATAGAGCTCGTGAGCCGCAGTAGTATCGGTTAAACCATCACAGTATACAATACAAGTATCTGCCACAATGCCTTCTGCCACCCCATAATGACCAGAATTACACGATTCTCCTATAAAATAAATACGCATATAATCTCGGTATTTGGTTTTGGCAGGGTTTTCTATAGTAGGATTATTGGGGTCATCAAAGAAAAATGCCTGATCCAGTTCGGCATGTACTACAGTGGGGCTAAACGTACCATTAGGAGCATATTTGTTGTTGAAAGTGGTATTTGTTCTCAAATCCATTTTTTCGATTTCAAATTCTGGAATGATCAACGCTTGATTTAAAAAACGTTTTAACATATCTTTTATCGGTTGTTGATTTGGGATGTCTAATCCCATTTTATCATCCGCAGGAATTATTCCAGTAATATTGGTTTGCGCATTTACCAACAATATTTTTGTTTTTTTTCTATTCTTCTTGGCATTGGCATAGGCAGATAATTTGCCTACACTCTTGTCCACAATAGTGCCATCTGCTTGTTTTTCTTCTGCAAACACCTCTATTTTTTGATCCTTGGCATAGGTATGTATGTTTTTTATGGTCAGATTTAACTGATGTGTTCCTGCTACATTTATAGTATTTGGTACTATAAAAGAATCTGTTGTACCATGAGTTTCTATAGTTGCATTAGGTACAGTAATCTCAAAATAGGTGTTATCGTAATTAACCTTTATCCTGTGAGCGGGGTCTTTTACTTCTATATGAAGTGTAAGATCAATAATAGGATCAGGATTTGTTGGGTCATAGTCAGGGTGCGTGTTGGGTATTCTTAATATACTAATCCATGGTGTATAATACTCTTCGGGTTTTCCTGCACTATCTAGTTTCCATGGGATAGTGGTGGGGTTAAAGTCTTTTTTATAAGTATCAAACTCTGTTTGCTCGCTAACAAAAGTAGCTACATTGTTAGCAATTTCTCCATCTGTAGCTAATCTTTTAGCCCCTCCTGGCGGTGTGTAATAATAATGCCCTATTATATTTTTACAACTAGCTGCCAGAGTATCTCCCGTTAACCCAGAATCTCCTATTCTAATCCAATCAAAGCCGTATTTTTCTCCATTCCAATTGGTAATAGGTCTAAAATGTGCCACTAATTTTGGCTTTGGTATGATTTGTAATGTTCCGCTTCTTTTACTTGCTCCATTATGTTCTACCTTGGCAATAAGTTCGTCTATATCTGCGGTTTTAAATTCTTCCCATTGTTCTTTTATTTCAAAAACAGGGAATTCTACCAATCCATCGGTTGCGGTTTTAGAAAAGGTTAATTCTTTTTTGTTTTTCTCGAATTCTAAGCCATCTTTTTTAGTGATGGTAACCTTTACGTCTCCTCCCTTAGTGTTTTTTAACTGGGCTTGTATACTTGCTTTTTTTGCGTATATAATCTCTGTAATGTTTTGTTTATCCTCATCTACCCAATCTACCTGTACAATTTCTGGCTCTATACTTTCTTCTTTTGCTTGGTATGGTAGTTGTTCTATGGATTTTACCCAATTCTCTTGCCAGTGTTTTATATAGGTTTGCCCTCTAAATTGTTGTATCGCTGGGGATATTACTAAATCTATTGTCATTGGGGTTTCTCCCTGGTTAGAAAACGCTTCTTTATATTGTACTAATGCGGCATCGTTAAAACTATAGGTAAACTGTACTGGGGTATCAAAAGAGTCTTTATAAAAAGATAGTTCTCCTGGGATTAGTTTACAGAGTTCTCCTTCTTCACTATGGGTCATCCACCATACCAATACCTCATCGTCATATCCAGATAATAGAGTTAGGTATATAAAGCCTCCCATTGGCTCTTCTCCTGCGCGTCCTGTTTTTGGGTTCATAAAGCGGTGGTATACTACTTCTACATTTTGTACTTCCCACTCGCGACCAAAGACTTTTAATTTTGCTATATATCCCATATTACTCCTCTGTTATTTCTGTATCGCCTTCTTTATTTTTAGAAACACGACGTACATATAGAATTGTTTTATTTTTTATTTTATTTTGGGTTACATCCCCATCAAAATCGAGCATTCTGGTAAAAATGGGCATCGGCAACCACTTATTGGTGTATAATATCCAGCCATAAGGACCATTATCATCTTCTAGCTTGATCACATTGTTAGGAAATCGTATGTTTTGATCGTCTATAAATCGATTAAACCATCTGCCTAGGGTTACATCTTCGGGTAGTTTTACAGAAAAGGAGGCGTAATGTCTTTCCTGCGGGGATCGTTTTATTTTTACGGTTACCTGCATTAGCCTAAAGGTGTCTACATTGTTCCAATATTCCTCATCATTAATCTCGTTATTCACCATCCATAGTTTATAAAACGGACTTGGTATTTTTAAATACATGCTTCTGGAAAACACATAAAATGGTGGCACCAAAAACCATAATATGGTTAGCATTGCCCATAGTTCGTATCCTAGCTTATTTGCCCACGAAAACACAAAATAGTAAATCCACGAGGAGAGTATGATGGCTATAAACAAGGCGAGTATAATCAACCACCTGTTTTCTTTAAATCCTATACTGTTAAAGATCTTACTGGTAGAAAACCAATTAAACAGAAATCCCATACCCAAATAACTACAAATAGAAATGACTAAACCACCCCAGATAAATTCGTATTTAAGAAACCCTAGTAAACTTGGTAGTGCCAGGATTATGGCTAGTAGCAGAATAAAAATGATTAGTTTTTTCATTTTTAGTACTGCTTTTCCTTTTGCTAGAGTATTTAATACTACTACTGCCACAATCATAATTAGTGGCGCTAATAAGTATTTTAGAAAAAAAAGTAATAATACGTTCATTGGTTGTTAGGTATATATATTTTAAATACTTGGTGCTAAAATTTGCTGATCTTCAATTTTTTTTACTTCATTGTTGGTATACGCTATTATGGTATCATACCCCAAATAGTTTGTTCTTAATTGAAATCCACTACTGTATAAAATTTTATGCTGTACTATAATTTTTCTATTTGAAAAAGTAAAAAATTCTAATATTTTTTTAATAATGCTTCTGTTTTTTTGTAATACTTTATACTCTTGATGCTCTTCTAACTGCATTATTGCATAAATATCATCTTGCTCGCTAATAACTGGTCCTTGAGTGCCTATATCATATCCTAGTATTCCTTCGCCTAAAGCCATAAAAGGGCTTTGTTTTAATACACATGGTCTGTACTCTAATACGACATAAAATCCTAATATAGATCGTAATAGCTCTTCTAACTCTGGTAAATTTTCTTTTAATTGCTCTGCGTTACATAGATTTAGAAACAGTTTATATAGCTGCTCTTTTTGTAAAGGAATATCTTTTTTAATGATTGCATTTGCAAACGAAAAAAGGTTCTGTTTGGCATAATCATCGGTAAAAATATTAAGGTGCCTATTGGATAGTTTTAATTTTTCTTCAAACAAAAAGGTATCAAAAGGAATAAAGAAATGTATGTTTTCTTCTTCTTTTTTTCGATTTTCGCGTATGGCATCTACAATCTCTTTATTACTCATAGAGGGAGTACTGATTACCAATGGGTGAAATAATATTTCTGGTAATTGATGGTAGATACTATTACGGCTTAAATGAATAAAAACAGTATCTGCCTTAGGGGACATACTTAAGGGATCGTAACTACTTAAATCCAGCACGTCTTTGGAGAAAGCCCTGCTGTTCATACCATGGTTTTTTATCCATACGTTGCGATCTTTTGAATCCTCTAAGATAAACATAAGTTCTTCATAGAATACCTCTGCCACAAAACCGGTAATTTCACTTTTTTTTATGTCATCCAAGTCTACTGCCATCTGTTACTGTTTTTCCCAGATTAAACTTTCGTCTTTATAATCTACCAGTACCACATCCCCAGAAACTACACTTTCTGATACTATCATTCTGGATATTGCTTTTTTAAGATAGGTACGAATCACTCCCGATATTGGTCTGGCTCCATAGGTTTTTGAATATCCTTTGTTGGATAAATGCTTTAACGCTTCTTTAGATAAATTAAGGGTTATATTTTTTTGTTGTTTTAATTGTTGTTGCAGGTTCTGGAATTGCAATACAAAGATCATTTGTGCTACTTGCTCATTAATTGGAGCAAAAGGCACTACCTCTGTGATCCTACCCAAAAATTCTGGTCTAAAATGATTGCTCATTACTTCGATCAATTGATTTGAAGATGGTATTTTTTGCTCCCCAAACTGCTCTGCAATCCACTGGCTACCAATATTAGAAGTAAATATAATGATTGCATTAGAAAAATCTCCTTCACGCCCCAGTTTATCATGAATATGACCTTCGTCCATAATTTGTAAAAACACATCGTATACAGAGCTATGTGCTTTTTCAATCTCATCAAATAGTATGATCGAATATGGTTTTTCTCTAATTTTGTTTACTAGCATCCCTCCTTCTTCATATCCTACATATCCAGGAGGTGCTCCATATAAAAGTGCAGCAGAATGTTCTTCTTTAAACTCTGACATATCAAAGCGAATCATCGCGCTTTCGTCATCAAAAAGTAGTTCTGCCAAAGATTTTGTAAGCTCTGTTTTACCGGTTCCTGTTGGTCCTAAAAAGAAAAATGACCCTATTGGTTGTTTAGGGTTGCTTAATCCACTTCTGGACTCTATAATAGCGTCTGACAATGTAGTAATAGCATGATCTTGTCCTTTTACTCTTGCTTGCAGGCGTTCTTCAATATTAAGAAGTCTCTCTTTTTCTTCGGCTTGTATTTTTCCTATAGGGATTCCTGTAATGCTTGCCACCATAGCTGAAATCTCATGTGCTGTGATTTCTTTAATGGGCTGTTCTGCTATTTTTTTTGCTTCTGTTAGATATTCTTCTAGTTTTTGAACCAGTTCTTCTTCTTTTTCTATGGCAAGGATATCGTATTTAGTCGAGATGTTATTTAACACTACCGGACTAATCCTATCGGTTACCAAGCGGTACAAGAAATAAAGATTGGATATAGAGTCTTTTTCTCCTAGGGCTACCGCTTTTAACTGTGCTTGTAATGCTTCTATTTCTTTTAAAGAATTGGCGTTACTGGTATGTACCGATGCCAATGTTCTGTCTAACAGTTCTATTGCTCCATGAGGGAGTTTGTTTTCTTTGAAATATCTTTTGGAGTATTGTACTGATTCTGTAATGGCTTCTTCGGCTATTTTTAATTGATAATATGCAGTGAGCTTATATCTATGGTTCTCTAAGCATTTAAGTAATATCATTTTTTCTAACTCCTCAAGCTTTATAACTTCGAGCTTGCGGTTTATAGAATGTTTTTCTATCGTTTTTCTATAGGCATCGGGATTGATAGTTGCAATCAAATTAATAGATCCATCATTAAGCTCTGCAGAGATTAAATTGGTTACTGCTCCTGATCCTCCCTGAGCTCCTTCAATAAGAACTTGTATGTCGTCGATAATTAAAAGACAATTCTCTACTTTTTCTATTTTATCAAAAATATCGCTTAGTTTTTTAGCTACATCGCTCTCATTGGCACTATTTGCTAATAGTTTGGATGCATTAAGCCCTATAATCTGTTTTTCTGAAACCAAAGAGTTTTCTGATTCTGCAATATGCTTAATTAATCCTTTAATAATCCCCGTTTTGCCTACTCCAGAGTCTCCTACTACCAAAATACCTCTATTTTCTTGTCGTTCGAGACTTTCCAGAATGCTTCGCATTTCTTTATCTCGCCCTAAGATCAAGGTGCCTTCATCTATATTTTTTTGGGTAATCAGATTTGTACAATACGGTATTGACCCTACTAGTTCTGCATGTTCACTATCGGTTAAATTTTTTGAGGAAAAAATAGGAGAATCGTATATTTTATAAAATTCTTCTTCTGTTACCGAAATGGTTTCTAATTGCTTGTTAGTGTATACAACTCCTTTTCTGATAATTGCTGTAAATACACAAACCCCGTCTATGTAATCGGTTCCTAATTTTAATTTTGATCTTTCTGATTCTTCGAATACTTTATCTACTTCTTCATCTGGCACAGGTTCTGTTGCATCGGGATCCTGTGATTCGTATATTTCTTTTCGCATTTCGAACCACTCTTGCAGGTAATCTACATCTTTACCCATACTAGATAATATGTCACTTACTCCTGTAGGTTCGTATAGTAATGCTAGTGCCAAATGTGCTACTCCATAAGTCGTATGTCTATCTTTTGTGGCAAACGATTTTGCTAATCGTACTGCAGATACTAAACTTGGACTGAAATTATTTTCGATCATTACTATTATATTATGTTTACACGATAAGGGGTGCTATGCACTGATTTGTTTTCTAATTCTAATTGCAAGTAATTTCCTAATCGTTTTTTGTTTTCGTTACTTAAATTTCCGCTTTGACTTAATAGAACCTCTACATTAATGGTTCTTACTAATCCTTGTTTTTTGTGCACAGATATCCCTACTCCTGATTTTACAGATACATTTTTAACCACATCCCCTATGGTCATATATATAAACTCTTTGATATCTTCATTAGAGACTATTCTATCCTTAGATAGTAGTCCATATCTAAAACTGCTTATTTTTTCTTTTGCTCCTTTTTTTACTATTCCTCCAACCGTATCTGTTTGTAATCGAATACTGTCTGCTTGTAGTTCGATAGTTTGATATTGATTGAGTAAAGTTCCTTGCTTTATATCATTGGCTAAACCAGCATTTGTGGTCCAATAAATACACTCATAGGTATTCGAAGTTTTATGAGGAATTGTTTGTAGATAAACTTTTTCGCTATTATCACTTACATCTTTATATCTAAAATTTACTTTACGTTCTAGAGTGTCTAATTTATTATTAAGATCTTCTAGATAAGCATTTAACAAATCATATCCTACTGCAGAGAATGAGCTTCCTTCTTCTCTTACTGTTTGTATTACATCTGTTAAAATAGATTTTGCATTACGTTCATCAAACTGCTCTATATCTCCAAAATAAAGAGAAAAAGAACCTTCCATATTATTTATGTCATTTTTTAATGCGCTCTTATACATTCTTCCTTCGTTATCGATAAGAGATTCTACGTTTAAGAAATATTCTTTTTCATCAAAATAAAGAGAAACAATCTTACCGTTTCTTTTTATGCTATGCTGCTTGTACGATCTTTTTCTATTCACTACAGGGAATGTATTTGTAGAAATCGTAATCTTATCCAACTCTTCTTTTGTAAAAGCTACCGAAAATGATATTTGTAACCAAAAAAGTTCTTTATCATATTCTTCTATTTCTTCTTGATTAAATATGCCGTTACATCTATTGGTTAATTTGTGCCTTTTTTTAGTACTATTGCTGAGATCTATAGTATATAAATAATCTTGATAATATCGTTGTATAGTAGTATAATAATGTTCTTTATTCGTGTTTATATCTTCTTGTTCCTGATATAATATTAAATCATTGCCTTCATAATCCTGTACTTTACTCATCTTTAGATATGGATTAAGATGAGAGTCTTTTAACAGTATACTTATTGGCATTTTGGTTATTTCTTGCAGTAAAGATTCATCAATATCTATGCCTACCCAAATAGTATATTCTGGGACTTGGCTTTCTTTATAAGAGTTTATGACATGTTTAAACCCTTTATCTGTATCAAAAGCTAATTCTCGCTCCCAAGCAGTACAATATACTTTTGCTTTTAATAATTCTTGTTTTTTGATTGGAGTAAAAAACACATCGTTTAACTCTCCTTTAACTATTTTTTGAAAATATAACTGGGTAGTTTTTTCTATTTCTCCTACTTGTTCAGAAGGCTGTACACTAAGCAATGCATGTGATGGCGTAGGGAGTGACCAGTTTTCATTAACCAATATTTTTGATATTCTTTCTAAAAGTTTGGCATCTGATATTTTGACTTCTTGATATATCTTTGATAACTCATAGGAGAATACGTCTAGAAACATCTCAATAACTGGGTCTACTTTTTGACTGTTTTCTATTCCCCACAATTCCATAGAACGCATTTTCATACGTTCTTTTATTTTTCTATAATTATTATCAACCATACCTTTAGGTTATTATTGAATTTTTTATGAGTCTATTGTATGTTACAAAACAAGTTTTACATAAATTCAATAAGATTTATTCATTATTGAGATAAAGGGCTTACGTATAGAGATGTATTAAAGTTAAAGGCTACTCCTGTTTGCACAATATTTCCTGAAACGCTTATCACTGCTTTTCTTCTTACCTCGGAGTGTTTTTTAGAATCTACATCTGTATCAATTTCACTTAAACTTACAACTACATTTATGTCTGTAAGTCTAGTTTCGTATTTAGTGATCGACTCAAGAAGTGATAATCTTACTTTTTCTTCCCATTCATAAATCTTGACTAACTGATTGAATTCGAGTTCCCATATATCTGATCCAAAATCATTTCTCCCTGCAACTTCTCCATATCTACTGGTTATTTGCATCATAATATATTGCGCAATAGATTCCTCTACGGAACATCTTTTTTGTGTTTTTCCGTGTAACATACCAGAAAAATCTATAGGTAATTTTAGATACTTCATCTGCTTTAGATTTTAGTGCTTATAATTTAGCCTATTTTTAAAATAAAAAGAGAGATGCTCTACATCTTAAAAACATAAATACTATAGTTTTGAAAAACAGTGTAATAATTAAATATTATCCATACCCTATCCTACATATAAAATTATATAGGATATCAAATTATATTGTTTCATATAAAAAGCCTAAAACGACAACATCTACTATCTTTTTTTTCATAAAAACAAAACTCTGTTCTTTTAAAAAACCTATTATTCTCCTATCGTTTTAAACGAAATCAAAAACAAATTGATGGCATCAATACGTTTTGATTTCGCTTAATTTAATAGGTTGTAGCATTATTTAATATTACTGTTGTTTATATTCACTGTGCCATTCTGCATTTTCAGGACCATCTCCTTTATGACCATCTAACTGAATTACAAAACTTTTTGCAGGAAAATATGGAGTAATATGTATATCTAATAGTACTCTGTCTTTTTGGTTCTTATCTTGTTCTATTTTCATTACCTGAAACCTTTCAATAAGTTTAGACGGACCTTGTATTCCATCCAGAAACTTAACGATTTGACTTCTTAAATCTGCTTCTGTACGAGTTGTCCAGTTTTCAAAAGCTCTTCTGTTTAAGAAATCAAAAAGCACTTTAGTTATATGATCAAATACTCTTACTACAGAGTATGTTTGTAGACCTAGATTATCCCCATTGAATAATGTTTTAGCAGAAAATGCCATAACTTTACTATACTCATTAACCATTGGCACCAATCCCATTTTTTCTAGTTCTGAGATTTCGCTCTTTTTAAGATCAAAACGAACACTTTCTACTTCATTAATTCCTCCAAATTTTTTACCAGCAACTACTTGAGACATCAAAGTACTGTATATTTTTCCGGCTAATGCAGAAGATGGAGGAACGTATAGGTTATCTTCTTCTCCTACCACATCATCTTTTTTTCTTCCTAATAACCAATTACAAGACATTAAAGTATTGGATTTAAAAACATCTCCTCCAGTATGATTAGCGTTAAAGAAGATATCTACAACATCATCTGGGGATTCTAAATCCTGAAAATCTGTTACCAAAACAGCTTTATTGTCATACGCTATTTTTGACCATTTATCCAAAACAGCATTAGATCCTAAATATCCAGGTACATTTAATATCCCATAATTACTTCTAAGATCAAGGCGATCAAAATTTTGTTTTAGTTCATTTGCTACATAATCTATAAATAGCGTATTGTCTAAATCTTTTATTTGATCTAAATCTGCATTAAGTATAGTTACATTTTTTACTTTATCAGATTCTGTGTTTTTATAAAAAAGAGCCATCGATCTATAAGATC
Organism: Aquimarina muelleri DSM 19832; assembly: GCF_000430665.1. Taxonomy (GTDB): domain Bacteria; phylum Bacteroidota; class Bacteroidia; order Flavobacteriales; family Flavobacteriaceae; genus Aquimarina; species Aquimarina muelleri. Next base: position 31,073 of record NZ_AUML01000035.1, on the reverse strand, counting down.
TCTCTAACTCTTCTGTGGCTTTTAATGCTTTTTTTAAATTTGAATTTAACGTGGTATCTGCTTTTTCTGCTCGATCTTTTGCTATATCTCGCATACCTTCAGTATCTTTTCCACTATTCAGCAAATCTACCCACACATTTAATCTATTTGATAAATTTTTTCTTTCCGTTTCCCATTGCTCATCGGTAAGAAAGATATTTCTTCTTGCTTTTCTTTTTGGGTTAAGGTTAGAAAAACCATCGATTATATTTTCTAAAAAAGAAAACCCACCATACTCTGCTAAGGCTTCAACTGAAGATCCGCTTTTTTGAATTTGTTTTTCTTGCTTAGAAGCCGCTTTATTTTCTTTTGCTTGTATTGCCATAATAATTTATTGTCGGTTTATGAATATCTTACGTATTATTTAGTTCCTGCGTTTTCAATCTCTTTTAGAGACTCTTCTAATACTTGAACAATAGCTGCTCTAGTTTCGGGATTTTCTAATGCTTTTTTCAATCCTTTATTAGAGGTAAGTTGCCGAATAATTTTAGTGTTTTGTTCTTTTTCAATATCCAGTTTATTCAAAAAATCACTGTTCTTTTTAATAGATTTAGATCCAAAATCTCCAAGGTTTTTAAAGTTTATATTTTCTTTTACATCTGTTCCTTGTTCATCTTGAAATTCGACATCTACATTTGGAGCGAATTTTTCAAATACCTGTTCTACCGTTTGAAGACCATAAACAGCTTCTGGTGTAACTGGAGCTTCATTTGTTAATTTTTGAATCAATAAAGTTTTGTTTGCTGGGATATCTGCAATAGATTCTCCTGCATCTACTTTTACTTCGTTTCCTCCTATTCCATAGTTATACATAGACATATTTTAAAGTTTTTTTTGTTATATATTATTTTTAGTATTCGAATGTTATTTTTTTTATTATCTACTTACATCTGTTTTTTTTGTATTTAATCTCATTCATAGGTTTGTCAATGCTTATTTTTTTTAATAAACAATTATTATTTTCTTTTTTAACAAATTTTAAAATGAACAAATTCACATCAATACAGTAAGTAATTGATTTATTAAAATGCTAAAAAAGATAGTATTATCTTTAAATTCCATAATATACATCATACAAAAAACAAGCCTGTATGCATATTACTTAGCATTTAATAATCCATTAAAACTAATACTTTATATAGGGTAGGGTAAATATGTAACAAACTTAATCGATATTAAATAAATATACATACGGTTAAACCTCAATATTAATACTGTTTAAACATTAAAATGCATTTAAAAACAAACTAAATACCTGACAAACAAATAATTAAATACAAATATAAACATGTCTTAATTTTTCCTTAAAAAAGTTATAATTCCACTTATACTATATCAATAAAATAAAATCAATCAATTATTTCTAAAAAACTTTTAGTTTTACCTACACTGTTTTTAATCATAAGTTTTAAGATTGATTATTATAAAATAAGTAATTCATCAAAAATAAAGCGGACTTTCTCAAAATACAGTATAGCTATCTTTTATTAAACTAAAGTTTATAGATTTAATGATTATTTGTAAAATTAAACATCATCTCTTTTTTTTTATACCCTATTTTCAGTGAAATTTTAATACAAACAAGTATCTTGATAGGTCTATACTCAATTACTTTATAAACCGTAGCACAAATGCATCAGCAGAATCTTTAATCCCAAAATAAAGAAGATTGATCCATTTTAAAGCATTCAATACTATTGCCAATACCATAACGATAAACCATAGATCAACACTAAACTATTTTATCAATCGAAGTATAAATGCTTCGGCAGAATCTTTTAATCCTAAAATAATACGATTTACGGATGAGAATTGCGTATAAATAATTATAAAGGTTTTTCGCTAGATTGATGAATCAAATTAAAGAATAGCCATAGCTATTGTTTAATTTTATAAAGAAAATATAGTAGAAAAAGAATGCGATTATATACGAGATTTTTATTCGTAAATCGTATAAAAGCCTTTAGAGCCCAGTTCAGAGGTGTAAGAATTTAATATTGAAGAAAATATAAAAAGCCCATAAATATATAATTTATGGGCTTTTACAACTTATAAGCGGAGAATGAGGGATTCGAACCCCCGGAGGTGTGACCCTCAACAGTTTTCAAGACTGCCGCATTCGACCACTCTGCCAATTCTCCAGTGTTTAGTCTCATCAAGTATTCCTTGAATGCGGGTGCAAATATAAAACCTTTTTTAAATCTAAAAAGAAAAATATAAAATATTTTGAAGTTTTTTTTTCTAAAAGAAGAAAAGAGCTTTAAGAGATATGCGACAAAATGATTATATTGTGCGCTATTAATTAAAAAATTACATGAAAAACATCTTAGTTTTAGTTACTTCATTCATAATTTGTTGTTGTGGAACTTCTCAAAATCCGACAATAAATCCATTAAAAACAGATTCAACATCTGGTATGAATACAGAGTCAGTTGTAGTTACGTATGCAGAAAGTATTACAGCAGAAGAGTTGAAAGAATATTTATATGTTTTTGCAGGAGATGAATTTGAAGGTCGTGATACAGGAGAGGCCGGCCAAAAAAAAGCTGCAGAATATTTGAAAACTCAATATAAAAAAATGGAGATACCATCTCCTTTTGGAGGGGATGATTATTATCAAGAAATACCAGAAAGCTATTTTAGAGGTGGTATTAAATCTTCAGAAAACGTTTTGGCTTTTATCGAAGGAACGGAAAAACCGAATGAAATAGTAGTGCTATCTGCACATTATGACCATGTAGGAGTGGATGAAAAAGGTAATATATACAATGGAGCCGACGATGATGGTTCAGGTACTGTGAGCCTCTTAGAGATAGCTAGTGCTTTTAAGCAAGCTAAAAAAGACGGTTTTGGCCCTAAACGATCTATTTTGTTTTTGCATGTTACTGGTGAAGAAAAAGGACTGTATGGTTCTAGATTTTATACAGAGAATCCTGTTTTTCCTTTAAAAAATACAATAACAGATCTTAATATCGATATGATAGGAAGAGTTGATAAAAAGCATGAAGATGAAGATAAAAGAAATTATATATACTTAATAGGTAGTGATAGATTGAGTTCTGAACTGCATGAAATTAGTGAAACGGCTAATAAAAAGTATACACAATTAGATTTAGATTATACGTATAATGAGAAAAATGACCCTAATAGATTTTATTTCAGAAGTGATCATTACAATTTTGCAAAACATAATATCCCTATAATCTTTTATTTTAATGGGGTACATGAAGATTACCATAAGCCTACAGACACACCAGATAAGATTGCTTATGAATTAATGGCAAAACGAGCAAAATTGGTTTTCTATACAGCTTGGGAAGTAGCAAATAGAATAGAAAGAATTAAGGTTGATGGCGCTAAAGAAGGAGAATAATTTTTCTCTTGTTTAAGAAATATTTTTAATGGAAATCAATTTCGTATAAAACATTAAGTGATTTATGATCCTTAATAAGGTAATTAAAAGTATCTAGCTCTTCCTAATTCATATTAACAGCTAATTCACCTAATACTTAACATATAATTTTTTGACTTAGTTGATTTTTACCATATCCGCTTAACATATATCTGTAACCAAAATTGTGAAAAGCTATAAAAGTTATTTTATATGTAGAAATTTTGTTCACCATAAAAAAGATAGGCAGTTATAATATATGTAATGTTCTAATCAACAAAAGAGGAACTGAACATATCTCATATAATACGTTAAAAGCATCTAGAAAAAATGCCATCTAACTCAGAAGAATGAATATCTTTTAAAATAGCCATCTTTTTCAAACCCTCCTCTTTTTAGTGAATTTTACAGTGACCAACAAAGACTATAATGAGGTTTACTTTAACAGCTTGTATACTTTTTTCCTAATAATAAGAATGGATATTTTACACAACTAGTTAGATTTTATGTATGATTAAAAAAATTGATTTTTTAGTTCTTTTTAATCTCTAAAAAAAGCTCACTTATATTGATTATAAACAAAAGAAAGTCAAATAATTACAGGTCATCATAATGATATTAAGAAAGACTATCAACTAAAGTAAAGAAAAAAAAAGAAAAAAAATATCTCAATATGCTTGCAAAAACCTCAATGTATTGTATATTTGCGCCGCTGAAAACGTCAAAACAATAGGTTATTTATTCTATTGGATGTTTCAAATGGTTACGGGCTCGTAGCTCAGCTGGATAGAGCACCTCCCTTCTAAGGAGGCGGTCATAGGTTCGAATCCTATCGGGCTCACAAAAAGCCATACTATTACTAGTATGGCTTTTTTGTTTTTATTGTCCCGTCCTAAAATAAGTTATACGATTTACGGATGAGAATTGCGTATAAATAATTGCAAAGGTTTTTCGCTAGATTGATGAATCAAATTAAAGAATAGTCATAGCTATTGTTTCATTTTATGAAGAAAATATAGTAGAAAAAGAATGCGATTATATGCGAGATTTTTATTCGTAAATCGTATTATATAGTAGATATCTACTTCGAGCCAATAGTTGTTTTAATGTATCTCCATTAGTTAGTAATTCAGGGGTATTCAAAAAACCTTGAAGGTTTAAATTGATGCGATTTGTTAAATAGGGTTAAAATATAAAAGAACAAAGCGTAAAACATATCCTTTTTAGAATTTAGTTAAAATAATTTATCAAGGGGCAAATATTTTTTTAAATTAAGTAGTTAAGATATTGATAAAATGGGATTTATAAATTTAAGGATTAGTTGTTTACATACGTGATGCGAAGTTTATAATAAACAGATCGAGGTTACTATAAGAGGTCATAATTTTAGCTTTTCAGTTAATTGATATGCTTTAAGAAATTTAACTTCGATTATCAACTTTTAAATGAATAGTATTATTTGTTTCTAAAAGAACTATCTGTCAGACTTATGAAAAAAATTGAAACTTTAGCAATCATTGGTTGTGGTCCTAGAGGTTTATCCTCTTTAGAGTCCTTACTAAAACATTTATCAAAATCTAATTTCATTCCAAATATCAAATTATTTGATTCCTATCCTTTTTTTGGTGCTGGACGAGTATGGAGAACCGATCAAGTAGAAACTAATTGGATTAACATTTCTGACAAGGCTTTAAAATCTTTGCAAGGTAGAGAACCTGTTAAGTTCGAAAATTTTACCATACCTGGTTTTCCTTCATTTATTGAATGGTTTGAGATTCATAAATTTAAATTTCCAAAAAACACCTTTTATTTCATACCCAGAAAAGTAATGGGAGAATACTTAATGGAGCGTTTTAATTCTGTCAAAAAGATATTGCAGGAACAAAATAAAATTGAACTTTTTGAATTAGAGGTTTCAAATGTAGTATTTCAAGATGGGGCTCTATTAATTGAAACACCAGATAATGAAAAAGAGAATGCAGATGAATGCTTAATAACGATTGGTCACCAACCAACATTTCCTTCAGATCAAATAAAAAAATGGCACAAATTATCTAAAACGTATGGACTGCAATTAGAGTTAACTCCTTATGATATTAAGCTTGATAAAAGAATAGACAAAAACCGAGTAATAGCCATAAGGGGTTTTGGTTTAGCAACTTTGGATCTATTCAGACTATTTGGATTAAATGACGAATCTAAATTTAAAGAAAATAAAAATGACTGCTTTTTACGTTACAAACACGATCAGATTTCAAAGAATACTATAATTCCATTTTCCCTTGATGGATTACCACCTGTTCCTAAACCATACAATATTAAAGTAGATTCTTTATTTGATCCTGAAAAAGAATTAACTGAGATGTTTGAAATCAAGATCAAAAATGGATTAAAAGCTAATGAGTTATTTCCTCAATATTTGGTAGAAACTTTTATAAGCACTTTAATTCCCGTTTTGAATCGAAATCCGAATTGTTTTCTTACAGCCGATTTCTCTAATCAAAAAATTAAAGATATTTCAAGCGCTTGGTTAAAAGATTCTTGCTTTAAGCACGATTGTATACTTGATACTGATTTAGAAGTTACTAGTTATATGAAAAAAACAGTTCTTATGGCGCATCACAAAACAGGGATAAGTTTAGATTACGCTATAGGTCAATTATGGCGCCACTTGCAACCTAGTATGTACAAATTATTCTCGTACTGTGGATTGGACGATACTATTATGGAGGAAATAATAAATATTGATGAAAGGCTTAAAAGATACTCTTATGGTCCACCAGTTGATTCTATAAAGCAAGTAATTGCACTTTCAGATGAAGGTGTAATTAATTTTGACCTAGTTAAAGACCCAGAGGTTAATGCATCTGAGGATGGTTGGATCCTAAAAAATAATGAGAGTATGAAAAAAGCTGATATTATGATTAATGCAGTATTAGATAGTCCTGTTTTGAAAGAAATTAATTCTGATATAATTTTGAACCTTTTAAATAATAACGTTCTAAAAGCTGTTACGTCTAGTTTAGGTGTTGAAACTTTTGAGGATGGACAAATAAAAACAAATACATATAGACAAAACAGTCAGATTTATATGTTAGGCCGTAATTGTAAGGGTAGTGTATTGGGTGTTGATGCTATACTAGAATGTTTTGGAAAACGTGTAGAAGACTGGGCAAAAAACTGCGCTTCTAGGGTAAATAAAAGTAATCTTTAATATAAAAAAATAACATAAATCAATAACCTCGGAGCAAGCTCATGAGGTATGCTCCCGAAAATATATTTTGTTTTCAAATGAAATTAACTCATTATAACAAAAGAGCATTGACTTTTGCTATAATTGCCACCTTAATAACTGGAAGTGGAGCATACTTTTTGGGTAACATCAGTGGTTACGAAACGAAAGACCTTATAAAAGCATCTTTGCCAGAAATCAACACATTATGTAATACTATTGTATTGCATCCGCAACTACCTCTGCTCTATTATTAACTTTACTAAGTATTTAGTTCTAGCAGTAAGTCTAAATTGAATGTGAATAATTACAGGCATGTATTAATCATAGCAAAATTTGATACTACTGTATTTGTATCATCAATAATAGCTTTTTAGATTTTCAATATACCTATCACAGAGGCTGAAAATGTGCTTTCTAATTGGTACAGTTACATGTATTACTCTAAGTACTTCGACTATTGTAAATGAAGCTCTTATCGGTATCGTTTTAATGCTTTGCAATGCTGTCGAGTATAATAAAGAGCGGGATTAGGAATGACGGATTATCCATTGATAAATAAAGTAAAATTCAATTTCTAAGGATTCAAAAAAAATAAAAAATTTCATCTAATTATGGAAATAACTAAGATTTATTAAAAGTCCAAAAAAAATCAAGCAACGTTAAAACACACTTCTAAATATCTGATTTTCAGTAACTATTTTTATTTTTTTTCAATATTTGTCTTTTCTAGATCACAAAATCTTCACTATTATTTAGTGAGGCTTTTTTGTTTATTAGAGATCAAGACCAAAAGAGGGATCAAGTAATGATCCATTTTGATCTTGATCCAATCTTACCTCTACACCTTCTATTAACGATAATTTATATTTCATATAAACTGGTCTTAATCCAATATAACGTATAACAAAGCGTCATTTTTAAGATGGATAAACAACTTAAAAACATATTATTAACCTGATTTCTAAAAAAAAGACCTTTCAAATTAATGAAAGGTCTTTACTAAATTTAGCTAAATTATTTATTTTATAACTTAGAATTCATTCTCTTATCAATAGAGGTATCTGTTTTTATAAAAAATTATTTAATTAAAATTCTAGATATAGTATCCGGAGCACCTTCTCCTTTTACTCTAACCATATAAATTCCAGAATTAAGCTTTCCTAAAGATAGAGGTTGCTCAGCACTATTTAAAACGCCTATTCTTTTGTTATATACTAAAGCGCCATTTAAACCATAGACTTCTACAGTAGTATTATTCATAACAATTGCAGAAGATATTTGTACATTCCCATCAGAACTTGTTGGGTATACAAGAGGTCCTTGTGAGCTTCTAACAAGATTTTCTTCCTCTTCTGGTGCAATAGCTTGTTTTTGTGCGTTAAAAGAACGTATCGCCCAACCAAAAGAATTAGTATTAGGATCGGATATTAATCTAAATCGTATTGCAATAGTTTCTCCTGCTTGGAAAAAGTTTAGCAAATTAATTGTTTGCTCTTTAAATAAGTCATCATTTATTACTGTAGCTCCTGAATTATAAAAATCTGTCCACTCTGAAAATTTTTCTGCATCATAAGCATCCAATCTTACCCAATTACTCAAGTCACTTGAAGCCTCTATAGATACATAGTCATAAAACTGCCCTGGTGTTTCATCAAATTCTGTAATTGCCACATCATTATACGTTAAATTTGCGTTATTCGCAGAAACAATAATAGGTTGTTTTAAAACAGTTCGGTATTCTGAATCATCTAAATATGGATGATCTAAATTACTAAGAACAGATTGACTAACGGTTGCATCAAGATTATTAATCACAAATTCTCCTCCAAAAGTATACACATCAGAAGTTTTAAAAGTTTGAATCGCAATGAATGAGTCTGGAACATTGAAATCGATAATATCAAAAGTTTTTGAAGATATTGTTGATCTCTTTTGGTCATTATTTATAGCTTGTAAACCTATCGTATGTAATCCTTCAGAAAGATTATCCAAAGTATAAGCAAATTGTGTGTTTGGAGCAACATTATCTGTAATCTGGGCTACTTCTTCTCCATCAAGATATACAATAATTGCGGCAACATCCTCATTGCTATGGATATAATTAACGACTCCATTTTGATTCTCTATCGATTCCTGAGCTACATTTACTATTGTAGGAGGAGCAAAATATTTTGGAGGCTCGTATCCTTCTAACTCTTCAAGAGTAGCTGTCCAAACACCTCTACCATGTGTAGCCATTACTACTTGATTGTTTACTATTTTCATTTGCCAAACAGAAAATGCTGGTAACCCTGCTAAAAGAGCCCAGTTTTTACCTCCATCTAGGGTTTGAAAAACCCCTATGTCGGTACCTACCCATATTCTATTTTCATCAAAAGGCATTTCAACAATACTGTGAATGGCTACATCAGGAAAACCTCTATCCTCTCCTGTAGAAAAACCAGATATATCTTCCCAAGTTTTTCCTAAATCATTTGTTTTTAAAATTTTAGCTGCTCCTTGAGAAGAAAACAACATATAAGCTCTATTTTCATTATTAGGAGAAGTCTCCATTCCTGAAATATACAAATTGTGATTTTTATCATCTCTTGGATCAGAAAATGGAAGCGTCGATTCATAAGAAACTCCATTATCTTTAGAAACATGCATTACAAAATTACCATTCTCTGTCATTGCATTACCAGCCCATACTATATCAGGATTAGCAATAGATACAGCTACATCCAATGCACTTGATGCATTGGTTCCTACTGCAAATTTTTCAGGAATACTAGTCAAACTCCAAGATTCTGCAAAGTCATCAGATCTCCAAACCCCATTAATGGAAGGACTAAATAATACATCTGGATTATTATTAGCATTGACAATCTTGGAGTAAAAAGGAGATTTACCCGCTCCTGCATCACCATGTCTTGCATTAAAACCTCTACCATTTACATAACGTACAAAACCATTATATTGAGAACCTCCGATAAATTTATTAGGATCATTATAATTCCATAATACTTCAAATCCATCTCCTCCAATTATAAATTCATATTCGGTTTCATCATTTGCTTGAGCTCCTGTTAAAGATATCCATGTACCATTATCCTGTGCTCCTGCCATGTAATCCTCTACACCATTACGTTTATCTGCACCATAAAACTGAGTACAATTAAGACCTACTGCGGATGTTGACCAATCGTTAACCGTGGTTCCTGGATCAGTTAAAAAATCTGTATGATATACTCCTCCGTCATTAGCTAGGATAAGTTTAAATTTCTTTTCAGGATAATTTGAAGCCCATGTTAATCCATGTTGATCTACATGTACATAATCATTTAACTCATTATTATACCCTGCTGCAATTGGTTGAAATGAATATTTCAAAGGAGCATCTTTATCTACTCCTGTTTTTTCTACTTCAACTCTATACACTACTACTCCTCCTACATAAAATATATTTTTATTAAAAGGATGCCCCATAAGCATATTATCATACCATCCTTGTCCTGTAACTAAGTTCCCTGCCTCTGGCGCTCCATCAAATTCAAGAACTTTAAATGTAGTTCCATGATCATCAGAAACATAAAAATCAGTATTAACAGCTGTTGTAGCACCTCCACTAGGTGTATATACAGAAACAAATATTCTACAAGGATCTGCTGGAGAAACATCTAATTCAAAACGAGCATGATTTGCATTAAAATCATCTTTATTTAATACTAAATCCCAAGTAAGCCCAGCATCTTTACTTTTTATAATTCCTACACCATTAACACCTCCATAAATCGTGTTAAAAGTCCTAGGAGAGGCATTTAAATCTTGAACATTACCTCCGCTATACGTATTCTGCCAAGTTTTCCCTCCATCTGTCGTTACATAAATACCTGTACTACTTGCTACTACAAGGTTATTTTCATCTGCTGGGTTTATAGCTAACCTTCCTATTCCTCCAAAATCTTTTGTATTATCCAAATACTCCCAACTACGACCTCCGTTTATAGTTTTAAGAACACCTATACCTCCAATTGCATCTAAATTACCGAATGGTTCCCCTGTTCCAACATAAAGTGTTTTAGGATTTTTTTTACTTACTGCAATAGTAGATGTTGATAGATTTGGCACTTTATAATCTGTTAGATTTTCCCAAGTTTTTCCTGCATCTTTAGTAACCCAAAGACCTCCACCTACTGTACCTGCATACCATTTATTTACATCATCTGGCGCTACTACAATACCTCGTATTCTACCAGGTACATTAACCGGCCCTCGTTCATTCCATTTAATAATACTAGCATTTTTAAACTTAGAAGCATTCTTCATAGCTTTCTGATGCTCCGTTATTAAAAAACCTTCTTCATAAGTGGATTTTTCTGCTCCAATAGGCATTAAAAGATTTTTGACATAGTCTGCCATTATTTCTATGCCTTTTTTCTTATTATGATCTTTTTTGACCTTAGGTTTTTTAACAATATCCCTAGTCTCAATTTTAGCGATGTCTTTTTGCTCTTTTTTAGTCGTTGTACAAGAAGTATACACCACTATTAAAAACACTAAGACTAGCATTTTTTTAAAGTAAAATTTGTGTGTCATGAGTTAGTAATTTAATTTAATAATTGTAATTTGAGTTTTATTTTCTGAAGAGAGAAAATCTTCTGGGTTATCTGAAATTGGTTTTTGTTCGATTCCTATATAAGGAATAAGCTGAAGTGAATTATTATCATACCAATCTATATCTGATCCTCTAAATGAGCCTTTTTTAATAATTTCTCTTGTTTTTTGATTATATACTATATATTCAAAAAAGGTTGCTGGATCTTCTGATTTAACCTTCTTTTTAATAACAAGGTTCATCGTTTTATCTCCATTTAACTTTGAGTCTTTTTTATTTTCTTGTATCATTAAAGTCTTTGATTCTTTATCCCCTGCATTACCATTTTTAATAGTTTTACATTGACCAAAAGAAAATATCGTTAGAGTAAGAAAAAAAATAATTGTGATTTTTCTTGATAACATTATTTTTAATATTTTAAAATTATGAAGGCAACCTATTCTATTAATAGTATTTTGAAAAATATAAAACTTTATAATTATAGCTTCTTATTTAATAGGTTTGGGGTGAAGATTTAAAAGGTGCTGAAAAATCAGCATAGCTGTAATTATTTTTACTTTAAAAAAGTAATTATGTCTAGTTTAACATACAATTGACTATATTCTCAAAAAATTAATATTAAATTAACCATTTATGATACAAATTTAAGTTTTATTTTTTTTAAAATTTAGATTTAAATATATTAATTTTAATAAAACAGTAAAGTTATTACGGTTTTATTAGGCAGTAAAGCTAAAAACAGAATACCTTAACTATACCTAAATAAATAGGTTTCATTGTTTTTATTTCTGAATTAATTGGAGAAATCTAGTTTTTTAAATGAAATTATATATTAAAATCATCTTTTTATTCCGTGCTTCAAACTAAAATATATAAATAATGAGATTGATTGGCTAGTAGAAAAATTATATCAAGTACAATCAAGAGATTAATATAAAAAAAATGACGGTTTTTATAGTATATCCTAATATTAGAGCTCAGGTTAATAAAAAGACTCGTAAATATAAGGAATAAAAAACTCATGTAAAATAACAAACTACTGTTTTTCAAACACTTAAATAGAATACTATTTATAAAAGAAACTTCGAAATTACTCCCTTATTACTATTTATCTAAATAGTTAATCGTAAAACCAAGAAGTATCCTATAGATTAAAAAACCTATTTCATTATAAATATGTTACAAAAACTAACATTGGTTATTTTTTAACTTTATCATAGTACTTGTTTTTATATTAAAATAAATAATCTAATATTCTAACAGTTTTACTAAAGCTATGATTTAAAAATACAGGTTCTAAAATAACAATATGTAATTAACAAAAATTTTATACATTAACTGTATACATTTTTTCTCTTAATTCTTTAATTTTTGAATCACTCATATACTCATCAAATGTAGTATATCTATCAATCACTCCATTAGGAGTTAATTCTATCACTCTATTACCTACAGTTTGAGCAAACTCATGATCATGAGTTGTAAACAAAACTGTGCCTTTAAACTTTTTAAGAGAATTATTAAATGCTGTAATAGATTCTAAATCTAAATGATTTGTTGGTTCATCAAACATTAGGACATTAGCTCTTGTCATCATCATTTTTGATAACATACAACGCACTTTTTCTCCTCCAGATAATACATTTGATTTTTTAAGTGCTTCTTCGCCACTAAAAATCATTTTACCTAAAAAACCTCTAATAAACACCTCTTCTCTCTCTTCTTCGGTAGTTGCCCATTGACGAAGCCAATCAACAAGAGATAAGTCATTTTGAAAATATTCGCTATTATCAGCAGGTAGATACGATTGATTTGTAGTAATCCCCCAATCAAATGTTCCTTTATCTGCTTTTTGTTTATCATTAAGAATTTGATAAAAGGCTGTTGTTGCTCTAGAATCTTTTGAAAAAACCACTACTTTATCTCCTTTAGCTAAGTTGATATCTATATCTTTAAACAATGTTTCTCCCTCTAGACTTGCTGCTAAGTTTTCTACATTTAAAATCTGATCTCCTGCCTCTCTTTCTCTTTCAAAAATTATAGCTGGATAACGACGGCTAGAAGGCTTAATATCTTCGATATTAAGTTTTTCTATCATTTTTTTTCGCGAAGTAGCTTGCTTTGATTTTGCAACATTGGCACTAAATCGTGCAATGAATTCTTGTAATTCTTTTTTCTTTTCTTCTGCCTTTTTATTTTGTTGGGCTCTCTGCCTTACAGCTAATTGAGAAGATTCATACCAAAATGTGTAATTACCACTATAATGATTAATCTTACTAAAATCAATATCTGAAATATGAGTACATACTGCATCCAGAAAGTGACGGTCATGAGATACTACAATAACAGTATTATCAAAGTTTGCCAAAAAACTCTCTAACCAAGATATAGTTTCATAATCTAAATCATTTGTTGGCTCATCCATAATCAATACATCTGGATTACCAAATAAACATTGTGCTATTAGTACTCGTACACGTTGTTTAGTATCTAAATCTGACATTGGTGTATAATGAGAGTCTTCTTTAATCCCTAAATTAGACAACATTGCTGCTGCATCGTTATCTGCATTCCAACCATTCATTTCTTCAAACTGCACTTGAAGTTCACCTATCTTTTCTGCATTTTTATCTGTATAATCTGCATAAAGAGCATCAATTTCTTTTTTAATCTTATATAAAGGCTTATTACCCATAATCACAGTTTCTAAGACAGTAAACTCATCATATGCATAATGATTTTGTTCTAAAACTGACATTCTTTTTCCAGACTCCAAATGTACATGACCAGATGTAGGCTCCATCACTCCAGAAAGTATTTTAAGAAATGTAGATTTTCCAGCGCCATTAGCACCTATAATACCATAGCAATTGCCTTGTGTAAAAGATGTATTTACTTCATCAAAAAGTATACGTTTACCAAATTGAACTGAAAGATTAGAAACTGATAGCATGATTATAAAAATTGAATAGTTAAATTTTGCGCAAAAGTAGAAAAATGGATTCAGAACCTGAAATATAATCTATGTTTAATTTAAATACAATATCCACTATCTCATTTCATAAGTCAATAACCTCGGAGCAAGCTAAAGTATGTTTCCGAAAATATATCTTGTTTTCGAGGCTAGCTTCGGAGAATTAAACTCCACAATGTGGATTAAAAGCTCTATTAAAACACAATTAACGTATCCTTAACAATCCAAAAAGATGTTTCCCTTTATTTTTGAATGATAGTCATATATAATCTTTAAATACAATTTCATATATTGAGATATTTTACCCTAATTTCTTTTTTATCGTGTTTCTTGTTTAGTTGTAGTACTCCTGAAAAAAGCAACAGAAAATACACTTATTTTGGAGGCGAAATTGTAAATCCAAATACCAATTATGTCATTTTATCTAAAAACTCTGATTATGATGACACTATCTTTCTAGATAGAAATAATAGGTTTATGCATAAAATAGAAAATCAAGAAGAAGGATTGTATTATTTTAAGCATAATCCTGAAAACCAAGTTATTCTTCTTGAAAAAGGAGATAGTATCCTTATACGTCTAAATACTTTAGAGTTTGATGAATCTCTTGTATTTACTGGTGATGGTGCAGCAAAAAATAATTTTTTAATCGATTTATTTTTACAAGATGAAATAGAACGTGAAGAATTAAGAAGAACTGATTTTAGACTATCCACTTCTCTTTTCAAAAAAAAACAAGATTCTTTACTTAATTTAAAATTAATCACATACAAAAAATTAGTTAAACGAAACAATTTAAGCAACCTAGCTAAAAAAATCACACAAGCCAGTTTAATTTTTGATTATTACACAAGACATGAACTGTACTTTAATAGACGTTATGAAATAGGAGGTATTAACGCTACTAAAAGACTATCTACTTCTTTTTTTAGTTATCGAAACAAAATTAATTTTAATGATGAAGAATTAAAAAGATCATACTCTTTTCATCGATTTTTAAATTATTATTTTATTAATGCTTCTTTATCTAATTATGCTAATAAGTTATCTAAATATAATAACCAATCTGGCAGCACATTATATAAACTGGATTTAATCGATAGTATGATAAAACACCCATATATCAAAAACAATCTACTTAGAAGATTTACTACTAATTTTTTATTGGATAGTAAAAATGATTATGAATCCGATAAGGTACTAAAACATTACCAAAAGATTAGCTCTAACAAGAAATCGAAAATGGAATTAAAAAATCTTGCTAGATCAATCTCAAAATTAAGACCTAATAAAATTATTCCTAATCAAGATTTAATAACCTCAAAAGGAGAAACTGTAAAATTATCTTCATTATTCAAAAAACCTATTACCGCTCTCTATTTCTGGTCTATGGAAAGCAAAGATCACTATGTAAAAGCTCATAAAAAAACAGCTTATTTAAGTACTATATATCCAAATATTGATTTTATTGCCATCAATACGGATAGCGAACAAGAAAAGAATTGGTTAAAAACAATAAAAAGACATCGGTACAACTTAGATTATGAATATGAGTTTAAATACCCAAAATGTTCTTCTGAAGAACTAGTTATTCATTACAGAAATAAAGTTATACTTGTTAACCAAGAAGGAAAAATTATAAATCCAAATACAGATTTATTTGCTTCTTTATTCGAAAAACAACTAATGCAATATACACAGTTATCAAGTTTAGAAAACTAACAAAGCTATTCTATTTAAAGAATAGCTTTGTTGATATTATTTTAATTTAGAAGTGTTAACAGTACACTTTAATTTCCTTTCTTATAATCCTCTAAAAACTTAGCTAAACCGATATCGGTTAAAGGGTGCTTAAGCAATCCTTCTATAGAAGAAAGAGGCCCTGTCATTACATCTGCTCCTATCTTTGCACAATCTATTACATGCATAGTATGTCTTACCGAAGCTGCTAAGATTTGGGTATCAAAACCATAATTATCATAGATTAATCTAATTTCTGCAATAAGATTAAGCCCATCTGTAGAAATATCATCTAGTCTACCAATAAATGGAGACACATAAGTAGCACCTGCCTTAGCAGCTAATAAGGCTTGCCCAGCAGAAAAAACCAATGTACAATTTGTTTTAATCCCTTTATCACTAAAATATTTAATTGCTTTAATACCATCTTTAATCATAGGTACTTTTACAATAATCTGATCATGAAGTTTTGCTAATTCTTCTCCTTCTTTGATAATACCATCAAAATCTGTAGAAATAACCTCTGCACTAACATCTCCAGTTACAATTTCACATATTTTCTTATAATGATTTATTATATTTTCTTTACCGGTGATACCTTCTTTTGCCATCAAGGATGGATTTGTCGTTACCCCATCCAAAACACCTAAATCTTGTGCTTCTTTAATCTGATCCAGATTTGCAGTATCAATAAAAAATTTCATAGTATTCTTTTTAGATTGTTGTGTATAAAATTTATGCTATTCTTATTACAGCGCGAAGATAAAAATAATCATTATCGTCCCACATAATCTTTTAGATTATTTGAAACCACACGTTACAAAAAAAATATTTTATAATTTATAATGATTCATTAAGAGTTTTTCGTACATCCTATCAGGCAAAACTCGTTTTAATACAATAGAAAATTTTTGCATAAATGCCCCCACTTTATAATGCACTTTTGGTTTTTTAGAATTTATAACCATAAAAACCTCTTTAGCCATATCCAATGGGTCATTTCCTAAATCAACATGATCATCCATCAATTTTAAAGCATTTCCATAAGGGTCTTCATAAGGAGAACCTTTAATTACGGGTGCATGATAACGTCCAGCTGCTATATTAGTCGCAAAATCTCCTGGAGCGATATTAGTCATTTTAATATTAAAATTACTTAGCTCCATTCTCCATGCCTCTGTAGTCATCTCTAATGCTGCTTTAGAAGCACTATAAACACCTCTAAAAGGCAATCCCATATACCCCGCAATCGAAGTTATATTAATAACCAAACCACTACCTTGTTTTCTCATTATCGGCAAAACAGCTTTCGTAACATTGATTGGTCCAAAATAATTTGTATTAAAATTTCTTATTATCTCTTCATTAGGAATTTCTTCTATAGGCCCCGTTATACCTGCCCCTGCATTGTTTACTAAAACATCTAGTCTTCCGTGTTTTTCTTCAATAAATTTAACTGCATCTTTAATACTCTTTACATCTGCTACATCTAATTGTAAAAGAGTAAAGGAAGAAAAATCAGGAAATCTTGATGGATTTCGACTAGTACCATATACAGTATACCCTTTTTCAGCTAAATATACCCCTATTGATTTTCCAATCCCAGAAGAACCTCCTGTGACCAAAACAACTGTTTCCTTTTTGTTTTTATCCATATTTGCAAATATACAATTATGAACATTTAATTATATATAAAGAAAATAGATTTACTTAATTTAGGTAAGACTTTTTGCACGTAACTATTGGATACAAAAAAAGGCAAGCTACCTACATCACACTGCTACAACCGTCTACCTTTGCTTCGTTCCCGCCCTGGAGGATTCAACAGGAGCTAGTTGTGTAGGACTTGCCGCTGCAAAGATACAATCTTTAATATATAAAACAATGATTTTTTAAACCCAATTAAAATAAATATCTTGCCATAAACTTTAATCACACAAATGAATATTCGTAACCTATTCGTCATCATACTGTTAACCATATTTTATTTTTCTTGCGGAAGTAATTCTGATCAGAAAAAAAAACATTTTTCTATTGCTACTAGTGACAATAAAGTCAAATTTAAGCTAGGAGAAACAATAAAAGCAAACATCATAAATGCTAAAAACTTCAAAATAGATTCTGTAACTTATATATTAGACAATAAAGTTACTTCTCTTAAAAACAACTTTAATTACGAAGAAAAAATAGATGATGAAAAACTAGGCAATCACACCTTGACTGCTCAAGTATTTTATGATGGAAACATGGATACCATTACTAAAAAAATCACTTTTCTAAACCATAGTTCCCCAAAATTATATTCGTATAAAATCATTGCCGAATATCCACATGACATAAAAGCTTTTACACAAGGATTAGAATTCTACAGAGATACTCTTTATGAGAGTACAGGAAGAAAAGGAAGTTCTTCCTTAAGAAAAGTGGATTATAAAACTGGGAAAATAATACAAAAAAAAGATATTTCGAAAGAATATTTTGCGGAAGGAATAACTATCGTTAAAGACAAAATAATACAACTTACCTGGACTTCGAAAGAAGGGTTTATATATGACCGTAATACTTTGGAAAAAATAGATAGTTTTGCCTACAATAAAAGCAAAGAAGGCTGGGGACTTTGTTTTGATGGAGACTTTATCTACAAAAGTGATGGTACTGAGAAAATATGGTTTTTAGATCCAGATACACTTGCTGAAAAAGATTATATACAAGTTACTACCAATAAAAGTGTAAAATCCAGATTTAATGAACTAGAATGGGTAGAAGGAAAAATCTATGCAAACACCTGGCAAAAAGATGGTATAGCGATCATCAATCCAAAAAATGGTGCTCTAGAAGCAGTTATCAATCTATCGGGGCTTCGTGAAAAAGTAAAACAACATAGTGATTTAGATGTTCTAAATGGTATTGCTTATAAAAAAGACACAAAACAATTATTTGTTACTGGAAAAAACTGGAATAAACTTTTTGAAATTGAGGTAATCGAATAAACATAATTCATCCTTTTTATAATAAGTGTATAAAACTAGCACAAAATATTTTTAAAAAACATATTTGAACCTATAAAGCTTGTACACATATTGTAACATCATAATAAATCGTTCGTTATTATAATAGACAGATAATAAACCGTACCTTTGCGGCTTATTTTAACTATTATATGAATAAATTTGAAGCATTAGGCCTTAGTGAAGCCATCGTGAAGGCGGTGAATGAAATGGGGTTTGAAACCCCAAGTGAAGTACAAGAAAAGGCAATACCTATTTTGCTAAATGAAGATACTGATATTGTTGCATTGGCACAAACAGGAACTGGAAAAACAGCTGCTTTTGGCTTTCCTTTAATTGAAAAAATAGATAGTAAGAGCAGGATTACCCAAGGTTTAATCCTTTCTCCTACCCGTGAACTTTGTTTACAAATTACTAATGAGTTTAAAAATTACTCTAAATTTATCCCTGGATTACATACCGTAGCTATATATGGTGGTGCCAGCATAACAGATCAAGCAAAACAAATAAAACGGGGAGCCCAAGTTATCGTAGCAACACCAGGGCGAATGCAGGATATGATTAATCGTAAAATGGTAGACATTTCTCAGATTAGTTATTGTATTCTGGATGAAGCAGATGAAATGCTTAACATGGGATTCTATGAAGATATTAACGCTATTTTATCGCATACCCCAAAAGAAAAAAACACTTGGTTATTTTCGGCTACTATGCCAAAAGAAGTATCTACTATCGCTAAACGTTTTATGCGTAATCCTGTAGAAATTACAGTAGGTCATAAAAACACAGGATCTAAAAATGTTTCACATGAATATTATGTAGTAAACTCAAGAGATAGATACGCTGCATTAAAACGATTATCAGATGCTAACCCTGATATCTTTTCTGTTATATTTTGTCGTACCAAAAGAGATACACAAAAAGTAGCTGAAAATCTTATTGAAGATGGATACAATGCTGCAGCTTTACATGGTGATTTAAGCCAAAACCAAAGAGATTTGGTTATGAAAAGCTTTAGAAACCGTCAAATACAAATGCTGGTTGCTACAGATGTAGCTGCTCGTGGTATTGATGTAGATGATATAACACATGTTATAAATTATCAACTTCCTGATGAAATAGAAACCTACACTCACCGTAGTGGACGAACTGGTCGTGCAGGAAAAAGTGGAGTTTCTATGGTAATTGTTTCTAAAAGTGAAGTTAGAAAAATAAAATCTGTAGAGCGAATTATCAAACAGAATTTTGAGAAAAAAGATATCCCAAGTGGCGAAGAAATTTGTCAAGTACAACTTTTTCATTTGGCAAATGACATCAGTAAAGCCGAGATAAACCATGAAATCGATAGTTACTTACCTTCCATTAATGAGGTTTTAGAAGATTTTTCTAAAGAAGAATTAATTAAAAAATTCTTTTCAGTAGAATTTTCTCGTTTTCATAATTACTACAAAAAATCTAAAGATTTAAATACCTCTAATGAACGAGAAAGTAGTTTTGGCAACGATAGCGGTAGCACTCGTTATTTTATTAATGTAGGAGAAAAAGATGGGTTTGATTGGATGACATTAAAAGATTTTCTAAAAGATATTTTGGAGATAGGAAGTGATTCATTAAGCCGAGTAGATGTAAAAGAAAGCTTTTCATTTTTCAACACAAATGCAGAACATCAGGAACGTGTTCTTTCTGTTTTTGAAGATTTCAAAATGGAAGGAAGAAAGGTTAATGTAGAAATTTCTAAAGATTCTGGCAGAAATAGAGGAGGAAAAAGACGTCGAGATAATAATGGAGGTGGCTTTAAAGGAAAACGCAGAAGTGATGGTTTTAAACCAAGAAGTAAAAGTCGTTTTGAATCTAGCGATGATCGAAATAGCGGAGGAGGCAGAAGAGATAAAAGGAAACGAAGTGACCGTAAATAATATAAAAAAACATCTTTAGCAAAATTCAATTTTAAATAATATTCTTATAACAAAATAATGTAATATTATTTAAAATTGAATGTCTTATTATAAATAAATGAAAAGAATATTATTTTTTATTACACTTATTTTAAGCATTTCCACTTATGCTCAAGAAGAAGACATATCTGGTATTGTTTCTGGAAAAGTACAAAATGCTTCTAATGATCGAATATTACAAAATGTTCATGTTATAAACCTTAGCCAAGTAGTTGGTACAATTACTAACAATGAAGGTGATTTTAAAATTCAAGCCAAGGTTAACGATACGCTATACTTTTCTTATATAGGATTCAAACCATTACGAATTAGAGTCACTAATGACTGGATTAAGTTTGGCGAAGTTAAAATTAAGATAACAGAATTAGGAATCGCCTTAGAAGAAGTAGTTGTTGCCGATGTTCAGTTAACAGGTTATTTAGAAATAGACGCAAAAAGAATACCAATATATAATAATTACAGATATAGTATTTCTGGATTAAACTCTGGATATGAAGGAGGAAACAGACAACCTGGAGCTGTTAACAAAGTGTTAGGTGCTATATTTAATCCCACAGATTTTTTATACAATATATTTAGTAAGCGATCAAAAGAGCTAAGAAAGCTTCGTAAAATGAAGAAAGATGACGATATAAGAAATCTTTTAGAAACTAAATTTGACCGTGCTACTTTAATGGCTTTATTACAAGTAGAAAGATTAGATATAGATGAAATTCTCAGAAACTGTAATTACTCTGTTGATTTTATAAAATTTGCAAATGACTTACAAATTCTTGATGCCATAAGCGAATGTTACGAAGAGTATAAAATACTAGACAGGAAATAATACGATTTACGAATAAAAATCTCGCATATAATCGCATTCTTTTTCTACTATATTTTCTTCATAAAATGAAACAATAGCTATGGCTATTCTTTAATTTGATTCATCAATCTAGCGAAAAACCTTTGCAATTATTTATACGCAATTCTCATCCGTAAATCGTATAAAAACTATTTTAGAGAATGCAACGCTATCCGATTAACTTCGGAATCCATAAAATGAGCCATATAGCCATGATTTTCTGAAATTTGTTTTTTAGCAGAGACTATTTTACCTCCTGCATCTTCTACTCTACTGATTTCATCACAAGAAAAGTATATTAAAACTCCATCTTTACTAGATCCATAATTTTCTCCTGCATAGATTAATGTTCCTGTAGCAGTTCCTTGTTCATTTTTATTAGGAAACCACCCCATTTCAATACCATCCATCTTTTGAAGTAATATCTCAATGTAAAATACTTTCTCATAAAATATTTTTGCCCTGTTCATATCCGTAACAGGGATTTCAAATCATATAATCACAACTTAAATATTATAGGAGGTCTACTTGTTTTCATAATAGCGTGCAATTATTTGTTCGTGACTCTTGACTACCTTCTTTGTCCATTCTAACCGTTTCTCTAATTTTTCATCCTCAGATAATTGCCATTTAATATCTGTGCCTCTTAACTTTGAAGTAACATGTTGTAATATTATTGCAGCCGAAACGGATATATTAAGACTTTCTGTAAAACCAACCATAGGAATATGAAGCTTACTATCCGCTGCATTAAGAACCGTATCACTTAATCCTTGTTGCTCTCTACCAAAAAAAAAGGCTGCTGGTTTATTGATGTCAAAATCTTGCAATACCTTAGAATTGTCATGAGGTGTAGTCGCTACAATTTGATATCCCTTATTTTTTAAAGCTTGTACACAATTACCTGTAGAATCATATCGATTAATATCTACCCATTTTTGTGCTCCCATTGCTATCTCTCGATCAATACGTTTTACATTAACCTCTTCTATCACATGTACATTTTGTATACCAAAAACATCACAACTACGTATTACAGCACTAGTATTATGTAACTGATACACATCTTCTACAGCAACAGTAAAATAATTTGTACGTTCATTAAGTATTTTTTTGCACAAGCCTTGTCTTCTCGAAGTAAGAAACGACTCTAAATATTCTAGAAGTTTTATATCTACCATAACCGCTAAAGTATAAAAACATATACAATTTTAAACAAAAAAGAGCTGTACTAATGATAAACATTAGACAACTCCCCAATAATCTACTTAATTTAATTTTTAAATTATTTTAAGTACTCTTTCTTTATACACAAAAATATATGATTTATGGGGTATCATAACAATATATAGAATTTACAGATAAATAGCATTTTTAATCATTATACTAAGTAGTTACAAAAAAAAACCTCCCGAAATTACCCCTAAAAACGGAAGGTTTAAGTAAACACATTGTCAAAATGTTCTGTTATAACTAATACCTATATGATATTAGCTTTATTATTTATATTTTAATCTTTAGTAGAAAAGTATTATGATGGAAAACGAAAGTTTTCTCAATTATAGATTTAGTTAACAAATTGCTAAAAAAAGTATGGTAAACCCTTATAGAAGATAAAGAATTACTATATTTCGACTTTGAATATGCACTAATAAAATAAGATGTTGATTCTTTAAAATAAAGTAAACGGGCTTCAATTAATGATATTAATTGATATTTTTTTGGTTTAAAAAATGATAGTCCTCTCATAATGATTGATCCATAATTAATCGTTATTCAGACCCCTGCTTTTGTTGGCTCGCCAAAGTTTCACAATTGCGGGGTTGTTTTTTGTTATAGCGTTAAAATCATAAATTCGATTTAGTAATTTTAATAGCTTTCACATTTTTTTGATAGACAAACTACCAAAAAACACTAACTTTAAATAAACAAGTTAATGTTTTTAATAATATAATATTTCAAAAATACTAATTCTTATATTTAAAAATTAGGACGTTACTTTTTTATTAAAAGCGATATTTAAAGATAGTCACAAATAATTAAAATCGTATACCTTAAAAACACCAAATTACTATGGTTTTACCTTACTAAAAATATTTTACTAATTTCTATGAAGTAATATAAAATTCAAATTAAAAAATAACACTACAAAAAAAATAAAACATTAATAATCAAATATTTAAACAAAACAATAAAACAAAATAATTTAAACATCTAAAAGAAAAAACCTTCACTATGAATAAGTTATAGCATTTTCTAACCTATAACATCATCCTTTTACCTGTTTTTATTTATATTTAAAAAACGTCAAATCAATAACCTCGGAGCAAACTCACGAGGTATCTTTCCGAAAATATATTTTGTTTAGTTATCTTTTTTTTGGATTTCTACTGAATGTGGATACGGAATCTCTATACCTGCATTATCCAATGCTATTTTGGAATTTTCAAGAGTACTAAAATAAACATCCCAATAATCTTCTGGTTTACAAAATGGACGTACTGCCAAATCTACGGAGCTTTCTCCTAAAGCCTCTACGTTTATTGAAAGCTCTGGATTTTTTAACACTTTTGGATTAGAGGTTAAAACTTCTAATAAAACATTTTTTGCTTTCTTGATATCTTCATCATATCCTATTCCAATAGTAAGATCTACTCTCATCCATTTCTCAGCAGAATAATTAACTATGTTTCCATTTGCAATTGCTCCATTAGGAATAATTGCTAATTTATTTTGAGGAGTTGTTAATTTAGTAGTAAAAATTTCTATGGATTTAACCGTTCCTATTGCTCCTTGAGCTTCTATAAAATCTCCTATTTTATATGGTTTAAAAATCATAATTAAAACCCCTCCTGCAAAATTAGATAAAGATCCTTGTAATGCTAAACCTACTGCCAAACCTGCTGCAGCTATTATTGCAGCAAATGTAGTTACATCTACTCCTAGTCTTGATATAACCAATACTATCAAAAACACCTTTAATCCCCAAGATACTAGGTTTAGTAAAAAATTTTGTAACGACTCATCATATTTACTTTTTGCCATTACTTTTTTCATACTACCTATTAATCTCTTAATAACCCACGATCCTAATACGTATATAAGGATTGCAGTGACTAATTTAGGTCCAAATTCTTTTGCCAGTTCAATACCATAGTTGAACCATTCTTGGGCTTTTTCCATAATTATAATGTATTTTTATTTAAATGGTAAAATGATTAAAGTTTTATTATCTACGTATATTTCTAGAACTAATGAAATAAACATCATAAATAATAAAACTTTAATAAAAATCAAAACGTATTGTAAATCCTATTATTTCACAATTATAAACTCACTTCTACGATTTTGCTGATGCTCTTCATCACTACAAGGGATTTTATTTTTACATTTATTAACCAAAGAAGTTTCTCCATATCCCCTTCCAGTAATCCGAGATTTATTTATTTTTCCTTTTTCTATAATATACTTTATGGTGCTTTTCGCTCGTCTCTCACTCAAATACATATTATAATTATCTCCTGCTCTACTATCGGTATGAGATCGAACATCTACTTTTAGATTAGGATACTCTTTCAGTGTTGCTATGATCTTTTGCAATTCTATTTCTGCATCTGGTCTTATAAATGATTTATCTAAGTCAAAATATATAATTTCTAAATCTAATATCTCCGCAAGATCATCTCCTGGTTTTAGTTCTTTTTGATTCAAACCTCCTTCTCCCAATTGTAAAGGAAGTTGATGTGTATATTCTAAAGCAAAATTAGTTTCCAATAAGGCTTCTGTCGCACTATATCCTGGATTGGTTCCTCTAACAATATACGATTTACCACAATCTACATTTAATTTATATTTTCCTTTTGCATTTGTCGTTACTCTAGATATTTCGTGATTATTATCATCTAACAAAATAACTTCGGATCCTGGTAAAACATTCCTAGTATATGCATCTGTAAGTACTCCACTTACATATTGTGCACAGGTTGTTATAAGCTCTTTTGTTTGTTTAAAACTATAAATATCATCGTTTCCATTACCTCCAGAGCGATTACTAGCAAAATAACCTATCTTGGTGTTTTCATCTAAAACAAAAGTAAAATCATCCTCTGAACTGTTTACTGGCTCTCCTATATTGTAAGGAATGGAATATCCTAAACTTTCAGGTACTGCAACAAATATATCTAATCCTCCTAACCCTACATGTCCATCACTAGCAAAATATAACCTGCCAGAATCACTAATATAAGGAAAAGTCTCCCTTCCTTCTGTATTAATACGATCTCCTAAATTTTTAGGTTCGCCAAAAGTACCGTCTTCATAAATATCTATTTCATATAAGTCTGAAAGCCCCCTACTATCAGGCATATCACTTGCGAAATATAGTTTTCTACCATCTGCACTCAAAGCAGGGTGTGCTACTGAATATTCGTCACTATTAAAAGGTAATTCTTCTATATTAGTCCATTTTTTTCCATCAAGAGTTGCTCTATATAATTTTAAAAGTGTTGTTCCATTTACATTAGATTTTAATTTTTTCTTTATGAAATTATTTCTTGTAAAATATACCGTTTGTCCATCTTTACTAAAAGATGTAGAGGATTCATGAAAACGGGTATTTATTTTTCCTTTTATTTTTTTTGGCGTCGTTAATGCCCTACGTTCTCCTAAAATATCTGAAATATATAAATCTAAAAATGGCATTTCATTCCATTCATGTAGCGTTTTCACCATGCTATTTTTCCCTTCTCTCGAAGAAGCAAAAATTAATTGCCCTTGATAATTAAAACTAGGAGCGTAATCTGAATATTTAGAATTAATATAAAGTCTTTTTAGAGTATATCTACCTGATTGCATTTCTATAAATTTAAGATAGTCTCTCGTACTTACGAAATATTCTGCTCTTTGATCATTTCCTGATAATAGCTTAAATTTTTCCATAGCCTTATCTGCATCTTCATAACGTTTTACATTTTTTAAACTTTGAGAATAGCGAAATAAATATTCGGGTTCTATCTGATCCTCATATTCATTTACCAATTTTTCATACCATCCTACAGATTTTTCTAATTCGGCATTGAAATAATATGAATCCCCTATTTTTTTAAACAACTCTGGAGATGCATAACCACTTTTTGCTACTTGAAGATAGATTTTTCTGGCATCAACAAAAGCAAAACGACTAAAATTTTCATCAGCTTTAGCTAAACGCTTTTCTTGAGAAAATGTGAAACAAGATATTAACAAACTTATAGCGATATTGATAAAGTATTTATTTAAATTCATGATGTGGTCGTTTTTATATAAGATCTAAAAACTAAATTTTGTATGGTTACTTGTTTTTTAATACTTTTTATTAGATATTAATTTTCTTAAAAGAATAAACTAATCATAAACTTTTGTAATTTTTATTTTTTAAAATTAGAAGAATCTTGGAGTTAACATTCTATTATATTTTTTGAATAATTCAAACCTTAAAAACACCTCATAACTCCCATCATTAAAAGTTGTATTTCCTAATTGTGTAGTTTCTCTATCATATGCAAATCCAATCATCATGGAATCAGATATTTGAAAACCTATATTCCCACTAATCGCAGCACTCCATCGATAAGCAGCACCCAAAGTAAATTTATCATATAATAAAAAGTTAGCAGAAAGATCCACTTGCAAAGGTGTTCCGAAAACTAATTTAGTCAATACTGCTGGTTTAAATTTTACATCATCACTGATATTAAAAACATGACCTGCAATCAAATAATAATTAACACGTTCTTCTGCCAAAAAACTAGAGGCATTACTATCGCTACTAGTAGTACTTTTATCAAAATGATCCGTTTCTAAAAGGTTTGGAGCACTTAGTCCGAAATAAAATTTATTTGTATGATAATACACTCCTACTCCTACATTAGGACTAAATTTATTATCTATATTAGTTTCAAACAAAGCATCATTATTATTAAATTGAGACAAGCGCTGAAAATCAATATTAAGTAAATGACCTCCTGCTTTTAAACCAAAACTTAATTTAGATTGTTCTGATAATGGAATTGTATATGAAAAATCTATATCAATATATGTTTCGCTCGTTGGCCCTATTTCATCATTAATTACAGATAACCCTAGTCCTAAACGCTCTTTTTCTCCTAAAGGAGTATTTAAAGTAATTGTTTGTGTTCTTGGAGCTCCATCGAGCCCTACCCATTGGCTTCTATGAAGTCCAAGTATACTCATAACACCTCTACTACCAGCATAAGCAGGATTAACACTTATCGTATTATACATGTACTGGGTATATTGAGCATCTTGCTGCGCATAATTATTGTAAAACACAAAGCTCAAAAGCGTTGTAGCTATTATTGTGTGTATTTTTTTCATCCGCTATAATTTATTTTTTCATTAAACCCATGGAGTAGTATCTCCATGGGAATTAAAATTTTGATTGATTACCTATTGATATATAAATATCCTGCTCTATTTTTTCTTTTTCCAGATTCTAAGGTATATTCAAGTACATAGTAATAAGTTCCTACAGGCAACTGGTCTTTTTCTTCTACTGTAACCCTTCCATTTGAAAAACCTTTAAAGAAGTTACCATCTCTTCCATAGTTTTTCGCCTCATATACTTTAACTCCCCAACGGTTATATATCTCTAAAGTATTTTGTAGCCTTTCTATTCCTGTTATTACAAATACATCATTAACTCCGTCTCCATTTGGTGACATACCTGTAAAGACTGTTATACCGTCATCTCCTTCTCCTTTAGGGCTATTAGGTTCTAAATAATCTGGTGTCCCATTTCCATCGCTATCAAAAGCATCATCTGGGTTTCCATCGCCATTTGGATCTGGATTTTCGTCTTCTGTTAAAATTCCATCACCATCATCATCCGTATCCAAATAATCAGGTGTTCCGTCTCCATCTGTATCCGTATCAGAAGGATCGTTATCATCATCATAATTTTCTTCAGCAGTATCGACTCCATCACCATCATCATCAGTATCTCTGTAATCTGGTTCATCTTCATTATCTGTATTATTCAGATCTGTGCCAGGATCGCTATCTACAATATCTCCATTTGGATCTCCATAACCTGTAGTATCTCCATCATAAGCGTCATCTAAACCGTCTCTATCTACATCATTACCAATAGGTAATGTATCTGGCTCTCCATCGTTATCATAATCAAAACCTTCAGTTGAATCAAGAATACCATCATTATCACTATCCTCATCCAGATAATCCGGAGTATCGCTTCCGTCTGTATTCTCTGGTATTATTCCTTGATTACCAGTCCCTTCATATGCATCATCTAATCCATCTCTGTCAGAATCGTTACCTGTAGGTGACACATATCCATCTGTAGACTGCGCCTCTACATTATCTGGAATACCGTCATTATCAGCATCCTGATCAAAAGAATCTATAATACCATCTCCATCGCTATCTACTGTACCTTCTACGGTATCCAGAATACCATCATTATCATCATCAAGATCTACACTATCAGAAATTCCATCGCTATCATTATCACCATCAATGATGATTGTCTCTTCTAGATCATCAGGGGTAGTATCCACATCATTTTGATCCAGTGTTACATCTGTTATGACATTAGTGATAGTCGCTCCTGCCACATTATTATCTACTGAAAAACTTATCGTTAACATTCTCAGCTCTCCAGATGGTATAGTTCCTACTGTCCAAACTCCATTACTTGCATTATAAGATCCTTGATCTGGTATATCAGAAACATAAGTAATTCCTGCTGGTAACTGATCTGTAATCGAAACATTTGTTGCTTGTGCTGGCCCTGTATTAGAAAGAATAATGCTATAAGTATACACTCCTCCTAGTACATATGGTCCCGCCTCAATTATTGATTTAATTACTACAAGATCAATATCTCCTATGACATTAATTTCTTCTTCCAGATCATTATTAGTAAGATCAGGGTCTATTTGATCCATTGTATAAGTGATTACATTGTTAATAGTGGTGCCACTCGTTCCTATATCCACTATAGCATTTATACTTAATATAGCCGTAACTCCTGCATTTAAGTTACCAATAGTCCAATTTCCTGTAATGTTATCATAAGTTCCTACATTTGATGCATTTGAAACATAAGTCAGTCCTGATGGAAGAAGGTCATTAATAAGTAAATTAGTGGTTTGAGCTTCTCCATTATTACGTACTGTAATCGTATATGTAATTGTATCCCCTTCGGTAGGTGCGCTATCATTTACCGTTTTGGTAATCTCTAAATCCGCATCGTTACCTATAACAATATCTTCTTCAAGGTCATTATTAGTTAGATTAGGATCATTTTGATCCATCACAAATGTGATTACATTATTAATTGTATTGCCACTAGTCCCAGAATCTATGGTTACTATAATATCCAATGTGGTACTAGCTCCGCTAAGTAGATTTCCTACAGTCCAATTACCAGATGCTGGAGCATAAGATCCCTGAGATGGAATATCATTAACATACGTTACTCCTGTTGGAAGCAAGTCAGTAATAACCAGATTAGTTACTTGTGCTACTCCATTATTAGTTACATCAATAGTATAGGTAATCGTATCTCCTTCATTTGGAGTAGCATTATCTACTGTTTTACTCACTACCAAATCCGCATCGTTATTCACCACAATATCCTCACTTGGATCATCCAGGGTGGTATTGTTATCGATCTGATCTAGAGTCACTCCTGTTACCGTATTGGTAATGGTATCTCCACTAGTACCTGCATCTACACTCGCTACTATATCTATAGTCGCAACTCCTGTACTATTAATTGTGCCTATGGTCCAAACTCCTGTTCCGGAAACATACGCTCCACCTCCTGTATCACTTACATAGGTTACTCCTGCTGGTAACAGATCTGTAAGTACTACACTAGTTGCTTGTGCAGGACCATTGTTGGTTACACTTAATGTATAGGTAACCGTACTACCTTCATCCGGAGTAGTATTATCTACTGTTTTAGCTACCACTAAGTCTACTACATTGTTTACCACAATGTCCTCACTTGGATCATCTGGAGTCGTATTGGTATCGGTCTGGTCTAAAGTTACACCCGTTACCGTATTGGTAATGGTGTCTCCACTAGTACCTGCATCTACACTCGCTACTATATCTATAGTTGCAACTCCTGTACTGTTGATTGTGCCTATCGTCCAAACTCCTGTTCCGGAAACATACGCTCCTGCTCCCGTATCACTTACATACGTAACTCCTGCTGGAAGCAGGTCTGTAAGGACAACACTGGTTGCTTGTGCTGGACC
>NZ_AUML01000034.1 GCF_000430665.1 Aquimarina muelleri DSM 19832 | reverse complement strand
AATGGTTTTGGAGTAGCCACTAACTACCAGTTTGCCATCATATCCATGATCATGGCGAAGTTTTACATTGGTAACAATGCCGATAAACTCGGTATCGTTAAAATTGATGACCACCGATTTGCCAAGCCACTCTTTGGAAGCATCTAAGGTATAGGTTCCTACCGTTTCTATACTATCATAATCTACGATAATCGAAAAAGAATGATGGGCATTAATGGATTGACTAAGAGTTACTTGCTCGAAGTTAAAAAGAGGTTCTCCGTTTATTCTAAGGGTTGTTTTTGGTGCTATCATGGAGTGGTTTTATTTGGATTTAGATATTTTTATTTGGTATATCAGTACGTATCCTATAACAAGGTTTTGAGTGTATATAGTTATATATAAATCTACTTTACTAAATAAACTTATAAGGAAACCTAACCAAGCGACTGCTTGTATATAGAGTAAGAACACTCTATAATGAATCCGTATGACAGCTTATATAAAAAAGAAGAAGTTTTTAAATTGTCATTTCTTCACTTATAAAATTAAGGGTTCTAATGCTTGCTTGTTCATTTCCTATAAATTTTAACAAATAGCTCTGTTTTTTGGGGTAAAATTATGGTTAGCCCGTATTATTACTATGTTTTGGGAGGGGGAAAAACCCCCTTTTGGCTTTTTTGGTTGTTCTTATATTTTTCATAAAAGTTGGTTTTTATGTTGGATTATGTCGTAAAACTTCCATTTATAATACAATAATAGAGCTTAAAAGTTTCATTTTCCGACACCGAGATGTATTTCATAAAAAAAAAGCATAAGTAGGAGTTCTTGGGTACATTTGGTTTCGGGGTTGGGGGTAGTACACAAATTAATTGGGGTCGATTTGATCTAATAACTCTAATAACCGTAAACGACCCGTTACGGGGTTCTTGCTTTTTACTTTATTGACCTCTAAAAAAACATCGATAACAGCCTGCAGATGAATCCCTTTAAAAATATCTTTGAGATTATCTTTGGTATACTCCATTAGTTTTAATTGCCAAGGCGTAATAAAATATAGATACTCGCCACCCAAAAAGTTGGGTAATAAGGTTTTGATTTTATAAACTTTCATATACTGGCAATGGTCATGCAGATAACAATACCCATAGCTATCTACTGCACTGATATTTGTTTTTATAGAGATGTTTTCTATCTGTTTCTTAATCTCTTCGTACTGGATAGGGCTTTTAAAATCCCTAAGCATAGTTTCGATTTTTAGCAGGATATCATATACCTCAATTTTTTCCATACCGTTTACTTGTTTAAACAGGTTTTGGATGATTTGATCTTGGTGTGTTATCATTTTTGGTGGTTCATAAATAGTTATTAATTTATTTAAAGGTTTTTGACTGTTGGTTATTACATTTGCTTTATCCCATCCCCCAACTCTTCCTTATGGGAAGAGGATTTTTTATATTGTTTTGCGAAGTTGTCTGTTATGTGCTTTATCTCTAAAGGCAAAAATTTGGGTTCTATAAATGATTTGCACCTCTTACTTTACTCGGTAGATACTCTATTGGTATAACAAGATTTCATAACATTTTTTTTGTTGTATATATTTTATAAAATCATCATATCTATATAGATATGAAAGGCCTGTACAATTAATTTTAGAAAATCCTGTTATCTTATTTTTAAGTCCTTGATTTGGATTTTATTTTTAAAGTTATTACTTTGACGTACTTAAATTTTAGTAAAAGGATGCAGGAGTAATCAAAAGAGCTAAAACTCTACTGACACAAACTCAACTAACTAAAGTAGCAGATTACTCCTGCGATTCCTTTTACCCCTACCTATTTTGATACTGTGTTTACATTTATTTTTGGTAATATATTGGTATTCATAACTACAATTGGATTAAAACATAGTGCTTGCCCCTCTCTTATATTATCTAATAATAAAGTAGATTTATGGATAGTATTTGCGACATCAAAAGTGGTTTGCCCTTGTTTATGACAATCCTTGATCCAGTTGCGTAACAAAATCGCATAGCCTTTATACTGGTCTATAGAATAGTTAAAATGCCATTGCTCTATATGCAGTAGTTTAAGCACCTTAGCTTCAAAAATCTTACTCTCTTTTTCTGGACTCGATTTTACAATTGTTTTCATATTTCAATGTATTAGGGTTATCGATATATACTTATTTTGGTAATTTTTTCTTTCAAGGATTTTGATAATTGAGATACATTTAAATATTCACTCTTCATCTATATAACTATATGCCATATCTTTAATCATTTCATCAATGGTTTCAATTCTACGATCAGTTATATTACGTTGATATTTTATAAACTTATGTATCGTTCCTTGTGGGAATTGTAATTTAGTTTCAAGCCCTGTGATATTTAAAATTTTTTGATTTTCCATTAGCCAACCTTCCACACGTTCTCTTTTTGTATATTTCTTTTCCTTTTTTTTTCTCATAATATTTTATAAATCTTGATTTGATTGACAAAAATTAGCCAAGTGAATTTTTGAGAAATTAAGTGGGGTGTTTTCTCTAACATTAACACTATTAAACAAAATCATACGCGCAATTTTCTCGTATAAAAAACCTTCTTGATAAAATATATGCGCCTAAAATAAGTATATTTACCTATGTAACAATTCAAATATATGCAATAATTGCGTATATCAAAAATAATTATACAAAAAAAACGCTAAAATCACGTTATTTAGAAACAAATGGATGCTAAGGAGCTAAAAGAGATAAGAAAAAAGTTAGGATTAACACAGGCAGCATTAGCTAATCTTATCGATGTAGGTACAAGAACGGTTCAGGCGTGGGAATATAATGACCAAAAAGTCCCTAAGACTGTTGGCGAATTTTTAAAACATAAACTCACTGAAAATATTTTAGATCAAAAAAACAAATCTGTCATAACAATGGATGTTTCTAATAAGGATAAGTTAACATTAGAAGAAATGGCGATATTTTGTTTAGGGTATCAGGATGAATATGAAAAAATACCAAGCGTCAAGTTATTTATTGATTTTCATCGAAATCAAGCTAAAGCTGAATTATTGGAAAAACACATAATTCTAAATGGAAAAAAAGAAAGTTAAGAGTTGGGCTTTAGTTATCGTATAACAACTTATTTAATTCTTTTTCGCTAAATTGTATTCCAAGTTCTTGAAGTATTAGAATTTTATTTAACTTATTGATCTTATTTTTAATTTTTATATTTTTTTCTAAAAAATATTTTTCAATTTTTGGTAATGGTTTTTCAAATAAGATAATTTCCTGATCAGAAATTGATTCATTTTGATAATGACTTGCTAATAAAAAGAATTGATCTATAGCTTTATCTATACTGATATCATTTTTAAGTAACTTCTTTTTTAAATCTATAATTTCTGCTAATAAATCCCTTTTCATCACACCTCAATTTTATTCCCTTCTAACACTTTTGATTTTAGTATTTCTAAAACATCTTTTGCTTCTGAAATGAATTGTTGATCATTATCCTTTTTCTTGTTAAGTAAAACAATTAATTTTTTAATAAAAAAAACGAGCATGATAAAAATTATACAAAATCCTATTGCAAAAAGATGTCCCATTGCACTTTCTGAATAGTTTGGTCCAAAAATCCAAAGTAATTGAAGAGCATAACAGTATACTGCTATAAGAAAAGAAAATTTTAATGGTTTGAAATACATACCTAAGATCATTAAAATAGGCGTCACACTTTGTGTAAACGCCCATAGAAAGTTACTGAAATTGGAAAATCCATAAGTCAAATTACTTTCAAAATTAAGATAGATCAATAATTTGTCTAAATATAGAAGACCTCCAGACAAAGCGATGAAAATAGTTCCAACAATCCTTGTTCGAAATGATACTTTTTCTTCGGTTAGAATATTAGTTATTCTATTTGTCAGTATCTGCGCTTTGCGTACCAGGTCTTTTGATACCTTTGTCGGCTCCTTTTGTTTCAATTTCATAAATTTCATCATTAGAATCTGGGGTAGCACAATTTGTAAAAATCATCATTGATAAAAATAGAAAAAGAATACTAAATACTGATAAATTAATTTTCATGATATGAATTTTTAGGGTTTGTATAATAATAAAAATAAAGGTTAAATAATTTTTAACTTATTGATTTACAGTTTAAAAATAAATATTTAATACTTAAAAATGAATAATATATTTCAAATATTTTGGATGTACTT
This sequence comes from Aquimarina muelleri DSM 19832, assembly GCF_000430665.1. Taxonomy (GTDB): domain Bacteria; phylum Bacteroidota; class Bacteroidia; order Flavobacteriales; family Flavobacteriaceae; genus Aquimarina; species Aquimarina muelleri. The sequence continues at coordinate 61,442 of NZ_AUML01000034.1, read as the reverse complement.
TTACTTGTTTTTAAATGAATTTTGCTGTTTTTTAATCCAAATATTCCCCAAAAATTAGGGAAAAAATGCAGATTATTATAAAACCAGTGAAAAGAAATTTAAAATCAATTTATAACACTGAAAATCAAAACCTTATATTTATTATGGCAATACCATAATAAATATTTTTTAATTACGACACCAATAATATTGTTTAGTTACTTGACTTTCTACAACGTTATTGGTTGGTTAAAGTATAAGCAGGGTATCTTTTGCCTAAAAAAAGTAAGGGGCTGAAGATATGCAGAAGAATGTATACAAAAAACACCTCTAGTTTTTCTAAAGTTGAAAAACTAGAGGTGTTTTTGTTCCAAAATCTCACAATTACAGATTTTAGATAAAATCCAGAATAGCCAAATAGATGTGTTGATCCCAAAAGACCTTCTATTTGGTCAAAAAGACGAAAATTTTAATCTCGACAACATAAACTTTAACTCCACAAGTCAAAATTTTAACCTCGGGAGTTAAATTTTTAGGCTCTTTGACTAAAATTTTAACCTTAGGGGTTAAATTTTTTAATGCTGCCTATTAACCGCTTCGTCAAAAAGACGCGCCACTTCGTCTATTGGGTTAAATGGTCTGCATCGTGGGTTAAACGATGTATACAAAATTATTTGCCTGAGAACTCTGCTTTACGTTTTTCTAAAAATGCCGTAGTTCCTTCTTTAAAATCTTCTGTTCCAAAACAATTACCAAATTCTTCAATTTCTGCTTTAAAACCATCTACACCATCTTCATAACCTGCATTTACTGCCTTAATAGCTCCTGCAATCGCTACAGAGGAGTTTTTTATTATTTTAGTTGCTAATTTTTGAGCTAATGGTATTAATTCTTCTTGAGGGGTTATATGGTTTATTAAACCGTATTGTAGTGCTTGATTAGCATCGATCATCCCTGCAGTCATAATCATTTCCATTGCTCTACCTTTACCTACTAATTGTGGTAGACGTTGTGTTCCTCCATATCCCGGGATGACTCCCAAAGAAACTTCTGGCAATCCCATTTTAGCAGTATCACTAGCTATTCTAAAATGTGCTGCCATGGCTAATTCTAATCCTCCACCTAATGCAAAACCATTTATAGCTGCAATAACAGGGGTAGAAAGGTTTGCTACAAAATCAAAAAGTAATTCTTGCCCTTTTGCTGCTAGTTTTGCTCCTTCGGATACAGAAAAATGAGCAAACTCGCTTATATCTGCTCCTGCCACAAATGCTTTTTCTCCGCTTCCGGTAACAATAATAACTTTGGTGTCAGCGTCTAGATCTGCTGCTCTAAAAGCGGCATTTAACTCTTGTATGGTTTCTATATTAAGTGCATTTAATTTTAACGGACGATTAATCGTTATTGTAGTTATTCCGTTGTTTTGGGATGTTATAATATTTGTATACATTTATTTTCTGTCTTTTTTGTTTTTTATCTTTTTTGAGTAATAAATTAAGGGGTTTGATTTATGCTTTTTTTAATCTATTATATGTTTATACTATTAATTTTGCTGTCCCTAACTTGTTAAAAAAAACTCGTTAACAAGTATTAATAATAAGGGTTACTCTTTTGGAAATCTAACCTTAAAAACGGTTCCTTTTCCTTTTTGTGATGTAAAAGTAATACTTCCTTTATAAGTTTGCACAATATTTTTTACCATTCCTAATCCAAGTCCCATTCCACTGGTTTTTGTAGTAAATTTTGGTTCAAAAATTTTCTTTTTATTATCCTCGGATATTCCAATTCCATTATCTGCAACGGTAATGATGACTTCTTCATTTTCTGAAAATACATCGACAATAATTTTTGGGATACGATTTTCAGGAATTGCTTGTATCGCGTTTTTAACCAAATTAGTTACTACTCTTATGAGTTGTGTTCTATCAAATTTAGCAATAACTTCTTCTTTTTCTGATGGAAAAATAATATAATCTTCGTTAAAAATATCTAATGCAAGCCCAACTATTTTAGTTACATCCAGAGTCTCATTTTTTTGTGCAGGCATTTGTGCAAAATTAGAAAATGCCGATGCTATAGAGCTCATTGTATCGATTTGTTGTATCAAAGTATTGCTGTACTCTTGCAGTTTTTGCAAAATATTAGGGTCCTCGACATCAAATTTTCTTTGAAAACTTTGTACCGTTAACCGCATTGGGGTTAAGGGGTTTTTAATCTCATGAGCTACCTGTTTTGCCATCTCTCTCCATGCGGCTTCTCGTTCGCTTTTAGCTAACATTGCAGCACTTTCTTCTAACTCATCAATCATGCTGTTATATGCATTTACCAAAGAGTAAATCTCTTCACTGGCATCTCCTATATCAATTCGTTTATTTCTCTTATCTAACCTTGTTTGGTCTATAGTTTCAGAAATTGTTTTTAAAGATCTGGTTATGTATTTTGATAAAAAATATGCTACTATAATGGCAATCAAGAGCATTAATAAATAGACCTCTCCTAAGCGTCTTAAAAACTCTAATAACTCTCTTGTTATTAAATCATCATCTTCTAAATAAGGTAAATGTAAAATCCCTAAGGGCTTGGATCTAATATCGGTAATATAGGTGTAGGAGGTTAAAAACCGTTCTCCGTTTTTTTCAGATTTTACTAAATATTTTTTATCATAAAGAGAGGCTAACGTATCTAATATCAAATGGTTAAGTTGTATGTCTGTAGTATCTTTAGAAAACACTCCCTCAGACCTAACTAATAACTCTCCCGAAAGACTATATATGTTTATAGTTAACGAGTGTTCTTCTGATATTTGATAGATTCGTTGTCTTTCTCTAAATATTGAAGGAAGGTTTTGTTCGTTTACAGGGTAGGTTGTACTCTTTAAAGCATTGTTTATTGCAATCTGAATTCTTTCTTCTTTTCGTTCTAATCGTTCTCTATGATACTCTTCTGCTTCTTCTTTGTATTGGTAGATAGTTACTGCGGCAATCAATATTGACGCCAAAAGCACTAATGCAGTCATAGAAATAAAAATACGAGTACGAAGAGAAAGTTTTAATAGTCTCATAATTATTTTTGAACCCTAAAGGTAACAAATATCACACCAAAATAGTTGTGAAAAGAAATCTACAAAAGTATTGAATTTACTAAATTTACCTAGCTTTTAGATTATGGACAACACTACGCTACTTTCTGTACAAAATCTTTGTATTTCTTTTTTATCTGAAGGAAAAGAAAACCAAGTTCTTAAAGATATATCCTTTGATATTCATAAAAATGAAATATTAGGAGTGGTCGGAGAATCGGGAAGCGGAAAATCTGTTACTTCTTTGGCTATCTTAGGTCTATTGCCTAATAAGATTGCTAAAATTACTACAGGAAATATTATGTATAATAATTTTTCTTTATCAGAGCTTGATGAAAAAAAATATAGATCGATTCGTGGTAATGAGATTGCCATGATTTTTCAAGAACCTATGAGTTCTTTAAATCCTTCTATGAAATGTGGTGTACAGGTTTCTGAAATTATTTTTAGACATACAACCATGTCTAAACCCGAAGTAAAAAAAGAGGTTATTTCTTTATTTAAAAAAGTAAAACTCCCAGATCCTGATCGTGTATACAAATCTTATCCACACCAGTTAAGTGGCGGACAAAAGCAACGGGTAATGATTGCTATGGCAATCGCTTGCAAGCCAAAACTATTAATTGCAGACGAACCAACAACTGCATTAGATGTTACTGTGCAAAAAGAAATTATCGAACTGCTTAAAGGGCTACAAAAAGAATACGAAATGAGTATTCTTTTTATATCTCATGATTTATCCTTAGTATCTGAAATTGCAGATCAAGTATTAGTAATGTATCAAGGAAAAATGGTAGAATATGGTAGTTCAAAAAAGATATTTAATACTCCCGAAAAAGAATATACTAAAGCATTAATTAATGCTAGACCACCAATGCATATTAGATATAAAAGGCTGCCAATTATAGCTGATTTTTTGGAAGGAAAAAATCAAAATAAAGAGATTGTTACCAAACAAGATAGAGAGCAAAATCATAAAATTTTATATAATACTCCCCCCTTACTAGAGGTCATTAATGTTAAGAAGAGCTACTTTTCTAAAGTAGGGTTATTTAAAAAATCTGAGTTTAAAGCTATTGATGATGTAAGTTTTAAACTTTATGAAGGAGAGACACTAGGATTAGTAGGAGAATCTGGTTGTGGTAAATCAACATTAGGTAATTGTATTTTACAATTAGACAAAGCCAATAGTGGAGAGATCATCTATAAAGGTCAGAACATTACACAATTATCTTCTTCTGAAATACGAAATCTAAGAAAAGAAATTCAATTAATATTTCAGGATCCGTTTGCTTCTCTAAATCCACGATTAACTATTGGAAAAGCAATTATGGAACCCATGCAAGCACACAAATTATATGGCAATGATAAACAAAGAAAACAAAAGGTAATTGAATTGTTAGAACGTGTTAGCCTCTCTCCTGAGCATTTTAATCGTTATCCACATGAATTTAGCGGGGGACAACGACAACGAGTGGGTATTGCCCGAACAATTGCTATACAGCCAAAACTTATTATTTGTGACGAGTCTGTAAGTGCGTTGGATATATCTGTACAAGCACAGGTGTTAAACCTTCTTAATGAGTTAAAGGATAATTTTGGATTTACATATATTTTTATATCCCACGACTTAGCTGTAGTAAAATATATGTCTGATCAATTATTGGTAATGAATAAAGGAAAAATTGAAGAACATGGGGATGCTGATAAGATCTATGAAAACCCAGAAAAAGAATACACAAAAAAACTTATTGCAGCTATTCCGAAAGGAAACTAAAATCAATAAAAAAACCTATTAATCTTATCCGTTAACAGGTTTCATTTATCCCCGACTTAAAACTTAGGGGCGTATATGATTAATTAATAATAAAAAATCACATCATTAAGAATACTTTTTTTGCTACATAAGCACAATTAGAAATCAATTCGATTGTAGGCTTTATTGATCTCTGTAAATTATTCATACGCTTTTTCATAATAGGGGGAACTTGTGTGGGTTAATATTTTTTCTCTAAATCTATAAAAAAACAATTTTTATAGAGGTGTTATTTTTTATTGGGTTACTAATATGCAAAATATTTTTAGTAAAAACGTTTAAACACAAATAAAATAGACGAAATACTCAAAATTTTAACATTTAAATGACAAATATCAGTTTTTCAGGGTTAAAGCAAAGGTTTAAGTCTACAAATATATCTTTTTAACCGTAGTCTTTTTCCTTCAAAACAAGATAATACTGTCGTGATTTTTAATAAACGTTGCTTTTGTTTATTTATTATCTGTAGAGTATTAATTATTATTCGTTGACATATTCATAGAATTAGAGAAAAAATCAATCCAATATCATTTCAGGTATATCTCCTTCAATTATAAGATTTCCTTCGGTTGCATTTTTAATCTCCTCTACACTTACTCCAGGAGCTCTTTCGATAAGTTTAAAACCTTCGTCTGTTACTTCTAAAAAAGCCAAATTAGTAACCACCTTTTTCACACAACCCACTCCTGTAAGCGGAAGCGAACATTTTTTTAACAACTTGGATTCTCCTGCTTTATTAGTATGCATCATTGCTACAATAATATTTTCGGCACTAGCAACAAGATCCATCGCTCCCCCCATTCCTTTAACCATTTTTCCCGGAATTTTCCAATTGGCTATATCCCCCTTTTCAGACACCTCCATTGCTCCTAAAATTGTTAAATCAACATGTTGACCTCGAATCATACCAAAACTCATTGCCGAATCAAAAAACGATGCTCCTGGCATTGTTGTAATGGTTTGCTTACCTGCATTTATAATATCTGCATCTTCTTCTCCTTCAAAAGGAAATGGGCCCATACCTAAAACTCCATTTTCACTTTGAAATTCTACTTCAATACCTTGCGGAATATAATTTGCTACCAAAGTAGGGATACCAATCCCTAAATTAACAAAGTATCCGTTTTGTAGTTCTTTAGCAATACGTTTTGCTATTCCATTTTTATCTAGCATAATTTTATCCCCCTTCTAATCTTAAATGAGTTAAAATGATTGGTTAATTTTTGTTTTTCTAAATCTGTGTAAGAATACTGTTCTTGTTTTACTATATAGATTTTAAAGAAAAACAACCACAACTGTCTTTATTATTACTGCAATCGTTATTTTTTTTATTCTCTAGAAACTACCCCTAATCTAAGTTAGGTTGGGGTGTCATTCTTAAATAGGGTTTAATTTCTTTATGCCCTTTAGGAAATAGATTTGGGATCTCCTCATTAGTTACTGAAGGAGCAATTACACAATCTTCTCCTTGGTTCCAGTTTGCGGGAGTGGCTACCTTATGATATGCTGTTAACTGAAGTGAATCAATCACTCGCAATAATTCATCAAAATTTCTTCCTGTAGATGCTGGATATGTTATTGTAAGTTTTATTTTTTTGTCTGGTCCAATTATAAAAACAGAACGTACCGTTAATTTACTATCTGCATTGGGATGAATCATATCATATAATTCGGATACTTTTTTATTTTCATCAGCAATTATAGGAAAGTTAACTGTTGTGTTTTGAGTTTCATTAATATCTTTAATCCATCCATGATGAGACTCTAATCCATCTACACTTAGAGCTGCAACTTTTACATTACGTTTATCAAACTCATTTGTATATTTTGCTACTGTTCCTAACTCTGTAGTACATACAGGTGTGTAATCTGCTGGATGTGAAAACAAAATTCCCCAATTATCTCCTAACCAGTTATGAAAATTTATTTCTCCCTCTGTAGTTTGTGCTATAAAGTTTGGAGCTTCGTCTCCTAATCGTAATATTGCCATGATTTTTGTATGTTTTATGTTTTAAAAAAAGATATGTTATTGTTTTTTACGAACTGTTCTTTGCTCGATTCTTTTTTCGTAGTTTTTTCCTTGAAAAATTCTTTGTACAAATATTCCAGGGACATGTACATGATCTGGGTTTAGTGTGCCTGCCGGAACTAGCTCTTCGACTTCTGCTACAGTTATTTTTGCTGCTCCACACATACAAGGGTTAAAATTTCTAGCGGTTCCTTTAAAGATTAAATTTCCAGCTTCATCTCCTTTCCAAGCTTTTACAAATGCAAAATCTGCTTTAAATGCATGTTCTAACACATACATCTTACCATCAAATTCTCTGGTTTCTTTTCCTTCAGCTACTTCGGTGCCATAACCAGCAGGGGTATAAATTGCAGGAAATCCACCTTGGGCAGCTCTACATCTTTCTGCTAATGTTCCTTGTGGGATTAACTCAACATCTAACTCTCCGCTAAGCATTTGTCTTTCAAATTCGTCGTTTTCTCCAACATAAGAAGAAATCATCTTTTTGATTTGTTTTTTTTGAAGAAGAAGACCTAATCCAAAATTATCGACTCCTGCATTATTAGAAATACAAGTAAGTCCTTTAACATTAGATTTTACAAGTTCTGCGATAGCATTTTCAGGAATACCACATAGCCCAAACCCCCCAAGCATAAAGGTCATATTATCTTTAATATCAACCAAAGCCTCGGTAACACCAGATACCGTTTTACGAATCATATTACACTATTTTTTTTGTAGACTAAAAGTAGTAAAAAATAGCGCTATATACTTTGAAAAGCGCGAGTTTTATGAATAATTTAATGGATAGACACTTATCTAATCAATACCCTCGGAGCAAGCTCACGAGGTATGCTTTCGTAAATATATTTTTATTTTCGAGGTAAGCCTCGGAGAATTAAACTCCACAATGTGGATTAAAGACTAAATTCATCTATATTTTCTTCTTGACGATTATTTTGTTTAAATACTTTGCAATCTACTTCGATAGTTAAGTTTTCTGGTCTAGGAAATGCCCCTGTAGAAATATCCAGTGTTTTATCTGCATAGCATTTTTTCATAAACAATCCCCAAACTGGTAATGCCATTGTAGCTCCTTGACCAAACCTAACCCCTTTAAAATGTGTTGCTCTATCATCTCCTCCTACCCATACTCCTGTACAAAGGTTAGGGACAATACCCATAAACCAACCGTCACTTTGATTTTGAGTTGTTCCTGTTTTACCTGCTATAGGGTTTCTAAACTCGTATGGATGCCCTGTGATTACATTTTTATAATCATATCTTGAAGAAGCTCCTGAACGCAAGCGTGCTCCTGAGCCTAATTGAGTAACCCCCTCCATCAAATTAATAGTTACATAAGCCGCTTCTTTACTAAGAACGTCTTTTGTTTCTGGCACAAATTGATATAAAACTGCGCCATTTTTATCCTCGATACTTGTAATTGTTACGGGTTTGGTGTAAATCCCTTGGTTAGCAAAAGTACTATAGGCTCCTACCATTTCTGATAACTTTAAATCCACAGATCCCAATGCTATAGATGCCACCTCAAGTACATCTGATTCTACTCCCATTTTTTTTGCTAAACGAACAATAGGTTCTGGTCCTATTCTATCTAATAATCTTGCAGAAATCGTATTCACAGATTTTGCTAGTGCTTCTTTAAGACTCATATACCCCACATAATCTCCATCGCTATTTTTTGGTGTCCAATCTGTATCAATTACACCATGAGAACCTGCAGAAATAGTTATTTGTGACACTGGCAATGTATCGCATGGAGATAGCTTAAGTTGATCTATTGCGGTTGCATAGACAAAAGGCTTAAAAGTTGATCCTACTTGGCGAGCTCCTTGATATACATGGTCATATTGAAAATGTTTGTAATTAATTCCTCCTACCCATGCTTTTACATGCCCTGTTTGGGGCTCTACAGACATTAATCCTGAGCGTAAAAACTTTTTATAATATAGTATAGAATCTTTGGGAGTCATGATAGTATCAATTTCTCCTTTCCAACTAAATATGCTCATTTTGGTTTTTACATCAAAAGATTTTCTTATCTCCTTTTCACTTTTACCTTGGCTAAGCATGATTTTTCTTCTGGCAGAAGATCTAATACTTCTATCTAATATTTTTTCAACCTCAGCGTTTGTTAAGTCTCTAAAAGGTGTGGTTTTATTGTCTTCTTCTTGCTTATCAAATTCTTTTTGAAGATTTGCCATGTGCTCTTCGACTGCCTCTTCTGCATATTTTTGCATTCTAGAGTCTATAGTTACATTAATTTTCAACCCATCTCTATAAATATCAAAATACTCTGCTTCGCCTTCTTCATTTTTTTGCTTAGGATTATTTTTTACCCAACTAGACATCCAACTTCTAACATATTCTCTAAAATATGTTGCTGTTCCATCATTATGGCCTTCTGGAGAATAATCTAATTGAAGAGGCAAGCCTTTTAAACTATCTCTCTCTTTTTCTGTAATGTACTTATATTTTTCCATCTGGTTAAGAACAACATCTCTTCTGGTCTTTACCATATCTGGTCTTCGTAAGGGATTAAATAGCGATGAATTTTTTAGCATCCCTACTAGTACCGCTGCTTCTTCTTTATTAAGGTCTTTAGGGTTTTTTCCGAAATAAATTCTAGATGCAGAACTTATCCCAATTGCTTGATTTAAGAAATCATATTTATTAAGATACATTGTTATGATTTCCTTTTTGGTATATTGTCTTTCGAGACGTGTAGCAATTACCCATTCTTGGATTTTTTGCAGATATCTTTCTATCTTATTTTTTGACCCTCCTGTAAATAATTGTTTTGCTAACTGTTGTGATATGGTACTGGCTCCTCCTTTTGTTCCTAAAAAAACAAATGCTCTTAAGGTTCCTCTTGCATCAATACCTGAGTGTTCGTAAAACCTAGCATCTTCTGTCGCGACTAATGCATTTATAAGATGTTCTGGTAACTCCTCATAACTAACTGGAGTACGATTTTCTTTAAAAAAAGTTCCTATTTGTACTCCATCTGAGGAAATAATTTGGGTAGCAAGGTCATTTTGTGGGTTCTCTAACTCTTCAAATTTTGGCATTTCGCCAAAAACCCCCCAACTAGCTAAAAGAAATAGCATTGCTATTAAAAAAATTCCTGTTGCAAATAGCATCCAGAATCCTTTTATAAATTTTAAAGTATTATTATTATTAGCAGGAGCTTTTGCTCTTTTTTTTGTTGTTTTGGGTTTTGCCTTTGCCATATTTTAGCTGTTTAATTCTAATTGTTCTTGGTTCGCAGAAATTTACTAATCCTCTTTTTGGTATTCTTTAGTACATTAAAGACTACTTGTTTTTTAAGGGTTTTGTGTATTTTCTATTCTGAATCCAACATCTGTAATTCCTTCTAACGACGATACGCCATCTACCTCTCCGTTCTTTCTCATAGCGTGCTGCAAAGTTATTATATAATTTCCTTTTTCTTCGAATTTTACTTTTTCTTTATACCACAATTTATTTTCTTTAAGATCGGAAAATCCTGTGCCCAGCCATTGCCCATCGGGAGTAGCAAAACGATACTCTAATGTATCTGTTACCACCTTACCATTAGGGAATTGCATTTTGCTGATTAAAAACAAGTTACTGTATTTGTAATCGTTAGTATTGCGTATATTGATAAACAAATTATAGGTCTTTGTTGTATCTAATTCTGGAAGTGTAAAACTTATTTTTTCGTTCATTCCCCACGCATCAGAAACATTTTGATAGTCATCAAAAACCTGTTTATCATCGCATGAAGTTAAAGTTATTACAATAAAGAGTATTAAAAAAAACTTAAGTTTTGTCATTATTTCTGTTACGAGACCTACGTTTCTTATTACGCTGATTATTTGATTTTTTGTTTTCAGAATCTCCACTTTTTGGTTTATTTGAAACTACTACTCTCTTTTCTGAAGTCTTACTTTTTGGTTTATTTGAAACTGCTACCCTCTTTTCTGAAGTTCTACTTTTAGATTTGTTCGATACTATGGTTTCTTTTCCTGAAACTCTACTGTTCTTACTTTTCTTTCTGTTACGACTTCTTCTTTTGTTATGCTTAGGTTGATCAAATCGTGTTAAACTATCTTGCCCTACAACGTTTTCAAATTCTGTTTTAGTATCCTCAATAAGTTCTAAAGCAAATTCCTCTAAACTGGGTACTTTTTCATTATTACCATTTATAGCAATTATTTCATTGGCATCTTCTACAGAGATTTTATGCCAATTCATCCATTCTCCTTCATATGCATACCAGAGTAATCCTTTAAAAATATCAATTTTTTGAAATACCGCTATTCCTTTTTCTGTTTTGAGTTTTACATCTGTTTTAGGAAAGGTACTTAGTGCATCTATATAAGCATCTAGTTCATAATTAAGACAGCATTTTAATTTACCACATTGACCTGCTAGTTTTTGTGGATTTAAAGACAACTGTTGATATCTTGCTGCACTTGTGTTTACCGATCTAAAATCGGTAAGCCATGTAGAGCAACACAATTCTCTTCCACAAGAGCCAATACCTCCTAGCCTGGCAGCTTCTTGCCTAAAGCCCACTTGTCTCATTTCGATTCTTGTACTAAACTCGTGTGCAAACTCTTTTATCAATTGCCTAAAATCTACACGCTCTTCTGCTGTATAATAAAAAGTAGCTTTTGATCCATCTCCCTGAAACTCAATATCAGAAATTTTCATTTGTAGATTTAATCTTATTGCAATCTCTCTTGCCCGCACCTTCATACTATCTTCTTGATCACGAGAGTTTTGCCATATATCTATATCTTTTTGAGTTGCTTTTCTGTAGATTTTTTTTACTTCTTCGTTATCAACTTCTACCTTCTTTTTTTTCATTTGAATTCGAACCAACTCACCAGTAAGAGTAACAATACCTACATCGTGACCAGGAGAGCATTCTGTAGCTACAACATCTCCTATTGCCAAAGAAAGATTTTCTGTATTTTTAAAGAAGTGCTTCCTTCCGTTCTTGAATCGTATTTCAACACAAGAAAAAGGTTCTGCCCCACTAGGAAGGGACATATTGGATAACCAATCAAAAACTGTTAATTTATTACATCCATCGGTACCACAGGTACCATTATTTTTACAGCCTTTCGGTTGCCCGTCTTTTGCGGAGGAACAACTGTTACACCCCATATTTTCTATTTATATTGAAATTTGTTTGCGGTTTTTTTTACACCACAACAAATTGGATTCTTACTATAATTAGTAACAATATTTGTTATCTAATATCTTAATCGTTAAAGATACTATGAAATGAGGATAAAAAAAATTATCTACTCTAGTATCTTTGGCTTTCTCATTTTACTTCTTATATTTCAACGCTTCGGATCGCCCTTTTTTAAATATTTTATTGCTATTTCCTTTTCCTTTGCGTAATGCTTTTTGTTCTTCATCAGGTAGCCTGTTTATTTCCATGCACTCTGTCGAGCAACATCTCTCTAAAGCTTTTGCACATTCTTCGCATTGAATAAACAACAAATGGCAAGCTTCATTTTCGCAGTTAACATGTGTATCACAAGGTTTCCCACATTGATGACAACTAGAAATTACATCCTCTGTTATCCGTTCTGCTCGTCTGTGATCAAAAACAAAATTTTTACCTAAAAATTTATTTTCTAAACCCTGTGTTTCAACCTGTCTTGCATACTCTATAATACCACCTTCTAACTGAAATACATTTTTAAACCCTTTATGTTTGTAGTATGCACTTGCTTTCTCACATCGTATCCCACCAGTACAATACATTACTAATTTTTTGTCTTCTTTATGATCCTTAAGATCTTCTTCTATAATATCTAAAGAATCTCTAAAAGTATCTACATCTGGTGTAACTGCTCCTTTAAAATGACCTATCTCACTTTCATAATGATTACGCATATCCACCAATACAGTATTTGGGTCTTCTATAAGCTTATTAAATTTTTGAGCATCAACATGCACTCCTTTATTAGTAACATCAAACGTTGTATCGTTTAAACCATCAGCAACAATTTTATTACGAATTTTTACTTTTAGCTTTAAAAAGGATTTTGCATCTTGTTCTCTAGCTATATTAAGACGAACATTCTCTAAGAAAGAAATACTATCTAGATGTTTTTTAAATTCTTCAAAATTTGGTGCTGGAACAGATAATTGAGCATTTATACCTTCTTTGGCAACATAAATTCGACCTAGAACTTCAAGCGTATCCCAATGTATAAAAAGATGGTTTCTAAAAATTTGTATATTACCAATATGTGCGTATTTGTAGAAAGATAGCGTGAGCCGATCGGTACCAGCTTCATCAATAAGAATTGCTCTTTCCTTTGCGCTTAATTTATTGTACAGTTGCATGCTATACCCTTGCTTTAAGTTAAAAAGAAATTATTTAATCGGTGTAAAAATACAAATAGCATACATATATTCAAAAATGTAATCAAAATAAAAAAATCTAATCTCTCTGCATTTCAATTATAGAGAGTAATAATTGTACAACTATCATGGTTATGTAAAAAGATTCTTTTAAGAAACTTCCTCTTTCTGAAACTTTTTAATACATATTACTTTTTGTACTATAGTATGTTATACCTCAAAAAGATTGTGCCATATGCTACTGTATTAATCTATAAAGTATAAAACAAAGCATTGCTTGGCAAAAAGTAAAACACCATATATCTGGTATAAAACATAAGTCTGGCAAAAACAACCCTATTTTGTTGTTGATAATGATTTTAGAATCCCTATCTCAACTACAAAAAGAAATAGTATTTTAGCCAAAAGTTAATATCAATGTCAAATCCCGATATATTTGAACAACAAATGAGTACAGAGAAAGACGCAAAATTAAAAGCATTAAAACTTACCTTAGATAAATTAGACAAAGCTTACGGAAAAGGAACAGTAATGAAAATGGGAGATAGTGCTGTCCAGGAAGTAGATGTAATTTCTACCGGATCCTTAGGTTTGGATTTAGCACTAGGAGTTGGTGGCTATCCAAGAGGTAGAGTAATTGAGATATATGGACCTGAATCTTCTGGTAAAACAACACTAACTTTACATGCAATTGCACAAGCTCAAAAAGGAGGTGGTATTGCTGCATTTATTGATGCAGAACACGCTTTTGATCGTTTCTATGCAGAAAAACTAGGTGTAGATATCGAAAATTTGATCATATCTCAACCAGATAACGGTGAGCAAGCTTTAGAAATTGCTGATAATCTAATAAGATCTGGTGCTATTGATATTATTGTTATTGACTCTGTTGCTGCATTAACTCCTAAAAGTGAGATCGAAGGAGAAATGGGAGATTCTAAAATGGGGCTACATGCAAGGTTAATGTCTCAGGCACTTCGAAAATTAACCAGTTCTATTAGTAAAACTAATTGTACTGTGATCTTCATCAACCAACTTCGTGAAAAAATTGGTGTAATGTTTGGTAACCCAGAAACTACTACTGGTGGTAATGCACTAAAGTTTTACGCTTCGGTACGGTTAGATATTCGCCGTTCTACACAAATTAAAGATAGTAACAGTGAGGTACAAGGAAATAAAACCAGAGTAAAAGTGGTTAAAAACAAAGTAGCTCCACCTTTTAGAACTGCAGAATTTGATATTATGTATGGCGAAGGTATTTCTAAAAATGGCGAAATAATTGACATTGGTGTAGATTATGAAATTATAAAGAAAAGTGGTTCTTGGTTTAGTTACCAAGACACAAAGCTTGGCCAAGGTCGTGATGCTGTAAAAACATTACTTAATGATAACCCAGAGCTTATGGAAGAGCTTGAAGGGAAAATTAAGGAGGCTATAAAAATTGCAAAAGAATAAACTTTTCTCCCTAAACAAGAAGAATAAAAAAAACCCCGAATTTTCGGGGTTTTTTTATTCTTTAAAAGCAACCTTATTCAAATTAAAACATCTATACGATTAGAGGAGTTATCCGATTAAAAAAAAACAGCATGAGAAGAATAAAAATAGTTTTTATATTTTTTTTGGTTACTATATTTATTGGGTGTTCTAATGATGATGATGGCACTAGATTTTTTTATGAATTAGTTTCTGTTCATGAGGTAACATTACCGGATCAATTTAATCGAGGAGAAACATACACAATTTCCGTATCTTACTACAGACCAACAGACTGTCATTCTTTTTCTGGTTTTGATTATAATAGATTAGGAAATGAACGAACAGTATCTATTGTTAACCTTGTAATAGATGAATATAATTGTAAAGAACTAGAGGAAAAAGATCTGATTGAAGCGTCTTTTGATTTTTTTGTAGGTCAAGAAGATTCTTATGTATTTAGATTTTGGCAAGGACGAAATGAAAATGGGGATAATCAGTTTTTAATTATAGAAGTACCGGTATTATAAATTTATATGATCCTTCAAAAAAAATAATCGGTGAGCTTAGAGCAACTCATAAAAAAATGTAAGAAAAAAAACCCTCAGGCGCAAGAGCAATTGTATAGGTTATTTAGTAGCAAATTATTTTCTGTTTGTTTAAAATATTCTAATGATTATTCAAGTGCTGAAGATACTTTACAAGATGCTTTTATTACCATTTTTGATAAAATAAATCAATACAAAAACCAAGGTTCTTTTGAAGGCTGGATAAAACGAATAACTATTAATACCGCACTACAAAAGTATAGAAAACAAAAAGTTTTTGATATTATTAATGAAGAACAGATTGAAGAACCAGAAGTAGAGGTTAATGAAGAAGAAATCTCATTAGATTATCTTTTGAAAATCATTCAACAACTACCAGACCGGTATCGATTAGTTTTTAATCTTTATGTATTAGATGGTTATTCTCACAAAGAAGTTGCTGGAATGTTAGATATATCTATCGGAACTTCTAAATCAAATTTGGCAAGAGCTAGAAATATTTTAAAAGAAAAATTAGAACACAACCAAGAACCATATGTTCAGTCAATCGAAGGACAGAGATGAATGACAAAAAAAATATAGACCGGCTATTCCAAGAAAAATTCAAGGATTTTGAAATAAGTCCCAATGAAATCGTCTGGGAAAAAATAAAAGCTAGTCAAAAAAAAGAGAAAAAAAGAGTATTCTTATTGCCTTTTTGGTATAGAGCAGCTGGAATTGCAGCTTTAATAGTAATTATATTTAGTTTAGGTAATTCACTAAACAATATTCCAAAACAAAATACTATTGTAATTAATACAGATACCCAAAAAATACCCGAGCAGCAGACCCAAAATAACGACCGTAAAACTCCTGTTAAAAAAACTATTACCAATATCACAGTAGCTTCTGAAGAAAAAGAAGTAAAAAACTTTGATAAAAAGCCTGAAAAAAATAATTTCGATAATAAAAAATCTACTCAAAATCTACCCCTTGGTTCTTCTAATCCAATAAAAAATAAGGTTAATTCTACTAACAAAAATAAAATAGCAGAACACAAAACTACAACAGAAACAAACACTACTCTGTCCAAACAGAAAACAACAAAAAATCCTATTGTAGTAAACTACCCAAATCAAGAAATAATATCCGAAAAAGAAAAGTATCCTGTTTTTGTAGAACCTGATGAGAAAAACAATACACTTTCTACAAAAAATATAGTAACTAATAACAAAAGCATCTCAGAACCAAAAGAAAGTACTCCTGCAGAAGAAAACTTTAACAACCAAGATAATAAAAAATCTATATTTGATGTAATAAATAAAGAATCAGAAGAGGAAATTGCTACAAAAAATTCTTCTATCAAAAAATGGAACATCTCACCTAATATAGCTCCGGTATATTATAATTCTATTGGTAATGGATCGCCTATTGATTCGCAATTTGCTGATAATAATAAAGAAGGAGAGGTAAATATGAGTTATGGGATACAGGTTTCTTATATAATTAATAAAAAACTTAGTGTACGCTCTGGAGTTAATAAGCTAGATTTAAGCTATAATACCACAGATATAGGTTTTGTTCCTTCGGCAATTGGTCAAAATTTACAAAGTGTAAATTACAATTCTAGTACTACAGCTATTTTTATTGCAGATTTAGGGAATAATCCTAGAAACATTTCTGAATCTTTAGACATTAATAGAAACGCAGTAGATCAAACACAAAATATTGGATTTCTTAATCAAAGTATTGCATATATAGAAGTTCCTATGGAAATGAAATACGCCTTAGTAGATAAAAAAATTGGGGTAAATATGATTGGGGGGATTAGCACGTTGTTTTTACAAAAAAATAAAATATCTATAGAGGCAGGGGATTTTGAAACTCCTATAGGAGAAGCAAACAATCTTAATGAAGTAAGTTTTAGCGGTAATATCGGCTTAGGTGTAGATTATAAATTATCAGAACATCTAGAGGTTAATCTAGAACCCATTTTTAAGTATCAATTAAATGCATTTAATGAAACTGCAAATAATTTTAAACCCTATTATTTTGGGGTATATACAGGTGTAAATATTAAATTTTGAAAATATAAACTTTTTAGTTGGTTAGGTAGTTATTGCTACTTTAATTAGTAAGCAATGATGAGCAAAGCCGTTTCTGGGGAGAAACGGCTTTAATTTTTTATTTTTCAAGATCTTTCTTCAGGATTTTAAAAATAGTATCCCATGTCTTTTCTTTCAATTCTTTTTTATTTTCTTGTGTTAATCCTTTGGTTGAAATTTCTTTAAGAACATGAGCTCTCATAATTCCAGGAGTGCCACTAAAAAAAGTATATGAAAACCTCTTTTTATTATCTAGAAACACTAGAGGTAATATTGGTATTTGATGATCTACAGCTAATCTAAAAGCACCATCTTTAAAAATATCCAAGATTATAGACTCATCATCAGGAACACCTCCTTCTGGAAAAATACAAATACTAGTACCATTATTTAATCTGGCTTGTGCACGATCAAAGACTTCTTTTCTACTACGTTGGCTATTACGATCTACTAAAATACAGGTTCGTTTATAGAAAAAACCAAATATTGGAATTTTTGCCAATTCTTTTTTACCTACAAATACAAAAGGGTTTTTAACACAATATAGCATTAGCATTATATCCGTCATAGAAGTATGATTGGCCACAATCATATAGCTTTTAGATCGGTCTGGCTTAGCTTCTTTAGTAACTCTTGGCAAAAAACCAGATCCATACAAAACAATTTTAGCCCAAAATCTAGCCACTACAAAAAACTGTGGATACCAAATTTCTCTAGAAGAAAACACTAATAGTACCGGAAACATTATAACTATAGGAAGCCCCATAAGAATATAGAACCAAATACGCCATAATAAGATTAGTATATTTTTAAGTACGTGCATATCTCCAAAAATACACAATTGGTTTGAGGTATGTGAACAAAAAAATTACCTTTGCTAACAAATTATAAAAAATATCATGTCTAGAATTCTAACAGGAACACAAAGTACGGGTACTCCACATCTAGGAAACTTATTGGGAGCGATTATCCCAGCAATCCAAATGGCTAATGAGCCTCAAAACGAGTCTTTTCTGTTTATTGCTAACATGCACTCTCTTACACAGATTAAAGATGCTAAAACATTAAAAGAGAACACGTACTCTACTGCCGCTGCCTGGTTAGCTTTTGGATTAAATATTGAAAAAACTGTTTTTTATCGCCAAAGTGATATACCACAGGTAACAGAATTATCTTGGTATTTAAGTTGTTTTTTTCCTTATCAACGATTAACTCTGGCACATTCTTTTAAAGATAAAGCAGGTCGATTAGAAGATGTAAATGCCGGATTGTTTACATACCCTATGCTAATGGCTGCAGATATATTATTATATGATGCAGAAATTATTCCTGTTGGAAAAGATCAATTACAACATATAGAAATAACAAGAGACCTAGTCTCTCGTATACATAATCAAGTAGGTGAGATATTTGTGCTACCTGAAGGTCAGGTAAAAGAAGAAACCATGTATGTACCAGGAACAGACGGCGTTAAAATGAGTAAATCAAAAGGAAATATCATTAATCTGTTTTTACCTGATAAAAAACTGCGTAAACAGGTATTAACTATCGCTACAGATAGCACGCCACTTGAGGATCCAAAAGATCCAGATACCTGTAATGTATTTGCAATATATAAGCTAATTGCTACTCCAGAACAACAAAAAGAAATGCGTAATAATTATCTTGCTGGAAATTATGGATATGGGCATGCCAAACAGGCTTTATACGAATTGTTGATTGAAAAGTTTTCTGAGGAACGAGAACGTTATAATTATTACATGAACAATCTAAATGAGATAGACGAAGCTTTGGCTATTGGAGCAAAAAAAGCAACTGCAATTGCAAATACTGTATTAGCAAAAGTTAGAAAAAAGATTGGATATTAGGGCATCAAAAACAACCTGTCTTTTTTATAACATTTTTTAAACTCTTTAATATCTGAGAAATAATTACAAAACTTCTTTTGTAAGAATATACCTGTTTATATCACTAATTATTACATATTCTTATTAAAAAAGTTTACTTAAGAATTATAAATCTACCAAATTATAAGTTCTATACTTTGTAATTAATATTTTTTATAGCAAAAAAACCTCTTAAAAAGGTAGGGTTTATATCAAAAATTCTTTTTATTCTTAATAAATTCATTTGTTTACTATCTTTTTTTTAACACCACTTGCACTTTGAAAATCAAATAGTTGTCACTGTTTTTTATTTGTTTTTATACATAAAAATAAAAATGTTAATAACTATTCTAACCTTTGCTTACTCCTTTATTCATAGTACTTAAGAGGTGACAATGAGGAAAAACCTTTCAGAATACTCCTTCTTTACCGTAACCATATTTGCTATTTTATTTTTAACTTAAAACTTAGAAACTTTTCCAGATAGAGTTTCAAATTACCCCCTCTCTTATTATATCATAAATATTTGTATACGCCTATTTAGGTTTCTGTAACCTTTATACATACAAAACAGTTTAGATGATAGATATAATTAAGTAAAAAATTAAAGATATATAAACAATCATATCCTTATGAACAAAGAAGAATTATATCGTTATATGCTAGCGTACAAAAATAAAAACCTCTTTAATAAAGAAGAGCATAGCTATTTCATTATGCTGCTAGAAAATTTAAAATCAGATAACTACACTGAAGAAAAAAAGAGTGTAAAATAACAAATAAGATAATGACCGAAGAAAAGTTATATGAAAAACTAATGGCCTACAAAAAAAAACATGGGATAACACAAGAAATGTATCAACATTATAAATGGGCTATAGAAACTGTTAAAAAGCAACAACAAATTAAAGATCACAAAAAAAAAGAGCAAATATAGTCTCCTATTTTTAAAATAATATAAGTTTTACGGTTTACCATAAAAAAGATTTAAATTTTCTTTTTATCTTAATGTACTTATAGGGTTCTAAAACTCAATAATAAAAGTTAATGAAATATTGTAAAACTTAATTCTATATTTTATGATGACTGAAAAAAAATTATACAAGAGATTAATGGCTTACAAAAAAAAACATGGTGTTACCCAAGAAATATACCAACATTATCTTTGGGCTGTAAAAGTGATTCGACAACAACTCGATGCCAAAGCTAAGAATCAATAAAAAGTGTTTAATAATGTATCTATAACGGTTAAAAATATAAAAAGGGTTAATCTAAAGGTTAAGTCATTTTTGTAAAAAATAACAAAAGCAGAAAAAATAAATAATTAATATTTATTGCTTTATATAGTATCGAAATGGCTTATATTTTACTGTTTTTTAAACTTTGACTAACCGTCATAGATGTTATCCTAAAAAGATATAGAACACGCATTGCTTACCTAAATGAAATTAGAACAATAAATCGTAGCGGAATTAATCCTACTTTTATTTTAATTTCAAGTATTTTCTATTGCATCTATTCCAAATATAAAGTAAATACAACTGACATACCCTTGTCACTACCACATATTATTTTTGTTGGTATAAAAACCAAAGGCAAATAAATTGCTTGTTAAATTGTTAATTGTGATGGCTGAATTATTTAAAAATATTTATACACACAAATTCTTCGAAGAATTTACAACTACTATTCAAAAAATAATTCCTGATTTTAATGCTTGTTCCTTTTCTAATAAAATTTTTGATGATCAATGGCAAGATAAAGAATTAAAGCAACGCATGAGACATATTACAATCGTCTTACAACAGCATTTATCGCCTAATTACTCTGCCAATGTAGATATTCTATTAAAAGTAATAGATCAGCTTAAAAAAGAAGGTAAAAAAGAGAATAGCTTAGAATATATGTTCTTTCCTGATTTTATTGAAGTTTACGGCATTCTACACTATGAAACCTCTATTAAAGCAATAGAAAAAATCACTCAGTTTACGAGTTGTGAATTTGCTATTCGCCCTTTTCTAATAAAATTTTCAAAAAAAGGAATTAATCAAATGATAAAATGGTCAACACATAAACACCCAATGGTAAGAAGGTTATCAACCGAAGGCTGTAGACCTCGTTTGCCTTGGGCTATGTCAATTCCTTTCTTAAAAAAAGATCCAATATCCATTATTCCCATTCTTCAATGCCTTAAAAAAGATGAATCTGAATCCGTTAGAAGAAGTGTAGCTAATAACTTAAATGATATTTCAAAAGATAATCCTGATATTGTTATTTCACTTGCTAAAAAATGGATCGGAGAATCCAATGATATCGATTGGGTCGTCAAGCATGGATCTAGAACACTTTTAAAACAAGGAAATAAACAGATAATGAAACTATTTGGTTTTAAGTCTACATCTCAAATAAAAATAACAAACTTTCAAATTCTCACCCCAAAGGTTAAGATTGGTAGTGCTTTAGAGTTTTTTTTTCAAATTAATAACACTAGTCTTTCACCATCTAAGTTACGTTTAGAATATGGGTTATATTATCAAAAACACAATGAGAGTTTATCCAAAAAAGTTTTTAAAATAAGTGAAAAACTATATCCTGAAAAATCAAAAACTATCATTACCCGAAAACAATCATTTAAAATAATAACTACTAGAAAACTTTACCCAGGATTACATCAAATATCTATAATTATCAATGGAAACGAATTTGAAAAACATGATTTTATACTTGTTTCTTGAATTCATTTAATCCATCTAAAAACTATTTTTATTTTATTATCAATTGTTACTTTGTATAAGTATTTCTTAAATAATTGAGAAGATATTTATAATTCTAATAAGAGTCTATCAACAAGACCAGGTTCGTTATTCTTCCAACTTTAAATTAACAAAAACACCAATAACTTCTATTAGCATATTGCTAATAGAAGCTTTTTATAGAGTTATTCTATCAAAATCCTTATTAAATAAATCTTTGGGAGGGATTTCAAAATATTGACAAATTTTAAAAAGCGTAGTAAAGGAAATATCCCTTTTACCCTGCTCAATTCTCCCAAAATGAATTCCAGTATCATTCAGAGCATCTTCTTGAGTTATCCCTTTTTTTGAACGTAACTCTTTTATACGTTTGGCTAATATATTAAGTAGCTCTTTTTTGTCATTTTCTTCCACAATGGAAAATTCAGTTTAATAAAACACAATTTTAATTACCGTTTGGTTATTTTTATTATATTTGCTATGCACATAACCAACTTTTTTATGAAACAAGAAGAATTATACCAATATATGCTGGCTTATCTACAAGAACATGAGTTTAGCACCAAAGATCAAAGTAATTTTATTACAGTAATGGAAACATTAAAACCTTGTAATATAAATACAACATCTTCAAAAATTTCTAATTCTTAAATGTTTTTTTTAGTATATCAGAATAAATGAAACAGAATTATCTATAAGTTTTCAAAGCATTATTACAAAAAATATTAATCAATAACTTTATCTCTTTAAATCATCTATCTCTTCAACAGCATATAGCTTTTTAGTGTAAATAAATTTAAGGATAGTTTCACCTTCTAAATCTGGGTCTTCATACTGTATAGTAACCTCTAACTTTTCATTTTTTAAAACTACATACGATTTTGTAAAAAACAGAGTATTGTTTTTATCATAGATAAAATGAAATATCTCTTTATATCCTTTTTTCCATATACCATGAATTTCTTCGGTATCTTTTATACATTCTCCACCTGTTCCAAAATTGTTATAATAACTTTTTTCAATAAATTTACCACTTTCAAAAATATCTAAAGTAGTCATCTTATCACATGAAGAAAGTGGAAATTCTTTAAGCTGACTACTATTCTCATCATTACTAAACTCTTCTTCTAGTTGCCATGTACCCGCAATTGTTGCTTTCGAAATGTTTGAGTCATTGTTCTTACATGAATATACCCCAAAAAATAGTAAGTTCAAGAATGCAATATAAACAAGTAAAAGTCTCTTCATACAATGTGTTTCTAATTACGTACACAAAAATCAGAAAGCACTTCTAAAGAATAAGTGACCAACAACTAAATATGTGTTTTAACGAACATAAAAGTATTTTGTCGACAAAAAATATTGATAATTACAATATATTATTAAAAAATCAAAGGAATGTGATTTAATTAAAGAAAGAAACAATTCTGGAATTATACTGTAATTAAAAAAAAGGAGGGGGTATTATGATTTATTGATATATCAAGGGTTAAGTTATTTCATTAAAACTCCAGATCGCTTCATTACTGGTAAGTCTTGAAAAGTATTTTCATTTATAGTATTCTTTTTAAATAAATATTTTTTATCGTATAGCTTACCTTTTTCAAAAAAAGTTACTGAAAATTCGTTATTCATACTTAATAACTCTTCTTGTATCATTTCAATTTTAGCAAAGGATTTAGATTCTATTGTTCCTATACCATGCCTTAAAAGAGAAGTTTTTCGCTCTTCATCATATCCTTTTGTAACAACAAGAACCATTTCTATTGCAATACCTCGATCATTAATAATATATGCATACCAATCCTGGTTCAAAAACTTTTCATCCCATTCTTTGACCACTGCAATATAAACATCTTCTACAACAGGTATTTCGATATCTTTTTTCATTTAGTTCTTTTTCTCTATTGTTTTTAAATTTCAAACTTATAATTTGTTTGTCATAACAATCCTGAAGGAGTTAATTATTAGCATTTTTGGTAGAACAAGAACTGATATACTTTTTTATAATAATACTATTATAATGCAGATTTAAACTGCTGTAAAAACCGCACATCATTTTCACTAAGCATTCTAATATCTGAAATGCCATAAAGTAAAAGTGCAATACGATCAATTCCCATTCCAAAAGCAAAACCACTATATTCTTGTGGATCTATATTACAATTTTTAAGCACATTAGGGTCTACCATTCCACACCCCATAATTTCTAACCAACCTGTACCCTTGGTCATTTTATAATCAGTTTCTGTTTCTAGTCCCCAATATACATCTACCTCTGCACTTGGTTCGGTAAAAGGAAAATAAGAAGGTCTTAATCTAATCTTAGATTTACCAAACATCTCGGTAGTAAAATATTGTAATGTTTGCTTAAGATCCGCAAAAGAAACGTCTTTATCTATATACAATCCTTCTACTTGATGAAAAAAGCAATGAGATCTTCCTGAAATAGCTTCGTTTCGATACACTCTTCCTGGAGAAATAGTTCTAATTGGAGGTGTATTATTTTCCATGTATCTAACTTGTACAGATGATGTATGTGTGCGCAATAAAACATCTGGATCGGTTTGGATAAAAAAAGTATCCTGCATATCTCTGGCAGGATGATATTCTGGTAAATTTAATGCTGTAAAATTATGCCAGTCATCTTCAATTTCTGGGCCTTCACTTACATTAAATCCTATACGAGAAAAAATATCAATTATCTGGTTTTTTACTAAAGAAATAGGGTGTCTAGATCCCAAAGCAATAGGTTCTGACGGTCTGGTAAGATCTCCATAGATTCCATTTTCTTCGTCTTTGGATTCTAATTCGTTTTTTAGATCTTTAACTCTTCCTTCTGCAGCTATTTTAAGAGCATTAATTGCTTGACCAAATTCTTTTTTTTGATCATTAGCTACATTTTTAAATTCTGAAAAGAATTCATTAATCAGCCCTTTTTTTCCTGAAAACTTTATTCTAAAAGCTTCAACTTCTTCTTTCGTTTTAGCTTTAAAAGCATCAACTTCTGCTATATATTCTTTAATCTTGTCAATCATTACTACTTTCTTGATAGAACGGCAAATTTACGTAATTTAAGCAAACTATAACTATAGGTCGTTATGATTGTTATTTCGAATTTTTAATTCAAACTTTCTTTAAATATTTTTGATCACTTGATATACTCACTCACTAAAAAATAACTTACAATTGCTTCTTTCATCAATACAGATTGCTCTCCTGCTTTAAGGCTTGGTAATTGCTCTTTCATTTTATAATGTGGCCATCCTTCATCGTCATAATAATCAAATTCATAATATCCATAAGGTTCTAAAAGACGACATATTGCTATATGCATTAAATCTAATTTTTCATCTTTTTTAAATTCCCGATGCAATTGCCCTAATTCTTGTACCCCTATTAAATATATAATACCGTCCAAATCTAAATCTTCTCCATCTGCAAATTGATCAGAGAGTTTTTCTACCAAAATCCCCCACCGTTCTTTTAATTTTTCGTCTCTAGCCATAGGATTATAAATCCAAATTATATAATCTAGTTAAGTTATTTATCTGCTTGTGTATTTCTTAAAAAAATTAAGCGCTACAAAAGTAACGCTTAACCAAAAAAAACGGATATAAAAAAGAGGAAATCTTATAATTCCCATAAAACGCCTACACCTATGTATTGATTTCTATAGTTTCTAAAAGAACGAGCGTCTATATCTGTATAATTTGTATTTCTTATTTTTGAGTTTATGGTTGCCGTTATCCAAAAATCATTTCGTATTTCATGAGATACATCTATACCAAAATTTACGTACTCATATTTGAGTGTTTCTCCTATTTTAACTTCTGTATTTCTAGCCTCTATGCTTTTATAGTTTCTAGTAATAAATGAAAATGAGCTGCTTATTTTAGTTTTATCGTTATCATATTTAACAAATACTCCTGGTCCAAACTGATTAAACCCTGAACGATCTGCAGTATTATCTTTTCTAAGATAGTATACAAAGTTTGGCTTAACCTTAAATTGTTTACTAAATGGCAATTCATAAAACATCATAGCTTTAGCATAATCCCAGTTTCTCTCCCCATCTGTTATCAAATCACTCGCATTAAAAGTGTCATATAATCTTTTTTTAATGTATACATCGATACCTATCTCATGTCGTAACTCTCCTACTCCAAATTTTTGAGCATTAGAAATCTCTATACCAAACTCATCAAATTGTAAATCTCGCATCCCATAAGAATCAAAATTCTTAAAATTATAAAACAAAGCTGTTCTAAATTCATTGTCTTTAAAAACTTCAAAATCAACACCTAAACTTCCTCCATACAAAGTATACCCTAATGGGTTAATTAAAACATCTTGGTCTCCTCCTAAACCTTCTCTATTCATTCGTATAATTTTAGCTTCTGCCAATATTTTTGTATTTCTATTTATTTTATGATCATACTTTGTTTTAAGGTTTACACTCCAATAGCTATCCTTAATATTTTCATAAAATATCCTTGCCGATGGTTTTGCAAAAAACCTGAACCTGTTATTTCTATTCCATTTATTAGTAAGTGTATAATTAGCTGAAATATCTTGGAGGATACTACTTGCCATCAAGTTTTCTTTAGTTATAATAGCGCCATTAACTCTAACTTCTTCAGGGCTTTTAAAATAATTATATTCATACCCTCCAAGAGTTTCAAAACTTAATTTATTTTCAATTTGTGAAAACCCTAAATAGGGTATAAAAAATGCAGCTAGAAGAGATATTATGATTCTTTTATTCATTTTAATTTATTTTATGTTTTTCCAATAGTTATTCGTCACTTGTTAAAAAACAAATGATTTTTTTTTTAGACAAAATTGTTCTATTCTACTCTGTTATTTATCTAGAAAATATTTACTTGTGTGGTTCATTGTTTAGATAACCTTTCTAATTACCTGTTTTAGTCCCATTTTATTTACTAATTGGATACCTAGTCCAGGGCGAACATTGATCTCCATAATTTGTGGTCCTTTATTTTTATCAATTACAATATCAATTCCCAGATAGTTAAGTGGAAATGCTTTGGCAGTTTCAACAGATATTTCCAAAATTTCTTTCCAATATGGTATGGGGACACCATTTACTAGAAAGTTACTATCTGGGTGATGATTTGTATATTTTTTACCATCATATACTTCTAACAATCTTCCTTCTTTCATATCAATACCAATACCTACTCCATTTTGATGAAGATTTGCTTTTCCGGCAGATCTATCTGTTGGCATTCTTAGCATTGCCATTAACGGAGTCTTATTAAGAGTGATTATTCTAAAATCAGGTACGCCTTCTGGATAAATTTCATGAAAAAAAGTATGTGGTTCTATACATTCCTCTATAAGAACTCTATCATGAGATCCTAAAGAAAAAAGGCCTGTTATAATAGATGCAATGTGTTGAAAGATCTCGCGATCTGTAATAATCTCTCCCCCGCTAAACCAATTGTCTTTTTTATCTTTTTTAAGGATTTTAATTCCTCCACCTCCACAACCATTAGCTGGTTTAATAGCTACCGAAGAATATTGCTTACAGTAGTCCCATTTTTTTTTAATCTCGCTATTGAACTCAATTATCGCATAAGTTTTTGCACATGGAATATTGTTTTTGTGCAATATTTCTTTGGTTAGAACTTTATCATCTGCAAGCGGATAGTGTTTTTTGGGGTTATTAGGATATATAAGTTTTATATTTCTTTCATTCAGCCCTACAACATTAGAAGAGGTTTTTAATTTTTTATTAAAAATTATCGAAAACATAAGAATCTATTTATAGTATTGTCTATGTATATTTAATAAACAGGTGAGTTTTAAAACCCCCTACCTTAAAAAATTATTCTTTTTATCTTTCTAATTTTAAAATAGGGTTAAACCTAAAGATTTCTATCCACCGAATTCCAATATACCTCCCTAAAAAAACAGATATAACAATGATTAGAACAATAATTTCAGGAAACAATATTAAGATAGATGGTAACCATGAAAGAGATAATAAAAAATAAGAAACTGTAGTTGCTATAATTGTTTGTAAAAGCTTGTGTAAAGCTATTAAGTAACCATCTTCTACCGTAGAACTAGAAAAACGTTCTGCTGCTATGGTAAGTATAATAATAGGAAAAAAGGTAAGTTTTGTAAGCCACTCAATATCATATTTCAACCCATAACTAGTTGCTATAAAAATTACAGCTACCATTATTGTTAATGATATTACTAATTTTGGTGTGTAAAGCAAACCTAACCTATCAAAAGGATAAGATATTAAACCCATAAATATAATAAGCCCAACAAAAACTGCAATTCCTGATAAAAAACCTGTATGTAGTAAAGATAAAGCTATTAACACAGGCAAAAACACCCCAAAAGTCTTAAGTCCTACTATATTTCTTAAAAAAGCTATCAATAATCCCCCAATGGGTAATAACAATAATAAATGAAGAGACTTAATTGGTATCGTTTTTTTATCTACCAAATTCCAGAGTGAAAACCCTGATAAAGCATTAAGTTCTTCAGAGTTCATTTTTAAAAATGATATATGGTTTTCTTGAGTGATTTGATAGATGTAATCAAACTGAATACCTTTGGTGTGTGTAATTAAAGATTTATCTCCATGATAAATTTCTAAATATTTTGCAGGCAAATAAGCAAAATGATTATTTAGTGTATCGAAAGGAACCCAAACTTCATTAATCAGCACTTCTGCCCACGCATGAGATGTTCTTTTATCTGTATTTTCCAAAATAATGCCCCCTTTTATTCTCGAAGGATACCCTAAACTCCTTAACAAAGCTACAAACAATCTACTTTTACCATTACAAGAAGCTATATTTTGCTCAAGTGTTGTTATAGCATCTGTTAATGTAATAATAGGCGCTGAAGGAATTTTATAAACGTAATCAAAAACATTTTTGATTACTTCTCTATCGTTTTTAGTATTTTTACGAAGTTGTATCGCCAGATCGGCAATCTTTAGATTATCCGATTGTATGTTTTTTGAAGCAGTAAGATACTCTTTATGCTTATTCTTTTCTCTAACAAAATTTTTAGGTATTTTAAATTTTTTACTTTTCCCTGAAAAAACAAACTCATATTCAATAGAGTGAGATAATGTCTCATTCTTAGTGTTCCAAATAGCCCTTATATTATCCTTTTGTTCTTCTTTTTTTAAAAAAAACATCGTGGTATCATTTCTAATTTTCTCTCTAGAAATTGTTTGTCTCAAATTATTTTTTGGAATATACGTTCTTACTGTAGTGTTGGGTTTGTCTGATTTAAAAAAGAAGGTATATTTTATTTTATAAACTGCCTCTGGATTAAAATCATCATAATTATCAAATATTGGCTTTATTTTAAAACCAATAGAAATCATTGTAATAATAGTAATCAAGATTAATAAGATTGTAAGATTTGTTTTGGATTTCATAATCAGTTATTTTTGGTTCTATAACAGGCAGAAGTAATTTCACCCTACCTTAAATTGAAAAAACTTATATATGACTCCATCCTCAAAATCTGTTTGTAAACAGCCTGTATTTACAAAGCTATTTGAAACACATGCAGAATCTGTCAGAAATTATATCTATTACAAATGCGGGGATAAAGAACAAGCTAACGATATTATGCAAGAGGCTTTTATAAAGCTTTGGCATAATTGCAAGAAAGTTATTTTTGAAAAAGCAAAGGGGTTTTTATGCACCGTTGCTAATAATATGTTTCTTAATCAGGTTGCCCACAATAAAGTACGATTAGAATATGCCAAAATACCTCAAAATAATAAAAACGTAGAGTCTCCAGATTTTTTGATGGAAGAAAAAGAGTTTATGGATAAGCTACAAAATGCAATTGCAGATCTTTCTGAAGGGCAAAGAGAGGTTTTTTTATTAAACCGAATCGATAAAAAAACATATGCAGAAATTGCAGATATGCTTGGCATATCGGTAAAAGCCGTAGAAAAAAGAATGCATAAAGCATTAAAAGAGTTAAGGAAATTGGTAAAAAACATATAACAATAAGGTAGGGTACTTTGAGTTTTACCTGTTTTAATGAATATAATGTAAGCTATGTTTAGTGACAAAGAAAATACATATTTAGCAAAATGGTTAAATAATGATCTAAATGCAGAGGAGTTAAAAGAATTAAAAAAGCTTCCTGAATATGGTGATTATAAAAAAATTGTTGAGAGTCTTGAGTATTTCAAGCCCCCTTCTTTTGATACCCAAGAATCATTGACAACCACTTTAAATAAAGTTAATGCCTCGAAAAAAACAAAGGTGATTAATTTAAAGTCAATAATGATCTCTGTTTCTGCCGCTGCCTCTATCCTGTTAATTATTGGACTTTTTTTTAATCAAGTAACCTACTATGCAAGTTCAGGCCAACAACTTTCTATAGTATTACCGGATGGAAGTTTTGTAGATCTTAATGCAGGATCTGAGCTAACTCATCAACGCTTTTTTTGGTCACAAAATCGCGAAATCACCTTACAAGGAGAAGGATATTTTAAAGTAACATCTGGTACTAATTTTACTGTAACCACTTCATTAGGAAAAATAGAAGTACTAGGAACCCAGTTTAACATAAAAGAACGAGAAAAGCTGTTTGAAGTAAATTGTTATGAAGGAAGAGTTAAAGTATCCACAAATAATAATCTACAAAAAATATTAGAAAAAGGAGAAGGTGTTTCTCTAAAAGATAAAAAACTTATAGAACATACCATTACCCATACAGAACCTGCATGGAAAAAAGGAGAAAGCGTTTTTAATAGTACTCCTTTACAATTTGCATTAGATGAAATAGAAAGACAATACAATATAACCTTTAAAAGAGGGGCTATTGATCAAAATAAATTATTTACTGGTGGTTTTAATTATAATGATTTAAATATTGCGCTAGAATCTGTATTAATACCTATGGGAATCGATTATATTGTAAACGGAACTATAATTTCTCTTTCAAACCAATAACAAATAAAATACTTATCTAAAAATATCTGCGTTTTAGAAATTTCCTAAAACCCAAAATGTTCTATGAAAAAAATTGTATTACTAATGTTCCTATTTTGTACTTACTATACGCAAGCACAAATTTCTAAAAACTTTAAAGAAACTCCATTAGAAGAAGTCCTTAATGAATTATCCAAAACACACAAACTTCTTTTTTCTTTTAGCAATGAAATTGTAAAGAACATAAAAGTTACTTTAGATATTGATAACTCTTCGTTAGATGAAATTTTAGTCCATTTAAAAGCACTAACAAATCTCGAATTCAAAAAAATATCTGAAAGACAAGTAATAATAAGTTACCCTAATAATAAAGTTGAAATTTGCGGATATCTTTTTGATAATATAACCAATGAGCCTCTGCCTTTTGCATCTGTTTTTTTGGTTTCCAAAAAAACAGGCACTATCACCAATGAAAAAGGTTTTTTTCAACTAGGAGATATTAGCCTAGATGAAAAAATATCAATACAATATATAGGATATACTAACAAAACCATAAATGCTTCTTTTTTTAAAATGTCAACATGCCCCAGAATACCTCTTCTTTCAAAAACTACTTCATTAAACGAAGTACTTATTGTAGAATATATTACTAAGGGTATCGATAAAAATATTGACGGATCATTTACTATTACGAATGAAGAATTGGGTATTCTCCCAGGGCATAGTGAGCCAGATGTTCTACAAAGTATTCAACTTGTTCCAGGAATACATAGCCCCGATGAAAGTGCTTCAGGAATACAAATTCGAGGAGGGTCACCAGATCAAAACCTTATTCTTTGGGACGACATAAAAATGTATAATACTGGACATTTTTTTGGAATGATCTCTGTATTTAATCCAAATATAATTAAAGATGCTAAAATTTTTAAAGGAGGAGCAGATCCAAAATATGGGGACCGGATATCTGGTATAATTGATATTTCAAGCGATAGAAAAGTTCCTGAAAAACTTAATGGCGGTGTTGGTATTAATGGAACACATGCCGATATGTTTTTAAAAATCCCTATAACAAATACCATTGGTATAGTTCTTTCTGGAAGAAGATCTTATACCGATTTTTTAGAAACACCAACCTATACTGCACTTTCTAAAAAAGTATTTCAAAACACAAAAATAATTGAAGTTTTAAATCCTTTGCCTTTAGAAATGGATGACGATGATGATGATGAAATCTTAGAAAAAATAGGAAAAAATAACTTTTTCTTTTATGATGCCAGTGCAAAACTTATTCTTGATGTTACTAAAAATGATAAAGTAATGGTTAGTAGCATATACACTAATAATGATTTAGCATTTGAAATAAACGACGACGAAGATGTTATTACAGATGATCTAGAAATTAAGAATGAAGGTATTAGTTTTTCGTGGAAAGGAACTAAAAAAAACCATTTTCATCACAGCCTAAAAGCTTATTATTCAAGATATAATTCTGATTATTTATTTACCGAAAGACAAGAACTAATAATAGAAAACCAATCTGTTAGAAAAAACACAGTAAAAGATATCGGGGTAGATCTTAATATTACTTATGATTTTAATTCTAAAAACTTTTTGACTTTTGGTTACCAATACTCTGATAATGATGTTTTTTATACTATCACAAAAGAAAGTGAGTTTGAAACACCTATAAACGAATCAAACACAATAAATAATAAAACAAATTCTATTTATACAAATTATAAAATCATTCCGGAAAACAAAAGTTTTATTAATATTGGTTTAAGAACTTCGCATTATTCGATAATTAATAAATTGTACCTAGAGCCCAGAGTAAATATAGAATATCCATTAACAAAATCTTTGAGAGTAAAAGCTACAGGCGAACTAAGACACCAACCTATAAGTCAATTAGTAGAGTTTGAAGAAACACAACTTCGTTTAGAAAATAACTTATGGGTATATACAAATAACAAAATACCAATATTGGAAAGTACTCAATTCTCTGGAGGTTTATTATTTTCAGAAAATGATTGGAATTTTGAAATAGATGGATATTATAAAAACATAAATGGTCTTACCTCCATCACCAATGGTTTTAATGTAATTAATAGCGACCTATCTATTGGCGAGAGTATGATTTATGGCATAGATATTTTACTTAAAAAAAGATTTAAGGACTTTAGAACTTGGTTAGGATATACCTTTAATGATATCGAATATACTTTTCCAGAGATACAAGAAACTCCATTTCCTGGGAATAATGACATTACACATAATTTTAGAACTTCTAATTCTTATACATTTAAAAATTGGGAATTATCTATTGGTTGGCTTTGGAGATCAGGAGCACCTTTTACTGATGCCGATCTTGTAAATGAAGAGATCTTATATAAAAACACTAATACAGGACGATTACCCGCATATCATAGATTAGATGTTTCTACTATTTATCGTTTTAACATAAAAGGTTGGAAGGGTAGTTTAGGGGTTTCTATACAAAACATATACAATCGTAAAGTACCTCTTTCAGTAAGTTATCGACTAGATGATAATTCTAATAATGGAGAAATAGAATTAAACAAATTACAACAAAAATCTATAGGGATTACACCCAATGCGTTTTTTAGGATATCCTTTTAAATTTATAGTAATAATATATACAAATCATAACCATGATTTTAGCTAGAATTAGACATCAAAAAATGCATTATATTTGAACATAATTCAAACTATTAATGAACTACATCGATATTATTTTAGGAATACTTTTGCTTTGGGGTTTAATCAAAGGGTTTAGTAAAGGATTATTTTCATCATTAGCTTCTCTTGTTGCTCTTGTTGTTGGCATTTATATTGCAGTACATTTTTCTCATATTGCAGGAGATTATTTACAAAAATATGTAAGTTGGGAGGAAGGAGTTATGAAATTAGTTGCTTTTGCTGTAACTTTTATCGTTGTTGTAATCCTTGTTTCCCTTGCTGGTAGGATTTTAACTAAAATTGCAGATTATGCTGCTCTGGGTATTTTAAATAAAATTTTAGGAGGTGCTTTTGGCGTACTAAAAATGGCTTTCATTGCTAGTGTAATTATTATTTTTATAGACGCCATAAACAACAATATTACAATACTAAAAAAAGAAACTTTAAACTCTTCGTTATTATACAATCCTGTTCGTAAACTTGCTCCAATGGTTTTACCAAACATATGGAAACAAGAAGAAAAAGAAAATTTTGAAAGCAATAAAGACAATCAAGTTTAGTGTTAGATTGTCTTTATTACTTAAAATAACATTGGGTATTATTATGACTTAACTACATCTTCTACAACAGTACTTAAGTATCTTATACACGAATCAAAATCTTCGAATACACAATCTTCTGCTACTAAATCTGGTATAATATCAATATTTTTTGCCAAATATAAAGGTTGTTTTTGTATACCAACAATATGAGTTTTGATTCCTTTTTGCTCCAAACTTAATATAATTTCTTCAAGAGTATAAACTCCGGATTGATCCATATATGGCACTTCATCCATTCTAAGCACTACGTGCGTAGCAGATTGAGGTATTTGATTTGCCATTTGTTGTAACTCACTTGTAGACCCAAAAAATACTGGTCCATTAAGATGTTTGATAAATATTTCTTCTTTAAGCTTATTCGGTATGTTTATTTCATCACGCCACAGTTTTTCTTTATTGTTTTTATTTTCTAACCCCCCTAAAGATTCTACTTTAGACTCTCTAGCTGTAACATCTCCCATTTTTTTCATAAAAATTAAAGATGCAATTATCAGACCTATTCCCACTGCATATACCAAATTCCAAAACACTGATAATACTAAAACAATAATCATTATAATAACTTCTATTTTGGGTATATGTGGTATTGCTTTTAATCCTTTATAATCCATTACCCCAATACCTACCGTAATTAAAATGCCCGCTAAAACAGCTGCAGGAATCTGTGAGGCGATAGGCCCTAATGCCAATAAAACAATTAATAGCATAATCCCTGCTACCATTCCTGATAATTTGGTTTTTCCTCCAGCATTTATATTTACAACAGTTCTAATCGTGGCTCCCGCACCTGGAATCCCTCCAAAAATAGCTGCAATACTGTTTCCTATTCCTTGACCTATCAACTCTTTATTTGGGCTATGTCTGGTTTTTGTCATGTTATCTGCTACAACCGAAGTTAATAAAGAATCGATAGCGCCTAAAAAAGCTAAGGAAAGTGCTGTAAAAATATATGGGGTTACAGATCCTAAGTTAAAACTTGAAAATATAGCTAAATTAGGTATCGGAAAACCACTTGGTATTTCTTCAATTGGTCTATAATTTAGATTAAAACCATAAGCAACCCCAGACACAAGAATTAACGCTATCAATGTGCTTGGTATTGTAGTTGTTATTCGTTTAAAACCATATATAATCACTATAGTTATTAAACATAAAATAAATTCTAAATAATTGATATTAGATAATGCTTTAGGCAAACTTTTAATAGCTCCAATCACTCCAGATGCTTCATTACCAGCTAAAGTAACGGCTTCTAAAGTAATTTCTTCTCTAGAGATGTTTTCTGCTCTTTTTATGGTTTCTTTAAAATCTTCTAACACCAAAATTCCTTCACCTGCTTCTTCTTTAAGTATTTTATCTAAAATAACTTCTTCTGCCTGTGGTTTAAATTTATCCACAAAACTTTGATCTTCTTTAGGGTAATACCCTAATGCTGGCAAAAACTGAGTAACAAGAATCATTACTCCAATAGCTGTCATAAAACCAGATACTACAGGGTATGGAATATATCTAATATATTTTCCTATACCTATTGCTCCTAACCCTACCTGCATTAAGCCAGCCAAAAGAAATACGGTTAAAATAGCTGGCAAAGCCTTTTCAACATCTCCATCGTTAGCACCAATCAATCCAGAAATCACTAACATACTAACCGCTGTCATAGGTGCTGTAGGTCCAGAAATTTGTGTACTTGTACCACCAAATAGTGCCGCAAAAAAACTAATAAAAATTGCTCCATATAACCCTGCACTAGGTCCTAATCCAGAGGATACTCCAAATGCTAATGCTAATGGCAACGCAACAATACCTGCTGTTAACCCTCCAAATGCATCTCCTTTAAAATTGCTAAAAAACTGCTTCATCTACTATATTTTCTTTTAATTTATTTTAAAAAGCGTTTGTTACTACGCCAGATATTATCAAACTATTTTTATCTAAACTTAGAGTTTTCTAAATTTATTTTTTTAAGTATATATTAATCCAAATGGTATATTTCCTTAATATTTTTAAGGATATCTTCAAATTGAATTTTTAAATCTATTAATTTTCCTGTATGCACATCAAAGATCCACCCATGCACTTTTAAATCTCTATCTCTGTATGCTTTTTGTACTGATGCAGTTTTAATCAGATTAACACACTGTTCTTGAACGTTTAGCTCCACCAAACGATCATATTTCTTGTCTTCGTCTTTTATGTTATTTAATTCAGTTTTATGAATTCTATACACGTCTCTTATATTTCTTAACCAAGGATTTAAAACCCCTAAATCGGCAGATTGCATTGCTGCTTTAACTCCTCCACAAGCATAATGCCCACATACTACCACATGATTAACTTTTAAGTGCTCTACAGCATAATCTATTACAGACATCACATTAAGGTCTATACTTATTACCATATTGGCTATATTGCGATGTACAAATACTTCTCCAGGCCCTAAACCCATTAGGTCTTCTGCTGTTACTCTACTGTCTGAACAACCTATATATAGTAATTCTGGGTTCTGCCCCTTACCTAATTCATCAAAGAAATTAGGGTCTAATTTAAGTTTTTGTTCAATCCATTTTTCATTATTCTCAAATACAGTATTTAAATTCATTTTTTTGCCTTAATTAAAGTAGAAGTAATCGGCTTGAAATTTATAGCGTTGCAACTAAAAATTTATAGCATTAATACTGGTATTTAAATCATGAAAACCAATCACTATAAAGAATATAAATACTCCATTTTTTTATAGATAGAAAGGTAGTATTTATTATTATTAAAAAAAGAAAATTAAATAAACCGCGGAGGTGGTGTCTTATATTCTAAAAAAACTGAGGAATTTTGAACATTAAACTCTGGAAAACATTTAATAATAGAATTAGATAAGGTTATCACCTCATCTGGATAATGAAAAGAAATTTTATCCTTTTCTTTAAAATCTTCTTTTTCTAAACCTTCTTTTTCTTCTGAGTTTTCAGAATCTTCAATAGCTATTGAAATATTATTATCACAATTATAAAGATTAATTGATCTAGCACCATAATTAGCAATGCTTAATAAGAACCCAAATACAATTAAGAGTTTTGCTATTTTAAGTTTGGTTGCCACTAAGAGATTTTTTTGCAAAAATAAAAGTATTCCTTTCAAATTTAGTTAAATCCATTGTAAATTTAAAACAACTAATTACAACTCTTTTAAATCACTTGCAGGAATCCATCCTATCTTACCATCAGTAAGTTTGATTTTTTTCCAATCATTAACAGTTTCTATTACTTTTACTTTTGTTCCTTCATGAAGTTCAAAAACTTCTTCGCTTCTAAGGTTTGGTTCGCTTTTCACAATAGCTTCTTGAGAAAAAATAATGGCAAACTGATTGTTTTCCATAAAGCTATACTGTTTAAATGCAAATAAGATTCCGAAAATTCCGAAAATCAATACTCCCCAAGAAACAACAAAAAAGATTCTTTTTTTTGAAGAACTATATGCTGTATAATATAAAATGAATAGAGTTACAAATAGTATAATACAAATTACTGAAAACCATGCCCAACCATCAATACTAAATATATTAGTAAATTTCTTGATTGTTCTTGAAACAAACCCTTCTGGTATTACATCTATTGCATCAATAGTTGCTTTTTGAGCAAATACTAAATTATTTTTTATATCCTCATCATTAGGTGCTAATTGTAAAGCTTTTTCAAAATAATAAACACTAGCACCTATATTACTTAGTTTATAATGTGCATTTCCTAAATTATAATATAGTGAAGCAGATTCTTGATTTGTGTCTAAAATAGAAGCATATTTATCAATAGCTTCTTGGTATTTTTCTTGGTTATACAAGGAGTTTCCTCTCTGAAACATTTCTTCTTCTTGAGAAAAACTTGTAGTAATTACTAAAAAAATAAGTATTTCAACTATTCTTTTCATCTCTTTTATAGTTGTTTATCTATAGTTGCAATTATTCTGGAAGCTTTATTATAATCTTGCTGCATTGCAGAACTCGATGAGGGAGTATATCTTGCGAACTCACAGCTCTCTAATAATGCTATAAACTCTATAGATACAGTATTCTCTACATCTTGTTCTTTTAATAATCGTTCTATTCGCTCTTTACTCATATCACTAGTCTGGATATGTAGTTTTGCTTTTAGGTAGTTATGTAATGCTCGTTCCATAGCAATGTAGAACTCTTTTTGGCTTCCTAAATTCTTTTTGGCTTCTGACAGATACTTACGAGCTAATTTATCTGCTTTACGAACTCTATTACCACTAACATCACTTAATCTGTCCTGTCTCTTCTTTCCGAAGAAAAGAAATAAAGGAATTGCTAATAAGGGAGCGGTTAAAGACAACCA
Source organism: Aquimarina muelleri DSM 19832 (assembly GCF_000430665.1). Taxonomy (GTDB): domain Bacteria; phylum Bacteroidota; class Bacteroidia; order Flavobacteriales; family Flavobacteriaceae; genus Aquimarina; species Aquimarina muelleri. The sequence continues at coordinate 22,806 of NZ_AUML01000034.1, read as the reverse complement.
ATATCCTGTAGATTTAAAAAAAAGTTGTTTTTGTGTTGGCTGAAGATTTGCATTTAGTTTTAAAAATCTAAATTGATTTCCAACTTGTGTTACCGCTTTTTTATTAGTTCCTTCTGTTTTTTCAGGTGTACTAACTATACTTGAACCTTCAGGGCCGTTCTTTACATTAATAACAATCTCTTCAGAAGTAATTCTTTTATATGTTTCCGTTTTTAAATTAAAATAAGAAAATGAAATCGATGGTATTGGGTATTTACCTTTATATTGAGGAACTAATGTATAAGTATCTGATATATTACCCCCCATGCCCGTAAGATTAGTTCTTACTCGCTCATTATGTTGTGGTTCATATTTCTCTAACCCATTCGGTACATTAAGTTTTGGCAAATCAAAAAGTTTTAAATTACCATTACCTGAAACCAATACTTTTGCATCTAAAGACTCTGTAGCATCCAATTCTTTTTTATTAGTAGTCACTCTAAATTCAAACTCCCCTACTGCTCCAGAAAAATCTTCTGGTTTTCCTTCCAAAGGCAATGGTTTTACATTTATAACTCTATTACCTGCAGCTACAGTTTTGTTTACTGTTGAATATAACCTTCCTCCAAAAATATCTCTTCGTTTTGTGGGAACATCTACTGAAACAGATAAAGTAAGAGGTTCTATATTTAATTTACCTGTCTTTTGAGGGTATAACACAGTTTTACGCAGTACTACGTAACGATATGGCTCTCCCTCGTATTCTCCATTTTCGATTTTAAGCTGCTTCATATCGATAGCCTGACTCCAGAAATCACTGTATTTTGGACTATCTAACTCTCTCCAATTACTTACACTAATTCTAGTACTAACGTATAACTTATAAACTACTGTTATTGCTTCATTTAAATAAGGATCAGATTTAGAAATCTCTGCTACAAGATGTAAATTTTCACTTGCTAATAAATCCGTATCATCTCCATCTTTTGGTTTATCCACAGCACCTGTAACCTCAACATCTACTGGTAACGTTTTATATGTTTGTCCATCAATCTCAATAACTGCTTGTCTTATGGTAAATTTACCTCTGCGAGTAGGTTCTAAAAAATAACTAAACGTTTTGGCATAGGATCTTTTTCCGTTAATCCATGAATTACTAATAGATTGGTTTGGACCTCCTACCACTGTAAATCCTGAAAAAGAAGGCGGAGTAAAATTGTCTCCATCTTTATTCATTTCAAAATCTACTCGTAATCTTTCATTTACACCCAATTTCTTTTTGCTTACTTTGGCTTCAAATCTTACTTGAGCCAATGCAAACTGCATTGTGGTCAATAATAGTGTTAGAAAAATTAATTTTAATTTCATTTTAATTTCATTTTGGTTTTGTAAGATTTTCAAGTTTTTTTATAGTCCTGAAAATCTTAATTTACCAGTCTTTATCTGATTTTGTTTTTGAACCTTGTGCTTTCTTAGCATTTATTTTATCCTGAACCTTCTTTTCCTGATTATTCATGGCTTCTAATAAACTTTTTACCCGTTCTGGAGATAATTGACCTTGTACTTGCTGTGGCTGTTGTTCTTTTGGTTGTCCTTCTTCTTTATCTTTTGGATCTCCTTTTTTATCTTTTTCTTCGTCCTTAGAATCCCCTTTATCCTTTTTATCCTCTACTTCATCTCCTTTATCTTTTTGATCGTCTCCTTTATCCTTGTCCTTTTCTTTATCTCCTTCGTCTCCTTTTTTATCTTCTTTATCATCCCCTTCTTTCTTATCTTTTTCGTCTTGATTCTTATCTTTATTTTGATCTTTATCCTTATTCTTATCGTTCTCTTGTTCTTGTTTTTCCAGCATTTTTTTGGCTAAAGCAAGGTTATATCTGGTTTGATCATCTTTAGGGTTATTTCTAAGTGCATTTTTGTATGCCTCTACAGCTTCTTTATATTTTTTTTGTTCCATATAAGTGTTACCCTGATTATGAAACGCTATATGCTTTTCTAATTTTGACGTAGCTACTTTCGCTGCTTCAGTATAACGCAAAGTAGCTTCGTCATACTTTTCAGAATTATAATACGCATTTGCTAAGTTATATTTAGCGATAGGATTAACAGGGTTTTTAGCGATTGCTTTTCTGTATTCTCCTTCGGCTTCTGGAAAATTACCGTCTTTAACCAAAACATCATTGCCAGTTGCTATAAACTGGTTTGCTTGGTTAATTATTTGCTCTTTGTTTTCTTCTTGTGAAAACAAAAACCCAAATTGAAAACAAATTATAACAACAAATAATTTTTTCATTTTATATTATATTTTCAGGTGCCTATTAATTTAAAAATGATACCGGGTTTTTTATCTATTTACTGTTCGTTAAACAGATTTAATTTTTTAACCCAAGATGTTTTTCTTTCTAATAAAAAAATATCTAAAAACAGCAATAATAATCCTGCTGCAAGAAACCATTGAAATTGATCTTTAAAATCTGCAAATTGTTTAGCTTCGAATTCTTTCTTATCCATATTTTGAAGAATTGTCGAAACTTCTTCTACAACTTCTTTTGTGTTTTTACCATCAATGTATATGCCATTTGTTTCTTTGGCAATTTCCTGCAAAGTTGTCGTGTTTAATCTGGTAATAACTGTGCCACCTTGACTATTTTTCTTATAACTCTGTATAATTCCATTTTGTTTTAATGGAATTGGGGCTCCTTTTTCGGATCCAACCCCAATAGTAAAAATCTTAATTCCTTCTTTTGCTGCTTCTTCCGAAATAGCTCTTACATTACCTTCATGATCCTCTCCATCACTTACAATAAACAAAACCCTATTGGTTTGCTCTTCGTCGTTATAATATGTTTTTGCCAATTCAATAGCTTCATTAATCGCAGTTCCCTGAGATGAAAGCATCTCGGTATTTAAAGCTTGCAAAAACATTTTTCCTGCTGCATAATCCGTAGTGATAGGTAATTGAGGATAGGCACTTGCTGCATATGCAATAATCCCTATACGATCACTAGCCAGATTATTAATAATCTGAGTAACCAATTGTTTAGATTTTTCTAATCTATTAGGCGCTATATCTTCTGCTAACATACTTTTAGAAACATCCATAGCAAAAACAACATCTACACCTTCTCGTTTTACTGTCTCTAGTTTTGTTCCTATTTTTGGATTGACCAAAGCAATAACAATACATGCTATAGCTAAACTAACAACTATAATCTTTAGGCTCGATTTAAAAAACGAGCGATCTGGACTTAATTTTTTAAGAAGCACTAAATCTGCAAATTTTTTCTGAGTTGTTTTTTGCCAAACTAAAACTCCTAGAAATAACAAAATAAGCACCGGAATACTTAATAATAACCAGAAATATATTTTTTCTTCTAATAAATACATATTCTCTACTCTGTTCACTAAACCTTAATGGTTTATAATCTATTTATATAAAACTTCTAAATACTGTATATCGTAATAAAAACTCAACAAAAATTAAAAACAAGGCAAGCAAAGCCAGTGATCTAAATTTTTCTTCATAATTATAAAATTTAAACTCTTCTATATCTGTTCTTTCTAATTTGTCGATTTCCTGATAAATTTGTTGTAATTTTTTATTATCGGTAGCTCTAAAATATTTACCCCCAGTTACTTTGGCTATTTCTTTTAATAGCTTTTCATCGATTTCTACCTGTACTCTACCATATTGAAAAGATCCATCAGGCATTATAGCTACAGGAGCTAATGCCATTCCATTAGTTCCTATACCAATAGTATATGTTTTAATGCCATATTCTACCGCTAGTTCTGAAGCTATTTTAGGATCAATAAACCCAGCGTTATTAGAACCATCGGTAAGTAAAATAATTACTTTACTCTTAGCTTTACTATCTTTAAGTCTATTCACAGATGTCGCTAATCCCATTCCTATCGCTGTCCCATTTTCTAATACATTATCATATTTAACATCTTTTAAACTACTTAAAACTATAGACTTATCACTGGTAATTGGTGTTTTGGTAAAACTTTCTCCTGCATATACTACTAATCCAATTCGATCACTAGGCCTGTCTTTAATAAACTCTGCTGCCACTTCTTTTAATGCTTCTAATCGATTAGGACGTAAATCTTTTGCAAGCATACTAGCAGAAACATCTATAGACATTACTATATCGATACCTTTGGTTGTATTGGTTTTGGTTGATACATCTATGGTTCTTGGTCTGGCTAAAGCAGTAATAATTAATGATAAAGCAATTAATCGAATTATAAATAACAATGGCTTTAATTTAGTTATCCAACTAGTAGAAGCCTTAAATCCTCTTATACTGGAGATCTTAAGTACTGCCTGCTGTTTATTTCGTTTCCATATATACCACCCTATAGCTAATGGAAGTAATAAAAACAACCAAAAAAACTGTGGGTTCTCGAATGTAAAATTTTCAAACATCGTTATTTGCCATTTTTAAGTTCTACAGAATTAATTATTCGTTCTGCTATAGCTTTTGCATATCGGTCTTCTTTAGTGTAAACAACAATAATTTGTTGAAAACCTTCTCCTTCTTTAAAATTTAGCATAAAGTACTCTGCTTTTTTTGATTGTTGTGTAACTGGATTTTTTGCTGTAAAATCACCAAAAACTTTTAATCCTTTAGCGCCTTTTAAAGTTTCATATTCATCAGTTTTAAAAGTAATGTTTTTAGCTCCTTCTGCTTCCATTCCTCCTATTACTGCTTCAACAGCTTTCTCGAGATCTGTTTCTGTATTTTGATTGTATACTACGGTACTTACTGCTATATAAAAATTACCTAATAGGCTTCCATAAACAAAAGTCTCGTTTCCTTTAAGAATTTGCTTTTGTTCATCAGTCATTTGGTATGCATTACGAATAAGCACTTTAGGTGTCGAAATGGTAACTGGCGGAGATCCATAAGCACTTGTAATCCACTCCGATTCTGCCAATTCTTTGGTAGGGTGTCCTAATAATGTATCTTTTACTACATCAAATCCATATGCCCAACCAAAACCCAACCAAGTTCCAAAAATCAGAACAACGATAATAGCACTACCAATACCTATTTTATTTCTACGTTTTTTTTCTGCCACTGTTTTTCGATACTCTTCATCTGCCAGTAACTCCTCTTCTGTTGGCTCTGGAATAGCACTTTTTGTTTTATTAATTACCTGTTCTATTACATTACGATCTGCTTTTGCTGTTATAACATCTGGTTTAGACTTAGCAAACTTCGCCATATCAGCAGTTTTTAAAACTTTCTTAAGCTCTTCAATCGTTGTTTTATCCAAATTCAGGTGACCAGATTTTATTTCTTCATCTAGCCTTGTTATTAATTCATCTGTGGTACTTTCCATAGCATGGTCATACACCTCTTCGTCTATATATTTACGAGCTGTATCACTTAATTGTGAATAGTATTCTTTATGAGAATCTTGTTCTAATAAATGAGATTCATCTATTTTACGAAGTGCCAATATTGCTCTTTCGTAAGGAGGTAATTCATTTTCTTTATTAGCTGCTCTTTTCTTTTTTCTAAGTACAAAAAATGTAACTATCCCTAATACAAGTAATATACCTCCTATCCATAAAAACCACTTTTTCCAGTCTATTGCAAATTTAGCTTCTACCTCTACCAGAGGTTTGATTTCATACATCTTTTGTTTGGTAGTATCTACTAAGACGTCTCTGATTTCGACCTTAAGCGAATCTGTAAAAAACACCTTATCCCCTACCAAAACTTTTTGTACCGGGATGGTATAATGACCAGAATCAAACTGAGTTAATGCGTACTCTTTGATTAAACTAAAGCGTTTTCCATTTCTGGAAGTATCTATTTTTCGAGATTCGATTACTTCGAGAGGCATAAAAGTTTTTCCTTCAGGAAAAATAACTATTTGCGTAGAATCTGCTTGGACTTGCATTTTATAACGAATTTCTTGTCCGATTTCTACTGTTGTCGAGTCTATCGTTGCGGTAACTTGAGAAAAGCCTCCTAGCCCCCAAAGCGGAAATATAATCCATGCCAAAAATCGTATGATTTTTGTTCCTAGATCTATACCTTTATTTTGTAATTCGTAATTCTTCATTCGTAATTCTACTATCCTCTTCTTTTAAAATAACCTAATAATTTTTTTACGTAACTTTCATCTATCCTACTACTCAAAGAACCTGCACCACTTCGAGTAAAGCTATCCTTAAAATAATCTACTCTTTCTTGATAATATTTACTGTAGTTTATACGTGTTTTCTTTGAACCAGTATTTACCAACATAAGCTCCCCCGTCTCTTCATCTTCCATCTGTACCATCCCAAGGTTTGGTATTTCTTCTTCTCTTCTATCATAGACTCTAATCCCGGTAACATCATGTTTTCCTCCTACTATTTTTAAGGTTTGTTGGTAATCGTCTGCAATAAAATCAGAAAGCATAAATACGATCGCCTTCTTTTTCATAACGTTAGACAAAAATTTTAATGCATCGGTTATATCTGTTTTTTTGCTTTTTGGTTCAAATTCTAATAATTCTCTTATAATTCGAAGTACATGGGATCTCCCTTTTTTGGGAGGGATAAAAAGCTCTATTTGATCTGTAAACAAGATCAATCCTATTTTATCATTATTTTGTGTAGCAGAAAAGGCTAATGTTGCTGCAATTTCAGTAATAATTCCTTTTTTAAACTGCTCTTGTGTGCCAAAAAATTGTGATCCAGAAACATCCACCATCAACATCATCGTGAGTTCTCTTTCTTCTTCAAAAACTTTTATATAAGGCTCATTATATCTAGCGGTTACATTCCAATCGATATTACGAACATCATCTCCAAATTGATATTGTCTGACTTCACTAAAAGTCATCCCGCGTCCTTTGAATGTAGAATGATATTCTCCTCCAAAGATATGGTCGCTTAAGCGGCGTGTCTTAATTTCTATTTTTCGAACTTTTTTTAATAACTCTTTTGTATCCATGTACTCGCCTTTTGGCTCGTTAATATTAAGTAAAGAGTACAAAGCCCAAAATATTTAGTGCTTTGTACTTATTAGTTAGGAATTTGTACTGATGCAAAACATCTACTAAGGCACTTCGATTTCGTTTACGATCTTGTTTATAATATCTTCAGAGGTTATATTTTCTGCTTCTGCTTCATAAGTGATTCCAATACGATGACGTAGTACATCATGAATTATTGCTCGAACATCTTCTGGAATTACATATCCTCTTCTCTTAATAAAAGCATAACATTTTGCAGCAGTTGCCAAATTAATACTACCACGTGGTGATGCTCCAAAATTGATTAGTGGTTTTAATTCTTCTAATCCATATTTTTCTGGATAACGAGTTGCAAAAACAATATCCAGAATATATTTTTCGATTTTTTCATCCATATACACCTCTCTAACGGCTTTCTGCGCGCTTAGAATTTGCTCTATAGAAACTACTGGGTTTACTTTTTCAAAAGAACCTTTAAGGTTTGCTCTAATAATTAGTTGTTCTTCGTCTAATTTTGGATAATCAATAACCGTTTTTAACATAAAACGATCGACTTGGGCTTCTGGTAAAGGATAAGTTCCTTCTTGCTCTACAGGGTTTTGAGTCGCCATTACCAAAAATGGCTTATCTAATATAAAGGTCTCGTCCCCTATGGTTACTTGTTTTTCCTGCATTGCTTCCAACAAAGCACTTTGTACTTTTGCCGGCGCACGGTTAATCTCATCTGCTAAAACGAAATTAGCAAAAATGGGTCCTTTTTTAATAGAAAAATCATTCTCTTTCATATTAAAAATAAGGGTTCCTACTACATCTGCAGGTAGTAAATCTGGGGTAAACTGGATACGGCTAAAACTACCATGAACGGCTTTAGACAGGGTATTTATCGCTAATGTCTTTGCTAATCCAGGAACTCCTTCCAACAAAATATGGCCTTGCCCTAATAACCCAATAAGTAAACGTTCAACCATGTGTTTTTGACCCACAATCACCTTATTCATTTCTAAGGTTAGCAAATCTACAAAGGCAGATTCTCTCTCTATCTTTTGGTTAATTGAAGCAATATCAATAGAACTGTTCTCTTCCATTTATTTTATTTTTTTAAAGTCGTGAATTTAATATTACTAATCCAACATTGCAAATTGTCGAAATAATTTTCTCTTTCTTGTTAATTCTTGGTTAAATGTACTCTTAAAAACATATAAAAAACACAATATTTAAACTATATTTAACCTTCTTTTACAAAAAAATAGACGCACAAATTTTCATCATTTTCATGATGAGTTTATCAAAAGACGATGATTTTATACTCGCGTTGCATTTTTTAAAAAACTAGTAAACAAAAAAAATATTTCTTTTTCTTTATATAATTACACTTCTTTTTACTGCATTCTAAATAAACAAAACAATCTTAAAAACATAAAATGAAAACAGCATTAATAACAGGAGCAACTAGCGGAATAGGTAAATCTACTGCAATAGAGTTTGCTAAACTTAATATAAAGCTTATCCTTTGCGGTAGAAGACAGGATCGATTAGACCTATTAAAAAACGAGCTAAGCAAAAAAGTACAAGTCCATACGTTATGCTTTGATGTTAGAGATAAAAAAATGGTTTTTTCTGCTATCGAAAATCTTCCTGAAGCTTTTAAAACAATCGATATTCTTATAAATAATGCAGGTAACGCCCATGGTCTTGACCCTATTCAAACCGGAAATCTGGAAGATTGGGATGCTATGATAGATATTAACGTAAAAGGTTTATTATATGTATCTAAAGCTATTATCCCAAAAATGATAGCACAAAAATCAGGACATATTATTAACATCGGTTCTACCGCTGCAAAAGAAGTATACCCAAATGGAAATGTATACTGCGCCAGTAAACACGCTGTAGATGCAATCAATAAAGGAATGCGAATGGATCTTAACCAATATGGAATACGTGTTGGCGGTATTCATCCTGGTTTAGTACAAACAGAGTTTAGTAATGTACGATTTAAAGGAGATGACCAAAAAGCAGATAATGTATATAAAGGTTACGCCCCTTTAACTCCAGAAGATATTGCCGATATTATTGCCTTTGTGGTTACCCGCCCATATCATGTTAACATAGCAGATCTTGTAGTATTTCCTACTGCACAAGCCAGTAGCACAATGATTAATAAAAGTTTATAATTTCTTTATTCTCTATTACATTGCTTACCCAGTAAAAATAGTTAAGTTTATCTTGGGAAAAAGTTTAAACAACTTCATTATAAGGAATGATCAACAAACGTCTACTTATCAAAAACCTACTGGCACATAATGACGAAAACAGTTTTTATGATAAGAAGCGTAAGCTTAATATTGGCGAAAAAGAAGGAAAAGCTAAATTCTTAAAACATATCTGTGCTCTTGCAAACTCTAACCCAAAAAACAACTCCTATATCGTTATAGGTGTAGAGGATGAAGACAACCAGATCGTTGGAGTCGATTTTTTTGATGATAGTAAAATCCAAAATTTGGTTAACGCGTATTTATCTAATCCTCCTATCGTTTCCTATGAAAATATCCCTTTTCCTCATCTTCCGTCAGATAAAGTAATTGGTTTGGTTACTATTCGTCCAAAAGATGGCAAACTCTGTTCTCTTCGTAAAAATATCTGGAAATATTATGGCGGCAGTGTATTTTTTAGAGATGGCAGTATAAGTATGCCTAAAGTTTTTGATATCGATATCAAAGATGTTAATTCAGAAATTGTAAACGCTATCGAAAGTCATGCGCAAAACAATATAGAACTTACACTAGATGGGGTTTTTCATTTTATGAACTCAAGAACGGATTATAACCCTACATATAAAGTATTTAAAGAGTATTTTGTGGTTTGTTGGGCAGCAAAAGAAAAACGACAAAACGGTGAAATATACTACTCTCGTGTAGATATCGAACTAATTAATGAACATGTAAAACTTTTCTACTCAGAACTAGACGAAGTAAGTATCTCCTTAACTGAAGATCAATTTAAAATCATAGAATACGTACAATTGGGATTTCAAGATACTTTTAGATATTATCCTTTGGAACAAGTTGTAATTACTTTTAAAGAAAATGCCAGCTATGATATAGAAAGTAAACTTCTTTTTGAACCACCTAAATTTGATCATAAAATATTATATCACCTGTATAATAGCAATAATGCATTACTCGAAAAATTGAAACAAAAAATTCCTTTATCTAAAAATGAAGAAAAAGACATTATCAATCTTCCTGCTACTTATCTGATTTGCTATTTTAATGATTTTAATGACGCAAAAGAAAAACTAGAAGAAGCAAAACCTTATATAAAAATGTATGATGAAAACTTGTATTCTCTATATAAAGAAAGTATTAGAGTTTTACGAAAAGTAAGATACAACTAAAACACTTTAGTATGTATAAAATATATCCAATAATATCATGTGCTCTAAAAACCCAACCAACAGATAGTCACTAACCACAATTAAATAACACATGAGTAGAATTTTAGTAATTGGAGATATTCATGGTGCTTTACAAGCATTAAAACAAGTACTTAAAAGAGCAGAAGTAACAACACAAGACACCCTTATATTTTTAGGAGATTATGTAGATGGATGGAGTGATAGTGCAGCTTTAGTTTCTTTTTTAATTGAATTAAAAAAAATGCACAAATGTATTTTTATCAGAGGCAATCACGATCAGTTATCCTATACATGGTTAACCGAAAAAACATATAATCCAGATTGGATAAAACATGGTGGGCGGGCTACTATAGAATCCTATGCAAAATTATCAGAAGAAGAAATAGATAGACATCTACAGTTCTACAAAAATTTACTTAATTATTATGTAGATAAAGACAACCGTTTATTTCTGCATGCAGGGTTTACCAATCTTCATGGTCCTGATCAAGAATATTTTAGCAAATTATTGTATTGGGATAGAACCTTATGGGAAACGGCACTATCCTTAGATCCAAGTCTTAAAAAAACCGACATAACCTATCCTAAAAGATTACTGTTATTTCATGAAATCTATATAGGGCACACACCAGTTACCAGAATTAACAAAACTATACCTGTGCAAGCTACCTGTGTTTGGAATCTGGATACTGGGGCTGCTTTTAAAGGACCCCTGACCATAATGGACATAAACTCTAAGGAATATTGGCAAAGCGATCCAGTTTACACCTTGTATCCAAACGAAAAAGGAAGAAATTAGAAATTAATTTTTCTTCGATCATTCTATTTTCGTAGTTTTAAAACACAAATTAAAAACCAATTCATTCATGGGAATTTTTGACGAAATAAAGAAAAAACTTAGCCACGAGTTTATAGATATTATAGAATGGTTAGACTATACAGACGACACCATTGTTCATAGATTCGAAAGATATCAAAATGAAATTAAAAATGGGGCGCAGCTTATTGTAAGAGAAGGACAAACAGCAGTTTTTATAAATGAAGGACAACTAGCAGATATATTCACACCAGGAACCCATACTTTAAGCACACAAAACCTACCTATTCTCACTACTCTAAAAGGCTGGAAGCATGGATTTAACAGTCCTTTTAAAGCAGAAGTATATTTTGTAAACACTCACTTATTCACTAATGAAAAGTGGGGAACCAAAAACCCTATTACTTTAAATGATGATCGTTTTGGGTTAGTAGAGATTCGTGCTTTTGGTACATACGCTTTTAAGATTAATGATGCAGGTAAATTTGTAGTCGATATCGTAGGAACAGATGCCAATTTTACTAATTTTGAAATTAATGAGCATTTAAAAAGTTTAATTTCTACACGATTTACAGATACTATAGGCGAAGCTAATTTACCTATTGAGTTATATGCTGCCAACACCTCAGAACTATCTGATACTTGTTTAGAAGTAATGCAGCATGAATTTAATTCTGTAGGTATTTCTCTCGAAAAATTCTTTATCGAAAATGTTTCTATGCCAGAGGAGCTGAAAAAAGAAATATTTGAATATAGCAGGATAGATAAATTAGATCTGGATAAGCTAACTAAGTTTAAAACTGCAAAAGCTATCGAAGCTGCCGCTGCAAACGAAGGAGGAACAGCAGGTGCAGGAATGGGCATGGGAATGGGGTTTGTTCTTGCCCAACAAATGGGTGGTATGATGAATCCTATGACAGGACAACAACCAATACAACCCCAACAAACTACACCCCTTGCTCCACCTCCAATGCCAGTACAAGTACAATACTTTTATGCACAAAATGGGCAACAAGCAGGCCCGGCATCGTTTGATCAATTAAAAGTATTATTTGCCAATAGAACCATAAATAAAGATTCTTTAATCTGGAAACAAGGAATGAGTAATTGGACAGCTCTTAAAGATATTGAAGAGTTAAAGTCATTTTTAGGTGGAAACACTCCTCCACCATTACCAGGAATATAATTTTATTTCATTTACATTCATGAGATTTATGAACGTATAAAGGAGGAGAACTAAAAATAATAACGCTATCAAAGTTTTTAACCAATAGATTATAAATTGGTTTATGACAAGTTCAGACCAATGCCATGGTATTCGGATATCGTATTGAGCTTGTCGAAATATACTATTTTTAGCTTTTTAGACATCCTCATGATATTTATATATGGAAGAAGAAAAAAAAGCAATATCAGAACAGAAAAAATCTTGTTCTAATTGTGGTGCAGAATTAAAATACAAACCTGGCACCTCAACCATAACTTGTGAGTATTGTGGTCATGACGAAATGATTGCACCAAATCAAAATGGATTTCAGGAATTAGAACTTAAACCCTATCTGCAAGAAATGGGTTCTCTGTCTCATTCTGAAGAAATCCTAATGTTACATTGCAAAAACTGTGGTGCCAATCAGCATATCGAAGAAAACTACAAATCCTTGCATTGTGTCTATTGCACTATGCCTTTAATTATAGAAGACGCATATAAAGAGGATTGGATACTACCAGGAGCCGTTCTTCCTTTTCAATTTGATCAAAAAAAATCGCATCAGATATTTTCTAAATGGGTAAAAGGGTTATGGTTTGCGCCAAATAACCTTAAAAAAGCAACCTTAGATCCAGAAAATACCAAAGGGTTGTATTTACCCTATTGGACTTTTGATGCACAATTATATGCAAACTATACTGGTGAGCGGGGAGACTATTATTATGTAAATGTTCCTTATACCGAAACAGTAAATGGTAAAACAGTATCGAGAACAAGACAAGAGCGAAGAACAAGATGGTCATCCGCAAGCGGAAATGTAACGGGTTTTGTAGATGATACATTAATTAAAGCATCACACCAAAATAAAAACCCCATTCCGCAAAAAATAGCAAATTGGAATCTGGACGCTTTAGAATCTTTTAATACTAGTTTTTTAGCGGGTTTTATAACCGAAAAATACACTATCCCGCTAAAAGATGGTCACCTATCCTCTACCAAAGAAGCAGAAAAAATAGCTGTTTCTTGGGCAAAACAAGATATTGGGGGAGATACCCAAAGAGTACATCATGTAGATATGAGTTTAAGCAACGAAACCTTTAAGCATATTTTACTCCCTGTATATATTAGTGCATACCGGTATAGTGGCAAAAAGTATAACTTCTTTATTAATGGGCAAACAGGAGTCATCTCTGGTAACAGACCATACTCTTTCTGGAAAATATTTTTCTTTATAGTATGCATACTTATTCTTGTAGCTGTAATTTTTTGGATTTCAGAAAAGCAATAATAAATCTATTGATATATATTTTAGTTTTTTCTAATATAAATAATATACAATTAAGTATTTTAAAGAAATAAAGAAACGATTTTAGAACAAAAACCTAAAAATAGAAACAGTTTATATCTTTTAAACTTTTTTGAGTTGAGCTTATTTATAAATAACTCTAAACATAATCCCAAAAAACATTTTTATCATTTCTTATTCAAGAAAACTTCTATGCTTTTTGTGATAACATGGCAATCATCTTTGGTCACAATTACTAAATCACTGGTGGCTTGAACATAATTAGTTTTATTAGTTACAACTGTATAATTTCCCGTTCTTTCATATGCGCCGATAAAAATATTTGTTCCTGATACGTTTTTAAGGGTTTCTCTATATTCGTTATCTACAGCCACAACGGTAACATCTTTTACCAGAAACATATTATCTTCTGTATCTTTTACCGTTACTTCTATTCCTGGTCTAGCCTCTTCTGTGCATAATACAGGATCTTGAGTCCTGTCATCATTACTACAAGCATAAAAAAGTAATAAAAAGAGTATTAAAGTTTTTTTCATATGTTTCGTAACTTTATTTCGACATTATTTATTGTGAACTGATGTGGTTTTTTTGTTTTTAAACCAAAAATAATACATTGTTCTTTACACAAGATGCTTATTAAATCGTAAGGTTGCTTATCTTAAAAATAAACGTTTGTTATTTTTAAAAAGTTGTCTATAAAAAAAGCATTCTAAAAAAGAATGCTTTTTTTATTAAATTTAAAATTCAGAAATTATGTGCGTTATAGATCAAATTTAATTCCTTGTGCCAAAGGCAACTCTGTGGTATAGTTTATCGTATTTGTTTGGCGACGCATATATACTTTCCAAGCATCAGATCCTGATTCACGACCTCCACCTGTTTCTTTTTCACCACCAAATGCACCTCCTATCTCTGCTCCAGAAGTGCCAATATTTACATTAGCAATTCCGCAATCCGAACCAGCATGAGATAAGAAACGTTCTGCTTCACGCAAATTATTTGTCATAATTGCAGAAGATAATCCCTGAGTTACTCCATTTTGAACTTCAATAGCATTTTCTACATCTCCGTTATACTTCAAAAGATATAATACTGGAGCAAATGTTTCATGTTGTACAATCTCAAAGCTATTATTAGCTTCGGCTATAGCTGGTTTTACATAACATCCACTTTCATATCCTTCTCCAGAAAGTACACCTCCTTCTACTACGATATTTCCTCCTTCTTCTACTACTTTCTGTAAAGCATTTTGATATCCTTTTACTGCATCGGTATCAATTAATGGGCCCACATGATTATTTTCATCCAAAGGATTTCCAATTCTTAATTGTCCATAAGCAGCAACTACTGCGTTTTTTACTTTATCATATATAGATTCATGAATAATTAATCGACGTGTCGATGTACAACGTTGCCCTGCAGTTCCTACTGCTCCAAACACTGCTCCTATCACTGTCATTTTGATATCTGCATCTGGTGTAACAATAATTGCATTGTTACCTCCTAATTCTAAAAGTGATTTCCCTAAACGTTGTCCTACCGTTGCTCCAACTATTTTACCCATTCTGGTAGAGCCGGTTGCAGATATTAAAGGAATTCTCTTATCTGTAGTCATCATTTCTCCTACTTTGTAATCTCCATTAATCAAACAAGAAATTCCTTCTGGCAGGTTATTATCTTTTAAAACTTTTGCTATAATATTTTGACAAGCAATCCCACAAAGAGGTGTTTTTTCACTAGGTTTCCAAACACATACATCTCCACAAATCCATGCTAATGCGGTATTCCATGCCCATACTGCAACAGGAAAATTAAATGCAGAAATTATTCCTACGATCCCCATTGGATGATACTGCTCATACATTCTATGACCAGGACGTTCTGAGTGCATTGTTAAACCATGTAATTGCCTAGATAAACCTACTGCAAAATCACAAATATCTATCATCTCTTGTACCTCACCCAAACCTTCTTGATAAGATTTACCCATTTCATAAGAAACTAGTTTACCTAGTGCTTCTTTTTGCTTCCGCAATTCTTCACCAAATTGTCTTACAATCTCTCCGCGCAGTGGTGCTGGCTTTATTTTCCATTCTTTAAATGCTTCAGTTGCAGTTTGAATTACATTTTCATAATCTGCTAACGTAGTCATTTCTACTTTACCAATTAATTCTCCATCTACCGGGGAATATGACGCGATTGTTTCTTTTGAAGAAAACCAATTTAATCCAGTTGAAGTTCCTTTATTGTGTTCAGAAACACCTAGTTGTTTTAGTGCTTCTTTAATTCCGAAATCTAATATTGCTGTTGCCATCTATTTATTACTTTTGAAAAGGTAAAGATACTGTGTTTTAGAGATAAATTAAATTTTGATTGATTCTTAGGTTGATTTTGAATAATTTCACTAAATACCTATTTAAAAAAAATCAATTTTACACTAAACTAAAGTTTTACAAATTAAATTGATTGCTTTTTTCTAAAAAGCTTTTTTCTCTATAATAGGATTAGTATTGTTCTATTTATAAAAATACAGAATTGATTCTGAAAAATTATTCAAAAATAGATTTAAGTTTTAAATACCTTTCTAGATCAAAATAGACTCTTGATATCTAAAAAAAGAAATCGCTCAGACAAGATTTCTCTTGTAGAGCGATTCCCAACTAAATAACCAACCAAAAAGTTTTTATTATTTAAGTAGTATTTACTTTTATTTTGAAAGCTTTATAAAATCTGCTTTTTTAAATCTTTTTTTATTGCTCTGGGTTGCCTTTTCATTTTCCGAGCTTTTAAACTGTATATAGCCTCTTCCAATAAATTGGTAGACTGTTTTAGACGCTGGATGAAACAATTCAATTGTATTATCATTTATAACGGACAATTCAAAGAATTCATTGCCCAAGTAATCGTAATCAAGTGTTAAAGTTTTCTTATCAAAAGTGTTAATAACATTTCTTATTTCATAATGACCTGTATAATCATAAAAAATATTCTGGATTGGAGTTCCGAAAGCGTCCTGAGAACTTTTAAAATTTTCTCCAGATCCATGATAAGAGAATTTTAAATAATTTTCATTATCAAATTCATTTAACACTCCATATTCACTTGTAAATACTTTTTCCCAAGTTTTATATTCCTGAAGAAAATAATGGATATTATCATAAAACACTCTATCATAATCAAAGTTGTTACGCTGGTATCCAATTAGATAATAACTCGTTTGTGAATGGATATCATATAGCTGTATTTCATTATTCGAAAATTGAGTAACCTGAAACGTATATTTTCCATCAATATCATGAGTAATATCCACTTCCTTTCTAAATAGGTCATAAATACCAACATCCAATCCAAAACCATTACCATTGTTTCCCATCCCTACCAAATTATTATTTGCAAAGAAAGTACCGTTTTTAAAAGAAACTGTAAATGCTTTTTGTAAAAAAGGAATCTCTACATTACCTTGCGTACGTTCAATATCTACATACCATATCTCGTACATATTTAACAAAGTACCAAGGCTCATTCCTGTGTTTGAATTAACAAACGGTTGTGGTTCGATGTATACATCTTCTTCTATAATAACCTCTTCTACACAAGAAGTTAATAATAATGAGGTTAAAAAAATAATCGAAAATAATTTTATCGTTTTCATACGCTGTGTGTTTTCAATTTCATTTTTAACAAACCAAAACGTATGCCAAAATTTTAAAACACTAGTTATGAGGTTTTTAATTTGATGTCTATTTTGCTTATTTTTGAGCCATAATCTCTTTTATGGAAAAAAAGCCAAAATTAGCAGTATTAGGAGGTGGTAGCTGGGCAACTGCCATCGTTAAGATGTTGACCGAAAACCTTAACGAAGTAGGATGGTATATGCGAAGTGCATATGCTTTAGAACATATTAAAAGGCAACAGCATAATCCTAACTATTTAAGTTCCGTCGAATTTAAACTCGATCAACTAAAACTAACTAATGATATTAATGAAGCAGTAAATAATGCTGATTATCTAATTTTCGCAATCCCATCTGCATTTCTAAATAGCGAACTACAAAAACTTACCGCTTCTTTAAAAGATAAAGTTATTTTTTCTGCAATTAAAGGTATTGTTCCTGAAACTGGACTTATTGTTGGAGAGCACTTTCATGACAAATATGATATCCCTTTCGACAACATTGGTATAATTACAGGGCCTTGCCATGCCGAAGAAGTTGCTCTAGAGCGTTTATCTTACCTTACTATTGCTTCTAATGATGAAGAAAAAGCTAAAATAATGGCTAATTGCCTAAGTAGCGATTATATTAAATGTAAAACTAGTGATGATATTATCGGTACAGAATATGCCGCGGTACTCAAAAATATTTATTCTGTAGCCGCTGGTATTGCTCATGGTTTAGGTTATGGTGATAATTTTCAGAGTGTATTGATGAGTAATGCCATTCGCGAAATGAAACGTTTTATTAAAAAAGTGCATAAAATGAAACGTAACATTAATGATTCTGCCTATTTGGGAGATTTATTAGTAACTGGATATTCTACTTTTTCGAGAAATAGAATGTTTGGTAACATGATTGGTAAAGGATACACCGTAAAAAGTGCACAAATGGAAATGAGTATGATTGCAGAAGGATACTATGCCGCCAAAACTGCTTATGAACTCGATGCAACAAGAACAACAAGAACCCCTATAATTGATGCTGTACATGATGTTTTGTATGAAAATAAAGACCCAAAAAAAGTATTTAAAAAACTTACCGATAAGCTAGATTAATTATACCTATCTTTATTTTATTACGAATCTTATGGAAAATCTTATTGAAAAATTCTATACTGCATTAAATAACAGAGATGCTAAAACCATGATCTCTTGTTATCATGATGATGTGGTTTTTAAAGATCCAGCTTTCGGAAAATTAAAAGGAGACAAAGCAAAAGCGATGTGGCAGATGCTTTGTAAAAATGCACAAAACTTTAAAGTAGAATTCTCGCTAATAAAAGCCAATAATCATAATGGATCTGCACATTGGGAGGCATGGTATACTTTTAGCAAAACAGGGAAGTCTGTTCATAATAAAATAGATGCACAATTTGAATTTAAAGATGGTAAAATTATAAAACATATAGATCATTTTAACCTACATAAATGGGCTTCTCAAGCTCTGGGATGGAAAGGCGTATTACTAGGAGGCACTGGCTTTTTTAAGAAAAAACTAATAGGGCAAACTAATAAAATGCTAGATAAGTTTATGGCTTCCTGATTTCAAAATTTATAATTTATGAAAACATTAAAAATAGCAAATCCTGTTGTCTCTATTGATTGGCTTGCTGAACATTTAGATCATCCAGACTTGATAATTCTTGATGCTTCTATTAAAAAAGTAACCTCTAAAGAGAATCTCCAAAAATTGGATCTCAAAATAAAAGGAGCTCGTTTTTTTGACTTAAAAAATTCATTTTCAGATAAAAATACCAATATACCAAATATGCTTCCCTCTCCAGATGATTTTTCTGAAGAGTGTAGAAAATTAGGCATAAGCTCACATCATAAAATAATAATTTATGATACTCTGGGTATTTACTCAAGCCCAAGAGCTTGGTGGATGTTCAAAGCAATGGGGCATCAAAACGTTGCGGTACTAAACGGAGGGTTACCTGCTTGGCATAATGCTAAATTACCATGCGAACCAGAAAATAAAACAGAATATAATTACGGAAACTTTAAGGCGAATTATACACCAAGTCTAGTTACCACTGCAAATACTGTATTAATTGAAATCGATAATGAAAATTCACTTACTATAGATGCTCGGTCTCATGGCAGATTTATTGCAAAAGAGCCAGAACCAAGAAAAAGCCTTAAAGGAGGTCATATACCTAACTCTGTAAACTTGCCATATACTATGGTGTTAGACAAAAACAAAATGAAAACCCATACTGAATTACAAGAGGTTTTTAAAAATTATAATATAGATAATAAAGAACTTATATTTACCTGTGGATCAGGAATTACAGCCTGTATTATAATGCTTGCCGCAGAAATAGCAGAATACCACAAAATATCTGTTTATGATGGATCTTGGAGCGAATGGGGACAACTTGATAGAGTACCTATACAGTGTTAAATATAATACCAAAAAATATAAAGCAATGGATCTGGTAGATAACCATAAAAGTATTGAAATTTGTTGCTTTCCTATTTTACATTTAAAATTTTGAATTATTTAGTATATGAATTATTTTTTTAGATTAACGTTTTTTGCCTTTCTAATATCCATAAGCAATTATGCTCAAAAAGCTCCAAAATTTAACTTACAGGACTTTTATAATTATGATTCTGAATTAGAATTTACAGTAGATTCTATTTTTAACACATTAACTGATCGACAAAAGGTAGCCCAAATGATTATTACCTCTGGTGGTGAAATTGGCAAATCAGAAGCAACGGTAAAAAAATTAGCAATGCAAGATGCTATTGGAGGAGTGGTTTACCTAAAAGGTAATAAGCAAAAACATACAGAGGATATAACTGCTCTTAATGATATTAGCTCCAAAAATAAAACGATCCCTTTGTTATTTAGTATGGATGCAGAACCTAGTCTATTTGCAAGTAGAATTAAAGGCGCTAAAGATGTTGGTAAAACGATTGATATTAAAAACGATGCACAATCTGATTCTGTTGTAAATATTATAAATCGTGAACTAAGGGATATTGGTGTACACCATAATTATGCACCTGTATTAGATGTTAGCTCTAGTAACGAAGCAATTAAATCCCGAAGTTATGGTAGCGATAAAGACACTGTAATTCATTTAGCTAATCAATTCATAAAATGTACTCAAGAAGGTGGTATTATTGCTACTGCTAAACATTTTCCTGGACATGGTCTTGTAAAAGGAGACACCCACAAACAAAGTGTATATATTGATGGAGATCTACAAGAAGTGGATAATTATAAAAAAATAATCGAAGATGGAGTTCTATCCATCATGATTGCTCATATTACTATTAAAAACAATAAAGAGTACGACACTAATGGGTTACCTTCAAGTTGTTCTAAAAATATCATAACTGGTTTATTAAAACAAAAGATGGGGTTTAAAGGCGTTATTATATCAGATGCTATGAATATTATGAAAGCTGTCACTATTCTTGATAACGCACCTCTTTTAGCATCCAAAGCAGGTTGTGATCTAATCCTAATGCCACAAAATGAAATAAATACCATTAATACTATTCTTTCTGAAATAAAAACGGATGCCGCTTATAAAAAACAAGTAATGCAATCCGTAAAAAAAATATTACGTTTAAAAATTTGTGCAGGAGTAATACAATAAATTGCGCTATAAATTTATTGTAACATCTGCCTTCTGCTTATCATGACCAGTTTGTTTTTAATACTAAATTATCATAGAATTAAAAAAATCACAAATACACAAAAACATAGGAATCAATAAAACATAACCATATCAAGAATAACTTAAGAGTTTCACACAAATTATAGAAACAAAAAATAGTAAATACAACAATTACAGATAAAATACCAGAACAATAAACCCCTATTAAAAAGTATATTAAAAGGATATCACCCCTTCTTTTGTTCTTCTTTTAACTTAGTTTTTAACACTATATAAAAATCAAAAGCAGTTGAATTTACAACCTCATAATCTGGTGTGTTTATTTTAAAAACATAGGCTTCTAAATTTGTATAATACCATTCCCAAAAACTATCTGTTCGATTTTCAAACCCCATTAAGGATAAAATCACAATACTAAGGTCGATACCAAAAGAAGAAGTGTCAAAACCTATCGACTCTAATTGATTTAAGAATCTAGTACTTAACAATTCATTTTTAATAAGAAACAAAATCAAATCCTGATTTGTCGATAATTTAAATTTCGGAAAATCCCGAGCCTCTAACTCTATTTTCATAGGTGCATTTTTTTTGGTTTACAATGGTCTTATAAAATTAGTGTAGTTCCCGGCCTTTGCTAAAGCATGCATTTTTAGTAAATCTATAAATGCAATACCAAGTGCTATCTTCATAAAAGAAGCGGGTATATATTTTTATCGAATTAAAAGCTAGTATAAAAAATTACATCCTTAGCTTTCTCTTTATTAATCTATATTATAGGATTTCTCCCACTATATAATTAAAAACTAACAAATTAACAGGATTGCAAGGGTAGGAAGTGCAATTTAAACCTGTGGTATGAATACCTTTAATCTGCGAAAAATATTATTTTTTTAATGTTCTGCGATATTCTGCTTTTTCTTCTGCAACTTTAAGCAATTCGGTAGAGCAATCCATTTCATAAATTTGCTTTGCAAGGAGATCGCTTACATACTCCTCTTCTACTTCCTTAGCACTTAAATCAAAAACCTCTGCCAATTTAGAGAGTCTTTTTTGATCAAAATCACGTTTTCCGTTTTCAATTTTACTCAAATTTGCAGAATCTAAATCTAATTGAGCTGCCAATTGAGTTAAGGTTAATCCTTTGTTTATCCTATGCATTTTGATATACTCTCCAAAAGTTTCTTTCATTTGACTTGTCGTTATATGACAAATTTACTATTTTTTTTAATGTTTTCATAAACTTAGTTTTCTTTTTTAGATAAATATCACACAGATTGCTTTATCACAGACATGCAGTCCAACAATTTATATACATTTTTTAAATGTTCTGTTAATACTTGATCCTTACTATCTATTTCTACTTTACTTAAAATTCCTAGAATTCCTCTTCGGAATAATTGTAACCTGAGTTCGACGTAAGGATTTAACAGAAAAGAGTCAATTGTTCAGATTTTTGTGTTTCAAATTTGATACTTGGTTTCTTTTCTTGAAAGGAGTATGCTATTAGACTAGCCACTAAATTAGTGATGAAATTTCCAAAACTTCTGTGTCTGGAATGTTCAGCTTGAGCGATGTTTTTAAGTTGATCATTGATAGTTTCTATAACTGATCTTTTGCGAAGCAATATTTTATCTCTTAGTGTCATTAATACATTTTTCATATTGTTTCTAATACCTGTTACTAGGTGTAAGCCTTGATCAAAGAGTAAGTTGGCTAACTCTTTGGAAATATATCCTT
>NZ_AUML01000033.1 GCF_000430665.1 Aquimarina muelleri DSM 19832 | reverse complement strand
TTACTGTCTTGGCTACCACTAAGTCTACTGCATTGTTTACCACAATATCCTCACTTGGATCATCCGGAGTAGTATTGTTATCCGTTTGATCTAAAGTTACACCAGTCACCGTATTGGTAATGGTATCTCCACTAGTACCTGCATCTACACTCGCTACTATATCTAATGTTGCAACTCCAGCACTAGTAATCGTACCTATTGTCCAAACTCCTACCGCTGCATTATAATCTGCTGCTGGAGTAGCACTAACAAAAGTTACTCCTGATGGTAGTAGGTCTGTAAGTACCACATTGGTTGCTTGTGCTGGACCGTTGTTGGTTACGGTAATTGTATAAGTAATCGAATCTCCCTCATCTGGAGTGGCATTACTTACTGTCTTGGCTACCACTAAGTCTATTGCATTGCTTACCACAATATCCTCACTTGGATCATCCGGAGTTGTATTGGTATCCGTTTGGTCTAAAGTAACTCCTGTTACCGTATTGGTAATGGTATCCCCACTGGTACCTGTATCTACACTCGCTACTATATCTATAGTCGCAACTCCAGTATTATTGATTGTGCCTATGGTCCAAATTCCTGTTCCGGAAACATACGCTCCACCTCCTGTATCACTTACATAGGTTACTCCTGATGGTAACAGATCTGTAAGCACTACACTGGTTGCAGCTGGAGCTCCATTATTAGTTACTGTAATTGTATAAATAATCGAATCTCCTTCAGCTGGAGTTGTATCACTTACTACTTTGGCAACTACCAAATCTACTTCATCATCAATAGCTCTCCAATCTGGATCTCCACCAGGATTATCTGTATCGGGAAAAGGGTTCACTGCAGTTTGTCCTCCATTAGTTGAACCAGATGTATTTATCGTGCCTGTACCATCTGTATCAAACTCATCATCTAACCCATCTCCATCGCTATCTGTTCCTAAGGCTCCTAAATCTGGTGTAGTTCCGATCGTATCTGTAGCATCTACTACTCCATCATCGTTACTATCATAAGCCTCGATAGTATCGCTTTCTCCATCTTCATCAGAGTCTAAATCTAAATAATCAGTTCCATCTGCTAATCCATCTGTATTTTCAGGAACTATTGGAGTTCCTACTAATCCACAAGTCGCAATAGTACAATTAACATCATATTGATCATCGATACCATCAGCGTCAGTATCATTTCCACTCGGAGGAAAATATCCTGTTGTAGATTGACCTTCTATATTATCTACTATACCGTCATTATCACTATCAATATCTATATAGTTTGCTCTACCATCTGTATCTGTACTAGTTGGGTTTGCTGTAGTTGCAGTATTAGTATCATTTGATTCTACAGAATTAGCAAGACCATTAGCTCCAAAATCAGCTGATACACCATCTATGATACCATCTTGATTTGCATCTATTGCTCCATTATTTAACTGTCCAGATTCCATTAAATCTGTAATCCCATCGTTATCACTGTCTAAATCCAGATAATCTCCTATTCCATCACCATCTGTATCACAATTTTCTTTTGCAAAAAATGAGTAAGCAATAAAATCAGAGCCTAAATCTGTAGAAGTAATATTTAGAGTTGATACTAAAGTTCCTCCATTTCCTTTTATTACTATACTTTGATTATCTGCAATGCCATTTAATGAGATTATACCGTTAGTATTATAATTTAAATCTCCCAAAACCTTACTAAAAAGGCCATTAGCTGATCCTCCGTTAACTGTGATTGTATATTTTGCCGATGGCGGTAATGAAAAAGTTGTAGGATCGACATCGTTAACCCAAAATGCAATTTCTTCTACTGGTACAGCGGGAGAAAATGTCAATTCTAAATTAACATCACCTGTTTTGGCCATACGTTGTTCTCCTCCATTTTGATTTATATTATAATTTATTTGTCTGTCATTAAACAATCCTATATTAGACTGATACGAAACTCCTGGGAAATTTACTGAAATTGTTGAAGTTGTCTTACCTAACCAAGCTCCGGTAGTATTTTGGGATAAAAACCCTACACAAGTCTCTTGTATATCCAAAATACCATCATTATCATCATCAAGATCAACTGCATCTTCAATACCGTCATTATCGGTATCTATAATTATAAGATTAGTAACGGTTGGATCATCTGGGCTACCATCATTGTTAGGGTCTATATTCGTTATATTATTAGGATCATCAGAATCATCCGTGACAGCTGCGCCTCCTAATGGGTTTGGAGCACTCGCTACTGCTGTATTGGTAAAATTACCTGCAGCAATATCCCCTGCAGTAATCACATAACTAGCTGTATACGTACTGTTATCTACTGCGCCTACTATTAAATCTATCGTAGTAGCTGGAACAACTGTAGCGTTTGCATCTGTAACGCTAATTCCTGTTAAATCTATATTACCTCTATTAGTTACTACAAAAGTATAGTTGATTGTATCTCCTGCATCCAGGATACCACTTCCATTCGTATCTACAACTCCTGTACTGGTTTTGGTAATATCCAATAGTGGTTGGCGTAAATCCGTAACAGTTGGGTCATCTGGACTACCATCATTGTTTGGATCTACATTTGTCGCATCGTTTGGATCATCAGAATCATCGGTTACTGCTGCGCCTCCTAATGGATTCGGTGCACTCGCTACTGCTGTATTAGTAAAATTACCTGTGGTAATATCTCCTGCCGTAATCACATAACTAGCTGTATATGTACTGTTATCTACTGCCCCTGCTACTAAATCTATCGTTGTAGCTGGAACAATTGTAGCATTTACATCGGTAACACTAATACCTGTTAAATCTACGTTACCTGTATTGGTTACCACAAAAGTATAATTGATTGTATCTCCCACATCTATAATACCATTACCATTGGTATCTGCTACTCCAGTACTGGTTTTGGTAATATCTAAAAATGGTTGACGTAAATCGGTAACCGTTGGATCATCTGGATTGCCATCATTATCATCGTCTGTAGCGTTTGCAGGGTCATCAGGGTCATCTGATAAACTAGTAACTGCATTAGCATTAGAATCTAATCCGCTTACTGTAGCTGTATTGCTATAATTGCCTGTAGTAATATCTGCCGCTAAGATAGTATAAGTAGCTGTAAAGGTATTGGTATCTATACTTCCACTAGTTAAAACAACAATTGGTCCTCCTGTAATTACAACGTTAGGGTCTGCATCTGTAAGGTTAATATTTGTAATTGCAGAAGCTCCATTATTAGTTATTCTAAATGTGTAATTTATTGTATCTCCAGCATCAATAATTCCATTCGTATTCGTATCTACATATGTATCTGTTTTTAATACTGAAATATTTATCCACTCCCTCCAATTAGCCTCTCCTCCTGGGCTATCTGTATCTGGAAAAGGATTAGTAGCTGTTTGCCCTCCATTTGTTGGGTCTAAACTAGCATCATTTACATCAAAATTATTATCCAAACCATCGTTATCTGAATCTAAAAAGGAAGGAGTCGTATCTGCTACACCATCATTATTGATATCATACGCTTCAA
Organism: Aquimarina muelleri DSM 19832; assembly: GCF_000430665.1. Classification (GTDB taxonomy): domain Bacteria; phylum Bacteroidota; class Bacteroidia; order Flavobacteriales; family Flavobacteriaceae; genus Aquimarina; species Aquimarina muelleri. Next base: position 62,290 of record NZ_AUML01000033.1, on the reverse strand, counting down.
CAACGTCGTCCTCACCATCTCCATCAGAATCCAAATCTAGATAATCTGGTATCGCATCACTATTAGGAGATCCTGCATCTGTATTTATAGGTGTCAAAGGAGTACCTCCAGCATCTATATCATAACGATCGTCTATTCCATCTCCATCTCCATCATTTAATAAAGGTGGTAGATAACCAATAGTATTTTGTGCTTCAATATTATCTACAATTCCATCATCATCTGCATCTATATCGAGATAATCTGCTCCTCCAGTACTGTCACTATTAGGTACTAAAAGTGGGGTACCTGTAGTAACTTCACCAGCTCCACTACCACTATCTACATTATCTACTACATCTGCTAACCCATCTTTATCTATATCAATAGGTGTTCCTGTACCAATGACTCCGTCATTATCAGGATCTGTACCTCCTGCTTCAATAACATCTAAAATACCATCATTATCACTATCTAAATCTAAATGGTTAGAAATACCATCTCCATCTAAGTCAAATTGTGGCTGCACCAACCCATCTACATCTCCTACAGAAAAATCATTATCATTATCATCTAAATATGCAGGCACTCCATCTCCGTCTGCATCTAAATTGGGAGCCCCCGCTGCACCACCTTCATCAACATCTAAAATACCATCATCATCATCATCTGGGTCTTTGGCATCAGAAAGCCCATCCCCATCAGAATCTTTATCTCCTGATATGGTACTTATAAACACTCCTGAATCCAAAGAAGGATCTCCCGCGTCTGCAATCGCCATTTTAAACCTATAGGTATTACCAGCTACTAACCCTGACAAAAGACCTGTTAATTGTTGAGTAAGACCATTATACTCTGTAAATATTATAAAAGGGCCAGGGTTGGTATTACATGCGGCGGCAGACGTATCATGCCCATTATTAATGTATAAAGGAAAATTAGTTAAGTCCTCTGTTGCTATATCATCATTACAACCTAAAAAACCTGCATTAATCGTATTTACTGCAACAGGACTCGTTGTACCTGGTACTAATGCTATATTCTGAGAACCAACTATCCCTGGGCCAGAAATAAAAAAACCAAAAATATCATTATAAACACTCCCTACATAATCTGGATATTCATCAGATCCAAATTGGTATACAACTTTTAAATCTGTAAATCCAGGTTCTAAAACGACATCAAATGAAAAAACAACCACATCATTGTTTGCCGTAGCATCTATAGCTGTAATATCTGGATCATTATATGGGTCTATTCCTGGTGCGTTAATTGAAGCCTCAGTTTGTGAATTATTACCAAATGCTTGTGTTGCGCTACCTGTGCTTAACATTACTCCACCATCTAATGCTAAATTAGCTCCTGCAGTACCATTAGAAAATATCGCTAATTGTGTAGCTCTATCTCCTGTTTCTAAAGTAGCATTAGATAATGAAATACCATCCCCATCCAGAACTCCTAACATAGCTGCATTGGTTGGATTGCTAACAAAGGTAGCCTGAGAGTAACTAAAATTACTTAAAACCAAAAAACATACTAATACAAGTAGGCTAAATTTTTGGTTTATGTAGTTGGTTTGAAAAATTGTAAAAATTTTCATAAGCTATTTATGATAAAATTGTTGTTTTATTTTTTTTACTAAATAATAACATTATGCTTAATGCTTTATAATCAACTGAAGCTAATCAGATAATATCTACTCTACACTAGGCTACTCTATCTGCATCTAAAAACAAATAATAATAGGGGTTTTCTGACAGGAGACTAATAATGCTCTCCTTACACGAATTTAACATTTTTTTTATAAGAAAAATCAAAATCACGTGTTATAAAAACATTTTTTATCGCCAAAAAGATATTTTCATCCGATAAAATACGAAAAAATATGCATTTATCCGTTTTTATATGTTTTAATATCTTTTCTTGTCTGAAAACACAAAAAGCTTTTCTTAAAAAAATTATGTCACTTGGTTTTCTTTCTGATATGTATGTTAGAAATTTTCTTGAATTTACAGACACTGTATTTTTAGAAAAAAGATCTTGCCCTTTAAACACCCTCTTTTTAGAAAGTTGTTTTGTATATGGATGTTTATTAATTAATAATACCGAAGATGTTTCTAAAAAAGAATATGCTACAAATAAGTATATTAGTATAAGAAAAGTGGTCGTAATTATTAAAAAGAAAATGCTATATCTTATGTTGTACTTAACTTCTTGTGGTAAAGAAACAGTATATTGATTTGTGCTATCTTTTTCTAAAGAAGATCTTGATATCTTCTTTTTTTCAAAAAAATGGAGCTTCATAATGTTGATTTGGTTTTAAATTAACGTTATTCATACCCTATAACATTAGCTCGCCAAAGTTTTTAGTTACAGGATTGTTTTACTTTATTTTTTTAGTTGTTCTAAATCTCTTAATACATTCTTTAAAAAAGAATATAAAAAATACTCATAAATCATTAATAAAGGGAAACAAAATTGAAGTAGGTAAAAACAACCTTGCTCATAAGTAATTTATTTCCAATTTAGTTTATATTTTATAATATCTATCTAAAACAAACATAGTACTATCTACAAGGCTGTCACAACATAATATAGATGTTAAAAAAACTACTCTTAAATCCCTGTGAGTATAGAAATAAATTGTTTAAAGTATTCTTTTTATAAGCTATATGTGTTTATGTAAATTATACTTTTTGTTATGTTAATTTTAACATTATAAATGTATACATAAAACTTTGATATACAATACATTAAATCATCAAAAAAGATATGGTTTTTCCGTAAAAAAAAGCAATCTATTGATTATCAATATATTGCTTATCTGATTATATGATAGGTTTTATATACTTTAAACGTATAGTCGTAAACAAACATTTGTAAATACAAAAGATTGATAGTACGTTTTAAAAATCGAAGTTTCTACAGTAAATTCAAAATAGAACTGGTGTCATAAAGATTTTGTGTTTAAAAAAATGATGTATAATAGAGTTATATACATCATTTTTTTATATAAGATACAGTGGACTAACTTATATATTATATCCATTAAATAGGTCTAAAGTGCAGTGTTATATATTAGAAGAGATATACAGAGAATACTACGCGCTTTTATTATCATATTGAGCGAAGTAGATGATGAACTATTGATTTTTCAATAGCTTACACTTTGCTCAATATGATAAGATAAATTAGACCTAAAGAAATAAAGTCTATGGGTTGATTATATAAAGCCTCTTTTTCGAGCCTCTTCTAATAACATTTGATCGTCTGCTTTGGCAATAGAAAACATCTCCTTGATCTGGTTTTTTCTTTTTTCGATAGCACTTAAAGATAAACTTACATAATTAGGTAGATTTTTTGTTTTTACCCCACGAGATAAGTGATACAGAATTTTTAAATTCTTTTCGTCTAAAGAGAACTTATTGGTCATCATTTTTCTAAAATGATCGTTAACCGTAGCACTATAATACGCTTTACCTTTTACGATATTATTAAAGGCTAACAATAACTCACTAGAGGTAAGGTCACTTTTTATTAAAAACCCTGCTGGGTTTATATTTTTAAGTATGTTGTGGATTCTATGATCCTCTCTATGCATGGTTAAAATAATTATTTTAGATTTTGGCAATAGTTCTTTTGCATGTTTTGCCAGATCTTCTCCAGAGGTAATGGTACCATCTTTTGATGGTGGTAACTTTATATCTATAAAAAGCATATCAAAAGGAGTAGATTCTGAAGATTTTACAATCTCTGCATAGGCATCATCGCAATTAGACGCGATGTCTATCTTAATTTGATATTCTTTTTGATTTTCTCCTAATAAGGTATTCTTATACCCCTCAATAATCATTGGATGATCATCGATCATAAGAACTTTTAACTTTTTCTTCATCTTAAAAAATTTGTTGTTTTAGGTTCTAAAAATATATTCATCTTTTATCTATAAATAGCCATCAGAAATTATACCAGAATGAACAAGTATTTTATTTAATATAATTCTGCTACATTGGCTTTTGCTGGCACACTAACCGATACCATAGTACCTCCTGTATCGACATCATTAATAAATTGAACTTGCCCGTTCATTTGATTAACTCTGGATGTAATGTTTTTTAAACCAATTCCTCGTTTTACTTTGGTGCTATTAAATCCAACACCGTCATCTAAAATAGTAAGATTTATGTTACCATCTACATATTCGAAATTAATTTTTATAAGATCTGCACTAGCATGCTTAAAAATATTTTGCATCGACTCTTGCAAAATCCTAAACAGGTTTACTTTTTTCTGGTCATCTACACCCTCCCAATCTATATCCTCGTCGTTATTAAACTCAAAACTTATTTTATGTACCTCGCACAGATCGCCAATAAGGTTTTCTACCGCATCTATGTATGCCACATCAGATGGCAGAGTCTCTGCCCCCAGATCATGCGATAACAATCGTATTTCTTTTTCTATAGCCTTAAGCTCGTCTATATATTTGTTTCTTGCCTCTGTAAAACCATCGTTGGCACGTTGATTGATCCCATCCAAACTTAATCGCACCCCAAACAATCTACCCAGTACACCATCGTGCAGCTCCTCGGACATGCGTTGCTGCTCCATCTGCCGCCCCTCTTCTAACTTTATTTGCTGATTAAGTAGCAATCTATATATCTCCTCGTTAGACTCCTGTTGGGTTTGTGCAAAAAGCAGCTCTTTATTACTTTGTTGTTGTCTAAATATAATATACCCCAACAAAAATAATGCGGTTAGCCCCAATATTGCTATGATCAAAATCTCGTTTTCTTTACTAATTTGTTGGTTTTTCTCTACGATTTCTTCTGTCTCAAATTTAATACGAGCAAATTTATCCCTAAACAAACGCTCTACTTTAATCAAACTATCGTTTAGTGCTATATACTTGTTTGCATATTGTAAACCTATATCACTATCCGATATTTCAGATAACAACAAATATACACCTAGCAATTCTTCATTATTATGTAAGTCTAAAGATATATTTCTAGATCTTTCTGCATACATCCTGGCAATACTATCCTCATCTATAGATTTATAATACTCCGCTAGATGTAAGGTGTTAGTAGCAATCCCATATTTATCATCAATACTATCTCTAATTTTTAAGGCCTTATAAAATAGATCTGGTATATTTGTTAAATCTTTAGACAAAAAATTCACATACGCCAGATTATCTATTAATCTAGAATGCCGCTTTGGATTTTTATTTAAAAACTCAGTATACGCTAATCCTTTATGATAATATTCTTTTGCTTTATCATATTCTTGTTGTGATTTATAAACTGTGCCAATATTATTAAGTGAAATTAATGTTTGTAACACTTCTTCTTCTCCTCCTTTAGCGTATTCTATTGCTTTTAAATGATATCCCACAGCCTCATCATATCGTTCTAAATATTTTGCAAGTATACCTAAGTTAGTGTAACATAAAGGTAAAAATTTTTTATTTTTAGATAATTCAAATTTTTCTATTGCTCTAATAGTAAGATCTTCACTCCCCGCATAATCTTTAGTTCTTTGAAGTATACGAGCCATATCTAATAATACTTTTCCGTGGTTATACTCGTGTCTAAACATTTTAGAATAAATCTGCTCTGCTTTATCAAAATAATAGTATGAACTATCAATCTTATCGGTCCTATAATATATGCCAAGGTTTCCAAAAGAGGTAGCAATTCCTAATGAATCCTTTAAAGAAGTAGATAATTTCAAAGCTTTTTCGTTCATCTTTCTATAACTATTATAATCTTCTAGATTATAATAAACGATAGAAATTTCATGAATTTTATCCATTTTATAAACACTTTCATCTAAAGTAGAACATATCGTATAAGCTTTATCCAAATTAGATTTTCTTTGAATAATAGAAAAATTATTACTTTTAGCTTTCAAAATATATGAAGTGATTAAATTAGATTTTATATCTTCTTTTTTTACAATTTCATTAGGCTTTTCACAACAAATAAATGTAAATATCAAAAGTATTTTGTAAAATATATTAACAGTTTTAATCATTATAAAATAAAGTTATTCATAAATCTACATTACTTAATTTAATTTCAAAAAAAAAAGAACTTTAAATTTTAAAGTTCTTATAATAATATGAGCAAAATTAATCTATATTAGTTTTTTATAGCTCTGGAGGAATAGTAGTTGAATCATCTTCTCCTGTTCCTAAAATATCTACATCCTCAACTCCTATCTCCTCATTTACAGATTCTGCTTCACAAGCAATGAACATTGTACTTAAAAATAATATAGCGAATAAAGTTTTTATAGTTTTCATGATGTTAGTTTTTTAGTTTTTATTTCTTTTTATTTTAAAGATGTGTTTCATCTTTAGGGGGTCTTACTTTTTATTATTACCGTTGCGCAAACGATTTTATATTTTTATCAGAGTTTTTTTTACTATCGTATGTAACTCTAATTGTACACTACAAATGTAGTTTGTTTCTCTCCTCGCGCCCAATAAGTTAAGGTATCTTTAGTAGTTTACCCTCTGCCAGTAGTACATGAACCGATTGTGAGGGTAGATGACCCTATTTTAAAAAAGTTATTTTTTTTGTAGGAAACCATTTACTAAGCATTTCATAAATATCTAGCTTTAATTTACACAAAAAAGGATTAAAATTTCAAAATACATTTGTCTATACATAGACCAAGCTTTTCTTTGCCAGACTGTCTTTTATCTCTTCTACATTATTTTTATAAGATTTTGAAAAAGGGATAAGATCATTAGTGTTTTTTATCGCACATTTTGCCTTACCAAAATGTATTCGAGATACATAATGTGTGTTGATAATGTAACTGTTATGAATACGTACAAAGTGATTAGGCAAAAGATCCTGAAAATGTTTAAGAGTTTTAAATGCCTCTACCTTATTGCCATTACTCATCATAAAATCTGTAGTATTATTATCTGCCTTAAGGTATAATATATCCTCTACATCTACAAACTTATAATCGCCATAGGATCTAAAACACAACGTATTATCCCCTAAGTGATCAAAATCTTTTTCGAACCGCATTAAGGTTCTGCATAGCTGTCCTTTTGTAAATGGTTTTAGGATATAATCCAGTATCCTATTGCGTATGCCCTCTATCGCATAGTCTGTAGTTTTGGTTACTATGATAAACTCTGGCAATCGCATCATATACTTGGATAATTCTGTTATTAAAGAATATTTTGTTTTATCCCCGTGTAATCCTGGTACTTCTGGTTCTAAAAAAACAATTCTTGGTCTTCGCTCTAAAATTATATCCAATGCATCCTGCTCATCTTTTGCTATACCTGTACAAATATAGTTAGACTGTTGCTCTAACGAGATTTGTATAGAATCTGCTATTTTATTATCATTATCGATAATCACATAAGGATATTTCATAGGGTATTTGTTTAAAAAATTATTATTAACATTTGACGGTGAGTTATTTACTTACAAGATAGGGTATTTGGTATTTTTTAGAATACGGTTAAACCGTAATATTAGTAAGTAATCAGCTTATTGCTAATGATTTAGAATCAACAGATTATCGATATTTACATTACTTTTATCGATATAAATACAAAAACAACTAAAAAAAATAGCTTTAACAATACATATAAGGTTTTCTTAAAAAAATCTAAAAAAATCATTTAGCAACAAAAAGATGATTTAAAACAACCTCTTGTTTTTATTTTTATTGCTATAAAGCTTAATACACTTACTTATTTTACATTAATATAAAGTAGCCCTATAATGTTATTAAGTATTAATTCCATAAGGGTTACCAAAAAAAAGTTAAGTAACGATATTTTGTATTTATAGGTAAAATATTACAAAGATTTAAATCCGTATATATTCATTTTTTAGAGAGTTTATCCTTAAAATTGTTTTAACCTATACTCTTTCTATATACTTTGAATAAATAATTTTAGATTTGTAATGTTTTATTTCATTAAAAAAAACAAAACTATCTTAATGAAAAATATAGTTGTTCTTACGGGTGCTGGCATTAGTGCAGAAAGTGGCTTGCGTACTTTTAGGGATGCCGATGGCCTATGGGAAGGGCATGATATCATGCAAGTAGCATCACCACTTGGTTGGAAAAATGATATGGCATTAGTTTTAGACTTTTATAACAAAAGACGCAGTCAATTGTTAGAAGTATCGCCTAATAAAGCGCACTATAATCTGGTAGACTTAGAAGAAAAATATGCAGTAACTATTATCACTCAAAATGTAGATGATTTGCATGAGAGAGCTGGTAGTAGTAATGTATTACATCTACATGGTGAATTATTAAAAGTAAGAAGCCAATTTGATGCGAATTTGGTTTTGGATTGGAAAAAGGACTTGCTACCTGGGGATCATTGTAGTCATAACATGCAATTGCGACCACATATAGTTTGGTTTGGCGAAGAGCTACCTATGCTGGATACGGCCATAACAATTACAGAGCAAGCAGATATACTTATTATTATTGGCACCTCTATGCAGGTATATCCTGCTGCTGGCCTATTACAATATGCTCCATTTCAAACTCCTGTTTACTTTATTGATCCTAACCCTAGTGTTTCTCCCACAAAAAACCTTACAATATTGTCTGAAAAAGCTACTACTGGTGTTACAAAAGTAGTAAAAGAATTATTAGATAATAGTTAGAGGTATTTTTATAAACTCAAGCATTACTATTTATAAATAACACTAATCTAAAATGTCATCGCTTATAGAATTACTAAATACCATAGATCACTCCCGAGATAAAAGAAAATATTTTGCAGATCTTATATTAAAACATCCTGAATTATTACCCGAATTATTATCTATTTGTGCTCTAGTAGAAGATGAGATTTCTTGCAGAGCAACCTGGGGTCTTGAGTTTTTATGCAAAAACAACCTGAATTCTATTTTACCATATCTGGATGAAATATTGCAATTTACACCTGCTATTTACAGACATCCTGCAGTACGACCAATGGCTAAAATATTTGAATACCTTAGTATTGATTTTTATAAAAAAAAGAGCCCCAAAATACAAAAACACCTTAGTACAAAACATCGCGAAAAAATTACTGAAATCTGTTTTGATTGGCTTATTACAGACCAAAAAGTAGCTGCAAAAGCGTATTCTATGACCTCTTTATATTTATTAGGAACAGAGTTTAACTGGGTACACCCAGAGCTGAAAATAGTATTAGAAAACTCGTACCACTCTGGCAGTGCCGCTTATAAAGCAAGAGCGCGTATGGTATTAGAGAAGATTAAATAAGGAGATACTGAAAAGTGAAAAGTCAGAAATCTTTTTATAAACTCAAAGATTCAAAAACTTAAAAGCCTAAAATACTAAATTATTAAAAATAAACAACTTACAAAATTCACCTTCAGTCTTTCGTGATTCGTAATTAATTAAATTATCTTTGCAGCTTCAAAAAAAATAAAACTATGTCATTATCTCCTTTGCAAGCTATCTCTCCTATCGATGGTCGTTATGCATCAAAGACTGAATCTCTTAGTCCGTTTTTTAGTGAAGAAGCTCTGATCAAGTATCGAGTACTTGTAGAGATCGAATATTTTATTGCTTTATGCGAATTGCCATTACCGCAATTACAAAATGTGGAGGGTTCTTTATTCGATAAACTTAGAGAAATTTATACTTCTTTTTCTAGTGAAGATGCGCAAGCAATAAAAGATATTGAAAAAGTAACTAACCACGATGTAAAGGCTGTAGAGTATTTTATTAAAGAAAAATTTGATACTCTTGGCTTACAACCCTATAAGGAGTTTATACATTTTGGATTAACATCTCAGGATATTAACAATACTGCAATACCCCTGAGTATTAAAGAGGCTGTAAGCAATGTTTATATTCAAGAATATAATACATTATTAGAAAAACTAAAATTCTTAGCAAAAGAGTGGTCTAACATACCAATGCTAGCAAGAACCCATGGACAACCAGCATCCCCTACCCGTTTAGGAAAAGAAATACAAGTTTATGTAACCCGATTGGAAGCACAGTTTGACTTACTTAAAGACATTCCTAGTGCTGCAAAATTTGGAGGAGCTACAGGGAATTACAATGCACATAAGGTAGCGTATCCAAATATTGATTGGAAAGCTTTTGGAACTCATTTTGTACAAGAAAAATTAGGATTACATCATTCTTTTCCTACCACACAGATAGAACATTATGACCACATGGCAGCATTATTTGATGGTCTTAAACGAATTAATACTATTATACTAGATCTGGATAGAGACATATGGACCTATGTATCTATGGATTATTTTAAACAAAAAATAAAAAAAGGTGAAGTTGGTTCTTCGGCAATGCCACACAAAGTAAACCCTATTGATTTTGAAAACAGTGAAGGGAATCTTGGTATAGCAAACGCTATATTCGAGCATCTTTCTGCTAAATTACCGATAAGTAGATTGCAACGAGATCTTACAGATAGTACTGTACTTAGAAATGTAGGAGTTCCATTTGGACATACCTTAATTGCTTTTCAAGCAACATTAAAGGGTTTGAATAAACTTTTATTGAATGAAGAAAAATTTGCTCAGGATCTAGAAAACAATTGGGCTGTAGTGGCAGAAGCTATACAAACTATCCTTAGAAGAGAAGCATATCCTAATCCATACGAAGCTTTAAAAGGATTAACCAGAACTAACGAAAAGATAAATCAAAAATCTATTGCAGATTTTATTGAAACTCTAGACATTTCTGACGCTATAAAATCTGAGTTAAAACAAATTACTCCTTCTAATTATACTGGGATATAATTATATTGTACCGTTTATAAGTAATAAAAAAAACAGGCTAAATTCTAAGTTTTTACTAAAGAATTTAGCCTGTTTTTTTTAGAAAATCAAAAGATTAATCAAAATCTATAGAATCTGCTATACTTTTGAAAGCATCTAGATTAATTTTACCTTTTTCTACAGATTTCATAAGCATCGCCATTTTTTCAGGTCGCATATTATCTCCCAAAACTCGTATTAATGCTAACCCCTTTTTTTGATCTGTTGCAAAAATAATAATCTCATCAATATCATCCTCTTCTCCTTCGTATTTAAGGACCCCTTTTATACCATTCGATCCAAAGCGCACTAACGTTTCGTATGTGTCTGAATCTAAAATATTTTTTATAGTGGTGCTTTCTTTTTCAAATTTATCTTGATTGGATTGTTTAAGTGGTAAGGCTAAAAAATTTATTTTTTTTACACTCTCTAATGCCTCTTTTTCCTCTTTATCTAGTTGTATTGTTTCTGTACTCAAAAGACTCGAAGGTACATCTACAGCTATAAAATCATTGTCTCCTTGATGATCTACAAAATATTTTTGCAACGATGGCTCTCTATTACAACTCATTAGTAAAATTATACTAAGAATTCCTAAAACTCTATATACATTTTTCATTTCTGTTATTTTTTGATTGATTGATTTTTGATTGATGCTCCATATCTTCTTACCAAAAAGGAAGAAGATATGGAGTATGTGTTTAATATCATTTTTAATTTTGAAATAGTGTAACTAAACTATGCTTAGTTTCCTTTTTTCTTTACATTTTTTAACTCCTCCCCTCCAGGCACATTAAGATGGTCTGCAATTTTAGAAACTTGTTTAAGATCTATATCTCCTGTAATGGTAAGTACTACTGTATTTGGTCCATCTTTTTTATCCTGTATCCCATCTAAAAACATGAAAAGCTCGCTTACATGATCTTCGTCTTTACCTGGTTTAGAATAAAATTTCACATTTTTTCCATCACTGTTTACTCTCATTAACTCCTCCATTGAAGTACTCTTAAGATATGCGGTAACATCTGCTTTCATCTTTTGTCCTATTTCTTTATTTTCTGTAGCAAAAACCTTTATGTTTTTTATATTTTCTACAAGGTTCGCATATTCTTTTACTTCTGGATCATTACTCTCTATATCTAGTTTACTTAATAATTTAAACATTTTACTGGTTACTACGACCGAGGATACATCCTGCATGTTTTCATATTTATCAAAATTACCTTGGGCATTAGACATAAATGGTAATACTACGAGTGCTATAATAATTGCTATTTTTTTCATGTTATTTAAGTTTTAAGACCACTAGAGTATTTATACTACTGGTCATTGTTATAATTTATTTTATTAATTTTTTAGTAGTATCCTCAAATTCATTCAAGTACACTAACTCTTCTGTACCTTTATTCATTAATTGTGAAACCATATTAAGGATTTTTTTGGTTTCTTGTAAAGCTATTTCAGGATCTTCATAAGTTCCTAAATTTTGATCTTGGTTTGCGGGAAATTTAGTAAAAAACAATCCTGCGATTACTACTACAGATGCAGCAACTCCTACCCATGTGTACCATGATTTTTTGTTAGTTTTTAATGTTAGATTTTTGGTAGCAGTAATAGTGCTCTCTTCTGAAAAATACTGAAACAGACTTTTATATCTCTCTAGGTGTAACGGCACAGTTTCTCTGGTAAAATAAACCTTTAATTCTTTTTCTTCAGAAATGGTCGTTTCGCCCTCGAAATATTTTTCTAATAATTTTTCAATGTTAGACAACTCCATAATTGTGTTTTTTTAATAATTCTTCTCTTATTTTTTTTCTTCCTCTGGATAATGCTACTCTTACAGCCACTTCATTTAGCTCTAACATATCTGCTATTTCTGCATTATCATATTGTTCTATATCTCGCAACTGGATAATCATTCGTTGTTGTTCTGGTAGACTATTCATTATCTTACTTACCCAATCCAAGCTATCCCTTGCTTCTACCTGCCTTTGTAATGAAGGCCTTTCATCTTTATAATTACTATGTACAATTTTTAAGTTTCCGGTTTCTTTTGCTTTAAGTTTATCATAACAATAATTTTTGGTCATTGTCATTGCAAAAGCTTCTACATTATTATATTCTGTCATTTTGCTCTTATTTCGCCACAACTTCAATAAAACTTCTTGTGTAGCATCTTCTGCTTCTTCGTTGCTCACCAACAATCGTTTAGCTAACCTAAAAAGTTTATCTTTAAAACCGTTTGTAAGCGTTATAAATGCTCCTTCTTTCATTCTTGATTGGTTATTATCATAAAACTCTGTTAGCTTTATATAAGGGAGACGACTATCTATCTAATTTGTTACATTCTTTTTAATTTTATAATAAAGTACTTACATTTAGCACTACAAATAAAAGTAGTCAATAAATATTCTTGTTTTAACCAAATAAATATTAGACTCTTTTTATAACATATACAAAAAACGAAAAAATAAACATATGAAATATCTAAAGTATGTTACCTTATTACTACTCGTAGGAGGTCTTTTTACTGCTTGTTTTAATGACAATGATGATCTTCCTAGAGTTTCTGGTACTAATGAAATAAATGATTTTATATGGAAAGGACTAAATGTTTTTTATTTATATAAAGCAGACGTTCCTAATTTGGCAGATAATCGTTTTTCTAAAAACCAGGATTACACCAATTTTTTATCTGGTTTTTCTACTCCTGAAGCTATTTTTAGTGCTTTACAATCCAGTGTAGATGATTTTAGTTTTTTAGTAAATGATTATATCGAACTAGAAAAAGCTTTTGATGGTGTTACCAAAAACAATGGTATGGAGTTTGGCTTGGTTAGATATCCAAACAACGAGACTCTTGTTTTTGGATACGTACGATATGTACTACCAGGTACTAATGCGGAAGCTAAAGGAATAAAAAGAGGTGATATTTTTAATACCATTAATGGAACACAAATTACAACTGAGAATTTTAGGCAATTATTAGATCCAGACACCTATACTATCGGATTGGCTACTTTTGATGGAACTACTATTACTCCTAATAATACTACAATTTCTCTTACTAAAGTACAATATACAGAAAACCCTGTTTTTTTATCTAAAACTATAGATGCAGGAGGTAATCCTGTTGGATACCTTATGTACAACTCTTTTACCGCAGATTTTGATACGCAGCTAAATGCTGCTTTTGCCAAATTTGCTTCGGATGGGATAAAAGATCTTGTTCTGGATTTACGATACAATGGTGGCGGCTCTGTTACTAGTGCAATTGATTTATCGAGTATGATCACCGGGCAATTTAACGATAAAGTTTTTACTACAGAACAATGGAACTCTGACCGACAGGAACAGTTTGGAAGCACCAACCTTTTTGATAATCAGATAAGAACAGGAGATGCCATTAACTCTCTTAACCTAACTAGACTATATGTAATTACTACCAGAAGTTCTGCTTCTGCAAGTGAATTGGTAATTAATGGCTTAAACCCCTATATTACCGTAACAAAAGTTGGATCAACCACACGAGGAAAATTTCAGGCATCTATTACCTTATATGATTCTGACAACTTTGGCAGACAAGGAGCAGACACTGGGCACACCTATGCTATGCAACCATTAGTGCTTAAATCTATAAATTCGGCAGGAGTTACGGATTATTTTAGTGGTTTTGCTCCAGATATAGCTGTTGATGAAGATTATTCTAATCTTGGTATACTAGGAGATAGTAACGAACCCCTTCTTAAAGCTGCGTTAGACAATATTGCAGGTATTAAAAATGCTAAAACGTATGGTAATAACCTACAACTAGAGAGTGTTGGAAACAGTAAAATGTTTACTCCAAATTATGAACGAATGTATCAAGATACAGATGTTTCTAAAACGGAAAGACTTAATTTCTAAAAAAACAAAAACTCCTAAACTGTACAGTTTAGGAGTTTTGTTTCATACCATTTTATATTTAGAACTTTAAATTAAATCCTATTCTGGCATTTCTACCTCTGGTATTAAACCCTAAAATCTCTTGATAATCTTCATTCGTAATGTTTTGCATTGCAGCAAATACACTTAGGTTTTTTAGTAACTGGTGGCTGATATAAAAATCCAACACTCCATATCCATCCAAAGATACCTTTGTTGGTGCATAAGTTATAGGATCTGCATTAGCAAAATCATTATCCGCACGCTCTGTATTGTATTGATAACTTACCGATGTATATGTTTTTTTGCCTAATTGATATCCTACACTGGCATTAACCATGTGCTCTGGTATTCGAGTATTATCTTTTAATTTATCAATATTGGTATAGGTATAATTACCGCTAATAGATAATTTATCCTCCAGAACTTTTGTGGACACCTCTATTTCTACTCCGTCTACCTCTATATCCTCTGATGAATTAAAATTCGCAAAAGTTGTAGGATTAAACGTAATAAAATTTTCTGACTTACGATTAAAATATACAACGCTTATACTCGTCTTTTTTTTATGTAAAAATTCTACTCCTCCCTCTATCGTTCTACTTTCCTCTGGTTTTAGATCAGGATTACCCGTTGCAAATGCAGTATCGTATAACTGAAATAAGGATGGAGTTATATATGCAGTACTATAGGATGCTAAACCTTTAATATAATTAGTACCAAAAGCATAGGTATACGATGGGTTGATACTGTATACTATTTGATTGTCATATACACTATGCGTATTTAATCTAGCTCCTGCATTAATGTTTAATCCAAAGTCTGAAATATACACTACATTGGCATACGGATCTACAATATCAAATGTTGCTTTTTCGTCGCTTATGGTTTCCTCTAAACGAGTACTTCCATCAGGAATATTAGAAAGATTAAAATCGCTAAAGGATGCATTAACACCTACTACCGTATAAAAAGCAGAATTTATAGTGTACTTATTGTATCCATCAAAAGTATGTACTTTTCCTTTATATTTTGAAGGGAAACTAGATTGTGTAAGATCTCTTTCTAAAGATGCAAAACTATTGGTGAATGTAAAGCTACCATTGGGGTATTTTATCTCCCAAAAAGAACCTGCTCTTAGCTGCTGGCTATCAAACGTATTATTACCATCTACTCCTGCTCCTGCATCAAAATCATTTTTGTATTGATCCAAGTTTCCGAAGAAATGAAACTTAAAATTATCATTCCATCGATATCCTAATTTTGCATTTACATTAACTTTTGAAAACGCATCTTCTTTTGCATCCTTAGCTTCTGCCGCCGATAAGCCATCTCCAAATTGATTACTTATGCTTGCCAGATAACTTACCTTTCCTACAGTACCGTTTACAGAAGCAAGATTTACAAACTCGTTGATATCATAATCCTGATCGTTCTGCGATTGGTTGGTACCTATGCTAGATTGAAAATTAGCTGAAATTTTTTCCTTACTTTCTGATTTTGTAGTAATATTAATTACCGCAGTAGCCGCTCCAGAACCATATAACGTACTAGATGCTCCTTTAAGAATTTCAATTTCCTGAATTTGATTTACCGATAATAACCGTAAATCAAAATCCCCTGCAGAAGTAGAAGGGTCACTAACCGTTACCCCATCTATCCTAATTACTACTTGTCGGTTTCTACCACCACGTACATATACTCCCAGATCTTGCCCTGGTGCACTACCATTACCATTTATAAACAATCCTGTAGTTCTCGAAAGAACGGTAGCTACAGATTGCCCTTGACTACGCTGTAATTCTTCTTGAGTAATTTTAGTGATTACCTTACCGCTTTGTTCTCTTTTTAGATTAAATTTAGAATCCGAAATAACAACTTCGTCTAACTCATTAACTTTTTCATCTATTTGTATTTCTTGTCCAAATACAAACGAAGATCCCAGCATTACCAATGCTGTTCCAAAAAACATTTTTTTGTTCATTTCTTAAATACTTAATTTTACTATTGCCGGAAAAAAGTATGTAGTTTACCCATACCCAAACCTTTGTCCCGAAAGTTTGACTTACTATTAAACTAAGGCAGGTCTCCTGGCTTGCGTCTTGTTGTTTACCTTCCCGATCAAAATCAGTGGTTTAAAAGAAGTAACAACAAGCACCTTACATGTATATAAGTATACAAAAGGCACAGCTTACAGTTGCGGGAACAGCTTAGGATTTATTATCTCTAAATTTTTAGAAGTAACGCACCTAATTCCCTTTTAATCTCTAACTCTATGATAAGAGTATAAGAACCTAAATTCTGGGCGAATGTATTATATTTTAAGTTATTTGAGATTACTTTAACATAGAAATAATTTATACAACTACCTTTGTAAAATCTAAAACTATTTATATGCTATATTACATTACAGGAGGGGAACGCTCTGGAAAAAGCAAATATGCTCAAGATCTGGCAGTACAACTATCTAATACGCCTTATTATTTGGCTACTTCCAGAGTTTGGGATGAGGATCATCGCCTACGCATAGATCGTCATATTGCAGATCGAGATAGCAGATGGATATCTATCGAAGAAGAAAAAGAACTATCCAAAGTAATCCCAAATAATAGCGTAGTAGTTATAGATTGTGTAACCCTATGGCTTACTAATTTTTTTGTAGATTCAAAAAATGATATTGAAAAATCATTATCCCTTGCCAAAGCAGAATTTGATAAATTACTGAAAATCGATGCTACCTTACTTATTATTTCTAATGAGATTGGTATGGGAGTACATGCTACTACCGAGGTAGGAAGAAAATTTACCGAGCTACAAGGGTGGATGAATCAATATATAGCCAAGTATGCGGATAAAGCTGTACTAATGGTTTCTGGCATACCAGTCGAAATAAAAGGTACCGAAGTGCTTTTAAAAAAACAGCTTTAATTTTTACATTCATACAATATTCTTCATAAATTTTTAAACTTAAACATTATAATGAATTTTGCAATAGAGTCTATCTCTAATGATATATTAGAAAAAAAATTACAATCCAAAATTGATACTAAAACAAAACCAGTAGGAGCATTAGGTGTTTTAGAAAAAATAGCTCTACAAATAGGTCTGATCCAAAACAAGGAAAATCCTGAATTAAAACAACCTACTGTTTTGGTTTTTGCAGGAGATCACGGTATTGCTAAAAAAGGAGAAGTTAACCCTTATCCTCAAGAAGTAACTGCCCAAATGGTCTATAATTTTATTAATGGTGGTGCAGCAATTAATGTATTTTGCAAACAAAATAACATTGCGCTTAAAATAATAGATGCTGGAGTAAATCATGATTTTAAAGAAATTGAAAATATTATACATGCAAAAATAAGCTATGGTACTAAAAATTATCAAGATACTCCTGCCATGACTCAAAAACAATGTGCTACTTCTATAAAAAAGGGAGCACATCTAGTTACAGAAACTTATAACAATGGTTGTAACATTATTGGTTTTGGTGAAATGGGAATTGGCAACACCTCATCTGCTTCTTTACTCATGGCATATTTTACAAAAAATACCGTTGCAGAGTGTGTAGGATCAGGCACAGGATTACAGACAGAAGCTATTACTGTCAAAAAATCTATCTTATCTAAAGTATTTGACACCTATACTCCTGCGTCTCCATTAGAAGCGTTAGCTACTTTTGGCGGGTTTGAAATTGCTATGATTACAGGTGCTATTTTAAAATCCGCAGAGCTTAAAATGACAATTTTAATAGATGGTTTTATTGTTACTGCTGCTTTATTAGTTGCGCACGCAATAGATAACAAAGTATTGGACTATTGTATCTTTGCACATGCTTCTGAAGAGCAAGGACATCAAAAAATGTTAGATTTTTTAGGTCAAAAACCACTTATTAATTTAGGTATGCGTTTAGGAGAAGGCACAGGAGTTGCAGTCGCTTATCCAATTATAGAATCTGCTATAAACTTTATGAACAACATGGCAAGTTTTGAGAGTGCTGGGATTTCTGGAAGTGAGTAGTGAGTAGTGAGTAGTGAGTAGTGAGTAGTGAGTAGTGAAAAATATGAATTCTGGTTATGGAAAACATATTTATAAAAAAATAATCAATATAAAAAGTCCACAAAATTAACTAATGAAAAAAGGAGTTTTATCTATAGGTATAGCCTGTATAGGTTTCTATTTTTTATATACATCTAATATGGATTTATATCATAGATTTTTAGATGGGTTGGCGCAATCACAAAACGTTTCAGAGTTTACTCCTACTATCTTTGCATTTGGCAAAACTTTAAAAATCATAACGCTTTGCATGGGACTATTAAGCCTTTACTTTGGTATTATCTCTTTTTTGAAGAAAAACAAAATTGCAATTATAGGAATACTTTTGGCTATACTACTTATGGTTTGTTCCTTTATTCCTTTTTGGAAATATATGCTAAAAAATTCTGGTTTGGATATTAGTTTTTAATCAAATTATTAGAGTAAACACATGAAAAAAGAGATTCATATATTCTTTACGGCATTACTGTTTTTTACCCGTATACCTTGTCCAAAATGGGTAAATCATGACCCCGAGTATCTAAGGCTTAGTTCCAAATACTTTTCGTTAGTAGGAATTATTGTTGGAGGTATAGGAGCTATCGTTTATTATGGAACTTCTTTTCTTTTCTCTACTGAAATTTCTTTATTACTATCTATGTTTGCTACCATTTATGCTACAGGAGCATTTCACGAAGATGGTTTTGCAGATGTATGTGATGGCTTTGGAGGGGGTTGGTCTAAAGAAAAAATTCTTTTGATTATGAAGGATTCCCGACTTGGCACTTATGGTACTATAGGAATCCTACTTTTATTAGCCATTAAATTTGCAGCATTAAGACAAACCGAACTATACTATATCCCATTGTTGTTAATTGCAGGACATAGCCTAAGTCGTTTTATAGCTACCACTCTTATTTATACACATCCTTATGTAAGAGATACAGAGGATAGCAAAGCAAAACCTGCGGCAAAAAGTATCCGTTTTTCTTCTGTTTGTATAAGTGCAATCTTTGGTATTGCTCCTTTATTATTATTTAAAAACCCGTGGGTTTTTCTTACTTTAATACCCATGTATATCTCCAAAATGTTTTTAGCTCATAAATTTAAAAAATGGATTGGAGGGCAAACAGGAGACTGTGCAGGGGCAGTACAACAATTAAGTGAAGTAGTATTTTATCTTACTAGTATCGCATTATGGAAATATATCTGGTAAGACATACCTCCCCAAATATCGAAAAAGGAATTTGTTACGGACAAAGTGATATTGGAATCACCAATTCCTTTGCTTCTGAAGTAGAAAAAATACACCAACAAATTCCTGTTACAGAAATCTCCAGAGTATATAGCAGTCCTTTACAACGATGTAAACTACTTGCCAAAACTTTTAATATGCCATTTACTACAGATCCCAGACTTAAAGAAATGGATTTTGGGGATTGGGAGCTACAGGCTTGGGATGATATCCCTACAACCCAACTAAACCCTTGGATGAAAAGTTTTGTTACCACACAAGTACCTAATGGCGAATCCTATGTAATGCTACAGGACAGAATTTTAAATTTTTACAACTCTTTACATATAGGTCCTGAAGAAAAAATAGTTGTTGTTACCCATGCAGGGCCAATGAGAGCTCTACTTGCTCATATCCGAAAAATTGAACTAAAAGATTCTTTTACAATTAAAATAGGATACGGAGATGTAATTGTCATACCAACCCTTCCTAAAAAAATATAGTTAAAACCATATAAATCAAAAATACACAGTCAATCTCACGAGGTGTGCTTCTGAAAATATATTTTGTTTTTGAGGCAAGCATCGGAAAATTAAATTCCACGATATGGATTAAAGTTTTATTAGTTTTTAAAGAAATTTCTTTGGTAAATGAACGTATATAACTTAATTTTTTTTGATATACTTCTATATATAAAAAATACCGGTTGTCTTATTTCTTTACAACCGGTGGGATAAATAATATTAAGCAAACACACTTAATGCTGCTACACCTGCTGCTGCAACTTCATGATCGTTTTCTACACTGCTTCCGCTTACACCAATAGCTCCAACTATTTTTCCAGATTCATCTTTAATAGGTATTCCTCCTGGAAAAGATATTAACCCACCATTAGAGTGTTCTATATTAAATAAAGGCCCGCCTGGTTGAGAAAGTTCTCCAATAGACCCTGTTTTCATTCCAAAAAAGATCGCTGTTTTTGCTTTCTTAATAGAAATATCCGTAGATCCTAGCCATGCTTGATCCATTCTTACAAAAGCAATAAGGTTTGCGCCAGAGTCTACAACTGCAATATTCATCTTTGTGTTTATGCTAATTGCTTTTTCTTTTGCTGTATCAATAATTTTTTCTGCTTGTTCTAGAGTAATGTTCATGAGATGTGTTTATGATAATTAAAGTTTAAAAATAGAACTAAATAGTTAATTACAGATCTAATACTTATAAAAGTATATAAAAAATCCAACCATATTACTATGATTGGATTACATCCTTTATTGGAAGAAAAATTTTTCAAAGCTCTTATTTCGAAGGCAAAGTGTATTTTCAGAAATAGACCTCGAGAACTGCTTATAGACTATTGATTAAAATACTCTAACTATTTAGCATTACAGGCATTACTAACATAGTAACATGCTCTCCTTCATCTAACCCATCTATTGGAGTAAGAATTCCTGCTCTATTTGGTAAAGACATTTCTAATTGGACCTCATCTGCATTTAAATTATTCAACATTTCACTTAAAAAACGAGAATTAAAGCCTATTTGCATATCGTCTCCTTGGTAATCACATGTTAATCGTTCTTCTGCTTTATTAGAATAATCAATATCTTCTGCAGAGATATTGAGTTCTGCTCCTGCTATTTTTAATCTAATTTGATGCGTTGTCTTATTCGAAAAAATAGATACTCTGCGCACAGAGTTTAAGAACTGTGTACGAGCAATCGTTAATTTATTTGGATTTTCTTTTGGTATTACAGCTTCATAATTAGGGTATTTACCATCTATTAATCTACAGATTAATTGTGTTTCGTCAAAAGTAAATTTAGCATTAGACTCGTTATATTCGATCAATACTTCGCTATCGCTTCCTGCCAAAATTCCTTTAAGTAAGTTTAAAGGTTTTTTAGGCATAATAAACTCGGCAGATTGAGAAGCGCTAATATCTTCTCTTGTATATTTTACAAGCTTATGCGCATCGGTTGCTACAAAAGTTAATCCCTCTGTAGAAAACTGAAAAAACACCCCGCTCATTACAGGTCTCAAATCATCATTACCTGTAGCAAAAATGGTTTTACTGACTGCGGTTGCCAATACATCTCCTAAAATATTAGTAGCACTAGGATCTTCTAACTCTACTGCTTTAGGAAACTCTTCTCCATCTGCATAGGCTAGAGCATATTTACCATGATTAGAGCTTATTTCTACAGTATTATTATTTGCAGAAACAAAAGTTAATGGTTGCTCAGGAAAGGTTTTAAGGGTTTCTAACAATAGTTTTGCAGGTACTGCGATAGTTCCTTGGTCAGAAGATTCTACTTCTAATTTAGCCGACATAGTCGTTTCTAGATCAGAGGCAGAAACTGTTAATGCGTTATTATCTAATTCGAATAAAAAGTTATCTAAAATTGGTAATGTATTACTATTACTAATTACTCCTCCTAATACTTGTAGCTGTTTTAATAAGTAAGAACTGGATACTATAAATTTCATCTATTTTTTTATTATTTTTTATTGTCAGATGTAATTAGCCAATTTTCTGATTTTAATCAGAATAAGCGTTTTGGTTAATACAAACGCTTCGTTATGGCTTATTTATACACATATATTACTGTTTGCGCATAGTTCAACGCAAATATAATTGTAATCTATTTGTGTTTTGGCATGCATAAAACCATAGTTATTAACAAACTCTAACGAGTTATTGACTATTTTAAAAATTCATTTTTTTTAATTTTTATCGTTATCGATAAGCTTATCGGTATAATGAGCTTTATGCTTAGGCGCAGAAAAACGTTTTTCGTTATAGGTGATAGATTTTCCTTTTGGGATAGATAAGCTTTGCCATTGTTCTCCTACAATCATTTTTCCTAAAAACACAATTTGACCTACATGATATGAGTAATGAGCCAATTGCCTGTTGATTGCTTCGGTAATGGTATGTTCTATATTTCGAATATATATGGGTTGATTAAAATTATTTTTGTCTATGCTTTCTAATGCAGTAAAGAGACATAGCCAACCATCTTCCCACTTATTTAAAAGTTCTTCTTTGGTTTTTATATCATCATCAAATTCGGTATCTCGATGTCTCCATTCTTTTTCTCCATCGGTAGTTAAAAAATCTGTCCATCTGGATTTCATATTTCCCCACAAATGTTTTATAAGTATTGCAATACTGTTACTATCTATATTGTATTGCCAAAAAAGTTTTTCTTCAGGGATTTGCTCTATGGTTTTATCTCCCAGAGATTTGTAATATGTAAATTGTTTATGAATCCCCTCTATGTATTCTGTTGTACTCATGATTTTTTTTATACCAATTTTACTTTTTTGAAAGCGAGATAAGTTTGAATAAGATTTGCATAAATAAAACAAATATTCCTTGAACTCTAAAATCTTAAATCTGGCTATATCTTAATCTTTGTTTTTATTTTCAAAATTAGAAAAAATAGGAATAGATTTTATAGAATGGTTTGTTAGAATTCGACTTATATCTTCTTTTTCTAACTTACTCCAACGATCATTATTTATTTGTTTTGGACTTGTGTTTTTACGATGTATTTGTCCTATATATGCCTTGACTGTATTGTTTGGCAGTATTTTCTTAACACATTTAGCCCAAACAAAAGCATTATCTTCACCACAATTCATGACAGGAAAAGGATTAGATTCCCATATTTTCTTTGTGTAACATAATGTAGCTCCATAAACCCATGGTTTGTTGCTGGCAGGGTAATTATATTGCCAACAGGTTGAAGTTGATTTATCATAAAACAATGGAGTACTTAGTCCTGTGATTTCTAATTCATTATTTATCAGAAAGGAAAGTTGCTTTTCTATCCAATCTGAAGCATAAAAATCGTCATCATCTAAATGAATAATAAACTCTCCTTTACTCATTTCACAAGCTTTATTTCTTTTACTACCTATATCTAATTTTTCTTGAAGGTACACATATTTAATCTGAAAATTATCTGGGATTAAGGATGCAATTGTTTTCTCACTATCATCTAATATGATTAATTCTTTATTTGGATAATTTTGTTCCAAAAATTGATGAATAGCATATTTTATAAACTCAGAGCGATTATACGTAGGCATTATACAGCTTACCAAAGGGAATTCTTCTTTTATTGTTTTTAAATTTATATGATTTTTTACATTAGTTTGGTTATCATCACAAACAGTAGCTGTCCTTTTTTGCAAGGCTATTAATGAGGAGCTATACTTGACTATTTGATATGCATTATCATTAATTAATTCTTTTACAAAAGATATAACTCCTGGGAAATCTAAACAATAATCATGAAAAAGTATAAGAGTGTCTTCTTTGAAGTTTTTCTCAAAATGATAAAAATCACGTGCTACATTTGTATAATCATGCAATCCATCTAGTAATATAAAATCTATTTTTTCCTCAAGACAAACTAAAAACGGCGTTTGTTTAATCATATTAACCTCCTCTAGCAATTGTAAATTATTAAGAGTAAATTTCATTTTATCATAAGAAGGTGGATATTTATCAATAGTAGTATCCTCTGCTCCTAATCTTCCAGTAAAATCGTCTATAGCAATAATTTTTGATTGATTATTAACATGTTTAGTCACTAATGCTATAACCGAAGTAGCTTTGCCACAATAACTACCTATTTCGACAAAGACAGCATTTTTTTTATTTGTAGCTTTTTGAAAAGTTAGTTCTACTAATAATTCGAATTCATCGTTGTCAAGCCACCCTTCAATATGATTTATTTTAGGGTAAATATTTTTCATCAATTGAAATATCTCTTCAGAAAATTCTTTTGGATGCGAAAAAACATAGTTTTTATAATACGTTCTTATATAAGCTCTATTCCTATCTTTTATATTTCTTAATACAGGATGAATCCAAAATGATTTTTTATCATCTATAGCTTTCTGGATACTCTCTTTAGTATAGACTTCCTTATATTTTACCAAGTCGTATGTACACGGGTTTTTTATTATAGAAAACCCTAGAGCAATGGTTAAAGTAGGTAATATTATTTCTTCACTTGCCCAAATTTTTGTTTTAGTAAGAATTTTTTGTAATTGTACATTTGTCCTAAAAAGATCTACTAAACCTACTGCTGCTTTGTAGGTAAACACTGTAGATGGCCAAAATGTCCAATGCAAGAAGGCTTCTTTTCCGTTAGGCAATTGATCTAAAAAAGGTTGCCATAATTCTTTTTCTTGATATGCTGTTATTGCAGGGTCTATCTTTGTATCACTTAGAATCCTAGAAGGCACCAACCCTAACATCCCTAAATTTGAGTTACGACGAAATGTTTCTGTAATAAAAGCTGTGTAATTTCTACCACAAGCGAGCTGATCAGAGTCAACCACAGTGATTGTATCAAATTCTAAGTTATTGATCGCATACTCCATACAGTCTATAGCAAAATCATGTAGCCATCCCCATTGTAATGGTTTTGGGTTAGGATGAATTATTACTCCATATTTTTCAAAAGGAAAGTGTTTAAATAGATCTTTATTTGTTCCTCCGTTGTATAATAGAATAATGGATGTAGAATCTAAATATTTTAAATTCCTAACTAAATCAACAATACAGTCTTGATTTTCATGAACTAGACACATGAAAATATTCTTGATTGGTTTCATATTTTTGTGTCATTAATTATTATACCTCAGGCGTATGATTAAATCTTGGTAGCTTGTAGGTATACTTGATTAAATAATTAACAAAAGTATTGACTGGTCTTGTTTCGTATTGGCTTACTTTTATCGAAGAAGGGTTTGTTTTGCTAGTAGGAACTCCTGTATATGCATTAGTATTTACAGTAGCGGTACCCTCGCCATTATTTCCAGGAGCAGGTGATCCTGTTGGTTCTGTATACACATGTTGATGTGTTTGTAAAGCATCACTTTGCGTTGACCCAATGCCATTTTTAGTTCCCCCTGATGCAGCTGTACGATCTTCAATACATGCCTCTTCTGTGCCAATACCTCTTAAAAACTGCCCTCTTAAATCTGGGAGATTGAACTGCATATCTTTCCCTGAACCAGAACTGCCATAAAGATTACCTAATGCACTGTATAATTCTAGATACTCACTAGCGTTTAAAGAAGATCCATCGCATAGCATCCAACCAAAAGATTCTATTGGCTGTGTTGTTGGCGGACTAGTACTTTGATTTGGGTTTATATAACTTGATACATTTCCTGCAAAAGCTATTATTGATCCTACAGGAAGTGTTACATTAAATAAGGAGAAATTTGTGTTATTCATAATTCTTTTATTTTTAAATGTTTTTTGTTTTGAAGTATTTGCATGGATGTAGGTACTTGTACCTCCCAAGAATCAATTATTTCTGGAAAACACTTGGGTTTATGAAAAGTTTTTTTAAGTTCATATACAATAGATAGTTGATCTGGATTTATGGTTCCGTTATCATTTATGGCATCAAAACAAGGCGCCAAATCATCTTTTGAATCCCAAATAACCCCTGTATTTAAGAAATAAAGAAATCCATAATTAAATTCAGGTGAAACTGGAATTATAACTCTAGCGTAACCTGCTTTAAGAAATGCTGAAAAAAAATCTGGAGATAAAGAAGAAACGGAAAAAAGACCATTTTGATTATCATATTCATCAAAAAAAGTATAAGACATCTCATTCCATTCTAATGCTGTGTTTAAATATTGTATTATCTCAGATTGATTGTATTGAACATTGTCATTTACACCAGCATTGATTTTATTTATAGAAAGACCTTTAGTTTGCAACGCATTTTGAATTAATTGTTTTCGAATGCCTTTTTCTAATTCTAATTTTACTGTCAATCGCTCCGATAAAGGGTTTACGGTTTCTTTTTTGGTGTTTGATGTTCCTATTTTCAAATTATAAACCGCTATCTCTTTAGTATAGGCTTCATATAGTAACTGGTACATTTCTATTTGCCAAGCTAAAATAGTTTGTGGTAATGGAGTACAGGAAATATTTACCCCCATTTGAAAATCAGCTTCTGGGCTGGGTGGAGAAACCTGAATACTAGTACTATATACTGTACTAACCGCAATTTTTCCTTGTTCTTTATTTAAAGACTTAAATTCTTTTGTTCCAGTTACAGATGTTGCTTGACTAAAGGTAAATGTGTTCTCTCCTAAAAAACCACTAACAGTAGTATTTGTGGTTCCTGAACCAAAAGCATATTCTATAGTTGCTCTATCGGCAAAATACAAATCAGGTAATGTTATCAGCTTACTTTGTGATAAAGTAACAACATCTGATACTACTATGTTTTCTTGTGGGTATAAAGGAAATTTTTTCAATTGATAATATTGAGATACTAACAAATAATTATCTTTAGTAACATCCTGATAGGTCTCTATTTTAAAATCCTTAAGCGATTTTGGCTCTTGAAAATTAGTGCCATTTAAAATCTCTGTTTGTTCTATATAAGCAGCAGCTGGGTTAGGAATAATAAAACTAAAGAGCATCCTATTTCCATAATTGACAACTTCAGTTTGGTAAATTTTGTTTAACCAACAATACATCCCATATACAGGCTCTTTATTATTACTATTATTCACTAAACTAACAGAGGTGTTTTCTAACTCTTTCAACTCAGTATGTGCTCTTACTTTATTAACTTTTTCAGATAATCGTTGTGTGGTTTTATTTAAGACTTTTTTAGCAAAAGACGATAGTTGTTTTTTGTTTGGTGTTTGAGTTGTATGTGTTTTGGTATAGGTTCCTTTTATTGTAATATTTGTAGGTGGCCCATATGTTGAAATTAAACCTGGATCAGGATAATTAGTAGTTTCTGTTGTTTCTGCAATAGTATTCCATAACTCTTCATTAAAATCGTTGTTATTCTCATTAATAGCTGTAAAAGATTCTGTAATTGAGGTGGTTTTTGACACTTCTTTATCTATAACTCGATCTAGTTTTCTATTCACTAGTTTTCTTTTTTCGCCTGGCATTATACTAGTAACACTTGCTAACTCTCCAGTTTCGTAACGTAATAGTTTATATTTTACAAGTTGTAAATCTCCAATGGCATAGGGTAAAATAATATTAGGTGTACTAACTGGAGGAGATGATTGATAAGGAGGTAATGGAAATATATCTTTATCTAAAACAATAGTGGCTTTAAACAAAGATAATAACATAGCTGATTCAAGTATTGTAACTAGTTGATGGTCATCTACATTATCAAAAACAATCTCCAAGAAATTACATAGTGTTAACACCTCTATTATTGATATCAAATTCTCGTTTTCATACCCCATTTCTATAATCAAAGCAAAATAAGACTCCCATAATCTTTCTTTATTTTCTAGATACGTTTTGCTATTAAGATATTTTTGAAAATCGACAACTTCAACACTAAAAAAGGTACAGGTTTGTGCTACAACCAATGTTAAGTTTTTTTCTTTAGCCAAATAGTCATAAAATGGCTTAAAGTTTCCTATATATCCTTTTAATATATTTACATTATTTACATATTGAAATTGATAAGGTGGTGTTCCTTCAATAAAAGAAATAGATTCGGTCTGCATCCCCTGTCTATCGCTTAATGATTTTAGGGAAATTAATGTATTCGAAAAAGTAAAAATCGGTGGACTTAAAGTAAACGGTTTGTAATAAAAAAAATTGAATAGTCTTTCACTAGCAGTAATTTTTGGCCAACCTGAAAGATAAATATAAGGAAATAAATCATTAAAAGAATTTACTGAAACAGAGACTGTATTACCTATATCTATTTCTTCAATATTTGGTGGAATTGGGATTTTTGGATCAAAACTTACTAAAAACCCCTCTGTATGCCATATATAATTTGTACTTTCTTCATTATAATAATAAAAATCCGCAAAAATACCTAAAGAGTCTTTAGAATGAAAGCTACTAAATTTTTTTATTTCTAATGTCCCTCTAATAATAATTCCGTTTTTAAAAGTACACTCTATAGCACAAGGTGTATTCGTAAAAATTTCTTTCGGTATATAATTATCATCTTTATTTTTATTCCAAAACACCTTAGTAGAAACCTTATATTCTAGTTCGTCATTCCAAATAGGTATTTCGAAATGCATTACTAAATTATCATCAAAGTCAGGAAATATTCTATCTTCCCATATATGTCTTTTAACCTCCATTGTTCTTATTTTTTTTAATATTTATAGTAAACTATGGTCTTACATTAGGTTTTAACTAAAACTGTTTCGAACAATAAAAAAATAAGAAAGAATACTCTATCTATTGGCAAAATTTCTTTTAAGAAAATATAAAAACTTAGCCTATTTTAATCCACATTGTGGAGTGTAATTCTCTCGAGGCTTGCCTCGAAAACAAAATATATTTTCGGAAGCATACCTCGTGAATTTGCTCTAAGGTTATTGGTTAGAAAAGCCTTTTCTCTTTTTTTAAAATTAAAAAACAACTCTCATGAAAATATAAGATAAGATTTTATATACTTGCTTTTAACTCCTCTTCTATTCATATTTTACCATTTCACTAAGGTATCAATTAACATCTTACTTCCTCTATTTTCACTTCCGCTAAGAGTTATATTTATCGATTTTAAACTTGTAAAATCAATATCTAAAATAGTTTTCGTTTTCTGAAATTCTAAGTTCTTTGATATCTTTTTATGATGATGTAAAGCAATACTTATAGTAGTATCTATTTGAGAGCTAAGGTGTTTTTCTATAAAATATTGTTTCTCGACAAGAAAATTTCCTCTATAAAATTGTACCGCTATAAAACCATTGCCTTTTATTTGTTCAAAATCAACAACTTGTTTTCCGTTTCTATAACTTTGTTGTACTGATATGATTCCTTCTTTAAAAATCAAAAAAGATTTACGTTGTGTGATATAGGTAGTTTTTAAATTGTAAATAGAAGTTATATCTCC
This sequence comes from Aquimarina muelleri DSM 19832, assembly GCF_000430665.1. GTDB lineage: Bacteria > Bacteroidota > Bacteroidia > Flavobacteriales > Flavobacteriaceae > Aquimarina > Aquimarina muelleri. The sequence goes on along the minus strand of NZ_AUML01000033.1, from coordinate 32,405 downwards.
TGATGCATATACCAAGCGAAAACTCAAATCCCAATAAACTCTAACTTTATGAAACCAATTATATTGACAATTTTCTACACTAGTAAAACTTGTTATATCAAATAGCCTAGATGGTGTTGTTTTCTGAAAAAAAACAACCTTATTAGAGCTATTTATAGTAGATAAATTTTTAACATAAAAATCAGTAAACATGGTTCATTTAATTTTATTATCCAGATACTTTAATAGGATCTTCTCCTTCATTATAGACTTCGCTTATTTTCATAATAAACCCCAATTCTTCTCTACTTCTACTCTGGATTCCATAGCGAAATTGAATATTTAAAAAAATCCCTGTGGTAGTGGCTTCCAATTGTAATTTTCCCAAACCAGTATAATCAATACCCATTACTGTAAAATCAGTATTAGGTTGAGGTGGTGATACTGTGTTATTTTCAGGAATTGGAATATCAAACCAAACACCTGTTTTATAAATAACTATACTGCTAGAAACTCCTTCAGGGTTTTTAGTAAAATCTACAACTTCTAAATCAACAGAATCCAACTTTTGTGAAGAAGGAGGACTAGTAACTGGAGTATAATTTGCTCTTGCTCTAATTTGAACCCCGTTATATGGGATTTCTTTATTATTTTGTTGTTTCCAATCTCCTGTATACCAAATATTATTATTCATCATATTTATTTTTAAATTAATCGTTAAAAAAGATACCCTATTTAAATTTTGTGTCTCTTTGTTTAACACACATGTAACTATTTATTGATATTTTCTAGTGTAAAGTTAAAGGGGAATGAATTTCCACCTGGTCTTGGGCCTCCTGTCATTACTATATCTGCACTTGTAATTCCGAATAAATTGATTTGTGATTTGACTTGTGAAATTATGGCCGAGTTTATTACATCTCCTTCTATTAATTCTGAAATGACTCCGATATAAATTTTTGGTGGAAATTCGAAAACTGCTTTTTGTCCAGAAAACAAACTATTTTTAACAGCAAATAATTTTCCATCTTTATATAAGTTTACTTTAATAGGTTCTTCTTCTACCAATCTATTTCTTACCTCAATTTGATTAGCATTAGTAGCTGGAAATGAAGAGCGTTGAAGTATGTTTCCTGATGTACTTTTAATCATATCAAAAACCTCTCCATTAGAAGCAGTTAATTGAACGTATGAATCACTTGCCGACACACCAAAATTCATTGGATAATTAAAAGGATGATTATCGGATCGCCCACAGTTTTGGATCACTTTCCATGCAATAGCTATTTCTTCAAAATCTTCGGCAACGTTTTTTTGAAAAATCACTACATTACTATTATTTGTGTCTGCTGATTGGTTAATGAAGTTTAATTTAATTTCATTCATGATTGTCTTAATTTTTGGCTTTAAAAGTTAATTTTATGTTTTACCTGACTATATACTTTATAATGCTACAAATTTTCTATTTATGAACATGTTTTTATATCATTTACACTCTTAAATTTATGTAAAAAATTCATGATTTTCAGGTATGCCTAGAGTATAAAAGAACAAGTATTGGTTATAAGTCGGGGTTATATTTACATAAAATATAGCAAAAAATTGCTTTAATTAGGTTAATGTTAATATTAAGCCTGTTACATAACCGTCTACGTGCCATTGTCGGTTCCAATCAGAATTTTGCTCTACTGAGCTTGCTCCATGATATACAACATTTAGAGTTGCTGCCTGGCCGACATTTCCGTTACAAATAAGTTTTAAAGTAACATTAGCCTCTGGTACATTTAGAATATCCGTAGGTCCACCTACTGGAACATTTATTGGGCCAGTTATAACAATAGAAGGAACCTCATTATTGGTAACAGTTACATTTTGAGCTGCTCCACTATTATTTTGAATGTTTAAATGTATTGCCATAATTTTTTACTTTTTAATTATAATAGACTTTTCATTGTCTATTACTTTTTTTTATAATTCACTAGGTTCTCTAGTCAATTTTATCTGTATTAATATTCTTATTTATGTTCGTATCCTTAGCTTTGTTTTGTTTTGACAAAAATTTCTAATTATTATCAAACATAAATATCCCTACATTAAAAGAGGTATAATTTTGATACTATACCTCTTTATATAATATCACTCTATTATTTATTGATGTTTTCTAGAGTAAAATTAAAGGGAACCGAATTTTTACCTGGACCTCCTCCTGTCATTACAATATCTGCACTTGTAATTCCGAATAAATTGATTTGTGAATTGATTTGTGAAATTATGGCCGAGTTCATTACATCTCCTTCTTCTATTTGTGAAACGACTCCGATATAAATTTTTGGTTGAAATTCGAAAACTGCTTTTTGTCCAGGAGCCAAACCAGTTTTAGCCGCCAATAGTTTTCCGTCTCTATAACAATTTGCATTGATAGCTCCTGTCGCTAAATTATTTCTTACCTCGACTTCGTTAGCACTAGTAGCGGGAACTGAGGATAGCTGGAGTATATCTCCTGACGTATCTTTAACCATATCAAAAGCCTCTCCATTAGAAGCAGTTAATTGAGGAGTGTAGTTTCCGTATGAATCACTTGCCGACACGTCAAAGCTCATTGGATAATTAAAAGGGTGATTGTCTAATCGCCCACAGTTTTGGATCACTTTCCACGCAATAGCTATTTCTCCAAAATCTTCGGCTACATTTTGTTGAAAGATCACAACACTACTATTATTTGTGTCTGCTGATTGATTAATGAAGTTTAATTTAATTTTGTCCATGATTATGATGATTTTTAGTTTTTAATTTATTTTTTATTCTGTAGAATTATTAATTCTTTTATTCTATTAATATTTAGAGATTTTTTTAAAAATTTTTTTAGTGAATTCGCCCCATATCTTGGTATTATAAATTCATTATGTCCCTACATATTAATTTGTGTAAATAATGATTATATAACTTTTTATTTCGGGCCGAATTTGGCAGTATCATTTTTAGTTCCTCCTGCAATACAAGGATAGGAATCACCTGATGGTTTTTGTCCTTGTTTAACTTCATAAGTATGTCCTTTTTCAACACTCCCCCAAGTTATTTTTGCATCAAACCCTGCATTATTTAAAGTCCCGTCTCCATCGGCTACTTTACTACTTTTTTCATAAAAATGTAATTTACTCATAATGTTTTCTTTTTAATTATAGTTTATGGTATAGGCTCGGCATTCTGTCTAACGATTTTATCTAAACTACCACCTATATAAATTTTATTTAATAATTTTATAATCTCTTTATGCTGGTGCTCTTATCATAGTTTTTAGGCTTAAAAGTTAATACTCTTTAATAGGCTGCTTTGTATTTAAAATAGATTTTATAATTATTATTTACCTACTTCAACACCCTATCTACACTATAAAATTAGGCATCATAAAGATGTAAAAAACAACTTATTCCTTATTCGTATATAATTAAGATATGAACGTATATAAATATGGTATGGATGCATTTTATAAGGAAAGAAAAATATTATGATTTGCATTTTTTGTCAAAAACATCTTTACCGTTTTAATCATAAAGCAAAACAATAGTAATAATCGTTAAAAAGTTTAGAAATATTTTTATCTGTATTATGAAATTTTTAAAATTGGTTATCAAACTATAACAAAAAATAATACATAGGTTTTATACAAGCTATTATAAATAAAACCTTTTTATTTTATAGAAAAAACACAGAGTAAAACTGGTTTTTAGTATTCTATAAAATTCAAATCAAGAACCTTCTTTCTTTATCTATAAAACTTTTATTTTTCAACAGTATCAAAACATGTGGAGTATAGTATTTGAATAAGTATTTTATCGTAATTTTACAAATAACTGATTTAAATACATTGTGCAATGAGCAGTAAAACTACGATAGCAGGTATTCATTTAACGTTAAATTTTTGTAAAAAGATAAATGAGATTCCTATTTCTCTTAAGTACATTTCTAACGAGCCTGTTGTAAATATATATAAAAGTATTAATAGGAAATCATATGTTGTAAATATTATGTCTTATATACCACTAAACCCAAAAAGTCTTTCAGAAATACCTCTAGAAAGTGGCTTATATTTGGATGAAGAAAAAAAGCTTTTTTTAAGTTATACAGGTGTAAATAATATAGATACAGCTATAACTAATTCTAAAAATAATGGTACCCTATTATGTCGTGTATTTAATATTGTATATGACCATGATAATACGGTACATGACCATTATAATTTATATCATATTCAATTTGAATATAAGCTATTAGCCGAAAAATTTCAGTCTGTAGAAGGGATTATTATACATGACATTAATTTAGATCCAGAAACAGACCGAGGTACAGTAACTACAGTTCGGGTAGATGATCAATAAATCACTTTTAATACCCTCTTTTTCTTTTTTAGTAACATTATTTAATATCTGTTTTTATCAAGTACCCCTAGAGACAGACAGAGAAACACTTTATAATAAGGGAAAAGAAATATGCGATACATACACCAAAAAAACTTTTTGTAAAGCTTTTAATTTTTATAGAAACAAAGCTTTTGATTCATGCTATGTATATAGCAGTAAAGGGCTTTTAGAAGCTTCATCAAAGGAAGAACTAGATCTTTTAAACTATATACAAGGAGTAAGCGCTATCAATAAAAGGCTACACAAAAAAGCATTACAAAATTTTCATGCTATATCTAATGTTTCTGGGTTTAAAAATTTAAAAAACCTAAAACTAGGGCAAACACATCTTATACTTGAAGACTATGATAGTGCTATTTATTATTACTTAAAGTGGAATAAAAACAGTAAATACACCGATGTTATTTTCAAAAAAAATGGATATCATAACCTAGGTCTTTCTTATCTACACAAGAAAGATTATATTAATGCAAAAAAATACTTTGATAAGGAATTAGAACTGATTCATAAAACAGATACTTTAGAAATTATCACAAATAAAATGGAGTTAGCTAATATTTATTATAATCAATATAAAGATGAAATAGCTATCTCTATTTTTAAGGAAACGTATGAACTAGCTAAGTCTTTTTCAAATCTTGAATTAAAACAAAACACCTCTAAAAATTTAGCGATAGTTGAAAAAAACAAAAAAAACTATAAAAAAAGTATCGAGTATTATATTGAATATAGCAAATGGAAAGATTCTATTTGGAATAGGGATAAAATATGGGAACTCACGGAACGTGATAAACAATTCGCTATAGCACAAAAAGAAAAAAAAATCCTCTTACAAGACCAAAAACTAAAACAACAAAACACACAACGAAGAAACTTAATAATAGGTACATCTGTTTTGATCACTTTTATAGGTTTTCTAATCTATTTCTATAGAAAGGTAATTATAAAAAACAGGCTTATTACACATCAAAGAGAGGAATTGAAAATTGCAAATAAAACGAAAGATTATCTGTTTTCTGTAGTTTCTCATGATTTACGCTCTCCTATTTATGCTTTAAAAAAACAACACAAACACATAATAAATCAGATTGAAAATGGTAATATTTTAGGTATTAAAGCAAAAACAAATGAAGCAATAGCAATTACAGAAGATACTTTTCATTTATTAAACAATGTACTTCATTGGTCACTAGAACAAAGTAACCAATTAGTTTTTAATCAAAATACATACCCATTACGGTCTCTTGTAGAACAAGCATGGAATAACTTTGAAAGTATAGCAAAAATTAAGGAAATTACATTTCACAATAAATTAAATGATAAAATTTTAATAAAAGTAGATAAAGAGTCTTTAAAAATTGTACTTAGAAATATTTTTGATAACGCTATAAAATACAGCAAAACAAAAGGAAGAATAACTGTAAGAGCAGAAATAGTCTCTAAAAATCAATGTACCATTGTGATTAAAGATACTGGTGCAGGGATTACAGAAGAAAAAGTTTTACAAATTAATAATTTAAGAGACATTTCTATTGATAAAATAGATAGATCTAAAGGTATAGGACTTGGTCTATTGCTTTGCCAAACATTAATTAGAAAAAACAATGGTATCTTAATAGTGAAAAGTAAACTTAATAAAGGTACTAAAATGAAAATAGTATTACCCTCAATAAGTGCAACGTAATATGAAAAAATTAAAATTATTGATTTTAGAAGATCAAACACAAGAAGCTGAAGAAATTCAATTATTTCTTAAGGATAACAATTATGATGTAATTGTATCTAAAAACATACAGGAAGCTAAACAAGAAATACAAAATCATTTTTTTGATATGATTGTTCTAGATATCCTTATTAATGGAAAACCTGAAGGTATCCATTTTGCACAATACCTAAATAAACAAGGTATTAACATTCCTTTTTTATTCTTAACGAATCTGCAGAGTAAATTGATTTTTGATCAAGCAAAGCTTACCAATCCTTTTATTTATTTATTAAAACCTTATAATGAATTAGAGCTCCTGTTTTCTTTAGAACTAGCAATTGAATCACATTATGAACAATCTAACACCATAAGTTTTAATTCAGAAAATGCTGTTTTAAGTCCTATTTTTTTCTTTATCAAAAAAAAGAAAAGTGTTGTAAAAGTTGCTGTACAGTCTATAAGCTATATAGAAGTAAAAGAAAAATATTGTAACCTAAAATGTGACAAAGAACATTATCAAATTAAGCTATCCCTTACAAGAATAAAAGAAATATTATCTAACCCTGATTTTAAGCAAGTTCATCGTAATTATTTAGTAAATATAAAAAAGATTAAAGAAATTTATTTTGAAGATAATCTGATACTACTGGATAGTAATGACAAAATTTCATTTAGTGAGCGTTACAAAAACTTATTTGTAAAAGATAATATTATTTTTAGATAGAATCTATTTTTACCTTTTTTAATCTAACAAATTAAACTGCAAATTGAATACTGTACCTATGTTTGTATTTTAAGGTTCTATTATAAAATTTAGGTTACATTTTTAACTAAATTTGACCATTAAACATATTTACCCAATAAACTAAAATTGTTGTGACTCTTTTAAAAAGATTATTTTTTGTACTTATACATAAAAAACCTAGTTCTATTTTAAAGGATTTTAAGACAATGACTGATGAGGAGTTAGTTGACAAAATTGGTTCTTCTCAAAACCCTCTTTTATTTAGTACTCTTTATGATCGGTATAGTAAAAAAATATATAATAAATGCTATAGCTTTACCAAAAACGAAGAAGAAGCAAAAGACTTGACACAAGATGTTTTTTTAAAACTTTTTACTAAACTACATACGTTTAAAGGAAATTCTAAATTCTCTACTTGGCTATATGCTTTTACGTATAACTTTTGTATAAATTATTTAAAAAGAGATCCTCTAAGAAAAATGGAGAGCCTGTCTGATACTATAGAAAAACACGAATATCATTTGTTTGAAAATGAAGATGTTAATGACGAACAACTTTTTGAAATAAAAGTATCTAAACTAGAGAAAATACTAAATACTATTGATCCAGAAGACAAAGCCATTCTTTTATTAAAATATCAAGATGAAATTTCTGTAAAAGATCTACAAGTTATACTTAACATTGGAGAAAGTGCTGTGAAAATGAGACTAAAAAGGGCCAAAATAAAAGTTGTTCAAGCACATAATAAAATGAAACTATGAAAGAAAATCCATTTAAAAATCTTGAAACTAAAAAAGAAGCTCCCAAAGAAATTAAAGACAATATAATGAAAGAGATCGCATCCATAAAGTTATTTATGGAGTTTGGAGATTTATTTTTTATTAAATACCCCTCTGTAATAAAGAGTTATTTTAAGAGTGAAAAATAACTTATCTATCCTTTAAATTCTAACCTATCTATATTCTTTTATAAAAAATATCTCTAAGTGACTTTTTCAAACAATTAGTGTCTTAAAATATAAGAAACTAATATGTAACCAAAATTGAAAAATAATGATCTACTCCAAAAACTAACAGATGAGGAACTTGTAGAAAAAATTGTAGTACACAAAAACACTATTCTTTTTGAAGAAATATATGATCGATATGCTCAAAAAATTTACAATAAGTGTTTTGGCTTTGTTAAATCAAAAGAGGAAGCAAAAGATCTAACTCAAGATGTGTTTTTAAAATTGTTTACCAAACTATCTAGTTACAAAAAGCAAGCTAAATTTTCTACTTGGTTATACTCTTTTACTTATAACTTATGTGTCAATTTTGTAAATAGAAATAAAGAAAATAAGATTAATAAGTACTCTGATGTTCTTAAAGACCATGATATTCATTTACATATTGAAGTTAATGAGGATAGTTTATTTCAAATGCGAGTAGATAAACTACAAAAAGCTATAGAACTGATAGATCCAAATGAAAAATCTATTTTATTATTAAAATATCAAGATGATGTCTCTATAAAAGAGTTACAAATATTATTAAATATTAATGAAAGCGCAGTAAAAATGAGATTAAAAAGAGCTAAATCAAGAATTATTGAAATATACAATTCTATATCATAATATATGGAAAGAGAAAATCCTTTTAAAAAAATAGGCATTCCTAATAAAGAAGTGCCAAAAGAACTTAAAGAAAAAGTTATGTCTGAAATTGCTTCTTTAAAATTAGTTACAGATATAGCTTCGCTATTTACAAGTAATTATCAAGCTACTATGGCCTCTTTTTTTAAAGTCAAAAAAAAATCATAAAAACCACTATTAACAAATCATAAAAACATGGAAACAATAACGCAATGGAAAGAACTTACCTTCAAGTCTCTATCTGCAATGGGAGAAAAAATAATGACTGCATTGCCAAATATAATAGGTGCTATTCTCATTTTATTATTAGGATGGATAGTTACTAAAATTATAATATTTCTATTAAAAAGAGTATTAAAATTTGTAAAAATAGATCAACTTACTGCAAAAATAAACCAAATGAAATTGTTTGGAACAACCGATATTAAATTCGGTATAACCAATGCAATTGTAATATTTGTAAAATGGATAATGTTTCTAGTATTTTTAATCATCGCTTCAGACATTATGGATTGGACAATTGTGTCCGAAGAAATTGGCAATTTATTAAGGTACTTACCTAAATTATTTAGTGCTATCGCTTTATTTATGATAGGTATTTATATCGCAAAATTTGTAAAAAAAGCAATACAAGGTTTTTATGAGTCTTTTGATTTAGCTGGCTCTAAAATCATAAGCACTTTAGTATTTTATATAATAGCAGTAATTATAACCATTACTGCTTTAAATCAAGCAGGTATAGATACCACAGTAGTAACGAATAATGTTACCGTTATTTTAGGTGCGTTTCTTTTAGCTATTTCTATTGGATTTGGATTGGGCTCTAAAGATGTAATTGGCGATCTTCTCAGAACTTTTTATACTCGAAAAAATTATGAAATAGGAGATATTGTAAAAATAAAAGATATAGAAGGCAGTGTTGAATCTATAGATAATATTTGCATGACTCTTAACACAAAAAGTGGTAAAATAATTTTACCTATTAAAGATGTTGTAGAAAATCAGGTAGAAATTAAAAAAGTAAAAAACTAATTAACTATCTATATAACCAAAACTATTATAAAAAGAAACAAGATTTTTTAAGATGGGCCACCTCTTTAGAATCTTGTTTTTTTTAAATCAATAACCTCGGAGCAAGCTCACTAGGTATACTTCCGAAAATATATTTTGTTTTCGAGGCAAGCTTCGGAAAATTAAAGTCCACAATGTGGATTAAAATAAAAAAGAAAACTTACTAAACCCTATCATTAAAATCAATCATGCTCTTCTCCACTATCTACATCTTCTATATCAATTTTACCTAAAATCTCTATTCCTTTTTGCATAATCAATGATGTAGGAATCGTAATGTTTTTTCCATCATCTGTCTTCATAAAAAGGTAAAAACCAGTTATATCTGCAACCTCTCCTGTCCAATCAAAATCTTTATCCAAAACACGTATCCTATCCCCTATTCTTAATGGGTGACTAAAAAATAAAATTACACTTGCAGTTAAATTAGATAGAATTGACCATTGCGCAAAAAACCCTACCCCTAAAACAGCTAATACAGAAGAGATAAAAACAGTAAATTGCTTTAAATCTACCCCCCATATAATAGCTAATGCAGATCCTGCAAATATATATATAATCAAATAACTTAAGTAAAAAATTAGTTTTCTTCTGTTTATTTCAATCGACCTTACAAAGCCAAACTTTCTTATAGCACTTTTAGTAATTATAAGAACTAAAAAAACAATAACAATCAATATAGCAGTATGTAATAACTCCTGTTTATAAGTAACCATAAATATCGAACTATTTAGTACAAAAATATTTCATATTATAATATAAACGAGTAAAAAGATAATAAATGTGACTTAAAAAAAACATAAGTGTCTAAATATATAAAAATAATACTATAGATATATTCCTATTCTCTTTTAGTTTATAGGCTTTTGCACAAAAAAACTAAAAACAAAAGGCAATACAACAATTACAGAAGTGACTAAAGAAGTCCTTGAGACATTAAATACAATCGAAATTCATTATATCTTAGAAGTCGAATTAAATCAAATGAATATTAAAAAACAAACTAAAACTTAATCAATAACCTCGGAGAATTAAACTCCATAATGCGGATTAAAAACCAAAAACTATGGTATCATAATAAATGACAGCATATAATCAAAAAACTTACCGATAAATCAATAATTTTCAAGAAATCATAAAGTCTTAAAAAACATGAATTCTAAAACATAAAAAGTAACTTAAATTTAAATTGTATGAAATCTAATATTGCTTTACTTGCCACAATAAACAAAGGTTTTTCTACACATTCAAGAGATTCTTTACAAAATAGAACAACAACAAATGCACCCATATCTAAACAAATAAGCGTCACAAAAAATTGAATTTAGTATAAATAAAATTCTTTTTTTTATTCAATCAAGACAAAAAATTAATATTGTCCTAATTACAGTTTTATTTTTTACACCGAGTAAGTGAAAAAGAACAGATTTATACGTACTATTCCAAAATCAAATTGATATTAACATAATTTAAGATTATTCTAAGAGCCTTTTTAATGTTCTCTTTTATTTATTTTGATTAGTTTTAAAAATCGTTTCCAAAAAACACTTAATTAAAGCGATATCCAAAATGATACGTATCTAAACAAAAAAAGTAGTTCAAAACTGAAAAACATTTAAATGAACATAAATCCAATTGAAAAATTTGAAGTAACTACATTAACCTCTTTAAAAATTCTTGTTAATCAAATTGAAAACTATAGCATACAATTAAAAAACTCTAAATCTGGAAACCATCTTACACAAGTAATTTTATCTGATTTTGTTGATTTAACTAATCAATATATAACAATAGGTGATCAAGAGATAACAAAATTAAATGAGGAGAAAACAATAAATATTTATGAAATAGAATTGTTACATTATATTTTTCCAGAATTATTTAAAGATATAGTGATAATTCATCGCGATGTTTTTTTACAACTACAGATAGCTCAATACAAAAAATCTGAGGAAATAATCTCTAATGAAACTCTTTATACTCACTTCCAAAAATCAAAAAACGTATTAGAACAAGCTATTAATTCTCTTCTTGTATCTATAAATGAATTTCAAAATAGTGGTCCAAAAACAAAAAAAAATATTACCAAAACCACCTTAAAAATCAAACACCAAAAAAACCCTTGGTATATATATAAAGAACAATTCTCTACAGGATTAAAACAACTTATAGAAATTAAAAACTCTAATATTGATTTTGATAAAGTTATAGAGGTTTTTAAGACTATTAAAAATATAACTACTCATATCTGTGTAGATAATAAAAAAGAAATAGAAGTCTCTAATGAAATATTACAACAAACTATTGAAAGAATTAAAAACATACAATCTATAAATCAGATTAATGAGATTAATTCTTGGATTGAAAAAATAATTTCTAAAAAAGACATAAGCAACTTACAGCAAGAAACTTACACGAAGACTATAGAAACTGAAATAAAGAACCTAAAAGAAATTAATCTACCTGTTGCAACAAATGAAGGATTATTACAAAAAAGAAAAATAGACTTTAATAAATCTGTAAAAAAATGGTTGGATTATGAATCTTTACCTTTTTTAATAGAAATTTGGGATACAAAAACAACAATGGTTTCTTTTTTAAACCATAGCCTATTAAACTTAAAAAGCAGTTTAGTTCTAGCTAAAAACAATGACACACTAGAAGCCATACCATCTCAATTACAAACACTTAACGAAATACAAAGTACATTATCAAAAAACTCTGTAGAACAAAAAGCATCTATAGCTTATATCCAAAATAAAATTAATACAGAGTTTTTTGCTACAAAAGTATATAGCAAAGAGGAGTTTTTAGAAGTATCATTACAATCCTCTATTACACAATATGCATCTATAAAAGGAGGTGCTTTTATTCGTTTAAAAAATAAAATAAAACATTTTTTTAATGATTTTAGTTCAAAATATGAACCATATAACTACTCAGAAAATCATAGCCGATTAGAAGCTACTATAAAATGTATAAATCATAGAATGTACAAAGAATCTAATGCTCATTATGATACTCTATTTTTAAATAAAAATTTTATTGGAGATTTATTTTTAGTCCCTCGTTTAGAAGCAGAAGAAACACTTAGTAACAATGTCTCACTATGGAAAGAAGGTTTTAACCAGTCTACCCTAATATTAGGAAACCATCTAAGTGGGAAATCTACTTTCATGGAATATATTGCTAAAAAACACTTTGGCAAGCGTATTATACTTCTCTCTGTAGATACTACTATAACATTAGAAGGAAGAAAATTTAAAACTTCGTATGATTTAAAAGAGGCTCTTCAATACATAAAAAACCATTTATATAATATCAAACCTCTTATCATTATTGATGATATAGAGCTATGGAGAGACGAAAAATCATCCTTGTTAGATAATGTAAGAGCTACTATTCAGTTTATGGAATCCGAATCGGATAATGCTTACCTTATGGTCTCTACTTCTCAAGCAATGCAAGCTCACCTAGATAAAAGATTATTATTTTCTAATGCTTTTACTTCCGTCATTAATTTAAGTAAATCAAGTACTAAAGAGATACATAATGCCGTCTTGCTACGTCATGGTGCTGCTCATAAAACCATAGTCTATCCAGATGGACTACCAATACCATCAAAACAAATAAAGAAAGAGGTGCTAAAGTTAAGTAAAGAGTTAAACTATAATATTGGTGAAGTATTACAAGCATGGACCTATAGTACTACTGTGATAGATAATAATAATGTAGTTTATCAAGAAAAAGATTTTATGTTTAAAGACTTCTTTACTTCAGAAGAAATTATAATACTCAAATATGTTTTTTTATACAAATACATTCACGAAACCTTGCTAAAAAAATTCATCGGAAAACAATATATAGTCTATCAATCTGCTTTAAAACGTTTAATCAATACCAAAATATTAATACGTAACAATTCTGGTATACTACAACTAAATACAGTAGTAAGTAATGACATTTACGAATCTCTTAAGTATAGAGATATAACTAACTAAAAACAAAAATGATTTCAACATTAAATACATGGAACGAGCTATGGTCGCTTTTTATTTTACTAGCAGTTTGTTATTGGGCTTTAAAATTAATTATTTATCTATTAGATCGATTTGCAAAAAGAAATATTGGAAATAAAAACTTTATTATAATACTTAAAAAAGTAATTCTATTTTATAACCCCGTTGCTGTATTGATTATAGCATTAGGCTTTATATCTATTAACTATATCACTCACACTATAGTACTAATTATATTAGGAGTTTTTGGTTATTCATATATTACGAATTATATCAATGGTATCTTTTTTCAAATTAATCCATTATTTAGAGAAGAAGCCTCTGTTAAGATAGGAGATTTTCGAGGAGAAATCGAAAAAGTAATGCCTTTTGGAGTAACCATTAGTACAGAAGAAGGAGAGCACTATCTAAATTATTCATATGTAGAAAAAACAGGTTTTACCATCCAATCTGACAAAGATAGTGTCCTAAGAAAAACTTTATATCTAAAAACTGATCTCACCGCAGAACAAGTACTCGATTTACTTTTTGACAATCCAATCCTTAGTTATAATGATGCGCCAACAATTACGCAAAGTGAAGAATCTGAAAAATTAAAATTACAATACACTCTAGAACATGGCAGTTCTACAGAAGAGTTAATTGTTTTTTTAAAAGACCAAAACATACAAACAAGTTTAACTTATAATATATTATAAAATGGAAATTTTAAATTCCTACTATCTAATTATTGAAGTATCAGTTATCATTATTTTATCCTTCCTTTTTAATGGAATATCAAAAAAAACAAATATACCAGCAGTCCTAATGCTCATTGTTTTAGGAGTAATATTACAATACGCTCTAAAATATTTTAATGCAGATTCTTTAAACTTTTTTCCTATTTTAGAAGTTCTTGGTATTGTTGGATTAATTATGATTGTATTAGAAGCTGCTCTAGAATTAGAGCTTAAAAAAGAAAAACTAGTACCTATTCTTAAATCCATGGCTATTGCATTAATAGGCTTAGTAGCATCTGCATGGATTGCTGCCCTAATCTTATACAATTTCATCCCCGAAATGACTATGCAATCTGCCTGGTTATACGCAACCCCTTTATCTATTTTATCTAGTGCTATAATTATCCCTAGTGTATCTGGACTACATAAAGACAAAAAAGAATTCCACATCTATGAAAGTACTTTTTCAGACATTCTTGGTATTATGTTATTTTATTTTTTAACTGGAAAATTAAACCCTACTCAGGATAGTGGTGTTATAGGTTTTACAGGAAACTTAGCATTAACAATTATTATATCTTTAATAGCCAGTTATGCCATTATTTTAATTTTTCAACGTATCAAAAGTCAAGTTAAATTATTTCTTTTAATAGCTGTTCTTTTACTACTATACGCACTAGGTAAACAAATGCACTTATCATCCCTTATCATCATTCTTATTTTCGGATTAGTTATCGCTAATATGAAACTGTTTTTTAAAGGAAAACTTTCAAGGTTTCTTCAGTATGAAAAAGCACATCATATCTATCATGAATTACATACTATAACAGCAGAAACTGCTTTTGTAGTACGAACTTTTTTCTTTGTAATTTTTGGTGTCACTATAACCATAACATCTTTATTAGACCTAAAAGTAGCAGGAATCAGTAGTTTAATTATTATTTCTATATACATCATTCGTTTTATATTATTACGGATTTTTGAAGGCAAAGACATAATCCCTCAGTTATTTATAGCCCCCAGAGGTCTTATAACAGTATTACTATTTTATGCTATTCCTCAAGAAGCACAAATAGCTACTTTTGAACCAGGAATCCTTTTATTTGTTATCATTGGTACAAGTCTGATAATGACAGGAGCTATGATTTATGATAAAAGAAGAGCTTCAAACGCTATAAAAATGACTAATGAACGAAAAATAGGAACTGTTAAATGGAAAGCTCCTATAGTAGAAGACTCTAGTACTATTGAATAATTATTAACTAAATATAACATTTGATTATATCAATATATTTAACTCTCTCCATAAATAAGGAAAAAATGGAGAGAATTTCTTTTATTAAACTTCCTTCTTAATTTTTATCTTTTTTGAGATAAAAAGATAGACCATAAAAAATAAATACATCAACATCTTATAGATATAATAATTTCACTAAACATACTTCTATTCCCCCTCTTAAATTATTTTTATGACTATGTAAAAAAAAAAGTGACTTTCTTAATATTAAGTGTCCAAAAAGTATAATTTCAAAACAATAAACCTGAAGTATTAAATACCAAAAGGATGATATTAAGAGATGGCGTAAAAACAGCTGAAAATAAAGTTTCCTCAGAAACGAGAAAACTAAGCGAATTTGTAAAAGATAAAAGTAAATCATTAGTCGACAGACTAGAAAGTTATGAAGACATTATAAACCTTGAAGTTGGTGACACCAGTCTTAACCGCGCAAAAACATTAGAACGTGAATTTGATATACGGCAATTATATATTAAATATGAAGGAGATAATCCAACTGGCACACAAAAAGATCGAATTGCTTTTGCTCAGGTATATGATGCTATCAGAAGAGAATATGACGTAGTTTCTTTGGCTACTTGTGGTAATTATGGTGTTGCTGTAGCACTAGCTGCAAACTTAGCTGGTATACATTGTAAAATATATATCCCCGAATCTTTTCATACCGAACGTATAAAAGAAATGGAAGTACTTAATGCAGAAATAATACGCCTGCAAGGAAGCTATGAAGATGTTGTAAAACACAGTAGCATCCTAGCCGAACAAAATAATTGGTATGACGCCAATCCAGGAGGAGCAAATACACCTTTACAGATAAGTGCGTATTCACAAATAGCTTATGAAATTGTCGAAGAACTTGGAGACGCTCCCAAATATTGTGCTGCTCCAGTTTCTAACGGAACATTATTTGCTGGTATTTACAGAGGGTTCGTAAGTCTATATAAACGTGGAAAAACATCGAGAATTCCTAAAATGATAGCTGCATCTTCTACCAAAAAAAATCCGATAATTCAATCCCACAAACAAGGATTAGATTATTGCAAAGATTTAAATCCAGAAGCTATAAAAGAAACCAAATATAACGAGCCATTAATTAACTGGCATAGTTTTGATGGAGAAGAAGCTCTCTACGCAATTCAAAATTCAAATGGAGACGCTTATAATATTAGTGATAAAAAAATGAAAGAAATGAGTTCTTTTTTGTTAAAAAAGGAAGGACTTCGTATTCTGCCAGCTTCCACATCTGGACTTATTGCTTTACTAGAATTAGATGAAAAAATAAATTTAGAACCTGATCGATTTGTTGCAGTTCTAACAGCAAAACATTAAAAACATAAAAAATGAAAAAATCAATAGACGGAAAAGCTTTAATCTACTGCGAGGGTGCATTTAATACCCCTAACGGAAAAACAGCCCATGGGCTTACAAGATTTACAGAAAGATACCATATAGTAGGTGTGATTGATAGCAATTACGCCGGAAAAGATGCAGGAAAAGTATTAGATGGCAAAAAAAATGGTATTCCTATATTTAAAAATATGGAATCTGCCATAAAAGAATTAACAGATACAGGTATGATTCCTAAATCTTTAGTTATCGGGCTCGCTCCAGACGGAGGAAGACTTCCAGAACAAGCAAAAGGCACTTTAAAAAAAGCTCTCGAAATGGGTTGGAATCTGGATAGTGGGTTACATGATTTTTTATCCAATGACAAAGCTTTGGTTAACCTTGCTGCGCAAAACAATTGTCGTATTAGAGATGTTCGAAAAACACCTAATAGAGATGAACTACACTTTTTTTCTGGAGAAATTGAAAAAGTTAATTGTCTAAAATTAGCTGTTTTAGGAACAGATTCTGCAATAGGAAAACGTACAACAGCATGGTTGATAGTTCATGAATTAATAAAAAGAGGTCATAAAGCAGAAATGATTGGAACAGGACAAACAGCTTGGATGCAAGGAGCTAAATATAGCATGGTTATGGATAGCTGCATTAATGATTTTGTTTCTGGAGAAATTGAACATGCCGTTGTTAGTGCTTATACTAACGAAAAACCAGATGTTATTGTTATAGAAGGACAAGGTAGTTTAATGAATCCTGCATATCCTGGTGGTTTTGAGATTCTGGCTGCAGGAAGACCCGATTATGTTATTTTACAACACGCTCCTAAACGGGTAGAATATGATGGCTTTCCTGGGTACAAACTACACTCCATTAAAGAACAAATTAATGCAATCGAAGTTATTTCTGGTAAAGAAGTAATAGCTATTACAGTAAATCACGAAGGAATGTTACCAGAAGAAATTATACCAGCATGTAAAGAGATTACAAGAGATACTGGTTTACCTGCATTTGATGTTTTAGCACATGGAGCTAACGATTTAATAGATATATTAATAGATGAAATACGATGAGTAATATTAAATCCCTGATAGTATTTCCTTTACTAAAAGTACATCAAATTATTATAGAACCAAAACGAGTAAAAGCCACATATTCTATTCAAAAAAAAGATGGAACCCATGTTAGCAATGATCTTATTTATACCTATAATCAAGTATATTTTAGTAAAAAAAACGCTCAGGATGTTAACCTTGCCAGTATGATGCTTTCGCAAGTAGCCCTTAACTATGGGTTATTTTTTGAAACTATCGAATTTGATGGTCTTTTTGAAGAGGTAGACAAACGTTTTTTAAAAGACATGATAGAAAATACATCCAGAGAAATCCTGGTAAATAAATTCTTTGCAAAAAATGAATTCCTAAAACCTCCATTTGACTCTATTCAGCCAGAAAAACTATCCAAGTATACAGCAGCTAACCTAGTATTTATTAACACTCAATTTAAGGACATAAAAGTTGAAAAAACTTCTTGCATTACCAATAAAAATGAATACGCTATTTTAAGTAGTGGTGGTAAAGATAGTTTGTTAACCTACGGGATAATTAAAGAGATAGGAGAAGCACATCCTGTTTTTATAAACGAATCAGGAAGACATTGGTTTACAGCAGTAAATGCGCATAACTATTTCCGTGAAAACGAGCCAAATACAGTTAAACCGTGGTGTAATAGTGACCGTATATTTAATTGGATGGTAAAACAAATGCCATTCATTAAAGAAAATTTTCAGAATATACGTGCCGATATCTATCCAATTAGACTTTGGACAGTACCAGTATTTTTATTTGGAGTACTTCCTGTAGCTCGCAAACGTGGTATTGGTAATATTTTGATTGGTAACGAATATGACACTACCGTAAAAGGTAATCACAGTGGTATCTCTCATTATAATGCTTTGTATGATCAGAGTAAATATTTTGATAATGCTTTAACACGGTACTATCAAAAAAAAGGATGGGATATATACCAATATTCGCTTTTAAGAAGTCTGTCTGAATTACTAATTTTAAAAATACTAGTAAAACGATATCCCGATTTACAAAAACTGCAAGTATCCTGTCATGCTGCTCATGAAAAAGATGGTAGAATGCTACCTTGTGGTAATTGCGAAAAATGCAGGAGAATAGTTGGTATGCTTAAAGCCCTTGAAGAAGATCCAAAACGTTGTGGGTACAATGATACTCAAATAACTAAAGGACTAGAAGCTCTTGCTAAACGCAGCGTAAAACAAATAGGAAGCGATGCTGCACATCTATATCATTTATTAGTAAGCAAGTCTCTTATAGAAAAGAATGAGCATACCATTAAATTAGCAAAAGAACACAATGAAATTGTAAAACTACGCTTTGATAATGAACGAAGTATGCTTTCGGATCTTCCAAATCATATACGTAAACCATTGCTAGATATTTTCATAAAATATAGTGATGGTATAGTGCAATTACGAGAACGAAAATGGCATACATTTACCATAGAAAAAAAGGAATTAGAAACCTCTTATTTCCTAAACAAAGAAAATGAAACAAAGCCATAACAAAATTTTTGATACACACAGAAAATGATTATTGGCGAGTTCCATGTGACCTCTAAAACAATTATATAAACACATGAAAGAACAACATAAAAAACCAAGTTTCCTATGGGAGCTTAAAACTTGGCCAGAGCTAGAAGAATATTTAAAAACAATGGATACCGTTATTTTACCATGCGGTGCTATTGAGCAACATGGTCCTCATTTACCTGTAGATATCGATTATTTTGATGCAAAATATATGGCTTATAAAGTCGCTGAGGCATGCCCAGACCCAAAACCTTTGGTACTCCCTCCTATTCCTTTTGGTGTTTCGTATCATCATGAAGATTTTAAAGGAACATTAAGTGTTACTAACGAGGCTTTATCAAAATTTGTATATGATTTAGGGATGAACCTTGCTAGAAATGGGATCAAAAAAATCATTATTCTTAATGGTCATGGAGATAATGCCCCTACCCTTAGCTATGCTGCACAAATGATTAATCGAGATGCAAAAATTTTTGTCTGTGTCGACACTGGAGAAACAAGCGATGTAGATTTACTTAGTCTTATCGACACCCCAAATGATGCACATGCTGGAGAGATTGAAACTAGTACAACACTTGCTGTTAGACCAGATATAGTACAAATGGACAAAGCTGAAAATGAAACATTACAGTTTGGCAGTACTTTTTTGGATTTTGATGATGATCGTAGTGTAAGCTGGTATGTACGTACCAGTAAAATTTCAGAAAGTGGAATAATGGGAGATGCGACCAAAGCAACTGCAGAAAAAGGAGAGAAAATGTGGAAGATAATGATTCAAAACATGGTGCGTTTTGTTGAGTCTATTAAAAACACTCCTTTAGAAGATTTGTATCAAAAACGATATTAGAAAAAGTTTTTAAAAACACTCAAAACATAAATAATACCAGTTTTTGTTTGAATTTACTGGAAAATAAATATTTTTTTGTTTCAATGAAGAAGAAAAACTTGTTCCAGACTCGATCTGGTATCAAGCATAGCTAGGCTACGGTTTATATTTATTCTGAAATTGAGATATAAAAAGAACATTTTATTCCGGTAAATTCAAATGATAAATGGTATAATATCTAAAAAATCATGAAAATAACTAAAGTATCCTACGAACGTTTAGAACTTTCTCTTTCCTCACCGTATACTATTGCATACGAAACAATATCTGGCGCTACTAATTTTATCTTAAAAATAGAAACAGACAAAGGACTTGTAGGATATGGTTGTGCCGCTCCGGAGCCTACTGTAACAAGAGAAACCCCAGATGAAGTAGAACAAAATATAAAAACTAGTATCATTCCTTTTTTATTAGGAAGAAATCCCTTTATGTTATCTGAAACATTAGAAGGCCTTAAAACGCTTCTTTCGGTTAAATCCTCTGCCCTGGCAATGGTTGATATGGCACTTTTGGATATCGTTTCTAAAAAAATGGAAGTCCCTTTATATCAATTTTTAGGAGGATATCGAAATAGTATTGCTACCAGTATTACTATTGGAATACTACCATTGGATGAAACGTTAAAAATAGCTTCCGAATATGTTGCACAAGGCTTTTTTGTTTTAAAAATTAAAGGAGGTCTTTCTCTCGAAAAAGATATCGAGAAAATGGTATACCTACGTGAAAAATTCCCAAATATACAATTACGATTTGATGGCAACCAAGGATATTCTGTAGAAGACGCAATAGCATTTTTTACGGCTACAAAAGATATAGGTATTGAAATTTTTGAACAACCTACCAAAGTAGGAAATGGCGAAAAACTAGGCTTAGTTAGTCAAAAAGTAGGGATTCCAGTAATGGCTGACGAAGGAATTAAAAGTTTACAAGATGTTTTTCGCTTGGCACAAAATAATTTTGTAGACATGGTTAATATAAAAATAATGAAGGTTGGAGGTATTGTAGAAGGAATGCACATAAATTCAGTAGCCAAATCTGCAAACATAGATGTAATGGTAGGGTGTATTGATGAATGTAGACTAGGTATATCTGCAGGTCTACATTTTGCTTTATCCAAACCCAATATTAAGTATGCAGACTTAGATGGTCATTTAGACATGATAAATGATCCTTTCAAAAATTTATTTAAACTCGAAAAAGGAATATTGTATCCTACAAACAACCCAGGGTTAGGTAAAATTGATCTTTAAAACTACAAAATCTCTGGTTTTATATACCAAAAATGCAAAGGCTGTTTATTTAATCAATAACCTCGTGAGTTTCCTCCTCAATGAGAAATTAAATATTAACCAAACAGCCTTATAAAAAATATTTCTATACATAAAAATTAAAACCCAAAAGAACACATTTCACCTAAGAAGTCTAGCTCCTTTAGAAATAAAAATGGAAGTAACCAATAACAAATATAAAGGAGTGACTTAAAAAAATGAAACAAATTTAGTAGGTAATCCAAAGTAGACATTCTAATAATGTACAACTGTATTTATTGATTTGATTTTAAATATTCATATTTAATTAAATCCGCTTTATCTACTATTTCAATTTTTTTAGCATCTCTTATAATAAAATTTTTATTAGTTATTTCGAAAACATCATTATAATAATGATCTGTTAAGATTATACCTTTTGATTTTTTTAATTTTAATAACAAATCTTTGATTACATCTTTATAAATTGGTTCAATCATTGAAAACGGTTCATCTAACATTAAAAAAGTATGACTTAAATTCCCTATAATTAATAACTCCAGATAACGTAATTGTCCTAAAGATAATTTCCCAACTTTTGTTTTTTCAAAACTGGATACTTGTGGAGAATAGAAAATTTTGTCTTGGTCTTCTCCGTTTGGAAAAAATAAAGGAATTATTTCTCTTACTTTCTGTTCTTTTGGCAGAAATGTATCTTGTGGCAAATATGCTATCTTTTTTGAAGAAATTATATCATTTGGAAAAATAGTCTTTGAATTTATTTTTATATGAATTGAATCTGCTTTTACTGTTCCAAAGATTAGCTTTAATAACGTTGATTTCCCTGTTCCATTCCTACCAAAAGCCCCTATAATCTCCCCAACTTTACATTGAAGGTTAATATTTTTCAAAAGGATTTTTTTTCCGTAAGATTTGTTCAGATTAGTTATTTCTAATACGTCCATTTATCTAATTATAATATAAATTAGAAATAGTAAAAAAGAAATAATCATATTTAATAACCATACTTTTTTTAAAAGACTAGTTTTTGTTAAACCAAGGTTATAATATACGTAATATTGATTATTCTTGAAAGTTTTATAACCCAAATAACCTATTACAATTCCAAGTGAAGAAAATATAATTATACTCCATAAAAGGCCTGATATTAAACCAATAATCAAAGAAAATGGAATATTAAACACATTAATATCCCAAAAGTATTTCCAAATAGCTTTATTGTACATTCTTTTTATAATAATTGTCATTTTAGTTATGTACTCTTATCTATCTTATATTTTTTCAAAGTCTAAAACTATATACTTGTTTTTATTAAATATTTTGTTTGATTTCCTTATACCAAAATAGCCATGTTTTCTATTAATATTTGTTTCTGTAATATATATTATTCAATTTCATACAATTTCATTATTTTATTAAAATCTGTTGAATCATTGATTTTATAAAAATAATTCAGTTGCCATTTTTGCGTTTGTTCTGCTTGCTTATTTTGAGCTATATCCCAATTTGGATACACTCGAAAACCTCTTTTTCCTTCTTTTTTTTCCGTTGAAATTATTCCTTTTTTAATCAGTATAGATTTTGGAAAAACAAATTGTCCAAACTCGTTGTCAGCACGAACATTTATAGTATAAAAATCAATTTGGTCAATCTCTTCAAAAGGTTCAATCAAACCGTTACCATTTCGTTTCCAGAATGTTACAAATTGTCCGCTTTTTTTAGGTGTGATTTTGGCATTTCTGCTTATGATATGTAATTCATTTAATTTGAACCGACAAGCACAATACTCCTTACTTTCAAGTTCGATTTCAAAATCCAAAATTTCAAACCCACATTTATCGTAAACATCTGTTTTAATTTGGTTTAAATTATAATCCATTTATTTTATTCCGTTTTCTTTTTGATTAGGTATACTGTTTATTATATCATACAACTGCAAATATCGAGTAGGTAAAAGATACTCCTAACTCATCTAATTTTTTATACAAATCTATAATTTAATTTGAATATCAAACTGACAGTGGTAAAAATAGATCTGAGAATTGTATCCTAACCACTTGTTCTTGTTTTTTTAAATCACTTCTATATTTTTGTTATATAAGTTATCTTACCAACTTGATTTTGATATTTCTGAAAAGTATTAGCTATAATGAAATTCTGTTACTAATTTTATGTCAAAAACCGGGTTTTCAGTACTAAAAACCAATTCTTGATAACTCTAATAAGCTTATTGAAGTACAATATTTCTCTATATCAAAAAGCACAGTCGAGAAGTTAATATGAAAGTCATTCCTTTAGATTTGTTTAAAAGAATTAGTGAGATCAATAACCTCGGATAAAGTTCACGAGGTATACTTCTGAACATATATTTTGTTCTCAAGACAAGCTTCGTAGAATTAAACTCCACAATGTACAATATAGATTAAAGTCAGTTATTTAAATATTTTTTGTTATTTGATTTAATACTACAGCGCTCAGGTATAAACCACTTCCAAAAACACTATGTGTTATAAGACTCATAAGTCTGGCTTTATTGGGATCTGGTAAATTTGAACCAGCAATCCCAAAACCAAATGCAGGTTGCATAAGAAAAAAAGGAGCTACAATAGTAATTATACCAATAATTAATGCCGGGATAACGGTTGGATTATCCAGCCATGTTTCTCCGTAAACAAAAACTAATAAAAAAGAAAATATGATTCCAATAATATAGTGAGCTAACCAACTTATAATTTTTTCATAATTAACAGGTGCTGTTTCCATTATCTTATTGTGGAAAAATTTCCTTTTTTTAAAGTGACCTATCCAACGGCCAACAAATCTATAATCAAGTGATTTTATCCCTAAAAATCTTAGAATTAAAGAATATATATCCATAAAAAATGTAGCTCCTATACCTATTAAAATTGTTTGTACTACTAACATCATTTTAGTGCTTTTTTATTTCTCGCAATAATACGCAAGTAAATTAGTACTGAAACAGGACAAAACTATATATAAATAGTACTATTTTAAATTTCACTTAAACCTTTTGCTATAAACTTCCTTCTATATATTTTTTTGATTAATTCCTCTAAAATAATATTTCCTACCATTATTTATCTTTATAATAATAACACTTTCTACTAACGATCATACTTCTCCCATATTTACCGTAATTATTTTCTTAAAACCAGTGACTTTTTAAGCAATATGTGTCAGAATATCTAATAAATAAAAAAATAGATGCAGTATATTATTTTTTATGTAGGTTTTATTATAACAGCATACGCAGTTATAGCCAATGATGTTATTCAAACTTTAGGAACCTTTTTGGCTTCTAATAAGAAAAAACACTGGGCTTTACTTTGGTTATTTGCAGGAAGTATTCTTACTATAACTTTATTTTATGGATGGTACAGTCATAATGGAGATGTATCTTATGGCAGGTTAGATAAAATCCCTTTACCTAACGAACTACAATGGTGGTATTTATTAGCACCAATATCTCTATTAGTTATTACCAGATTTGGAATCCCTGTAAGTACTACCTTTATGATACTTAGTGTTTTTTCTACAAGCCAAATTATAGAAAAAATGATCCTGAAATCTGTTTTAGGATATGCTCTTGCTTTTATAATTTCCTTGCTAATCTATTTAGCTATTTCTAAAATATTTGAGTCTAATGTTGCTTTAAGGTTGATGAAAATTAAGAAGCAAAAAAAATATTGGTTGTTGGCACAATGGTTTTCAACAGGTTTCTTATGGTCTCAATGGTTAATTCAGGATTTTGCTAATATATATGTATTTTTACCTAGACGCCTTCAGTTATATGAATTATTACTCTCGTTAGGGATTATTTTGATTATCACCATATATATATTTAAAAGTCGTGGTGGAAAAATACAACAAATTGTAAATCAAAAGTCTAATATCGAAAACATCCGTTCTGCAACAATAATAGATTTATGTTATGGTATTTTGCTATATATATTAGGAAACATAAGTCCTATTCCAATGAGTACAACATGGGCGTTTATTGGCATTTTAGCAGGTAGAGAGATTGCTATCAGTTACTTGCTTCAAAGAGAAAAACTAAAGCATACCTATAAAATAATATTTAAAGATCTAGCAAAAGTTAATATAGGGCTTATCGTTAGCATACTAGTAGCATTTGCTATTCAATTACTAAAAACCTAAAAATGAGAACTCTACTTTTTAAAACAATGTTATTATTTCTTGTTGGTTATGGTTATGCTTTGACTGCACAGGAGCTCCCTGTTAGCGTCCCTATAGATTCCACCATATCATTAAGGGAGTTATTAGATCCTAATTTACAGCAAAAATTAGAACAAACTTTGAACAATAATAAACAATGGAAATCTTTAATTTTTCAAAAAAAGATGGCTGTTGGCATTGTAGATCTAAAAGATATAAAGCATATTAGATTTGCTAGAGTTAATGGTAATGAAATGATGTATGCTGCCAGTCTTCCAAAAATTGCAGTTTTATTGGCTTCTATAGATGCTATCGATAAAGGCGAACTTAAAGAAACGCCCACTATAAAGCATGATATGCTAATGATGATTAGTAGATCTAATAATCAAGCAACAACTCGTATGATCGACAGAATTGGTTATGATAAAATTGAAGCTGTATTAACCAGTGATCGCTATAATTTATATGATAAAGAATCTGGTGGTGGGCTTTGGGTGGGCAAAAGGTATGCCGCAGGAGGTGCTACTAATAGAGAACCTTTAAAAAACCTAAGTCATGCTGCTACAGTTACTCAGGTTTGCAGGTTTTATTATATGCTTTTTCAAGGTAAATTAGTTAACAAAAAACGATCCGCACAAATGCTGGAAATTATGACAGACCCTTCATTACATCATAAATTTGTTAGTACACTAGATAAAATTGCTCCTGGCGTTCGGTTATTTAGAAAATCAGGTTCCTGGAGTACCTACCATTCGGATTCTATTTTGGTATGGGGTTCTCCTTCCAGAAGGTATATTCTAGTTGCTCTTGTAAATGATAAGAATGGAGAGCAGATTATAAGAAACCTGGTAATTCCTATAGAAAAAGTATTAAACGAGTAGTACTAAAAGAAAATAAATAAGTATTTGAGACTATCCTATATTTTTAAGAATCCTTTTATAACACTACCTAAAATAAGGCTTTAGCAAAATGATAAAAAACACTTTCAAAAAGATTTTTGATATTAAAAACGAAGAAATTAAAACTGCCCTGCTTATGCAAGGCTATATCTTTTTGGTTATTGCAACCTTATTAGTAATAAAACCAACTATTAACTCTCTCTTTATTTCAGATTTGGGAGCTGACAGTTTACCTGTAGGATATTTATTAATTGCAATTAGTGCTATAATAACTTCTTTTTTTTATTCTAAAGCTACAGAACGGTTTTCATTAAAACGTATTATTAAATTTACACTTACCTTTTCTATTATCTCTTTAATTCTTTTAGGATTACTTTTGCATTTTCAATTAATAAAAGGTTGGGTCTTATATGTTTTTTATGCTGGTGTAGCTATATATGCTGTACTTATTACGTCTCAGTTTTGGGTACTTGCTAATTTAGTTTTTAATGTTAGAGAAGCTAAACGGTTATTCGGTTTTATAGGAGCAGGAGCAATTACAGGAGGTATTTTTGGAGGATATCTTACTACTATATTAGCTCCATACATAGGTAATGCTAATCTAATATTTATAGCGGCACTTTTTTTAGTTTGCTGTTTTCCTATTCTATCTATTTTATGGAAAGAAAAAGTAGAAAGATTAAATACTTTTAAACAGAAAAAAAGAATAGCGCCATCCCAAGAACGCTCCTTTAAATTAATACGAAGCTCAAAACACCTATCGTATCTTTCTATAATTATAGGGATTGGAGTAATAACCGCGAGATTAGTAGATTTTCAATTTAGTGATATCGCTTCTAAAAAGATAACAGATAGCGAAGAATTAACTTCATTTTTTGGATTCTGGTTATCTACTTTTAACTTAATTTCATTGCTAATACAACTTTTCTTGACTCGAAAAATAGTTGGCGTTTGGGGAGTTGGTTTTTCATTACTTCTTTTACCATTATTTGTCCTGTTAGGAGCCCTGTTATTTTTAGTTTTTCCCGAGCTATGGGTAGTTATTTTATTAAAAGCCACAGATGGTAGCTTAAAACAATCTGTAAATAAATCTGCGATGGAGCTACTGGCACTTCCTTTACCATATACTCTAAAAAAGAAAACTAAATCCTTTATCGATGTAGTAGTAGATAGTATAGCAACAGGAATTGCTGGTTGTATCCTTATTTTTCTTATCAAAGGTCTTGATGTGCCCGAACACTATATTATGTTACTTATCCTTTTATTAACTCTGGTATGGGTATACTTTGTTTTTAAAGTACGAAAAGAATATTTTCTGTCTTTTAGAAAAAATCTGGAGAACCTACTTCCCATATCTCAAAAAAGAATTAAAAAAGCAACGAAGGATTCTTTCCTAAAGGGAATGAAAAATGTATTTGAAAATGGTACTGAAAAAGAAATACTATTTATGTTGGGCAAAACCAAAGAGCTTAACGACAAACGTTTTGCTGAAACGGTTAGAAAACTACTAAGTCATCCATCTAATAGCGTAAAAGCGGAAGCATTGCGAAATCTGTATTACCTTAATAATGATAATAGTATTATTCTTGAAATACAAGATATGCTTAAAATTGAAAATGATGAAGTCGTATTAGCAGCCTTAGAATATATACTGCTTCATGCAGATCTTAACGAATCTATTGTGTTTGATACCTACCTAAATCATCCTAACGAATATATTTCCAGAGCAGCATTACTATCCTTGGCAAAAGAAACCAGAGACAATCCGTCTTTACAGTATAAGTATGAATTTTCTACACATATTAAAGATAAAATATCTAAAATTAAAAGCCTGCAAGATGATGAAATTAAAGAAAAAGAAGAAATAGAACTTATTAAGGTTATAGGTCATGCAGATTTTAAAGAAGGATACTCTTACATCTTAGATGGGTTAACATCCCCTTACTTTGTAGTAAAAAAGAATGCCATTTTAGCTGCAGGCAACACAATGAGCCCTGTTTTTGTGGATAATCTGCTAGAATTGCTAGAGGATAAATCGTATCGGGAGGATGTAAAACTTGCATTATTGCACTATGATAAAGCAATGGTAGAAGTTTTACATCATAAAGCACTACATAATCAACACTCTTTGTCTATACGAAGATTTATTCCACAGGTAATCTCTGTATTTAAAAATCAGGAATCGGTTAATGCACTTCTTGATATTTTTAAAACTGTAGAAGATTTAACCATTCGCTTAGAATGTGTAAGAGCTTTATCTGCCTTAAAAGTAGAAACTTCTGATCTCTATTTTGATAAAAACAAAATAGCTACCTTAATTTTGGAAGAATGTAAACTATACAATTATACCCTTTATGCAATGCATACTCAGATAATTATACAGTACATGAAACGCAAAAAATTTAAAAAACAATTTTTTGATGCAGAAATGGATGCCAGAGAAAGTTTGATGGAGCTTCTAGAGCGTAGATTAGATGCAGGATTAGAACGAATATTTAAACTTTTAGAGCTACAATATACTCCTAAAGATGTACAAATAGCATACAAAGGTATTTTAAGTGAAGAGCAAGAAAAAAGAACCAATGCTATAGAGTTTTTAGATATCCTGCTAAATCAAAATTTAAAAAACACATTAATACCTATAATCGAAGCTACCATTCTGGATACCTCCTCTGAAGAAGTAATTGAAATGATAAGTAAAAACAAGTTTACCGAATATCAATGCTTTGAAACTATCTTAAAAGGAAAAGACCTTAGATTAAAACTTGCGGTATTATATCTTATCGAACAAAAAGGAGAACATAAATATTTGCCTTTAATTACTCCTTTTATGCAAAATGAAGATAAAAAGATCGAAGATTTTGCTAAAAAAGCATACAATAATATAATGACTAAAAACACTAGTAAAGAATGAATTATAAATCCATTATAGCAAAAATAAAACCAAAAGCTTTACAAATTTGGTCATTCCTGAAAAAGCATCCTTTTAAATCCTTAGGTTATGCATCTGCTCTGGTAGTTTCTTTTGTTATATTATTATTCGTAATAACTTATTTTGGTGCTTTTGGCCGTATCCCAAAGGAAAATGAACTTAAAAATCTAAAAAACCCGTTAACCTCAACTATCTACGGAAGCGATGGAAAAGCCATTGGTAATTATTTTTTACAAAACAGGTCTAATATAGATAGTACACAACTAAATCCCTACTTAATAAATGCACTAACATCTACAGAAGATGTACGGTTTTATTCGCACCACGGGATAGATTACAAAAGTTATGCAAGGGTAATAATTAAATCTATTTTATTACAAAAAAGTACTGGTGGCGGTAGTACTATAACACAACAGATTGCAAAAAATCTATTCGGAAGAAAAAAACAATATATACTCTCTACCCCTATTAACAAAATGCGAGAGGTTATAATTGCTAACAGATTAGAAAATATTTACAGCAAAGAAGATCTTATCTTATTATATTTTAATACGGTTTCTTTTGGTGAAAATATCTACGGAATAGAAAAAGCTGCCATGCGTTTTTTTAGTAAAACCCCTAAAGAACTAACCTTGGCAGAAAGTGCTACTTTAATAGGTCTTTTAAAAGCCCCCACCTACTACAACCCAAGAAAAAACAAAAATCGTGCAGAACAACGTCGTAATACGGTTATGCAACAAATGCTAAAATATAATTATATTACTAAAACAGATTATGAAACTGCAAAAAACCCTTTGGTTCTAAAATATCAACCTCCTGAAAAAACTTCTTCTTTAACTTCTTATTACAAAGAATATGTAAAAGCAGAATTTGACAAATGGGCAATTGCCAATCCTGCAAAAGGTAGATATATTTATGATCTGGATAAAGATGGGTTAAACGTATATACCTCTATAAATCCGTATGTTCAAAAATATATAGAAAAAGCAATGATCCGGCAAATAGAAAGATTACAGGATATGATGGATAAAAACTGGAATAGTGTAACTACAACAGGTGGTAAAGACTCTCTTGTTAAAAAATTAGTAGAAAGCCACAGACAAGTAAAAACACTCCTAAAACAAGGAAAAACTAAACAAGAAATTGCGCAGTTTATTCATCAAAAAAAACCAAGAAAATACTGGGAAATAGATAAAGGGTATATTTTGACATCTCAATCTTTACAAGATTCAATAGTAAATGCAATTACCAGATTACATACAGGTATAATTGTTATGAATAGCCACAATGGCAAGATTATGGGATATCTTGGTGGTATTGACTATGGTTTTTCTCAAACCGATAATACACAAAGCCGAAAACAGGTAGGGTCTACTTTTAAACCTATTACCTATCTGGCTGCTCTCGAAAATGGATCAGACCCCTGTGATTATTATGATAATTTTTTAAGAACGTATACTGAATTTGAAAACTGGAAACCTAAAAATGCGAATAATACATATGGAGGAAGTTATAGCCTACAAGGAGCCTTAGCACATTCTGTAAATACCGTATCTGTTAGCGTACAACTTAAAACAGGAATGAATAAAGTGATAAATCTGGCAAGAAAAATGGGGATTATTTCAGATATCCCACAAGTTCCTTCGATAGTATTGGGAACCGCAGATATAAGCCTTATAGAAATGGCTACTGCCTATGCTAGTATATCTAATGGTGGGACTGCTGTTACCCCATATACGATAGAAAAAATTGAAAATCATGATGGAACCATCTTGTATGAGGCAAAATCTACCTATAAAGGAAGAGTTGCCTCTAAACAAAACGTAACAAAACTTCAAAAAATGATGGAAGGAGTCTTAACAGAAGGTACAGGAGCTGGATTTAAAAATTATGAAATCCCTTTTACTATTATTGGTAAAACAGGAACCACTCAAAACAATGGAGATGGCTGGTTTATTGGGTGTTCTCCAGAAATTGTAGTTGCCGCATGGGTGGGGACACAAGATAAGAGAGTTCATTTTGCAAATACGTATATGGGATCGGGTGCAAATACCGCAATGCCCATTGTTGCTTCTGTTTTTAAAAGTTTAAGTAGTTGGAAAAAACCAATACTGTCTAATTTTGAATACGATATCCCATATTTTCCTTGTCCTGCACTTAGTGACCTTCCTGCACAAGAAGCGTATGCCTTTTATAAAAATGACACTACTTATATACAGCAATTAAAAATTAAAGATTCTTTACTATCTATAAAAAATGTAGAGATGGATTCTATAGTAATTGATAGTATAAAAACCATAAAAGACTCTATCGTTTCCGTCCCTAATAACTAATACGGTTTAAGGTGCAGTAAGCTACTAATATACTCAAAACAGTATTTTATATATTTTTCTATATTTATAGGTTTATACTCCTCAAAAGCTACTTTTTTAAACAAAAAAACAACCTTTTAGGGTTGTTTTTAATAATCCGCATACAGATTTATACCATTTAACCCGCTTTATGCAGTAGAACTTCGTAATGAAGCTTGAAGATGCCATAAATACATTCGTTTTCTTCATTTTAGCATAGCATCGCTATGGTTAAACCTGAATTATGCAATAGGGTTTAAATTATTGCTATTCCTATTGATTATTACTAGCTTTAGGTTATATTTTAAATTTCACCCATATGGTT